>NZ_JBPJZI010000039.1:0-1254 GCF_051216395.1 Variovorax cryoconiti | reverse complement strand
CACCACCGATTGCTTGAGGCGTTCTCCGAGGCGCTGCGCGACGAGGCGCGCATTCACGTCCACGCTGCCGCCGGCCGTGTAGGGAACGATCAGCGTGATGGGCTTGGCAGCGGGCCATGCCTGCGCGAGGGCCGCGGTGGGAAGCGCGGCGCAAAGTGCGGCGGCAAGGAGCAGGCGGCGGGGTGTGTTCATGGCGTGGGTCATTCGAGGATGGTGGGGGCGGGTTCAGTGTCGAGGCGGGCGCGCAGCGTGTCGAATTCATCGCTCCACTGCGTGCGCCATGCGCGGCGCTGCGTGTCGTCGATCCACGCGCCGTCGAGGCCGTTGTGCATGAAGCCGCGCAGGTCGTCCAGGCCGAAGCCGAAGTCGCGCACCATCATCAGCCAGGCCTGCGTGGGCGTGACCTTGTGCAGCGTCGGGTCGTCGGTGTTGGGGTGGATGCGCAGGCCCAGGCCGGGCATGCGGCGGATCGGGTGATCGATGGCCCATCGCTCGGGCGGCAACGTGCGCAGGTAGTACGAGTTGGTCGGCACCACCGTGAAGGTCACGTCGCGATCAGCACATTCGCGCGCGAAGTCGGGCTGGTCGACCACCGTGTAGCCGTGGTCGATGCGGTCGACCTGCAGCACGTCGAGCGCGGTGCGCACGTTGGTCCAGGGCATGCCGAACTCGCCCGCGTGCGCGGTGGTCTTCAGGCCTGCCTTCTTCGCATCGACATAGGCCTGCGTGAACAGTTCAGGCGGACGGTCGACCTCGCGGTAGTCGATGCCGATGCCGATCACCTCGTCGCAGCGATGCGCCTTGACCCACTCGACCATCTCCACGGCCGCCTCGGGGCTGGCTTCGCGGTCGATGGCGGCGATGAGGCGGCCGGTGATGCCGAACTCCTGCTGCGCGTCCTGGATCGCTCGGACGATGGCGCCTTGCGCGAGCGGATAGGCAATGCCCGACTCGTGCACGGTGCCGGTCGGGTTCCAGAAGAACTCGGCGTAGCGCACGTTGTGCGAGGCCGCGTCCTGCAGGTATTCGAGCGTGAGCTGGTAAAGGTCGCCGGCGCTGCGTACCAGCTGGGCGTCGAGCGCGCGCAGCACCCGCAGCACGCCGACCGGTTTTTCGCCGCGCGTGTAGAAGCCCTCGATCTCGTCGGCCGCCAGCGGCGAGCCGGCGCGCAGATTGAGCTGCTTGAAGGTTTCGTGGCGCACCGTGCCGAACAGGTGGCAATGCAGCTCGGCCTTGGGCATGGCGCGGAGCATC
>NZ_JBPJZI010000038.1:0-1255 GCF_051216395.1 Variovorax cryoconiti | reverse complement strand
GGCTGCCGCTGGACCTGCTGCGCACCATGCGCACGCGCTACAAGATCGACACCTACCAGGCCAACTACTTCGTGATCGACAGCTTTGCGCAGCTGTTCGATTTCACGGCGCCCGACTTCACGCCGTTGTATGAGTCGCTGAAGGTCGAGTGCGACATCGAGGCTGGGGTACTGCTGCCGGGCGAATCGGGCAAGGCCTGAATTTTCGAAGGGTTGTTAGTCGCCGCGCAGCTATCGCGCGTGCGACAGCACACGCCCGCTCCCTAGGACAAGCCCGCTGGCGGCGGAGGCGCACTGCCTCCCACAATCCGCGCCAAAGGAGCTTGCATGCAGACAACATCCGCGCGACAGAACTATCCGGCCGGCGTACCGCACGAAATCAATCCCGAGCAGTACCGTTCATTGCCTCACATGTTCGACGAGGCCTTCGGCCGCTATGCCGACCGGCCGTTCTCGGTCTGCATGGAGCGCTGGATGTCCTACGGGGAGCTCGACACGCTGTCGAAGGCGATGGGCGCCTGGCTGCAGTCGCGCGGGCTCGAGCCCGGTGCTCGCGTGGCGATCATGCTGCCCAACATTCCGCAGTTCGCGGTCACCATGTGCGGCGTGCTGCGCGCGGGCTATACCTGCGTCAACGTCAATCCGCTGTACACGGCTCGGGAGCTGGAACACCAGCTGAAGGACTCCGGGGCGACGGCCATCGTCATCCTCGAGAACTTTGCAGCGACGCTTGAAAAGGTGATCGAGCGCAAGCCCGTGAAGCACGTGGTCATGACCTCGATGGGCGACCTGCTGGGTGGGTTGTATGGCGCGTGGATCACTGTGGCGGTGCGCCACCTGGCGAAGCTCGTGCCGGCCTACAAGTTGCCGTTGAGCGATGGGCGCACGGTGACGCCGTTCACCCAGGCAATCTCCGAGGGGCGCGGCCGCACGCTGGGCCCCGATCAGAGCACGCTCGATTCGATCGCATTCCTGCAGTACACGGGCGGCACGACCGGCCTGTCGAAGGGCGCGGTGCTGACTCATCGCAACATCGTCGCGGCAACGCTGCAGGCCGAGGCCTGGTTCACGCCGGCGCTGTCGCGCGCCGGCGACTTCGCGAAGGTCAACAGCATTGCGGCGCTGCCGCTGTATCACATCTTCGCGCTGACGCTGTGCCTGCTGGTGATCCGCCAGGGCTCGCACATGACGCTGATCCCGAACCCGCGGGACTTCAACAAGTTCATCGCAGTGCTGAAGAAGCGGCCGTTCCACAT
>NZ_JBPJZI010000037.1:0-1256 GCF_051216395.1 Variovorax cryoconiti | reverse complement strand
GGCGTACCGCGCACGCATCGTGGGCTGGTTCATGTTCGCCATTCCGATCTCGACCGTCATCGGCTCGCCGATCTCGGGCTACATCCTCAACATGGACGGCGTCGGCGGCATGCACGGCTGGCAGTGGCTGTTCATCCTCGAGGCGATTCCCTCGCTGATCCTGACCTTCTTCGTGCTGATGTACCTGCCCGACGGCCCGAAGGACGCCAAGTGGCTCACCACCGAAGAGCGCAGCTGGCTGGAGCAGACGCTCGACTCGGAGCGCCGCAACCGCGAGTCGATCAACAAGATCTCGTGGAAGCAGTCGCTCTTGAACCCACGTGTGATCGGGCTGGGCTTTGTCTACATGGGCATCACCGTGCCGCTGTACGGACTGAGCTTCTTCCTGCCGCAGATCATCAAGGGCTTCGGTGGGCTGAGCAACGTGGAGATCGGCTTCATCAACGCCTTCCCGTACCTGGTGGGCGCCATCGCCATGACGGAGCCCGGCGCGGGCTCCGACCTGCAGGGCGTGCGCACCCGCGCCGAGAAGACGAAGGATGGGAAGGACGGCGGCTACCTCATCAACGGCTCCAAGACCTTCATCACCAATGGCTACCTCGCTGGCGTGGTGCTGGTGGTGTGCAAGACCGATCCCACGCAGGGCGCCAAGGGCACGTCGATCCTCATCGTCGAGACCGAGGGCTGCAAGGGCTTTCGCGTGGGCCGCGTGCTCGACAAGATCGGCATGAAGGCGCAGGACACCTCCGAGCTCTTCTTCGACGACGTGCGTGTGAGCGCCGATGCTTTGCTGGGCGGTGTGGAAGGGCAGGGCTTCTTCCAGCTCATGAGTGATCTGCCTTACGAGCGCACCATCATCGGCCTGAGTGCGCTGGCCACCATGGAAGGCGCCTACCAGGCCACGCTCGACTACGTGCGCGACCGCAAGGCCTTCGGCAAGCCGATTGCCGAGTTCCAGAACACGAAGTTCAAGCTGGCCGAGATCGCCACGCAGATCAAGGTGGGCCGCGCTTTCATCGACCGCTGCGTGGAAGACCTCGTGGCCGGCAAGCTCGACACCGCCACCGCCTCGATAGCCAAGCTCTGGGGCTCGGAGGCGCAGGGCCGCGTGATCGACGAGTGCCTGCAGCTCTTCGGCGGCTACGGCTTCATGAACGAGTACATGGTGGCGCGCATGTACGCCGACGCCCGGGTGCAGCGCATCTACGGCGGCACCAACGAGATCATGAAGGAAGTGATCGCCAGGGCGCTGTGAG
>NZ_JBPJZI010000036.1:0-1257 GCF_051216395.1 Variovorax cryoconiti | reverse complement strand
CGCTGATCCAGCGCCGGCGCTCGACCAGCTCGGTGTGCATGATCGCGATCTGCCCGGCAGGACCGCCGAAGCTGATGAAGCCGAGCTTGAGCCAGAAGCGGAATGCTTCGGCGAAGGAGACGGGCTGGATGGGCGCGGAATGCGCAGGAGAGGCGTCAGGCAGTACGGTGTCCACGGATAGCTCCGTTATGGGTCGCCAGCGCTTGGACGGGACACCGTCTTACTTTGCAGACCGGGAGGCTGTTTCCCCGGGACGGAAATCGTAGCAGACCCATCGGCTTCCCTGTCGGTTTTCTTCGAGCCCGGGCTTCGCCTAGAATCGCGGCTCCCTTGGGGAGTAGCCGGCTTCCGGACTTCGGAAGCGCTCACGTCAACATACTCGGTTCGCACCTTGCGACCGTGGCGTGAGCAGCCGAAAGGTTGGCGAGACCAGCGGTGCATGAACGCGGCATTGGCCGGCGGGTTCGTGCGCCGCGGCGTCTTGAACCGGCCTTGCTTGCTACTTCCAACATGAACATCGCCTCCACGATTCTTCTTGCATTCGCCATGTCGACGGATGCTTTCGCCGCGGCCGTCGGCAAAGGCTCCGCCCTGCGCAAACCCTCCTGGCGCGAAGCCCTGCGAACCGGACTCATCTTCGGCGTCATCGAGGCGCTGACTCCCGTCATCGGCTGGGCGGCAGGCCTTGCCGCTGCGAGCTACGTCGCGCAATGGGACCACTGGATCGCGGTCTCGCTCCTCAGCGTGCTGGGGTTGCGCATGATCTGGTCGGGCTTCGGCGCGCCGGACGAGGCGGACGAGGCGGACGAAAAGCCAAGCCGCAACTCCTTCTGGTCGCTCGCCATCACCGGCTTTGCCACAAGCATCGATGCGATGGCGGTGGGCGTCGGGCTGGCCTTCATCAACGTTAACATCGCATGGACGGCGCTGGCCATCGGCCTTGCGACTTTCACGATGGTCACCATCGGTGTGATGGTGGGGCGCGTGCTGGGCGCGGTGCTCGGCAAGCGAGCGGAGATCATTGGCGGCCTCGTGCTGATCGGGATCGGCGTCTTGATCCTCTATGAGCACCTGAACGGCCTGGCTTGATCATGCGCAGAAAAATCCCCGCGTGCACAAGGCAGGCGGGGATTCTTGAAGATTTGGTAGGACGTACTGGATTCGAACCAGTGACCAACGGATTAAAAGTCCGCTGCTCTACCAACTGAGCTAACGTCCCAAATCGTTTTTATTCTTGCTCTTGCCGACGTTGAATCC
>NZ_JBPJZI010000035.1:0-1287 GCF_051216395.1 Variovorax cryoconiti | reverse complement strand
CCTAGGGAAGGTCTGATCAAGTCGTAAATTGGCTTGATGGCGAGCGCGTGTGCTTGTCGTTGCGCTCGCAAGCTCGTCTCACCGAGCATCCCCATGCGTTTGAGAGGCCCTTGCGGCCCTTCATGCCGTCTGCAGACGCACCTGTCCGCGCATCGCGATCAGTTTCTTCCTGGCCATCCACAGGTTCGATAACGCAAACAGCGTGATCACATGCGCCGTGTTCTTGGCCAGTCCCTTGAACCTCACCTTCGCCAAGCCGAACTGTCGCTTGATCACTCGGAACGGATGCTCCACCTTCGCCCGGATGCTGGCCTTGCGGTATTCCTGCTTGCGCGCTCTGGCCTTGGCTCGGCCTTCTTGCATCTTCGCCATGTCGCTGGGCCGGCCCGCAATGTGCCACTGCACACTGCGCTGCACCCGCGCCTGCGCTCCGCGATAGCCCGAGTCTGCCCACACCGCGTCCTCTTTGCCGTGCAGCAGGTCGCTCACCTGCTCGACGTCTGCCTCGTTGGCTGCGGTAGTCGTCACCGTGTGCACCAACCCCGAGTCCGCATCCACACCGATGTGCGCCTTCATCCCGAAGTGCCACTGGTTGCCCTTCTTGGTCTGGTGCATCTCAGGGTCTCGCTCGCCGCCCGCGTTCTTCGTGGAACTGGGTGCCGCGATGATGGTGGCGTCCACGATGGAGCCCCTCTTCAGAAGCAGCCCTTTCCTGGCCAGGTGGGCGTTGACCTGCTTGAAGATGTCCTCGGCCAGATCGCTGGCTTCCAGCAGATGGCGGAAGTTCAGGATCGTCGTCTCGTCGGGAATCGACTCCATTCCCAGGCCTGCAAACGTGCGCAGCGAGGTGATCTCGTATAGGGCTTCCTCCATCGCCGGGTCGCTCAACGCAAACCAGTTCTGCATCAAGTGCACGCGAAGCATTGCTTCCAGCGGATAGGGCCGACGTCCGCGGCCTGCCACCGGGTAGTGCGGTTCGATGACTTTGAGCAGTGCCTTCCAAGGCACTACCAGCTCCATCTCGGCAAGGAAGACTTCCCGACGTGTCCTCTTCCTCTTGCCTGCATGCTCGGCATCCGAAAAACTGATCTGGCTCATCGTTGGCGCTCCTTCATTCAGCATGCGTAATCAACGTTCAGAGCGGCCATCCGTGGACTTGATCAGATGTTCCCTAGGGAAGGTCTGATCAAGTCGTAAATTGGCTTGATGGCGAGCGCGTGTGCTTGTCGTTGCGCTCGCAAGCTCGTCTCACCGAGCATCCCCATGCGTTTGAGAGGCCCTTGCGGC
>NZ_JBPJZI010000034.1:0-1289 GCF_051216395.1 Variovorax cryoconiti | reverse complement strand
CAGCGAGCTGGCCTGCTCTTCGGTGCGCGAGGACAGGTCCTGGTTGCCCGAAGCGATCTGGCTCGAGGCCGTGGCGATGGTGTCGGTGCCCTGGCGCACTTCGCCGACCACCTTGGCCAGGCTTTCGTTCATGCCGCGCAGCGCCTGCATCAGTTGGCCGGTCTCGTCCGTGCTCGTCACCTCGATGCGGCTGGTCAGGTCACCGGCGGCCACGGCCTCGGCCACCGCCACGGCACGGCGCAGCGGATGGGTGATGCTGCGCACCAGCATCCAGGCGAGCCCGACGCCCAACACCAGCGACAGCGCGCTGCAAACAATGAGGAGCATCGTCAGGTTGGCACGCATCTCTTCGCTGCGCTCGGCCGCGGTGTCGAGCGCGACACGCTCGGTTTCGACCATCTGCTGCACCCCGGCCACGTAGTCGCGCGAGGTGGGTTCGAAGCGCTCGCTGAAGATCTTGTTGGCCCCGTCCATGTCGCCGGCCATCTTGGCCTTGCTGACCTCTTCACGCGCCGCCAGGTAGGTCTTGCGGAGCTCGCCAATTTTTTCGAAGAGCTTCTTCTTCTCGGGCGTGTCCATGCGGGCCTCGAGAAACTTCTGCAGCGCGTTGGTGTCCGTGATGGACTTGGCCGTCGCCGGCGCGAAGTAGGCGATCAGGCTGGGGTCGGTGCTCTTGGCGATCGCTGCGGCGCGCTGCACCCCCGAGGTCGTGTGGCGCAACCAGTCGGAGCCGGCACGCTCCGTCTTGATGTTCTGCTCCACCATCAGACGAACCTCGTCCCCCAGCTGGCGAAGCTTCAGGATGGCCAGCACGCTGCTGGTGACGGACAAGGCCAGGATGATGCCGACCACGAGGGTCAGTCGCTTGCCGATGGAAATATTGCTCAGGAACATGCTTGCGACTCCGGAAGATAAAGGTGGTGCCATTGCCGAGGCAACGGGACGATCAGAAGGTTTCCCACCCGTCGCCAGCGGAGGCGGTGGCGAGTTCGCGGGGGCCGGCGGCAGCGCGCGGCGCGGGCAACACCCGCTTGGCCACCTTCGCACGGTGCATCGGGACCTCGGCACGCACGGGGACCCGATGCGACATCGCCGTCGTGTCGCTGCCGAGCTTGAACACACCGACCACTTGCGACAGGCTGCCGGCCTGGTCCTGCAGCGAGGCGGCGGCTGCCGCGGCCTCTTCCACCAGCGCCGCGTTCTGCTGCGTCACCTGGTCCATCTGCGTGATGGCCTGGTTGATCTGCTCGATGCCTTGGGTCTGCTCGTGGCTCGCCGCGCTGATCTCG
>NZ_JBPJZI010000033.1:827-1290 GCF_051216395.1 Variovorax cryoconiti | reverse complement strand
CGCATCGGTGTCGGGCGTAACGCAGAACTTCACGCAGGGCGTGACGCAGTCGAGCAGCCGTCGGCTGGACGTGGCCATCCTCAACGGCGACGGATTCTTCCGCCTGAGCAGTCCCAGCGGCGAAGTCATGTACTCGCGCAACGGCCAGTTCACGCGCGACAAGGACGGCTACATCGTCAACGCATCGGGCCTGCGCCTCACCGGCTTCGGCGTGAACGCCAGCGGCGGCATCAGCGGCGGCACGCCGGCGGCCATCCAGATCCCGACCGCGGCCATGACGCCCAAGGCCACGAGCGGCATCAACGCCGAGTTCAACCTCGATGCGCGCCTCACCACGCCCACCAAGACCCCTTTCAACGCCGCCCACCCCGACCCCTTCAACCCCCCCAACGACGGCGGCTCCATCTTCGACAACCCCACCCACCCCCCCGACGTCCCCGTGTAGCTCGACCACGCCAACCCC
>NZ_JBPJZI010000033.1:0-817 GCF_051216395.1 Variovorax cryoconiti | reverse complement strand
ACGCCTTTCAACGCGGCCGACTCCGACACCTTCAACTACTCGAACGCCGTCGGTCCCATCTACGACTCGCTGGGCAACCCGCACGACGTGTCCGTGTACTTCGTGAAGAGCGCCACCCCCGCCAACACCTGGAGCGTGTACGGCACCTCCGACGGCGCAGCGCTCAACGCCGGTGCCGCGCTCACCACGCTGACCTTCGACTCCAGCGGCAAGATGACCGCGCCTGCCAACGGCCAGCTGAACATCGGCCCCATCACCTTCACCAACGGCGCCGCGGCGCTGAGCGCCACGGTCGACCTTTCGGGCACCACGCAGTTCGGCGCGGCCAATGCCATGAGCAAGCTCGCACAAGACGGCTACCGTTCGGGCGAACTCACCTCGTTCTCGATCAACGCCGACGGCACCATCACCGGCAAGTTCTCCAACGAACAGACCAAGCTGCTGGGCCAGATCGTGCTGTCGTCGTTCGCCAACCCGAACGGCCTGGAGCCCAAGGGCGACAACGTGTGGGCCGAAACGCAGGCCTCGGGCAACGCACTCACCGGCACCCCGGGCGAAGGCACCAAGCTCGGCGCGCTGCAGTCGGGCGCGCTCGAGTCGTCCAACGTCGACCTCACCTCCGAGCTGGTCAACCTGATCGTCGCGCAGCGCAACTACCAGGCCAATGCGCAGACCGTGAAGACGCAGGACCAGGTCATGCAGACGCTGATGAACATCCGCTGACGCGGCAACAGCAACGCAGAACGACTGACACCAGGAGCACCCAGTGGATCGAATGTTGTATGTCGCCATGAGCGGCGCCAAGCAGGTCATGGAA
>NZ_JBPJZI010000032.1:0-1298 GCF_051216395.1 Variovorax cryoconiti | reverse complement strand
GATGTCGAAATCGGCGGCGGCTCGCTCCCAGCCGTGCGCATCGAGCTGCTGCCGTTCGCACTCAGCCGCTATGGCATCAGCACAGAAGACGTGCGCGCCGCCATCCAGGCCTCGAACGCCAACCGCCCCAAGGGCACGGTCCAGGGCGAGGGCCGCAAGCTGCAGATCTACACGCAGACGCCGGCCCTGCGCGCCAGCGACTACGCGCCGATGGTCATCGCCTGGCGCAATGGCGCGGCCGTGCGGCTGCAGGACGTGGCCGAGGTGGTCGATGGCGTGGAAGACACGCGAACGCTGGGCCTGTTCAACGGCGAGCCCGCGATCATCGTGCTGATCACGCGGCAGCCCGCGGCCAACATCATCGAGACCGTCGACAGCGTGCGCGCGCTGCTGCCCGAGCTGCAGGCGCAGCTGCCGCCAGACGTCACGCTGCAGGTGGCGTCGGACAGCACCAACTCCATCCGCGGCTCGCTTCGCGAGGTCGAGCTCACGCTGGTCATCTCCGTCATCCTGGTGGTGCTGGTGGTCAGCCTGTTCCTGCGCAGCGTGCGCGCGACCATCGTGCCTGCGGTGGCCACGGTGGCGGCGCTGCTGGGAACCTTCGGGGTCATGTACCTGCTGGGCTTCAGCCTCAACAACCTGAGCCTGATGGCGCTCACGGTGGCCACCGGCTTCGTGGTGGACGACGCCATCGTCGTGCTCGAGAACACCAGCCGGCACATCGAGTCGGGCATGACGCGCATGAAGGCGGCGTTGCTGGGCGCGAAGGAAGTTGGCTTCACCGTGCTGTCGATCAGCGTGTCGCTGGTGGCGGTGTTCATTCCGCTGCTTTTCATGGGCGGACAGGTCGGCCGGCTGTTCCGCGAGTTCGCGATAACGCTGTCGGCGGCGGTGATGATCTCGCTCGTCATCTCGCTGACCACCACGCCCATGATGTGCGCGTGGCTGCTCAAGCCCGGTGGCGAGCATGACAAGAGCAAGCCGCAGGGGCGCTTCGGCCGCATGGCTGCAAGCAGCTACGACTGGGTGCTCAAGCGCTACGAGACCAGCCTCGACTGGGCGCTCGACAGCAAGGCGCTGGTCATGCTGATTCTGGTGGCGGTGGTCGGGCTCAATGTGTATCTCTTCAGCGCCGCGCCCAAGGGCTTCTTCCCGCAGCAGGACAGCGGGCAGCTCAACGGCGGCCTGCGCGCCGACCAGAGCATTTCGTCGCAGGCGCTGGCCGCCAAGCTGCGGCAGGTGGTCGACATCATCCGCAAGGACGAGGCGGTCGATACAGTGGTCGGCTTCACCGGCGC
>NZ_JBPJZI010000031.1:0-1351 GCF_051216395.1 Variovorax cryoconiti | reverse complement strand
GCGCTGGTCAGCTGCTGCACGCCCAGCGAGGTGGCGACGGTGCTTGGCATGGCAATGGTCATGGATGACTCCTTCGGTCGCCGAGCATTGCGCTGCTTTTGGGAGACTTCTTGTGTGAGGTGTTTCCTCCGGTTGTGCCGGGGCTTCTCTTGGCGCAGTGCACGCAAACAACAGTTCACGCAAAGCAGAGGCATTCACAAGATTCCTCCGAATTTGAACGAGACGATGCGTGCCTGCTGCTCGATGGAGAGCCGCTGCAACTGGAGAACCCTGAATGAAGAAAACCCTCACGGCATTCGCTGCCCTGGCCGTCTGCGGCCTGGCTTCTGCCCAATCGTCCGTCACGTTGTTCGGCGTCGTGGACGCTGGCCTGACCTACCAGTCGACCACTTCGCGCGACACGACCACCGGCGCGTCGGTCAAGCAAAGCAAGACCAGCCTGGGCAACTCGGCCTACAACTCCAGCCGCATCGGCTTCCGCGGCACCGAAGACCTCGGCGGCGGGCTGGCAGCGAGCTTCTGGCTCGAAGCACCCATCACCAACGACGACGGCGCCACCGGCATCTCCACCTTCGCTCGCCGCTCCACCGTGAGCCTGTCGGGTGGCTTCGGCGAGCTGCGCCTGGGCCGCGACTACACCGCCACCTTCTGGAACGACACCGTCTTCGATCCGTTCGGCACCAACGGCTCGGGCACCAACGTCATCAGCACCGTCAGCGGCAACACCACCATCAACAACGCCAACTACGTGCGTGCCAGCAACTCGATCGGCTACTTCCTGCCGCCGAACCTGGGCGGCTTCTACGGCCAGGTGCAGTACAGCCTGCATGAGAACGCCAGCACCGACGCCACCAGCACCACTGCAGCTTCCAGCAGCACGGCTGGCCGCTACGTCGGTGGCCGCTTCGGCTATGCCAACGGTCCCCTGGACGTGGCACTGGCCGTGGGCCAGAGCACCGTCGTGGACACCACCGCGCTGGAGCGCAGGGTGCAGACCATCAATCTGGGCGCTTCGTACGACTTCGGTCCCGTCAAGCTGTTCGGCGAGCTGTCGAACGTGAAGAACAAGTTCGACTACGCGGCAGCGGTTGACACGCACGACACCTACAACGGCTACCTGATCGGCGCGACCGTGCCGGTGGGCGCAGGCCTGATCCGCGTGGCGTACTCGCAAGTGCGCTACAACGAAGGCACGGCAGGCATCACGGGCGAAGACCCGATGGCACGCAAGTTCGCAGTGGGCTACGTGCACAACCTGTCCAAGCGCACGGCGCTGTATGCGACGGTGGCGCGCGTGAACAACCGCAACGACGTGAACTACACGGGCAGCCTGGTGTCGGCCAGCACCACG
>NZ_JBPJZI010000030.1:0-1372 GCF_051216395.1 Variovorax cryoconiti | reverse complement strand
AGTTCAGCGACCCGTACTACGTGGCCAAGGAAATGCTGGCCGTGAAGGCTTCCGACCCCGGCACGGCCAAGGCCGACTTCAAGGGCAAGCGCCTGAGCTCGACCAAGGGCTCCACCTCCGAGATGTCGATCAAGATGAACGGCTCTGAGCCGGTCACGTTTCAGGACACGGGCTCGGCCTTCATGGCGGTGCAGCAGAACAAGTCGGTCGGCATGGTCGCCAACACCATGACCATCACCAAGCTGGTCAACCAGTCGAAGACCGAAGGCGTCGCGCTGAAGATGATCAAGGACCCGATGGTGCTCCAGCCCATCGGCATCGGCATGAAGAAGGACGAGCCCGTGCTGCTGTCCAAGGTGAATGCAGCCCTCTACGCGCTGGAGAAGTCGGGCGAGCTCGACCGCCTCTGGGCCAAGTGGCTGGGCCCGAACACCGAATACAAGATGGTGCGCGAAGAGAAGGTCATGCCGCTGGCCGACCTGAAGTTCGAACTGCTGCCCTGAAGCCGGCCTGAGCTGAGCCGCACTAGTCGTAGTTGGTGAAGCGGCTCGGCTCCTGCGTAGGCGCGTTCAGCGGCTGATAGCCCTGGATGTTCTGCAGCAGCGTGCTCGTCGGGTTCGAGCCGATGTTGCCGAAGCCGTTGAACTGGATCTGGAACATCAGCCGCGTGTCGGGCGTCGTGCGGCCCGTTACCAGCCGTTCGAGCACGACACGGCCCACCCAGCAGCAGGCGTTGTATTCCGCGCCGATCAGGCTGTCCGACATTGCGTGATCGTGCAGGCTGTAGCTCAGCCGCCCCACTGCGTACCAGCGTCCCGGGTCCGTGGGCGACTTGTTGCCGAAGAGGCCCCTCGTCAGCTCGCTCAGCGGCCACTGCCAGTTGAAGTCCACCGTCTTCGTGCCGTCGTCCGCGGTCGAGCTGCTGTCCGCCTGGTAGCGGAAGGCCGCGCTCAGGTTGTGATACGGCTCGGGGTTGTAGCGCGCGCTGATTGCCGAACGCTCCGACTTGCGCGTGTCGGGGTTGTACTGCACGAGGGTGTCCAGGCTCCACTTGGGCGTCCAGTTGATCTGGGCGCCCACGAGCAGGTCACTCGCGCGGTCGGTCACCGGCGTGCCGCCGGGCAGCGTGACCTTCTGATCGCTGAAGCGCAGCCGCTGCGCGATGCCGAAGCGCGCGGCCTCGACGCCGGTGGCCGGATCGATCAGGCGCGAGGTCACGCCGAGCGTGAGGGCATTGGTGTCCGAGACGCGGTCACCGCCCGAGAACGCGTTCTCGGTGTAGATGGTCGCAAAGCTGAAGTCGTTGGCCGCCGAATCGTAGTTCGGCAGCATGCTCTGGTTGCGGTACGGCGTGTAGACGTAGTAGGCGCGC
>NZ_JBPJZI010000002.1:0-920562 GCF_051216395.1 Variovorax cryoconiti | reverse complement strand
GGTCTGGAAGGCGATGCCGTCGATGACCGCGATGATGTCCACGATCTTGCGGCTGGAGGTGTTGATCGCGCTCATGGTGTCGACCACCTGGCTGACCACGCTGCCGCCGCGCACGGCCACTTCCGAGGCGGAGACGGCCAGCTGGTTGGCCTGGCGTGCGTTGTCGGCGTTCTGCTTGACCGTCGAGGTCAGTTCCTCCATCGAGGCCGCGGTCTCTTCCAGCGAGCTGGCTTGCTGCTCGGTGCGCGAGGACAGGTCCTGGTTGCCCGAGGCGATCTGGCTCGAGGCGGTGGCCATGGTGTCGGTGCCCTGGCGCACTTCGCCGACCACCTTGGCCAGGCTGTCGTTCATGCCCTTGAGCGCCGTCAGCAGTTGGCCGACCTCGTCGCGCGAGCCGGGAGCGATGTGGCTGCTCAGGTCGCCCGACGCCACCTTCTGGGCCAGCTCGACCGCGCCGCGCATCGGCCGCACGATGCCGACCGTCAGCCGCCAGGCGCACAGCGCGCCGATCAGCACGGCCAGGGTCGACAGGGCGCCCAGCAGTTGGAGGCCGCTGCGGTGATCCTGCCGGATCTCCTGCGCCATCGCATCGATCTGCGTGCGCTGGGCGCCGGCGATGTCCTGAACGGCCTTGATGTAGACCACCAGGGCGGCCTGGTACTTGGTGTCGGCAAGTTTGTTGGCACCTTCGCGGTCACCGGCTGCCTTCAGCTGGTTGATCGCGGCCAGGTGCTCCAGCACCGTCTTGCGCGCATCGGCCACGGCAAGGTACAGCTTGCGCTCCTCGGGCGAGGTCAGCAGCGTTTCCATCTTCTGCTGCACCGGGTTGATGGATGCCACGCCCTCCCCGAGACTCTTCTTGAAATAGGCTTCGTTCTCGCTGTCGGTCGCCTTGACCATGCCGAAGGAGTGAACGATGCTGGGCCCCAGGAGATTGGCCCATTGGTTGGCCAACCGTTCCTTGACGAGCGCCTGGTCGATCATCACCGCGGTCGAGTCCGCCACGGCGTTCAACCGGGCCGCGCCGACGCCTGCAATGAGGATCATCATGAGCAGCATGGCAGCGAAGCCCGCACCCAGACGCACGCCGATCTTGAGATTTCGCAGATTCATGACGCTCCACCTTGCAGAGTAAATGACGTGAGGACGGTCGTTCGGCGAACGACCGGCATCGATTTGTGCGATGCGCCAATCCGCAGCCACGTCCAGTTATCGGCAGCGCGGACGGAAGTTGAAGTCATCGCCACCAAATAGTTCAGACCGCGGCCGGCGCCAACCGAAAGACACTGACAGCCTGGGAGAGGCTGCCGGCCTGGTCCTGCAGCGAGGCGGCGGCGGCCGCGGCCTCTTCCACCAGCGCCGCGTTCTGCTGCGTCACCTGGTCCATCTGGCTGATGGCCTGGTTGATCTGGTCGATGCCCAGGGTCTGTTCCTGGCTGGCCGACGAGATCTCGCCCATGATGTCGGTCACCCGGCGCACGCTGGCCACGATCTCTTCCATGGTGCGGCCTGCTTCGGCCACCTGGTGGCTGCCGGCACCGACCTTGCCCACCGAGTCGTCGATGAGCAGTTTGATCTCCTTGGCCGCAGCCGCCGAGCGTTGGGCGAGGCTGCGCACTTCGGAAGCGACCACCGCAAAGCCGCGGCCCTGTTCGCCCGCACGCGCCGCTTCCACGGCAGCATTCAGCGCCAGGATGTTGGTCTGGAACGCAATGCCGTCGATGACCGCGATGATGTCCACGATCTTCTTGCTCGACGCATTGATCGCGCTCATCGTGTCGACCACCTGGCCGACCACGCTGCCGCCACGCACGGCGACTTCCGACGCCGACGAGGCGAGCTGGTTGGCCTGACGCGCGTTGTCCGCGTTCTGCTTGACCGTCGAGGTCAGTTCTTCCATCGAGGCCGCCGTCTCTTCCAGCGAGCTGGCCTGCTGCTCGGTGCGCGAGGACAGGTCCTGGTTGCCCGAGGCGATCTGGCTGGACGCCGTGGCCATCGTGTCGGTGCCCTGGCGAACATCGCCGACGATCTTCACCAGGTTGCGGTTCATCTCGTTGAGGGCCTGCAACAGCTGGCCGACTTCGTCGGTCGAGTCGACCTCCGCCTCCTGGGTGAGATCACCCCCGGCCACCGCCTGCGCCACGCTCAGGGCGCGCCCCAGGGGCCGGGTGATGCCGCGGGTCAGCCACCAGGCCAGCGCCGCGCCGAGGGCCAACGCGGCAAAGGTGAGACTGATGAGGCCGATACGGCCCGAGCGATAGAGCGCGTCGATGCCCGCCGCGGTGCGGTCGATCTCGCTTTGCTGGTGTGCCAGCATGGCCTGGATGCTGCCGTCGTAGCCCGACAGCATGGGCACCAGGCGGGCGTCGGTGATCTGGCCGGCCTCGTCCTGTTTCCCTTCGGCCTTGAGCTTGAGAATGGCGTTGCGCAGATCGATGTATTCGGTGCGCCGGCGCTTGATGTCGGCACTCAGCGCCTCTTCTTCCGGCGTCTCGAGCATTGCTTCGAGCTTCTTCTGCGTCTCGGAAATCAGCTTGCTGGTCCGGCCGATGTTCTCCTGCAGGTAGGCCTGCACCGCGGCGTCGTTGCTCTTGACCAGGGCGAAGGTCCGCACGCTGTTGTTGCTGGTCGCCTGCAGCCAGGTGGCGGCCAGGCGCTCCTTGGCCAGCGAGCGCTGCGCCATCCGTTCGGTGCCGTCGCCCACACGTTGCAGGCCCATCACGCCGATGGCCGCAATCACCGCCGCCAGCGCCAGCACCAGCGCGAAGCCGGTGCCCAGGCGTGTTCCGATTTTCCAGTTCTTCATATGTCTCTCGTTCTATGGTTCGGTCGGACGCGGCTCAAGTCGCCAGTTTTTCAATGAGGCCCAGCTCCTCGCTGGACATGAGGCGGTCGATGTCGACCAGGATCAGCATCCGCGTGTCCAGGGTGCCCAGGCCGATGATGTAGTCGGTGTCCAGCACCGAGCCCATCTCGGGCGCCGGCTTGATCTGCTCGGCGCTCAGCGTGATCACGTCCGACACGCTGTCGACCACCATGCCCACCACGCGGCCGCCGATGTTCAGCACGATCACCACGGTGAACTCGTCGTAACGCGGCTCGCCCAGGTTGAACTTGATGCGCATGTCGATGATCGGCACGATGATCCCGCGCAGGTTCACGACACCCTTGATGTGGGCCGGCGCGTTGGCGATGCAGGTCACGGCGTCGTAGCCGCGCAGCTCCTGCACGCGCTGGATGTCGATGCCGTATTCCTCTTCGCCGAGCGTGAAGGTCACGACTTCGAGCCGCCCGTCGGCGGGGGTGGCGATCGCCTGGTTCGGCCGGTGGAGTACTTCTGCCATGGGTGTCTTTCGATGTTCTGTGCGCGTGGGATTCAGGTGGCAGGACGAGGTCGGCGGCGCCAGGCGCTCAGCCGAACTTCTGCATGATGCGAACCAGCTTGTGGCCGTAGTCGGGATCGGTGGCGTAGCCGGCGCGCTGCAGGCCATGGGCCGCCGCGGCCGGGTCGCCGGTGCTCAGCACGTCGGCGTAGCGCGGGTTGCGCGTCATGAACTTGGCGTAGTCGGCAAAGGCCTCGTCGTAGGAACCGTAGGCGCGGAACTTGGCACGCACCTTCTGCGGCTCGCCGTCCACGTACTCGGTGGTCAGGGTCTCGACGACCGGCCCCTTCCAGCTGCGATCGGCCTTGATGCCGAACAGGTTGAAACTCTGGGTGCCGTCGTCGCCGCGGATCTCGCGCTTGCCCCAGCCCGACTCGAGCGCGGCCTGCGCCAGGATCAGCGGTGCGGGAACGCCGCTCGCCGCGCTGGCGGACTGGGCCGAGCTGCCCATGCGTGCGACGAAGTCATCGACCTTGCCTTGCAGAGACGGGTTGTCGCCACCGGAACCGCCACGGTCGCCGTTGACGCGGTAGAGGCTCAGGTCGGCACCAGTGGCACGCGGCCCGGGTGACGAGCCGATCGGGATGCCCGCGTTTTCCTTCAGCGGGAACGACACCAGGCGGTCGAGGGCGAAGCCTTTCGAGGCACCACCTGGGGCATCGCCCTCGGCGTTGCCGCCCGCGCGCTGGAGCTGCGTCAGCATGGCTTCGGCCAGCCCGAGTCCGCGGCCGGACAGGTTCTGCGACAGCTGCTGGTCGAGCATCGAGCGGTAGACCTTCTCGTTCTGCCCGTCCATCAGGCCGCTCGAGGGCGAGGCCTCGCGCATGCTCTTGAGCACCATGTTCATGAACATCGCCTCGAACTGCCGCGAGACCTGCTTGAGGCCTTCTTCCGGCGACGTGCGGACGGTGTGGCGCAGGGCGTCGACGCCTTGCACATCGAGCGAGAAGCGCTGGTCGAGCGCGCCGCTGCGGGCGGCGTCGCCACCGCCCCAGGAATTGGCTGCCGTGATGGCCATCTCGCGTCCTCAGATGATCTCGAGCTCGGCACGCAAGGCACCGGCCGACTTCATGGCCTGGAGGATCGAGACCAGGTCCTGCGGGTTGGCACCCAGGCTGTTCAGGCCCTTGACCACGTCGGCCAGCGACGCGCCGCCCTTGACCATCTGCAGCGCGCCGCCGCCCTGGTTGACCGAGATCTGCGAGGTCTGCGCGGCCACCGTCTGGCCGCCCGAGAAGGCGCCCGGCTGGCTCACCACCGGTTCGGTGTTGATCACGACCGACAGGTTGCCGTGCGCCACGGCGCAGTCCTGCACCCGCACGTTCTGGTTCATCACCACGGAGCCGGTGCGGGCGTTCACCACCACGCGGGCCGTGGCCTGCGATGGGGTGACATCGATGGCTTCGAGCCGCGCGAGGAAACCGACGCGGGCCTCGGGCATCGGCGCACGCACCACGATCACACGCGCGTCCTGCGCATCGGCCGTGCCGGCGCCGAACTCGCGGTTGATGGCATCGGCCGCGGCCTTGGCCGTGCCGAAGTCGGAGCGGTTGAGCTCGACCGACAGCGTGCTGTCGCCGCCCAGCGGCGCCTCGACGCCGCGCTCGACCAGGCCGCCGGCCGGAATGCGGCCGGAGCCGAGCTGGTTGATCTGCACCTTGCTGCCATTGGCCGATGCGCCTGCGCCACCGACCACCATGTTGCCCTGCGCCAATGCATAGGTCTGGCCGTCGACACCCTTGAGCGGCGTCATCAGCAGCGTGCCGCCGCGCAGGCTCTTGGCATTGCCCATCGACGAGACGGTCACGTCGATGGCCTGGCCGGGCCGCGCGAAGGCCGGCAGCGTGGCCGTGACCATGACGGCCGCGACGTTCTTGAGCTGCATGTTCACGCCCTGAGGAATCGTGATGCCCAGCTGCTGCAGCATGTTGTTCAGGCTCTGCACCGTGAACGGCGTCTGGGTCGTCTGGTCGCCCGTGCCGTCCAGGCCGACCATCAGGCCGTAGCCGATCAGCTGGTTGTCGCGCACGCCCTGGATGCTCGCGAGTTCCTTGAGACGCTCGGCATGTGCGGGCACACCCAGTGCCGCGGCGCACAGTGCGACGAGGCCGAGAATTGAACGCAAGGTTCGCGAGGTATGCATGGGGGGTTGCTTTCTGTTCTGAAAAGGAGCCATCAGAAAGGCATGACGTTCAAGAAGAAGCGCTGCATCCAGCCCATGTGCTGGGCCTCGTCGATGTAGCCCTTGGCCGTGTATTCGATGCGGGCGTCGGCCACCAGGGTCGACGGGACGGTGTTGGTGCCAGAGACGGTGCGCGGATTCACCACGCCCGAGAAGCGGATGAACTCCGTGCCCTGGTTGATGCCCATCTGCTTCTCGCCGCTCACCAGCAGGTTGCCGTTGGGCATGACGTCGGTCACCGTGACGGTGATCACGCCGTTGAAGGTGTTGTTGGCGTTGGCGCCGCCGGTCGCCTTCAGCACGTTGTCGCCGGAGAGGTTGGTGTCCTGGCCGTTGAGCAGCGAGCCGATCAGCTTCGGAATGCCGCCGGCGAAGGTGCCGGTGGTGCTGCCGTTGCGACTGGCGTTGGCGCCCGAATTCTTGCTGGCGTTCACGCGCTCGCTGATGACGACGGTGAGGATGTCGCCGACATTGCGCGGCCGGCGGTCCTCGAACAGCGCGTTGCCGCCGGGACCTTCTCGAAAGATGGCGCCCGTGGGCCGACGCGCCGGTGCGGACGCATAGTTGTCGGCGCGTGCGGTCATGGGCTGGTGCACCAGCGGCTCGCGCGGAATCTGGGCGCAGCCCGCCCCCACCACGGCCAGCAGCACCAGCAGGAGGCGCGATGCAGGCGCTGCGAGCGCAGCGACACCGCGTGCGGGAAGAATGGGACTGCGCATGGTCATCACAGCTGGGCGAGCTTGGCCAGCATCTGGTCCGAGGTCTGCACGGCCTTGCTGTTGATTTCGTAGGCGCGCTGCGTGGCGATCATGTTCACCAGTTCCTCGACCACGTTCACGTTCGAGGCCTCGACATAGCCCTGCGTCAGGATGCCGGCGCCTTCGAGACCGGGGACCACCACGTTGGCGGCACCCGACGCGTCGGTTTCGGTGTAGAGGTTCTCGCCCATGCTCTGCAGGCCGGTCGGGTTCAGGAAGGTCGCCAGCTGCAGCTGGCCGACCTGCACCGTCGCGGTGGAGCCGGCCTGCGTCACCGACACCGTGCCGTCGCGGGCGACGGTGATGCTGGTGGCGTTCTGCGGGATGGTGATCTGCGGCTGGATCTGGAAGCCGCTGGCGGTCACCAGCTGGCCTTCGGCGTTGGTCTGGAACGAACCGTCGCGGGTGTAGGAGGTGGTGCCGTCGGGCATCAGCACCTGGAAGAAGCCGCCGCCGTTGATGGCCACGTCCTTCGGGTTGTCGGTCTTGGTCAGGTTGCCCTGCGAGTGCAGGCGCTCGGTGGCGACCACGCGCACGCCGGTGCCCAGCTGCAGGCCCGAGGGCAGGCGCGTCTGGTCGGAGGTCTGGCCGCCGACCTGGCGCATGTTCTGGTACATCAGGTCTTCGAACACGGCGCGGCTGCGCTTGAAGCCGGTGGTGCCGACGTTGGCCAGGTTGTTGGAGACGACGTCGAGCTGCGTCTGTTGCGCATCGAGGCCTGTCTTGGCGATATAGAGGGAACGGATCATGGGAAATACTCCTGTGGAACGGCGTCGTGCGCGGGCTAGGTCTCGGGGCTTGGGCTCAGCCGCTTAGCCGTACGCCAGCAACTTGTTGGCGGATTGCGCGTTGGTGTCGGCGGTCGAGATGGACTTCATCTGCATCTCGAAGCTGCGGGCGTTGGCGATCATGGCCACCATGGCCTCGACTGGATTCACGTTGCTGCCCTCGAACACGCCGCTCATGACCGTGACGGCCGGGTCGGCGTCCGCCGGTTGCAGGCCCTCGCGCATGCGGAACAGGCCGTCGTCGCCGCGTACGAGGTCGGTGGATGGCGGGTTCACCAGCTTGAGACGGCCGACCTCGGCCACGCCCACGCTCGGGTCGCCCGCACCGCGCGCCGCGATCACGCCGGTGCTGCCCACGGTGGCGGTCGCGCCCGGCGGGATCACCAGCGCGCCGTTCTCGCCGACCACCGGGCGTCCGCCCATGGTCGTGAGCTGGCCGTCGGCCGCCACCTGCAGGTTGCCCACGCGGGTGTAGGCCTCGCCGGTGGCGGTCTGCACCACCAGCCAGCCGTCACCCTTGACCGCCACGTCGAGCTCGCGGCCGGTCTCGGTGATCGGGCCGGTGCTGAAGTCGGCACCGGGCGTGGTGGCCACCACGAAGGCGCGCGTCTGCGCTTCTTCGCCGACCACCGGTACCGCACGAAACGCGTTGACCTGGGCGCGGAACCCGGGGGTCGAGACATTCGCCATGTTGTTGGCGACCGAGGCCTGTTGTTCCATGGCCTGCTTGGCGCCGCTCATCGCGACATACAGCATTCGATCCACTGGGTGCTCCTGAAAAGGTGACGAAGGAAGGCGAGGCTTGCGCGTCAGCGGATGTTGATCAGCGTCTGCATGATCTGGTCCTGCGTCTTCACCGTCTGTGCGTTGGCCTGGTAGGTGCGCTGCGCCACGATCAGGTTGACCAGCTCGGAGGTCAGGTCGACGTTGGAGGCTTCGAGCGCGCCCGAGGCCAGCGAGCCCTGCTTGCTCCCCTTGCCCGGCACGCCGGTGAGCGCCGCGCCCGAGGCCTGCGTTTCACCCCAGACGTTTTCACCCATCGGCTCCAGGCCGTTCGGGTTGGCGAAGGAGCTCAGGACCACCTGGCCAAGCAGATTGCTTTGCTCGTTCGAGTAGGTGCCGGTGATGGTGCCGTCGGGGTTGATCGAGAAGGCCGTCAGCGTGCCCGAGGTGTAGCCGTCTTGCGCGAGCTTGCGGATCTCGTTCACGTTGCCGAACTGGGTCGTGCCGGTCAGATCGACCGCCGCGGTCAGCGGCAACGCGCCGTTGCCGAAGGTCAGCGGACCGACGTTGAACGTGCCGCCGACAGGCGCCGTCATGTTGCCGTTGCCGTCGAAGGTGTAGCTGCTCAGCACCGTCGGCGTGGCGGGTGGGCCGCCCGAGGTCATCGTGACGCCGTCGATCGTGCCGTAGACATTCCAGGCGCCGGCGCCGGTCTTGACGAAGTAGGCGCCCAGCTCGTGCGGATTGCCCAGCGAGTCGTAGATCGGGCCCAGCGCGTTGGAGTAGTTGAAGGTGTCCGAATCGGCCGCGTTGAACGGCGTCTTGGTCGGCACCGCGAGGCGCGAGTCGAGGTTGAACGCCGCATCGATGCTGGTGGTCGCCTTCGGCGCCATGGAAGCGTTCGGGATCTGGATCGGTGCCGGCGTGCCGCCGTTGATGGTGCCGGTGGCCGACACGCCGTAGCCCGTCAGCTGCAGACCGGCCGCGTTGACGAGGTAGCCGGCGTTGTCGCGGGTGAACTGGCCGTTGCGCGAGTACATGACCTCACCGCTCGGGCTGGCCAGGCGGTAGAAGCCGTCGCCGTTCAGGATGGCGACGTCCAGCGGACGACTGCTGCTCTGCGTCACGCCCTGGGTGAAGTTCTGCGTCACGCTCGCGACCGAGGCGCCGAGGCCGACGCGCGATCCGGCATACACGTCCTGGAAGGTGGCAGCGGCCGACTTGAAGCCGACCGTGCCGGAGTTGGCGATGTTGTTGCCGATGACGTCGAGGTTCGCGGCGGCGACGGCCAGACCGCTGATGCCTTGGGAGAAAGCCATGATGGAGTCCTTGGTTCAATGCAATGAGGGAACGGCGCACCGCGATGCGGCGGCCGCCGGGAGAAAAGAAAAGCCTGGGGTCAGAGGAACATGCGCACGTCGGACAGGGCGATGCTCTTGCCCGTCGACAGGTCGAGCGTCACGCCGTTGGCGCCCTGCTTGACCGCAGCCACCTGGGTGAACGTGAGCGCCTCCGCCTTGACCGTGGTGCCCGCACCGACGGCCGCCACGCTGAACTGGTAGTTGCCTTCGGCGACCACCTCGCCCGCATCGTTCTTGCCGTCCCACTTGACGCCGTTGGCGCCTTCGGGGAGCGCGCCGAGTTCCATCGTGCGGACCTTGTTGCCATTGGCATCGGTGATGGTCACGGTCACGTCGGTGGCCCCCTTGGCCGGCAGTTCGACCGCGAAAGGCACTTCTTTGGGTGTCTTCACGCCGGTGGCCTTGTCTTCCACCATCTCGAGCGAGAGCGCGTTGCCCGGCGACAACACGGCGTAGCCGATCAGCGAGGCGGCCTGCAGCACCTGGCTGGAGCCGGTCTGGCTGACCAGCCCGCTGAGCGTGGCATTGAGCTGCTCGATGCCGCTGACCGTGCTCATCTGCGCGAGCTGCGAGGTGAGCTCGGCGTTCTCCATCGGGTTGAGCGGGTCCTGGTTGTTGAGCTGGGTGACGAGCAGCTTGAGGAAGCGCTTCTCGCTGTCTGCGTTGGTCGCGCCGGCGGCGCCCGAAGCTGCGGCGGCTGATGCCGCAGCGGCGGCGGCTGCAGCCGCTGGGTCGTTGGCAACGTTGGAGGTCGAAGGAATGGCCATGGTGTGAAAGTGAGAGTGGAGAGTTACTGACCGACGGTGAGCGTCTTGACCATCAGCGTCTTGGCGGTGTTGAGCACCTCGACGTTGGCCTGATAGCTGCGGGAAGCGGAAATCATGTTGGTCATCTCTTCGACCACATTGACGTTGGGCATGGCCACGTAGCCTTGCGGATTCGCGTGAGGGTTCTTGGGGTCGTAGACCATCTTGGCCGGCGACGTGTCTTCGCGGATCGACGCCACCTTCACGCCACCGACATCGCTGCGGCCGGAGCCCGCGACTTCGAACACCACCTGCTTGGCGCGGTAGGGCTGGCCGTCGGGGCCGGACACGCTCTCGGCGTTGGCGAGGTTGCTCGCCGTCACGTTCATGCGCTGCGACTGCGCCGTCATGGCGGAGCCCGCCACGTTGAAGATGTTCATCGAGTTGCTCGGGTAAGGCATGCGTTCTCTCCGGCGGCGGTGGCCGCGGTTATTGCTGGACCGCCGACAGCAGCGTCTTGATCTTGGCGCCGATGACCGTGAGGTTCGACTCGTAGCGCAACGCGTTGTCGGCGAAGTTGATGCGCTCCACGTCCATCTCGACGGTGTTGCCGTCGATGCTGGACTGGTTGGGCACCCGGTAGAGCAGGTTCTGGTCGGGCATGGCCTGCGCTTCGGCGCGGATGTGGCGCGACGAGGTGACCGCCATGCTCATCGACTGCGAGGCCCGGCCGCGCTCGACGGCCTCGGTCAGGCGGCTGCTGAAATCGATGTCGCGCGCCTTGTAGTTGGGCGTGTCGGCGTGGGCGATGTTCGACGCCAGCACCTCCTGGCGCTGGGCGCGCAGGTTGAGTGCTTCGCGGTTGAAGTTCAAGGCTGCATCGAGCTTGTCCATCGTGTGCTTCCATGGGTTGGAGGGGCATCGCTTCAGCACGAGGCGTGGC
Organism: Variovorax cryoconiti; assembly: GCF_051216395.1. Lineage (NCBI taxonomy): Bacteria > Pseudomonadati > Pseudomonadota > Betaproteobacteria > Burkholderiales > Comamonadaceae > Variovorax > Variovorax cryoconiti. The sequence continues at coordinate 909,678 of NZ_JBPJZI010000002.1, read as the reverse complement.
GACTGATGGAAAGCGAGTCTAGGCACGAGCCGCTTTTGCAATGGGTCGAACAAAGGGTGTTTTCGGCGTCACTTCCTCACTTCGCGGGCGGGGTCCGCTCCCTAGAATTGCTCGCATCAAGGACACCCCGCGCCCCTGTATGCGCACCGTGCTCCGACCCCCTGCCATGACGCCTCGCCACCTTCTTTGCCGCTCGCTGCCCGCCACCCTGGCGGCCCTGGCCACCGTGCTCGGCGCGGGCGCCGCCGGCGCCGCGGAACCGCTCCCCGGTCCGGCCATGGCCGCGATCGAACGGCTGATCGCGCGCCAGACCGCCGGCCTGCCCGGCAAGGCCACGGTGACCGCCGCCCTGCCCGGCACCGCCGAGCTGCCGGCGTGCGATGCCTTCGACGCCTTCCTGCCCACCGGCGCCGCCGCGCGCGGTCGGCTGTCGATCGGCCTGCGCTGCCGCACCGGCGCCGCGTGGACACGCTTCGTGCCGGCCTACGTGAAGGTCGAAGGCACCTACTACGTGGCGACCCGCACCATCGAGCCCGGCGACGCCATCGGGCTGGCCGACCTCACGGCGCAGACCGGTGACCTGGCCGCCCTGCCCCGCTCGGTCGTCACCAGCGACAGCGAACTGGCGGGCGTCCGCGCCACCGGCCGCATCGCCGCCGGCGCGCCGTTGCGCCGGGAACTGCTGCGTGCCCCCACGGTCATCCAGCAGGGCCAGTCGGTCCAGGTGGTGGCGCAGGGCGCCGGCTTCACCGTCAGCACCGAAGCCCGGGCCCTGACGCAGGCCGCCGCGGGCGGGGTGGCGCGGGCCAAGACCCTGGACGGACGGATGGTGACGGGCGTGGCCGACGAGGACGGGCAAATCGTCCTGTCGCAATGAGCCGCGCGGAAAATTTCACGCCCGGCCTAAAGTTCTCGTCCAAGCTGCCGATATCTGGGTCAACCTGCTAAGGAACCATCGTGAAGATCAACCCACCCGCCCCACCGACCACGCCCCTCGCCGCGGCGCCCAAGGCGAGCGCCGCCGCGGCGGCGGGCGCCGATGCAGCCGAACGAACCAAGGAGGCTGCCTTGAAATCCGCTGCACGGGTGCGCGTCATGCCCAACCCCGCCGCCAACGGCGAATTCGACGCGGAACGCGTCGCGGCGATCCGCGAGGACATCCGCGCCGGCCGCTACCAGATCAACCCCGAAGGCATCGCCGACGGCCTGCTGGCCAGCGTGCGCGACCTGATCGACTCGAAGCCCAAGCCGTGAACACCCTGCTGGCCGACCTCTGCGCCGAAATTTCCTGCCTGAAAGACTTTCTGGCGGCCTTGAACCGCGAGGAAAAGGCGATGCTCGAAGGCCGCTTTCATGACCTGGCCGCCATCACCGAGGAAAAGACCCGGCTGATGGACCGGATGGCCGAACTCGACCTGGTGCGCGAAGCCACCCAGTGCGCCCTGGGCCACCTGCCGGGCAGCGAGGGCGCCAGCGCCGCGGCCCACGCCGCCGGCGAAGCCACCGAGCAGGCCTGGAAGAGCCTGATGCAGCTGGCCGAGGAAGCCCGCAGCGCCAACCAGCGCAACGGCTCGATGGTCTACAGCCACCTCGACTTCACCCAGCGCGCCCTGCATTTCCTGCAGGCCAGCACCGAGCTCTTCTACGGCCCCGACGGCGTGCGCAAGCCCACGTCGGCGTCGCGCGGCCATATCGCCCTCGGCTGAGCCCGGCCGCCCGACCCGCATGCCGAACACCCCCCGCCACGCTTCTCCCCCACGACCTTCCCGGCGCAACCGGGCCTTGGCCGCTTTTCCGTGGGTGCTGCTGGCCTGCGCACTGGCGCTGTTCGGCTTTGCCGCCTACATCTCGCTGCGCTATGCCGAAGCGGCGTCCGGCGCAGGAGGCAGCGGTGCCGCCGCCAACGGCCTCTGGGGGCAATTCGGCTTCCTCATGGGCGGCATCGTCGGGCCGGCCCTGGGCTTTCTGACGGTCGTGGCGCTGGCCATGACGCTGCTGATGCAACTGAACGCCGCGGCAGAAGCCCGCCGCGAGGCCGACACGCTTCGGCAAGAGGCGGAGCAGCGCGCCCGGCCGGCCTTTCTGGAAGCCAAGCTGGCCGCGCTCAGCACGCTGATCAATGCCGCCAACCACGAGATCTACCGTGCGGGCGGCACCACGGTCGAACAGCGCCAGGTCTGGGACGACCGCAAGAACGCCTTCCTCGTCGAGATGGACGCGACCTTCGCCGCGCTGCGGGCGCTCGAGCCGCTGGCGCCGCCCGAGGCACCCGACGCCGCCAGCGCAGCCGCCCCGGCGGTCTGAGCAAAACCGCACGCGTCGCGCAAGTGCGATGCGGCAGCCGCCTGCAGAAATGCCGCGTTCTGCCGATACGCAGCCAAGGGCTGTCGACGGGCGGCGGCCCGATCCGCCATCCGACCTCGATGAAAACACTGAACAACCTCAAGATCGGTACCCGCATGGGTGCCGCGTTCGCCACGCTGCTGGCCCTGCTGATGCTGGTGCTGGTCATGGGCCTCGCGTCGATGCGCAGCATCGATCGCCACCTCGACACCATCGTGCACAACAACAATGCCAAGGTGGCCGCCGTGGACACGATGCAGAACGCGACCCGCGACATCCTGGCGTCCACCGTCGTGGTCGTGCTCCTGGACAACGAGAAGGACATGGCCGAAGAGATGAAGCGCATCACGGCGGCCAAGGCGCGCTACGGTGCCGCCAAGGACACCCTGGCCAAGCTGATGGTCAGCGACACCGGCAAGGGCAAGCTCGCCAAGGTCGACGAAGCCGCCGTGCGCAGCACCTCGGCCACGGGGCTGGTGATCGACATGGGGTTGAAGAACCTGAACGACGAAGCCACCCGCGCGCTCATGCAACAGGCGCGACCGGCCCTGCAAGCCACCCTGGCGCTGCTGGAAGAGCTGGCCATCCACGAGAGCCAGCTGAGTGAAGCCGCCTCGGTCCAGGCCAGCCATGACTACCGCCGCGCCACCCAGCTCATGATCGCCGTCGGCGGCATCGCGCTGGCGCTCGGCGCCTGGGTGGCGTGGTTCATCACCCGATCCATCACCCGGCCGATTGGTGAAGCCATGCTGGTTGCCGAAGCCGTGGCCGCCGGTGACCTGAGCTCGCGCGTCGAGGCGCGTTCGCGCGACGAAACCGGCCGGCTCATGACCGCGCTGAAGACGATGAACGAGAACCTCGCCAAGGTGGTCGGTGAAGTGCGCCAGGGCACCGACACCATGGCCACCGCCTCGAGCCAGATCGCCTCGGGCAACCAGGACCTGTCCTCGCGCACCGAGCAGCAGGCCAGCTCGCTGGAAGAGACCGCTGCGTCGATGGAAGAACTGACCTCGACCGTCAAGCAGAACGCCGACAACGCCCGCCAGGCCAACCAGCTGGCCGTCTCCGCCTCGGAAGTGGCCGTGCGCGGCGGCAGTGTGGTCAGCCAGGTGGTCGACACCATGAGCGCGATCAACACCTCCAGCCGCAAGATCGTGGACATCATCGCGGTCATCGACGGCATCGCCTTCCAGACCAACATTCTGGCGCTCAACGCTGCCGTGGAAGCGGCACGCGCCGGCGAGCAGGGCCGTGGCTTTGCGGTGGTCGCCTCCGAAGTGCGCAGCCTGGCGCAACGCTCGGCGGCTGCGGCCAAGGAAATCAAGGGCCTGATCGACGACTCGGTGGGCAAGGTCGCCGCCGGCAGTCACCAAGTCGCGGAAGCGGGCCAGACGATGGAAGAGATCGTGGCCAGCGTGAAGCGGGTGACCGACATCATGGGCGAGATCATGTCGGCCAGCCACGAGCAGACCCAAGGCATCGAGCAGATCAACCAGGCCATCAGCCAGATGGACCAGGTCACGCAGCAGAACGCGGCGCTGGTGGAAGAAGCCGCCGCAGCGGCCGGCTCGCTGCAGGAGCAGGCGGCCACACTGGTCGGTGCGGTCAGCGTCTTCAAGCTGGAAGCCACGGCGCACTGACGGCACCAACGACGAAGCGCGCGCCCGGCCTGTCAGCCGGAGCGCGCGCTTCTTGTCTTCAAGTCAGCCGTCAGCCCTGCGGGCCGGCCAACTCAACGGTACTCAGCGGTAGTGACCGCCGTGGCGGTGGCCGCCATGGCCGCCGTAGCCGCCATGGCCCCGGTAGTAGCCGGGGGCCGGACGGTAGTACACCGGCGGCGGCGCGTAGTACACGGGCGCCGGGCGGTAGTACACCGGCGGTGCCGGACGGTAGTAGACCGGCGGCGGTGCGTAGTACACCGGCGGCGGGGCGTAGTAGGTCGGTGCGGCCACGCCGAGCGCAATGCCGGGTGCATTGATGCCGACCGACCAGCTCACGTCACCACGGGCGCTGGCGGCCGATGCGCCGAGCAACGCTGCGGCGGCGACGGCACCACTGGCCATCCATTTGAAGAAGGTCGAACGTGTGAGGCTCATGACGGGACTCCTGTAAAACTTTTGACGGACTCCTGATTGATTCCGCCGGTCGGGCGACTGACGCCCATGTATGCATTGAACGCGTCAGCTGTTAATCAGGTTCACTCCGCCCCGTGAAGTTCGTTGCCAAAGGTAACTCATGCACCCCCGCCTCTAGAATGAACCAATGACCTCCCCAGCCGACAAAGACGCCGCCAAAGCCGGCGCCGCGCCCAGTAATTTCTTGCGCCACGTCATCGAAAACGACCTCGAGCAGAACACCTATTCCGGCCGCCAGTGGGGCGGCTCGCCCGGCGACGCCAAGCACCATGCCGACGGCATGCCCGACCCGGCCAAGGTCCGCATGCGCTTTCCGCCCGAGCCCAACGGCTACCTGCACATCGGCCACGCCAAGAGCATCTGGCTGAACTTCGAGCTGGCCAAGGAATACGGCGGCGTGTGCCACCTGCGCTTCGACGACACCAACCCGGAGAAGGAAGAGCAGGAATACGTCGACAGCATCCGCGACGCGGTGCAGTGGCTGGGCTACGAAACTTACCTGGCCGACCGCCCCAGTGCCCCCGGCACGCTGCAGCCGCACGAATATTTCGCCAGTGACTACTTCGACTTCATGTACCGCGCGGCCGAGTACCTGATCGAAAGCAAGCTCGCCTACGTCGACGAGCAGACGCCCGAAGAGATGCGCGCGAACCGCGGCGACTTCGGCAAGCCGGGCACCGACAGCCCCTTCCGCGCGCGCACGGTTCAGGAGAACCTCGACCGCTTCCGCGCCATGCGCGACGGCCAGCTCGAAGACGGTGCCGCCATCCTGCGCGCCAAGATCGACATGGCCAGCCCCAACATCAACCTGCGCGACCCGGCCCTCTACCGCATCCGCCGGGCCACGCACCACAACACCGGCGACAAGTGGTGCATCTACCCGATGTACACCTTCGCGCACCCGATCGAAGACGCGCTGGAGCAGATCACCCATTCGATCTGCACGCTGGAATTCGAAGACCAGCGCCCCTTCTACGACTGGCTGCTCGACAACCTCGCGGCCGGCGGCCTCATCGCCAGCCCGCACCCGCGCCAGTACGAGTTCGCGCGCCTGAACGTGACGCACGTGCTCACCAGCAAGCGCAAGCTGCGCCAGCTGGTCGAAGAAGGCCACGTCGACGGCTGGGACGACCCGCGCATGCCCACCCTGGCCGGCCTGCGCCGCCGCGGCTACACGCCCGAGGCCCTCAAGCTCTTCTGCGAACGCAGCGGCACCACCAAGTCCGCCGGCGGCTGGACCGACTACGCCGCCCTCGAAGCCGCGCTGCGCGAAACCCTCGACCCCATCGCCCCGCGCGCCATGGCCGTGCTCGACCCGGTGAAGCTCGTCATCACCAACTGGGGTGAGCTGATGGGCGGCGACGACGTGCTCGACGACTGCAGCGCACCGGTGCACCCGCACCACCCCGAAATGGGCGAACGCCATTTCAAGATCGGCCGCGAGGTCTGGATCGAACGCACCGACTACGAAGACGTGCCGCCCAAGGGTTTCACTCGCCTGTTCCCGGCCTACACCAACACCAGCGGCCAAGCCATCGCGGCCAGCAAGGTGCGCCTGAAATACGGCCACACCATCGAATGCACCGGCGCCACGCGCGACGCCAACGGCCAACTGCTCGAAGTGCAGGCCACGCTGGTGCCCGACACCAAGAGCGGCACGCCGGGTGCGGACGCGGTGAAGGTGAAAGGGAACATCACCTGGGTCGCGGTGGCGGATGCTGTGGCGGCGGAGGTGCGGTTGTATGAGCGGCTGTTTGCCGAGGCACAGCCTGGCAGCGGGGAACTGCTGGACGAGTTGAACAAGAACAGCCTGGTGACGTGCTCGGCGTTCGTGGAGCCCTCATTGGCGAAGGCGGAAGGCGGTGCCGGGTTCCAGTTCGAGCGGCATGGTTACTTCGTCGTGGACGCAAAGACGGCTGGTGCCGGCCAGCGTGTTTTCAATCGTGCGGCGGGGATGCGGGACAGCTGGGGCAAGTGAACAAGTAGTCGGTGACACACCAAGAACGGCCATGTCCAGCTCCAGGAGACAAGATCACGATCGCCCGCGCATGAAGGCACGCACCGACCTCGCCGGCAAAGGCCTGGCCGCCCTGGTCATCGGCGTCCTGCTCCTCACCGTCATCCCCAACGTGATGCGCAGCCAATTGGGCCCGACCATCGGTCAGGTCCTGCGTCCGGCGGGTTGGGTGGCGCTGATGCTGGGCGCGGTCCTGCTGGTGGTGAACTACTTCGTCCAGCGTTCGAACCAGGCGCCGGTTGTCGAACCGCCGCGGTCCGTCACACCGGAAACGGCGCCGCTGTCGAAGAAGCTGGCCGCGCGCAAGCCACCGGCCGCGCCCGTGGCGCCGCCTGCGCCGACGGGCGTGCGGCAGCAAGCGAGTTGGAACCCGATCGTTCTCGCCGACATCGAGTGGCGCCGCTTCGAGGCCGTGTGCGAGGCCTTCTATGCGCAGGCGGGGCTCGCGACGCACAGCCAGTCGCACGGCGCGGATGGCGGCGTGGACATCTGGCTGGAATCGCAGCACATGGACCAGCCGCGCATCGTCCAGTGCAAGCATTGGCAGGGCAAGCCGGTGGGCGTGAAGGAGATGCGCGAATTCCTCGGCGTGATGACGGCGAACAAGCTGCGTCACGGCACCTTCGTGACGAGTTCGACCTTCACCGCCGACGCTTTGGCCTTCGCTGCCGACAACGGCATCCACCTGCAGGACGGCGCGGCACTGCTCAAGCTGATCGGCCAGCGCACGCCGGAACAGCAGGCCGCCCTGCTCGCCGTGGCCTACGAAGGCGAGTACTGGCGGCCCACGTGTGCCAGCTGCGGCACCAAGATGGTCGAGCGCACCTCGGGCAAGTTCGCGCGGCCGTTCTGGGGCTGCGCCAACTATCCGACATGCCGCGGGCGGGCGATTCCGAAGGCCCGCGCCAGCACCGTCTGAACGAGGCGCTGACGGCCGCTATCCTTGCCGGACCATCACCCCAGGAGCCCTCGCATGCAAGCCGTGTCCATCCACATCGTCGACGTCGCCAACGGTGTGGTCGCCACCGGCATGCGCATCGACATCGCACGCCAGGACGGCGCGGCGGGCGCGCCCACGTGGAGCCCGGTCGTCTCCGGCCAGGTCGGCCGCAACGGCGTGGTCGAGGGCATCGAGGGCCGCGAGCGGCTGTTCGACATCGGCGTGTACGAACTGCGCCTGCATGTCGGCGACTACTACCGCACCCGCGGCACGGCCCTGCCCGCGCCGGCCTTCATGGACGTGCAGGTGTTCCGCTTCGGCATCGCCGACCTCTCGCAGCACTACCACCTGCCGGTGAAGCTCACGCCCTGGGGGCTGTCGTGCTTCCGCGGCGCGGCCTGACAAGGCCCGAGGCACGGATGGCGGGCGGCCCCCCGACGAAACAGAGTGTGTGAAGCGCCGGCCTTCATACAGTGCGATACGCAGGAGGCACTGAAGCCCGGTGGTGCGGCGAACAATGGCCGGGTCAACCCCGACCGACCACCTTCAGAGGCCCCCCATGCGCATCCGCACCAGCGTTCTCGCCCTCACCGCGGCCACGGCCGCATGCATCGCCGCACTCACCTTCGCCGCACCGCCGGCCGGCGGCAACATGCCGGCCGGCAGCACCCGCGCCGCGCCGGAGTTCCAGCAGATCGACACCTGGCTCAACTCGCCGCCCCTGCGGCTCGACGCGCTGCGCGGCAAGGTGGTGCTGGTCGACTTCTGGACCTACACCTGCATCAACTGCCTGAACCACCTGCCCGCGGTGAAGGACTGGCATGCCCGCTACAAGGACCAGGGCCTGGTGGTGGTGGGCGTGCACACGCCGGAGTTCCCCTACGAGAAGTCGACCAAAAATGTGCGCGAGGCCATCGAGCGGCTGCACATCCAGCATGCGGTGGCGCAGGACAACAGCTACGGCACCTGGAAGGCCTTCAACAACCAGTACTGGCCGGCCATCTACCTGATCGACAAGCAGGGGAAGATCGTCTATTCGCACTTCGGCGAAGGCCGCTACGGCGAGACCGAGAAGAAGATCCAGGCCCTGCTGGCCGAGCCGGCCTCGGCCGACACGGCGCCGGCAGCCGCCACGCCCAAAGGCGCATGAGATGAAGAGCCTGTGGTTCGCCCTGCTCTTCCTGGCGGGCGGCTTCTCGCACGAGGTTCGCAACCCGGTCGGCTGCGAATGCATCAGCACCGCTACGCGCGGGCTTCGACCGCCGACGAAAAGACGTAGCCCTCGCTGCGAACCGTCTTGATGTAGCGCGGCTCGCGCGCGTCGTCGCGCAGCCGCTGGCGCAGCCGGCTGACCAGGAGGTCGATGGAACGCTCGAACAGCTCGGCGTCGCGGCCCTGCGTCATGCTGAGCAACTGGTCGCGGCTGAGCACCCGCTGCGGATGGTCGAGGAACACGCGCAGCAGCCGGTATTCGGCACCGCTGAGCGCGACCATCGTGCCGCTCGCGTCGATCAGGTGGCGGGCGATGGTGTCGACCCGCCAGTCACCGAAGGCCAGCGTCGACGCGTCGTCGGCCGCCACGTGCATGTTGGGCGGCAGCATGCGGGTGCGGCGCAGCACCGCGCGGATGCGCGCCAGCAGTTCGCGCGCGGCGAAGGGCTTGGCGAGGTAATCGTCGGCGCCCATCTCGAGGCCGAGGATGCGGTCGGCCTCTTCGCTGCGCGCGGTGAGCATGAGGATCGGCGTGGCCTTGTACTTGCCCGCACGCAGGTCGCGGCACAGCGTGAGCCCGTCTTCGCCCGGCAGCATCAGGTCGAGGATGATCAGGTCGAAGGGGCCCGAACTCTCCAGCGCCGCCCGCATGTGGCGGCCGGTGGGCACGCCGGTCACCCGCAGGCCGTTCTTCACCAGGTAGGTGGTGAGCAGTTCGCGGATCTCGCGGTCGTCGTCGACGATGAGCACATGGTCGGAGCTTCGGGCGGTCATGGCGTGGGGTCGTGCGTGGGCAGCATGGCAGCCGGAATGTAGCCCGGCCGCCATGCGCGTGGGAAGCGCCGATCAGGCGACGGCGAATTCGACCTCGATGTTGCCGCGGGTCGCGTTCGAGTAGGGGCAGGTCTGGTGCGCGGCTTCGACCAGTTGCCACTTCTGCGCATCGCTCAGCCCGGGCAGCGTGACGCTGAGCTTCACCGCCAGCGCGTAGGCGGCGTCGCCCGCGGTCTTGCCGAGCGAGACCTCGGCATCGACCGCCACGCCGTCGGGCACCCGGATGCCGAGCCGGCCGCCGGCCAGCTGGATGGCGCCCATGAAGCAGGCCGAATAGCCGACGCCGAACAATTGCTCGGGGTTGGTGCCGGGCTTGCCCGAGCCGGGCGGGCTGAGCTGCACGTCGAGTGCGCCATCGCTGGATGTGCCGGCGCCGTCGCGGCCGCCGGTGGTGTGGGTGTGGGCGGTGTAGAGCCGGTTCTCGATCTTCAAGGTCATGGTGACTTCCTTCGTTGGTTGCGGATTGGGAAAGGGAACGGAATCAGGGCGCGTCAGGCGCGGGCGCGCACCAGCGTCATCACCGCATCGGCGAAGACCTGGGGCGCTTCCTGCGGCACGTTGTGGCCGGCCTTCACCACGCGGTGGGTGCGCGGGCCGGTGAACTTCGCGGCATAGGCGCTGCCGTCGGTGGCGGGCACCACGCCGTCGGAGTCGCCGTCCATCGTGAGGGTCGGCACGCCGATGGTCGGGAAGGTGGCCAGCTTCTTCTCCAAGGCCTCGTAGGCCGGGAAGCCGTCCGCCAGGCCGAGGCGCCAGCGGTAGTTGTGGATGACGATCGCGACGTAGTCCGGGTTGTCGAAGGACGCTGCGGTGCGTGCGAAGGTCGCGTCGTCGAAGGCCCACTTCGGCGAGTTCGTGGTCCACAGGATGCGCGCGATGTCGCGCCGGTTCGCCTCCAGGCCGAGCCGGCCGCGCTCCAGTGCGAAGTAGTACTGGTACCACCAGCCGTGCTCCGCCTTGGCCGGCAGCGGCAACTGGTTGCCGGGCCGGTTGGTCATGATGTAGCCGTTGACCGACAGCAGGCCGAGGCAGCGTTCCGGCCACAGCGCGGCGAGGATGCAGGCGGTGCGCGCGCCCCAGTCATAGCCGACCATCACCGCCCGGTCGATCTTCAGTGCGTCGAGCAGTGCGATCTGGTCGAGCGCCACCGCGGCCTGCTGCGCCGAGCGTGGGTTGGCGCTGTCGAGGAAGCGGGTGCTGCCGTGGCCGCGCAGGTGCGGCACGATGACGCGGCAGCCCTGGGCCGCGAGCAGCGGTGCCACCTCGGCATAGCTGTGGATGTCGTACGGAAAGCCGTGCATCAGCAGCACCGGCACGCCGTCGGCGGGGCCCATCTCGACATAGCCGACGTCGAGTTCGCCCGCACGGATCTGCCGCAGGGGGCCGAACGCCGGCAGGGCCGGGCTCGCGGCATTCGCCACGCCCATGAGCCCGAGCTCTGCAGCGGCGAGGCCGACGACGGCGCCGCCCAGCAGCAGGCGTCGTTGAAGGTCGATGGAAGGGTGGGACATGCGTGCTCCTGTCTTTCTGGCGGTGTGTTGGAGCCGCCATTGGATGCACCGCATGTGTTCGCGATGTGTTCGGAAACCGGCTTCTTGTATGCCCGTGTATGTCGAACGCGCCAGATACACAGGCATACAAAAGAGGCCGGCAGGTAAGGTTCCGTGTCAAGGTGGCCGCCGGACACACTGCCATACACAGGCGCGGCGGCCACGCGATGCGGGGTCTATAAACGGCGCCATGCCCGCTCCAGCCTCCTCCTCTTCGCCCCTGCCCACCGCCTCATGGCAAGGGCTGCTGCCACGCTCGCTGTTCGCGCGGGTCACGCTGATCATCGTGGTGGGCCTGGCCATCGCGCAGCTGCTGACCTTCGCGGCCGTCCGCTACGAACGCGGCATGGCGATGCGCGAGCTGATGATGATCGGCATCGAACGCGACATCGCGAGTTCCATCGCCATCCTCGACCGCCTGCCGGCCGCGGAGCGCGAAGGCTGGCTGGCGAGGCTGGAGCGGCGCAACTACCGCTTCGTGCTCAACGGCCAGGCCGTCGGCACGGCGCCCGACAGCGCCGCCTCGCAGGCCTTCGCGAAGGCGATCGTCGACGCGCTGCGGCCCTTCGAGATCGTCAAGGTCGGCCAGGTCGCGCAACCGCCCGAAGGCCTGCAGATCGCGGTGCGGCTTGGCGACGGCTCGACCGTCGTCGTGCTGGCCCGGCGCGCCGACATGCCGCTGTCGCCGTGGGTGCTGTGGCTGCTCGCGCTGCAGCTGCTGGTGCTGGCGCTGTGCGTCTGGCACGCCGTGCGGCTGGTCACGCGGCCGCTCGCGCAGCTGGCGTCGGCCGCCGACGAACTGGGCCCCGACCTGAAGGCCCGCCGCCTCGACGAACAGGGGCCGACCGAAGTCGCCCATGCGGCGCGCGCCTTCAACGCGATGCAGCAGCGCATCGCCGGCTACATGGCCGAGCGGGTCGAGATCCTCGCGGCGATTTCGCACGACCTGCAAACGCCCCTCACCCGCATGCGGCTGCGCACCGACCTGATGGACGAGGGGCCGGAGCAGCGCAAGTTCCGCCACGACCTGGATGCAATGAGCGTGCTGGTGAAAGAGGGCGTGACCTATGCGCGCACGCTGCACGGCACCACCGAGCCGGCGTCGCGCATCGACGCCGATGCGCTGCTCGGCAGCCTGGTCGCCGACTATGCGGATACCGGGCAGCCGGTGCGGCTCGACGGCCAGCTCGGCGCACCCGTGGTGAGCCGGCCGAACGCGCTGCGGCGCATCGTGGCGAACCTGGTCGACAACGCGCTGCGCTTCGGCAGCCAGGTGCAGGTGCAACTGCGCGCCGATGCGGCCGAGCGCTTCGTCGTCGCGGTGATCGACGACGGGCCGGGCATCCCGCCCGATGAACTGGAGGCGGTGCTCAAGCCCTTCTACCGGGTCGAGGGCTCGCGCAACCGCAGCACCGGCGGCACCGGGCTGGGCTTGGCCATCGCGCATCAGCTCGCGGTCGCGATGGGCGGCCAGCTCGTGCTCCTGAACCGCGCGGAAGGCGGGCTCGAAGCCCGGCTCACGCTGCCCCGCCAATCCGCCTGAAACCCACCCCTGAGACCAGCGCCGGAGACCCCGACCATGCTCATCCTCGCCCTCGCCTACCTCGGTGGCGTGCTCACCATCCTGAGCCCCTGCATCCTGCCGGTGCTGCCCTTCGTCTTCGCACGGGCCGACCGCCCCTTTCGCGCGCATGGCCTACCGATGCTGGCGGGCATGGCGCTGTCCTTCGCGGCCATCGCCACGCTGGCGGCGGTCGGGGGCGGCTGGGTCGTCACGCTCAACGACTACGGGCGCACCGCCGCCATCGCCCTGCTCGCGCTGTTCGGGCTCACGCTGCTGTTCCCGGCGCTGGCCGACCGGCTGAGCCGGCCGCTGGTGGCCTGGGGCCAGCGCCTGGCGGCATCGCCATCGAACGCATCCGGCGCCTCGGCCTCGTGGCTGTCGCCGCTGCTGCTGGGCGTGGGCACCGGGCTGCTGTGGGCGCCCTGCGCCGGGCCGATCCTCGGGCTGATCCTGACCGGCGCCGCGCTGAACGGCGCGAGCGTCGGCACCTCGCTGCTGCTGCTCGCCTATGCCGCCGGCGCCTGCACCTCGCTGGCCGCCGCCCTGCTGCTGGGCCGGCGCGTGTTCGAGCGCATGAAGGGCTCGCTGCGCACCGGCGAGCGGGTGCGGCAGGTCGCCGGTGCGGCCGTGCTGCTGGGGGTGGGCGCGATCGCGCTGGGGCTGGACACGGGATGGCTGTCGCGCCTGTCGATCGGCACCACCACCACGCTCGAACAGGCACTGGTCGACCGGCTCGCCCCGCCCCCGGCGCAGCCGACGCGCGCTGCGATCGAGCCCGACAGCCCGATGCAAAAGGTCGCAGCGCAGCTGCCCTCGCCCACGCGCGGCCCGCGCGCCGACGGCCCGTTGTCGGCGCTGGCCGGCGCGACCGGCTGGATCAACTCGCCACCCCTCGGCGCCGACGCGTTGCGCGGCAAGGTGGTGCTGGTCGACTTCTGGACCTACTCGTGCATCAACTGCCTGCGCACGCTGCCCTACCTGCGCGCCTGGGCCGAGAAGTACAGGGACGCCGGCCTCGTGGTGGTGGGCGTGCATTCGCCGGAGTTCGCCTTCGAGAAGCGCAGGGCCAACGTGGAGAAGGCCGTCGGTGACCTGCGCATCGGCTTCCCGGTGGCGCTCGACAGCGACTTCGCCGTCTGGCGCGCCTTCGGCAACCAGTCGTGGCCGGCGTTCTACTTCATCGATGCACAGGGCCGGGTGCGCCATCGGGCGGCGGGTGAAGGCGACTACGACCAGATGGAGCGCGTGATCCAGCGCCTGCTGGCCGAGGCGGGACAGACCGCCGTGCCGTCGACACTCGCCGCGCCCGAGGGCGAAGGCACGCAGGCGGCACCAGGCGCGACACCGGCCCGATCGGGCGAGACCTACCTCGGCTACGAACGCGCCAGCGGCTTTGCCGCGGCGGGCGGCATCGTGCCCGACCGCGTGACCCCGTACGCGCCCGCATCGCCGCTGCGCACCAACGAGTGGGCCCTCAGTGGCGACTGGAAGGTGCAGAAGGAAGCGGCGGTGCTGGCGCGCCCGCTGGGGCGCATCGCCTACCGCTTCCAGGCACGCGACCTGCACCTGGTGCTGGGCCCGGCGGACAACGGCCAGCCCGTGCGCTTCCGCGTGCGCATCGATGGCCAGCCACCGGGCACCGACCACGGTGCCGACACCGACGCCGAAGGCAACGGCACCATCGATGCGCAGAAGCTCTACCAGCTGGTGCGCCAGCGCGAGAACGGCAAGCCGCGTCTGTTCGAGATCGAGTTCCTCGACGCCGGCGCGCAGGCCTACGCCTTCACCTTCGGCTGACCGCGCGCGGCGGCGGAGAAGCGCTTGCGGTATGGGCGCCCTGTTCCGGCGCACCTTCGGCGAGACGCCAGCGAGCTACCGCCAGCGGCTGGGACACGACGCGTCAGCCGATCTCGGCGATCGCCACGCCCGCCGCCACATAGGCCCCCTGCGCCACCGTCAAGGTGACGCGCCCGGCGCGGTGCGCCGTCACCTGCATCTCCATCTTCATCGCTTCCATCGAGGCGAGGGTGTCGCCGGCGGCCACGGTGTCGCCGTCGGCGACCTTCCAGGCCTGCAGCGTGCCGGAGATCGGCGCGGCGACGGCGGCCGGATCGATCGCTGCCGCCGACACCGCAGCGCCTTCGCCGGCCGCAGCGGGCGACGCGGATGGCAGCCCGCGCAGCAACGCGGCCGGCAGGCCCAGCGCCACGCGGCGGCCATCGATCTCGAGCGCCGTGCGCACCAGCGCCAGGTCGGCCAGCGGGTCGGGCCGCACCGCCGCAGCGAGCGTGTTCGCGAAGTCGGTTTCGATCCAGCGCGTGTGGACCTTGAACGCATCGTCGGCCACGAAGTCCGGCGCCGCCATCACCGCGCGGTGGAAGGGCAGCACCGACGCCACACCTTCGATGCGGAATTCCTTGAGTGCACGCCGCGCCCGCGCGATGGCCTGCGCCCGCGTGGCGCCGGTGACGATCAGCTTGGCCATCAGCGAATCGAAGGTGCCGGGCACCGTCGAGCCCGACTGCACGCCGGTGTCGACGCGCACGCCGGGGCCCGACGGCGCTTCGAACACGTGCACCGGCCCGGGCGCGGGCAGGAAGCCACGGCCGACGTCCTCGGCGTTGATGCGGAACTCGAAGGCGTGGCCGCGCGGCACCGGTGTCTCGGTGACCGACAGCGGCAGGCCGTCGGCGATGCGCAGCTGCTCGACCACGAGGTCGATGCCGGTCGTCTCTTCGGTCACCGGATGCTCCACCTGCAGGCGCGTGTTGACCTCGAGAAAGGAGATCGTGCCGTTCGGGCTCAGCAGGAACTCGACCGTGCCCGCGCCGACGTAGCCGGCCTTCGCGCACACGTCGCGCGCCGCCTGGTGGATGCGCTCGCGCTGCGCATCGCTGAGGAAGGGCGCGGGGGCTTCTTCCACCAGCTTCTGGTTGCGCCGCTGCAGCGAGCAGTCGCGCGTGCCGAGCACGACCACGTGGCCGTGCGTGTCGGCGATCACCTGCGCCTCGGCATGGCGCGGGCGGTCGAGGAACTGTTCGACGAAGCACTCTCCGCGACCGAAAGCCGTCACCGCCTCGCGCACCGCCGAGTCGTACAGGTCGGCCACCTCGTCCATGCGCCACGCGATCTTCATGCCGCGGCCGCCGCCGCCGAATGCGGCCTTGATGATGATGGGCATGCCATGCTGTTCGGCAAAAGCCAGCACCTCGGCCACGCCGGTGACCGGACCGGCCGTCCCGGCCACCAGCGGCGCGCCGACTTCGAGCGCGATCTTGCGCGCCTGCACCTTGTCGCCCAGCGCCTCGATGGCGGCGGGCGGCGGGCCGATCCAGGTGAGGCCGGCGTCGATCACCGCCTGGGCGAAGGTCGCGCTCTCCGACAGGAAACCGTAGCCGGGATGCACCGCATCCGCACCGCATCGTTTCGCCACCGCGAGCAGCTTGTCGATGTTCAGGTAGGTGTCGGCCGGGCGCTGGCCGTCGAGGCCGTACGCCTCGTCGGCCCTGCGCGCGTGCAGCGCGTCGAGGTCGGCGTCGGCATACACCCCCACCGAGGTCACGCCGTAGTCGGCACAGGCGCGCGCGATGCGCACGGCGATCTCGCCGCGGTTGGCGATGAGGACTTTCTTCATGGGGTGTCTCGGGTGGTGGCGCTGAATGCGCGGAGGGGGTTGAAGCGCACCTGCGCGCCGATGGGGATCTGCCCCGCGCGGTCCAGGTGGTGCGGCGCGACGGCGCCGATCACCGGGTAGCCGCCGGTCAATGGATGGTCGGCCAGGAAGAGCACGGGCTGGCCGCTCGGCGGCACCTGGATCGCGCCGAGGGCCGTGCCTTCGCTCGGCAGCTCGCCGGCGTGCTCGCGTGCCAGCGGCGTCTCGCCGGCCAGCCGCAGGCCGACGCGGTTCGATTGCGGCGTGACGGTCCACCGCTGGCTCGCCAGCAGCGCGACGGCCTCGGGCGTGAACCAGTCGGTGCGCGGGCCCATCACCACGTCGAGCACGACGATCTCTTGCGCGGTCGGCAGGTCGTCACGCGGTGACTCGGGCGCGCCGACGATGGCGCCGCGCGTGACCGCGTGCACCGGCAGCACATCACCCGCGCGGAGGTGCGGCGGACCGACGTGCGCGAGCGTGTCGGTCGACCGGCTGCCGAGCACGGGCGCGATGGCGAAGCCACCACGCACCGCGAGGTAGCTGCGGATGCCGGCGCGCGGTTCGCCGAGCGCGAGGCGGTCGCCGTCGGACAGCGCGATGGCTTCGTGGCTGGGCACGGCGCATCGAACGCCGCTCGCACGCACGAGTTCGATCGGCGCGTCGGCACCGGCGAAGGCGACGACGTTGTCGCCGCGACTCGTCACCTGGAAACCGCCGTAGACGATCTCGACGCAGGCCGCATCGCTCGCATTGCCGACGAGGCGGTTGGCCGCGCGCAGGGCGCCCTGGTCCATCGCACCCGAGGCCGACACGCCCTGCCCGGCCTGGCCATGGCGGCCGAGGTCCTGGAACAGCGCCTGCAGGCCGGTGCTGCGAACGATGAGCGCGGGGCCGTCGTGCTTCGGTGCTTCAACGGGCGTGGCTGGCGGTGCCGGTGCCACCGCCGCGCGCTGCCCCGACACATCGACGAAGCGCACGGTGAAGCCCGGCTGCAGCAAGGCAGGCACGTCGCGGCCCAGGTCCCACATCGGCGTCGTGGTCACGCCGATGATCTGCCAGCCTCCGGGGCTGGCCTGCGGGTAGACGCCGCTGAACCGGCCGGCCAGCCCGACCGCGCCCGCGGGGATGCGCGTGCGCGGCGTGGTGCGGCGCGGCACATCGAGGCTCGGATGGCCGCCGCTCAGGTAGGCGAAGCCGGGCGCGAAGCCGGTGAAGGCGACGGTGTAGTCGCTGCCGGTGTGGCGGCGGATGACTTCGTCGCGCGAGATGCCGAGCATCTGCGCGACGTCGCCCAAGTCTTCGCCGTCGTAGTCGACCGGGATCTCGACGCGCGTGCTCGCACGTTCGACCGGCCCGGCGAGGCTGCGTCGCCCGATGCGTTCGACCAGGGCGTCGTGCGTGACGGTGGTCGGCCGGAAGCGGACCATGATCGTGCGCGCGGCCGGCACCAGTTCGTCGATGCCGTCGATGGGCTCGGCCTGCAGCGATGCCAAGAGCGCCAGCGTCTGCGGCAGGTCGTCGAGTTCGACCAGCAGCGCGTCGAGGTTGACGTGCAGGAAGCGCATCATCGGCCCGCCTCCACGAAGGCACAAATCGCCACGCCCGAGCGTTCGAGCAATGCGCGCACCTGGCGCGCCAACTCGACCGCGCCGGGGCTGTCGCCGTGCACGCAGACCGACTCGGCCTGCAGGCGCACGGTGCTGCCGTCGATGGCAGTGACGACACCCTTGGTCGCAAGGCGCAGCATGCGCTCGGCCACCTCGTGCGCGTCGTGCAGCACGGCGCCCTTCTCACGGCGCGAAACCAGCGAGCCGTCGGGCAGGTAGGCGCGGTCGGCGAAGGCTTCGGCCACGGTGTGCAGGCCACTGGCCTGGGCCCAGCCGAGCAGCGGCGAGCCGGCCAGGCCGACCAGCACCAGCGACGGGTCGATCGCGCGGATGGCGGCGATCACGTCACGCGCCTGGCGCTCGTCGTGCGCGATGGTGTTGTAGAGGGCGCCGTGCGGCTTGACGTAACGCACCGTGGTGCCGGCCGCCGCAGCCAGGCCCTTGAGCGCGCCGATCTGGTAGATCACGTCGGCCTGCAGGTCGGCGCTGGCCACGTCCATGGCGCGGCGGCCGAAGCCGGCGAGGTCGGGGTAGGCCACATGCGCGCCGACCGCCACGCCGCGCTCGGCCGCGCGGCGCAGCGTCTGCAGGATGCCGGCTGCATCGCCGGCGTGGAAGCCGCACGCCACATTGGCGCTGCTCACGATGCCGAGCATCGCGTCGTCGTCGCCCATGCGCCACGCGCCCAGGCTTTCGCCCAGGTCGCTGTTCAGGTCCATCTTCATTCGGGCCTCAACGGAACATCAGGAAGTACAGGATGAACACGTTGCAGGTCAGCAGCGCGAGCGCCGTGGGCACCTGCGCGCGAATCACCGCGTTCTTGTCGGGCAGCTCGAGCAGCGCCGCGGGCACGATGTTGAAGTTGGCGGCCATCGGCGTGAGCAGCGTGCCACAGTAGCCCGAGAGCATTCCGACGGCCGCCATCACGGCTGGGTTGCCGTGGTACATGCCGACCAGCACCGGGATGCCCACGCCGCCCGTCATCACCGGGAAGGCCGCGAAGCCGTTGCCCATGATGACGGTGAAGAGCGCCATGCCGACCACGTACACCACGACGGCGAAGAAGCGCACGTCCATGTTGATGTAGCTGGTGGTGATGTGCGCCACGGCCTTGCCCACGCCGGCGTCGGAGAACACCAGGCCCAGCATGCCGAGCATCTGCGGCAGCACCAGCGCCCAGCCCAGGGCGTCGGTGAGGCGACGCGATTCGCGGATGCCCTGCACCGGCGTCTCGTTCGTCATCTTGCAGGCCAGCGCCAGCGCCACGATGCAGCCGATGCCCAGACTCACCAGCGTGGTGTTCTTCGGGTCGAGCAACGGCGTGCCGCCGATGACGAGGTGCGAGGCCGACAGCGTGCCGATCATCGTCACGACTGGAATCGCCAGCGCCGGGATGAAGAGCTTGTTGCCCAGCCGCTTGGCGCTGGCCGCGTACTGCTCGACCGAGCGCGGCACATGGTGGCCGATGCCCACGCCGCCGAAGGCCGCGATCAGCGCCATCACGACGACGCCCACACCGACCCACACGGGCGGCAGCTGGTCGCCGACGAGAAACACGAGCGAATAGAGGCCCCAGAAGAAGGCGCTCGAGTAGCGCCTGGAATGCTGCTTGTCGGTCAGCGTCATCACCGCGGTGATGGCGAGGATGGCGCCGACGAGGTAATACAGGTGCGTGATGGTGAGCGTCATGGTCAGGCGCCCTTCACGGCGGGGTTGGCGGTGCTGGCTGCGGGCGCCGCCGGCGTGGCCCCGGCCAGTTCACGCGCGAGCCAGCCGTCCAGCCGGCGCAGGCGCCAGGCATGGATGACGAAGGCGCAGATCGCCGTCGGGATGCCCCACAGCGCGACGTGGATCGGCTCGATGTCGATGCCTGCTTCACGCAGGAAGGTGGTCATCAGCACGATGGCGCCGAAGGCCACGAAGATGTCTTCGCCGAAGAACAGGCCGACGTTGTCGGTGGCAGCGGCATAGGCGCGCAGCTTGTGGCGGACCTTCTCCGGCAGCGCACCGAAACGGGCCTCGGCCGCACCTTCGGCCATCGGCGCGAGCAGCGGCCGCACCATTTGCGGGTGCCCGCCCAGGCTGGTGAGGCCGACGGCGGCGGTCAGCTGGCGCGCGCCGAGGTAGACGATCAACAAGCGGCCCGAAGTCGCGGACTTGATGCTGCTGATCCAGCGCTGCGCATGCTGGCGCAGCCCGTGCCGCTCGAGCAGGCCGATCACCGCCAGAGGCAGCAGGATGATCAGCGGCAGGTTGCGCGTCTTGATGAAACCGGTGCCGATGGTCGCGAGGATCTTCTCCACCGGGAAGTGCGCCGCGAAGGCGGTGACGATGGCGGTGACGATCACCACCAGCATCGGATTGAAGCGCAGGACGAAGCCCGCAATGATGACGGCGACCCCCAGCAAGGGCCACAGATTGATCTCGGTAGGCACGGCGGTAACTCCTAGGTGTTGGGATGATTTCTTAGGATTGACTGAACCATACGAACATATGAATGGCTCAAACAGCATGAATTGTTGAACAATTCATGATTTTCTGTAAGCACATTGCGTGCCAATTTCTAGGTGAAAACCCGGCAGTTGTTGAGCATCCAGGGGCGATCGAGGAACAGAACCTGCTACAACCACGGCGCCTCTTTCCCCTTTGAGCCCGCTTGCCATGACCCTCCCCGATTCGCCCATCGCCGCGACGCAAACCCTCAGCGAGCGGACGGCCGAGCAGCTGCGCCAGAAGATCACGCAGGGCGAATTCGCGCCCGGCCAGCGGCTGTCGGAACAGGCCTTGAGCGACAGCCTGGGCATCTCGCGCAACACGCTGCGCGAGGTGTTCCGCATGCTGACCAAGGAGGGGCTGGTCAAGCATTCACCCAACCGCGGCGTGTTCGTCGCCATCCCGAGCATCGCGGCGATCATCGACATCTACCGGGTGCGGCGGCTCATCGAGTGCCAGGCGCTGGCCCAGGCCTACCCGCGCCATCCGGCCAAGAAGAAAATGCGCGAGGCGGTGGAGACCGCCCTGCGCTGCCGGGACGTCGGCGATTGGCTGGGCGTGGGCACCGCCAACATGAAGTTCCACCGGGCGGTGGTCGAGCTGGCCGACAGCGAACGCCTCAACCTGCTGTTCGAGTCGGTACTGGCCGAACTGCGGCTGGCCTTCGGCCTGCTGCGCGACCCGGAGTTCCTGCACGCGCCGTACGTCGACATGAACCGGAACATCCTCGAACTGACCGAAGCTGGCGAGTTCGCCCGCGGTGCCGCGGCGCTCAACGACTACCTGGTGCACTCCGAACGCATCGTGCTGGCGGTCTATGCCCGGCACATCAACGACGCCGGTTGGGACCTCTGATGCTCTGCGCGCTTCGCGCCCCCGGCTGACAGGCCGGGCCGGTGCGGCGCGCCAGAATCCTGCACGCCTGCTCTCGCTCCAAGCCGCATCTCCCGATGAAACACTTCCTGCGCCTGTACTCCCTCATCCATGCGCTGATGGCGCTGCTGTTCGCCGCGGCCGGCATCGCGCTCATGGTGGTGGCGGCGCACAACGGCTGGATGGCGGTGGTGGGCAGCATCGACACCACGGCCGGTGAAGCCATCATCGAGGCGATGGGCCTGCTGGCCGCCGCGGTCGTCGCACTGCAGATCTCGCAGACGATCACCGAGGAAGAAGTGATCCGCGATGCCCACATCAGCGCGCCGACGCGGGTGCGGCGCTTCCTGTCGCGCTTTCTGGTGGTGATCGTCGTCGCCATCGCGGTCGAGGCGCTGGTCGCAACCTTCAAGGCGCGCGAGAAGCCGGAACTGATGCTCCATGCGGCGGCCGTCTTCTCCGCCGTTGGCTTGATGCTGGCGGGCTGGGGCGTCTTCATCCACCTGAACCGCTCGGCCGAGGAACTGGAACCGGAGGCGATGGAAGAGGCGAAACGCGAGGATCAGAAGCTCGCGTGAAGCCGGCGGGCGCTATCCTCGGCGCCCCATGGTGTCTTCCGTCGCTCCCCGCCTCCTCCGCTTCAACAAGCCCTACGGCGTGCTCAGCCAGTTCACGCCCGAAGGCCGCTGGCAGGGGCTCAAGGACTTCATCGACCTGCCCGGCGTGTACGTCGCCGGCCGCCTCGACGCCGACAGCGAAGGCCTGCTGCTGCTGACCGACGACGGCCAGCTGCAGGCGCAGATCGCCGATCCGCGCTTCAAGATGGAGAAGGTGTATTGGGTGCAGGTGGAGGGCATGCCCGACGACGCGGCGCTGGCCGCCCTGCGCGATGGCGTGACGCTCAACGACGGCCCGACGCGCCCGGCCCGTGCGCAGCGCATCGACCCGCCGCCCGGCCTGTGGGAACGCGACCCGCCCATCCGGGTGCGCCAGGCCATTCCCACCACCTGGATCGAGCTCGCCATCAAGGAAGGCCGCAACCGCCAGGTGCGGCGCATGACGGCGGCCGTCGGGCACCCGACGCTGCGGCTGATCCGCGCGGCCATCGGGCCACACACGCTGGACGGCCTGGCGCCGGGCGCCTGGGCCGGCTGAAGGCTCAGCGTTCGCCGAGGAAAGCGCCGTCGACCGGCTTCTTCAACCACCCGTGGATGTCGCCGCCGAGCTTGTACGCCACCGTGCCCACCATGCTGCAGGTGCTGCGCGGCAGGCCGAAGTACAGGAACATCTGGCGCTGCGCCGTGAAGTGGACCGGCGCGGTGCCGGGCCGCTGCAGCGTGCCGCGCAGTTCGACGATCTTCGGGCCGCCGTACAGGCCGCCGGCGTTGGCCAGCAGATCGGTCACTTCGACCTTGAGCACCGGCGCCGGCGTGGCACCGGCCGTGGGTGCCGCGAGCAGGTACAGCAAGGGCTCTTCCATCTGGTCTTCGACCGCCTGGCGCAACAGCGCCGGCACGTCGCAGTTGTCGTCCGACTTCGACAGGCGCAGCCCCTTGCTGGTGGTGCCGTAGGCGACCGGAGGCATCACGAGGGTGTTCTGTGCGGTGGCTGCCGCCGGTGGCGGCTCGGCCGGCTCGGCCGACGGGGTACGCGTGCCGCAGGCGGCCAGCAGTCCGGCCGTGGCCAGCAGGGTGAGCAGGCGTGGCAGCGGCGCGGCTGTGGCTGAATTTGCGATGTGGATCATGTGTTTTCTCCCTGGTTTATCCGCGCTCGAGGCGCGGGGGCCGATTGTCGCGTGCGTGCTCGCTAGACTCGCCCGATGGTCCGCACGCACATCCAATCCACGACACCGATCCTTCGCCGCACCGCCGTTCTCGGCAGCCTCGCTGCGCTCTTGCTGCCGGCCCGCTCCGTGCACGCGGCCCCGCCCGCCACAACCGCAACCGAGGTGTGGCCGCATGCGCTGGCCGTGCCCGGCGGCGTGGCGCGGCTGTCGCTCGGTCCGGCCGCGGCGCGGCCGGCAGCCTTTGCCGGCGGCGACGTGCCGTTGCTGGTCGTCGGCGACGCAATCGAATGGACCGCGCTGGTCGGCATTCCGCTCGCGGCCGCGGCCGGGACGGCGCACATTGGGGTGCGCGCAGAAGGCCGGCCGCCGCGCGAAGTCGGCTACACCATCGCCCCCAAGCGCTACAGCGAGCAGCGCCTGAAGGTGGCGCCCGGCACGGTCGACCTGTCGGCCGCCGACCAGGCACGCTACGAGCGCGAGCGCGACCACCAGGCAACCGTGATGGCGACCTTCACCGAGGCGCTGCCGGCCGACCTGAAAATGGCGGTGCCGGTGCCCGGCCGACGCTCGAGCTCCTTCGGCCTGCGCCGCGTGTTCAACGGCCAGTCGCGCAATCCGCACAGCGGCATGGACATCGCCGCCGGCACCGGCACGCCCGTGCGCGCCCCGCTGCCCAGCCGCGTGATCGACACCGGCGACTACTTCTTCAACGGCGGCACGGTGTGGCTCGACCACGGCCGCGGCCTGCTGAGCATGTACTGCCACCTGAGCGCCATCGACGTGAAGGTCGGCGACATGCTGCAGACCGGCGACCGCTTCTGCGCCGTGGGCGCCACCGGCCGCGTGACCGGGCCGCACCTGCACTGGGGCGTGATGCTCAACCGCACGATGGTCGACCCGGCGCTGTTCGTCCCAAGCTGAGGAAGCCGGGTAAACGATCAGCCGGCGCAAGGCGCTACCGGTTGTGATGCGGCCGAAGCGCCGTGATGATCGATCTCCTCGAGAACAACAGGAGACGCGAGACATGAGCTTCACTTCACGCATGGCGGCGCACGCAGCGCGCGCCCTCGCCACCACGGCCGCGATCGTCGCCCTGGCGAGTTGCGCCACGTCGGCGAGCAACGTGGCGGCGCCGACCTTCCGCGTCGACCCGAACTGGCCCAAGCCCCTGCCCAACAACTGGATCCTCGGCCAGGTCAGCGGCATCGCGACCGACGCGCAGGACCACATCTGGGTGCTGCAGCGCCCGGGGACGCTGACCGAGGACGAGCGCGGCGCGGCGCTCAACCCGCCGCTGTCGAAGTGCTGCTTACCTGCCCCGTCGGTGCTGGAATTCGATGCCGCCGGCACGCTGTTGCGCGCCTGGGGCGGCGCCGGCGCCGGCTACAACTGGCCCGAGAACGAGCACGGCATGCACGTCGATGCCAAGGGCTTCGTCTGGATCACCGGCAATGGCAACAACGACGGCCAGGTGCTCAAGTTCACGCCCGAGGGCCGCTTCGTGTTGCAGATCGGCAAGGTCGGCCCGCAGACCGGCAGCGCCGACACCACGCGCCTGGGCCGCGCTGCGGGGGTCGAGGTCGACGTCGATTCGCGCGAGGTGTACGTGGCCGACGGGTACCACAACAACCGCGTGATCGTGTTCGATTCGGAGACCGGCGCCTACAAACGCCACTGGGGCGCCTACGGCAAGCCGCCGATCGCGGTCGGCCAGCCCGATGGCCGCCGCACCGCACCGCCGACCGCCACGCAGCTCACCACCTTCGGCAGCCCGGTGCACTGCGTGCGCGTGGCGCGTGACGGGCTGGTGTACGTGTGCGACCGGCTCAACAACCGTGTGCAGGTGTTCCGCAAGGACGGCAGCTACGTCAAGGAGTTCTCGGTCGAGCCGCTGACCGCGGGCAACGGCGCGGTGTGGGACCTGGTGCTGTCGCGCGACCCGCAACAGCGCTTTCTGCACATGGCCGACGGCCGCAACAACCAGATCCTCACGCTGCTGCGCGAGACCGGCGCGGTGGTCGGCAGTGCCGGCCGGCCGGGCCGCTACGCCGGCGAACTGCACTGGGTGCACGACCTGGCTGTCGATTCGCAAGGCCATCTGTACGCCGGCGAAGTCGACACCGGCAAGCGGGCGCAGAAGTTCGTGCGCCAGCCCTGAACGTCCGCCCGGCTCAGTGCGCCTGCGCCGCACCCGGCCAGAGGCGCACGGCGAGCGCACCGGCCGCCGACGCGGCGGCCAGGCCGACCACCGCCATCCAGCCCCACTGCGCCAGCATCAGCGCACCGAGCGCCGAGCCGAGCGCCATGCCCAGGAACATGCCGACGAACAGCACCGCGTTGAGGCGGCTGCGAGCGGCCGGCTCGATGCTGTAGACGATGGTCTGGTGCGCGATCAGCGTGGCCTGGATGCCCAGGTCGAAGCCGATGGCGCCCACCACCAGCAGGCCCAGCTGCGCATGCGGCTGCATCCACGGCGCGAGCGCCATCACCGCGAAGGACGCCAGCACCAGCGACGCACCGAGGCGGGTGACCAGTTCGGGGCCGCGCTTGTCGGCGATGCGTCCGGCGATCGGTGCCGCCAGCGCACCGGCCGCACCGGCCAGGCCGAAGGCGCCGGCGGCCGCGCTGCCCAGGTGAAAGGGCTCGCCGTGCAGCATCACGGCCAGGGTCGACCAGAAGGCGCTGAAGCCGATCGACAGCAGCGCTTGCGCGAAGGTGGCGCGGCGCAGGGCACCATGGCGCTTCCACAGCTTGACCAGCGAGCCCATCAGCGCGCCGTAGCTCAGCTGGGTGGTCGGCCGGAAGCGCGGCAGGCCGCGCCAGGCGGCGGCGCCGATCAGCGCGATGCTCAGCGCGGCGGCGATGAACATCGTGCGCCAGCCGAAATGCTCGGCGACGAAGCCGCTGACCACCCGCGACAGCAGGATGCCCAGCAGCAGCCCGGTCATGACGGTGCCGACGATCTTGCCGCGGCTCGCCTCCGGCGCCAGCGTGGCGGCGGCCGGCACGATGTCCTGCGCCAGCGTGGCCGACAGGCCGATCACCAGGCTGGCGACCAGCAGCACTGCGATCGATGGCGCGGCACCGGCCAGCAGCAGCGCGACGCAGAGCACCGCGGCCTTCATCAGGATGATGCGGCGGCGGTCGTAGCGGTCGCCCAGCGGCGCGAGCAGCAGGATGCCCAGCGCGTAGCCGAGCTGCGTGAGCGTCGGCACGAAGCCGACTGCGCGGGCCGAGGCGCCGATGTCGGCGCCCAGCACGCCGAGCATCGGCTGCGAGTAGTAGAGCGCCGCCACCGCCAGGCCGGCGCCGGTGGCAAGCAGCAGGACCAGCGAGGCGGGCAGCGCAGGCGCCGCAGCCGGAGCGCCGGGTGTATGCGTGGCTTGAATGTGAGACATAGTGGTAAACCCTTGAATTCGAAAGACCGGGTCGGAGTGTGCGGAAGAAGTGCGTCGTGCGGTAGGGGTGGCGCGTGCAAAATGCTTATACGTTCTGCGCATGCAAAGGATCCAATGCCTCGCTCCACCGCCCCCGTTGCCCCATCACCGTCCGCCGCCCCCGCACCGCCCTTCCCGCCCGGCACGGTCGGCGACCGCATCCAGCTGATGCAGACCTTCGTGCGCATCGTCGAGGCCGGCAGCCTGTCGGCCGCGGCGGCGCAATTGGGCGCCACCCAGCCGACGGTGAGTCGCCGTCTGCAGGCGCTCGAGCGCTCGCTGGGCATGCGCCTCTTGAGCCGCTCGACGCACGCCATGAAGCTCACCGAGGACGGCGAGCGCTGCTTCGCGCGGGCCAAGGAACTGATCGCCGCCTGGGACAGCTTCGAATCCGACCTGCGCGGCGCGGGGGCGGAGCCCGAAGGCACGCTGCGCGTGGTGGCGCCGCATGCCTTCGGCCAGAACGTGCTGGTCGGTCCGCTGGCCGGGTACCTGCGCCGCTACCCGCGCATGTCGGTCGACTGGCTGCTGCACGACCGCGCACCCGACTTCATCGCCGACGCGGTGGATTGCGCGATCCATGTCGGCGAAGTGAACGACCCGCAACTGGTCGCCATCAAGCTGGCCGAGGTGCCGCGCATCGTGGTGGCGGCGCCGTCGGTGCTCGGCGAGGGGCCGGCGCCATCGCATGCGAAGGACCTGGCGGCCCTGCCCTGGCTGGCGCTGCGCAGTTTCTACCGGACCGACATCACCTTGACCCATGTGCAGAGCGGCGAACGGCACAGCGTGCCGATCACCCCCCGCCTGAGCACCGACAGTCTCTACGCCACCTGCAACGCCACGCTGATGGGCCTGGGCGTGAGCGTGGTGTCGGCCTGGGCGGTGGCCGACGACCTGGCCGCCGGGCGGCTGGTGCACCTGACGCCGCAATGGCGCGCCAGCCCGCTGCCAATGCACCTGGTGTACCCGTACGCGCGCCACTACCCGGCGAAGCTGCGGCGTTTCGTGGAAGCGATGCGGGAGTCGGTGCCGGGCGCCGTGACGACCGGGCTCACGCCAGCCGACTGACGGCCGCCGGCGCTGCGGCTGGCCCGCGCGGGGTAAGATTTCGGATTCTTTCGATCTCATCTGATGCCACAGAGAGCTGGGTCCCCACGTGTGTGGGGGCCGCCTCCCCGGGTCCACCATGGCGCATGCCACGGGCCCCTGCCAGCCACCGCCACGCCGTGCATCGGGATGATCCTGCTTCTGAGCGCGCTGCCTGCATGCCTTGCCTTCCCGGGCCGGGCTCGCGCGCTTGGAAAGCCGTCGTTCCTTGACCCTGGCTGGACCGTGCTCACCCGCTACTACCGTGACCTGCTGAATTTTTGCCTGCGCAAGACGAGGGATCGCGATACGGCGGCAGACCTTGCGCAGGAGAGCTTCGCGCGCGTGTTCGCGATGCAGCAAGCCGGCCAGACCATCCAGCATCCGGCGGCGTTGCTGCAACGGGTCGCCACGCATGCCAAGGTGGACATGGACCGACGCGCGGCCGTCAGGGACGCCGACGACATCGACGGATTGGACGAGGGACTCCGACCGATCGCTCCGTCGCATCTGCAGCCCGAGGCGGTCTATGCATCGACGGAAGCGGTTCGGGCTTATCTTCAGGCCATCGAGTCACTGCCTCCCCGCTGTCGCGAAGCGTTCAGCCTGTATGTCTTCGATGACATGTCCAAGCAAGACATTGCCGACCGCATGGGCGTCTCCCTGAGCATGGTCAAGCAGTACGTCACGCGCGGCAAGGCCGTCTGCGCCGACCGCCGACGTGTCCTGGACAATGCAAGATGAGTCGATTCAAGCGCACCGCTCCCCACGCCGGCAGGCCCATCGATGACACGATCGAGGCGCGCGAGCACGAGGCCTTCATGCGGACACTCGACCCGGCCCTCTCGGCCGCTGCCGAGTGGCACACCCGGCGCGAAGATGGCCTCGGGGCGGCCGAGGAGGCGCAGTTCCAGCAATGGCTGTCGGACGATCCCGCCCATGCGGCCGCCTACGCAGCGCTGGACCACAGCCATGCCGCGGTGCGCAAGCTGCCGGCCGAAGCGGTCGCGCACCTGCGTGCGCCCTCGGAGCCGCAAGCGCCCCTGCAGGCGCATCGCCCCCACCCCGCCGCTCCCCGGCCGACGCCGCGACCCGAACGCGCACCGTCGCGGAGATTCTGGGCAGGGCGCGGGGCGACGGGCCTGGCGGCCTGCTGCCTGCTGCTGGCCGCTGGCGGGGTCGGCTGGCACCAATGGCATCAGCCCACCTTCGCGAACCACTACGCCACGAACCACGGCCAGCAGTTCGACACGGTCTTGCCCGACGGCAGCGAAGTGAGGCTCGACGCCGTCACGCGCACCGACGTCGCGCTGTACCGCGACCGGCGCGAGGCACGGCTGGACGAGGGCCAGGCCATGTTCGCCATCTCGCCAGACGCCGGCAGGCCTTTTCGCGTGACGGCCGGCCCCGCGCGGATCACCGTGGTTGGCACACGCTTCTCCGTGCGCTACGTGGGCCCGGAAGGCCAGCCTCGGGCGGTCGAGGTCGCGGTCGAGGAAGGCAAGGTGCTGGTCGAAAGCAGGGTCAGGCCGGAGCGAAGCACGTCGATGGCCGCGCTCACCGCGGGGCAGTCGGTCCGGGTGAGCGCTTCCGGCGCGCTCGAAGCGGTCGCTGCCGTGCCGGTCAGCAGCGTGGCGTTGTGGCGCAAGGGACTGATCCGCTTCTCGAACACGCCGCTGGCCGAGGCGATCCGGGAGATGGAACGCTACGGCCCCACCCGGCTGGTGGTGTCGGATCCGAAGATCGCCGATCTGCGCATCGGCGGTTCGTTCGAGGTGTCGCACCCGGAGGAACTGGCGAAAGTGCTGCCATCCCTCCTGCCCGTCACCCTGGTCGGCCGCGCCGACGGCAGCCGGGACGTGGTCGGCGCCCGCTGACGAGGGCGAAAAAGTTCGGGCGCGGGGTGTCCGAATCGCCAGGCCGTGCGTCTTTCTTGGTAGTGGAATTTTTTTCATCTCCGTCCCGACCAAGGAAGCCATCCCGATGCGTCACCCGCACCCGTCCCGTCTCCGTCCCGCCCCGCTTGCCCTTGCCGTCGCCATGGCCCTGTCGGCACCGGCTCTCGTTCACGCTCAACCCGCGCAGGAGAGCAGGACTGTCGCCGTGGCCATGGCCGCGCAGCCACTGGGCGATGCGCTGAACGAACTGGCTGCCGTGACCGGCATGCCGATCGCATTTCCCCAGGCGCTGGTGTCCGGCAAGACCGCCCCGGCCGTCAAAGGGACGTTCACCCTGGGGCAGGCCCTGGCCCATCTGCTGGCGGGAAGCGGGCTCGAAGCGCAGCCGGAGGGCCGGACGATCATCATCCGCAGTGCGGGCGCCGGTGCTGCGCAGACCCTGCCGTCCGTCACGGTGACGGCCACGGCCGACACCGGTGAATTGCCCTTGCCCTATGCCGGCGGCCAGGTCGCACGGGGCAGCCGCGTCGGCATGCTGGGCAACAAGGATGTGATGGACACACCGTTCAGCATCACGAGCTACACCGCCGAACTGATAGAGAACCAGCAGGCCATCACCGTCGCGGACGTCCTGGCCAATGATCCTTCGGTGCGCACGCTCTCCTACGGCCTGACGAATGCAGCCGGTGCCGGCGACTCCTTCATGATTCGAGGCTTTTCCATCCAGAATTCCGTGCTGTTCGATGGCCTCTACGGCATCGCACCCAGCCGAACGCTGCCGGTCGAGACCGCCGAGCGGGTCGAGGTGCTCAAGGGCCCGAACGCCTTGCTCAATGGCATGGCACCTTACGACGCGGCGGGTGGCGCGATCAACATCGTTCCCAAGCGGGCCGGCGACGAGCCGCTGACCCGGCTCACGAGCACCTACCTGTCTAACGGCATCCTGGGTGGACACATCGACGTGAGCCGGCGCTTCGGGGAAGACAAGCAGTGGGGTGTGCGGTTCAACGGGGTCTACCGCGACGGCAGCACCGCCACGCGCGGGCAGTCGGTGGAACTGGGTGCGGCAACCATCGGCCTGGACTACCGGGGCGACCGGCTCCGGGCGTCCCTGGATGCTGGCCACCAGCGCCTGAACAATGAAGCGCCACAGGGGGCGGGAGGTTTCGGCATCGCCGACGGCATCGACATTCCACGGCCGCCCAGTGCTCGCGGGCGACTGGCGCAGGACTGGGAGTTTTCCAAAACCAGGAGCGATTATTTTCTGGCCAAGGCGGAGTACGACCTGGCGCCCGACTGGACGCTCTACGGTGCCGCGGGCGGTAGCAACAACCGGTTCCGATACCTGTCCACGGACGTCATCGTGGCCGACACCCAGGGCAACGCGCAAGCCACGGTGTACTACTGGCCCGACTTTCAGAATTACAGGACGGTCCAGGGCGGGCTGCGCGGAACGCTGCGCACCGCCGGCGTGAAGCACCAGATCAACCTCAGTGCCGCCTATTTGAAGCAGGAGCATGGCTTCACGACGGACTACTACGGGTTCGCCAGCTTCGACACGAACATGTACGCCGGTCCTTCGGTGGCCGCCCCGTCGATCGCGGGCTTCTCCTCCAAGCCACCGATGACCGATTCACTGCGTCTGCCGTCCGTGGCAATCTCCGACACGGTCTCTTTCCTTGACGATCGTGTGGCCGTGACGCTCGGTGCACGCCATCAGCAGGTGAAGTACATCAACTACGACACGAGCACGGGTGTGGGGATGACCACGCACGACAAGAGCGCGGTCACACCGGTGCTCGCCGTGCTGTTCAAGCCGCAGGCGAACCTTTCCCTCTACGGCAACTACATCGAAGGGCTCAGCAAGGGGGATACCGCCCCGATCGGAACGACGAACGCCAACGAGGTGTTCCCGCCGATCAAGACCAAGCAGTACGAGGTCGGTGCGAAATACGATTTCGGTCGCTTCGCGGTCACGGCCGGGCTGTTCCAGATTCAGAAGCCCAGCGGGCTGGTGGTTGGCAACCCCGACGGCAGTTTCACGTACCAGGTGGCTGGCGAGCAGCGCAACCGCGGCGCCGAGCTCGGGCTTTTCGGCGAACTGGCACGCGGCGTCCGCCTGCTCGGAGGCATCGCCTACACCGATGGCCGCCTGACCCACACGGATGGCGGCGTCAACGATGGCAACCTCGCGCCGAACGTGTCGCGCTGGCAACTGAACCTGGGTGGCGAATACGACGTTCCCTCGGCCCCCGGCCTCACCTTGACCGCACGAATGATCTCGACCAGTTCGCAATACCTGGACGCGGCCAACTCGCGCAGTGTGCCGGGCTGGACGCGCTGGGACGTCGGCGCACGCTATGCCACCAAGGCCTGGGACCGGCCCCTCGTGCTCAGGGCGGGTATCGAGAATCTGCTCGGGCGCGACTACTGGGCCAGCGGTTCAGGAAGCTGGCTGTACCTGGGCCGGCCGCGTACGTTGATGGTGTCGGCCACGGTCGATTTCTGATCGTCACTCGCGCGCGAAGAAAGCCTCGACCAGCCGCACCCAGTAGGTCGACCCCACCGGCAGCAACGCGTCGTTGAAGTCGTAGTTCGGGTTGTGCAGCTCGCACGGGCCCATGCCGTGGTAGGTCTCTTCACGGTGGCCGCCGCCGCCGTTGCCGACGAAGAGGTAGCAGCCCGGCACCTTCTGCAGGTAGAACGAGAAGTCCTCGGCGCCGCCGTGCTGCGGCGTGTTGCCGTCGACCTTGTCGGCGCCGAAGGTGTCCTTGGCGACCTGCATGGCGAAGTCGGTCTGCGCGTCCCAGTTGACCAGCGGCGGGTAGGCGCGGTGGAACTTCAGCTCGCCGGTGCCGCCGTGCGCCTGCGGCAGCATCTCGGCGATGCGGCGCATGTTGGCCTCGATGTCGTCGAGCACCTCGGTGCTGAAGGTGCGCACGGTGCCCTTGATCACGGCTTCGCCGGGCAGCACGTTGTAGGCATCGCCGGCATGGATCTGCGTGACGCTCACCACCGCGACGTCGATCGGGTTCTTGTGGCGCGAGATCAGCGTCTGCAGCGCGCCGACCATCTGCGCCGCGATCACGATGGTGTCGACCGACTTGTGCGGTTGCGCCGCGTGGCCGCCGGTGCCGCGCACGATGATGTCGAAGCGGTTGCTCGACGCCATCGTCGGCCCCTTGCGGAAGGCGAAGTGGCCGACCTCGAAGCCCGGCATGTTGTGGATGCCGTAGATCTCTTCGCACGGGAATTTGTCGAACAGGCCGTCGTCCATCATGGCCTTGGCGCCGGCGTTGCCACCCTCTTCCGCCGGCTGGAAGATGAAGTTGACGGTGCCTTCGAAGTCGCGGTGCGTCGCCAGGTAGTGCGCCGCGCCCAGCAGCATCGCGGTGTGGCCGTCGTGGCCGCAGCCGTGCATGCGGCCGGGGTTCTTCGACGCATGCAGGAAGCGGTTGTGCTCGGGCATGGGCAGCGCGTCCATGTCGGCGCGCAGGCCGATGGCGCGCTCGCCGGGGCCGCGCGTGCCGTGCAGCACGCCGACGACACCTGTGGTGCCCAGACCGCGGTGCACCTCGATGCCCAAGGCCGCGAGGCGCTCGGCCACCAGGTCGGAGGTGCGCGTTTCCTTGAAGGCGAGCTCGGGGTGCGCGTGGATGTCGCGGCGCAGCGCGGTGAACTCGGCGTGCTTGTCTTCGATGTCGGCGATGACGGTCATTTCAGGTGGTCCTTCACGTAGGTGGCGATGTCTTGGGAGACGCCTTTGAGCGCATCTTGCAGGGCATCGAAGCCTGCACTGCGCTCGCGGGTGATTTCGTTCATGTAGAGGCGGCGGTTCACCTCGACCTGCAGGCTGTGGCGCCGCTCGGCCGGCCGGCCCAGGCGGGCGATCAGCGCGACGCCCTTGAACGGGTCGTTGATGGCCACGCTGAAGCCGCGCTTCTTCAGCGTCTCGGCCACCAGCGCGGTGAACTCGGGCGCCGCGGTGGTCCCGTCGCGGTCGCCCAGCACGAAGTCCGCGAGCGGATGGTCGCTCTGGATCTGCAGAGCCTCGTACGAATCGGCGGGCATCGAATGCAGGTTCAGGTGCCACACGGCGCCAAAGCGCGCATAGGCCGTCTCGATGTGTTCGCGCATGGCGGCGTGGTACGGCGCGTGGTAGGTCGCGATGCGGTTCTGGATCTCGGCCACCGGCAACTTGCGGTCGTAGATGGCGCCCTTGCCGTTCTTCTTCGCGTCGCGCCAGATCAGGCCGATGCCCAGGCGCGTCTTCTCGCTGGGGCTGAGTGGCGTCGGCCAGGGCCCGGCGAGCATGCCCGCGTCGATGTCCTCAATGTCGCGGTTCGGGTCGACGTAGGCGCGCGGGAACTCGGCCGCCAGCAGCGTGGCGCCGACGGAAGGCAGCGCGTCCCACAGCACATGCACATCGGTGTCTTCGCCGGCACGCAGCAGGTCGAAAGGCACGGCGTAGCCGAAGTCGTCGGGGTATTTCGTTCCGCTGTGCGGCGAATCGCAAATCAGCGGCACCGGCTCGCCTTCGGGCAAGCGCAGCGTGAAGGGCGGGAACGGCGTGGGGACGCTCGGGAGAACAGGTGTCGATGCGGTCATGCAGAGAGATCGTTGAGGTGGCACGCGCTGGTGTGGCCGGGCTGCAGCGTGCGCAGCAGCGGCGCCTCGACCTGGCAGCGCGGCATCGCGTGTGGGCAGCGCGGGTGAAAGGCGCAGCCAGGGGGTGGCGCCAGGGGGGATGGCAGTTCGCCTTTGATCGGCTGGTAGGCGCGGCGCGTCGTTTCGAGCGTCGGCAGCTCGGACAGCAGCGCCTGCGTGTACGGATGGTTCGGCGCGCTGAAGATGGTCTCGGTCGGTGCCACTTCGACGATGCGGCCGAGGTACATGATGACCACGCGGTCCGACACATGCCCCACCACGCCGAGGTTGTGGCTGATGAAGAGATAGGTCAGGTCAAACTCGCGGCGCAGCGCCAGGAACAGGTTGAGCACCTGCGCCTGGATCGACACATCGAGCGCGGCCACGGCTTCGTCGCAGACGATCAGCCGCGGCTTGAGCGCCAGTGCGCGCGCGATGCCGATGCGCTGTCGCTGCCCGCCCGAGAACTGGTGCGGGTAGCGCTGCGCGTAATCAGGGTCGAGCCCGACCTGCCGCATCAGCGCGCCGACGTACTCGGCCTTGTCCTTGGCCTTCACCAGGCCGTGCACCACCGGCGCTTCGCCCACGATGTCCATCACCCGCATGCGCGGGTTGAGCGAGGCCATCGGATTCTGGAAGATCATCTGCACGCCCAGGCCCCAGGCGCGGCGCTCGGTCGCGTTCATGTCGGCGATCGGCTTGCCGAGGTAGCTGACGGTGCCTTCGGTCGGCGGGTTGATGCCGGCGATGACGCGGCCCAGCGTCGACTTGCCGCAGCCGGATTCACCGACGACGCCGATCACTTCACCGGGTTGGATCTCGAGGTCGACGTCGGCCACGGCGTGCACGACGGACGCGCGGTTGTCCGCGCCCATCAGGTTCGCGATGCGCCCGGCCAGGTCGATGTCCTGCACGAAGCGCTTGGAGATGCCCTGCAGCTGCAGCAGCGGTGTGCCAGTGGTCACGGGAGTCGGTTGTTCGAGAAGGGTTTCCATTGAATGTTCAAGCCATCTCGGGCGTCAGCATGTGCCAGCAGCGCACCGTCTTGCCCGCGGGTGCGGGTTCGGGCTGCGGCACGGCCAGGCAGGTGTCGGTCGCATGGCTGCAGCGCGGTCTAAAGGCGCAGCCTTGCGGCAGGTGCAGCAACGACGGCGTCATGCCCGGAATCTGCCGCAGCAGCGTGCCGTGCGTGGCGCGCGTCGGAATCGAATCGATCAGCCCGCGCGTGTACGGGTGCGACGGCGCGCGGATCACGTCGGCCGTCGCACCGCTCTCGACGATGCGCCCCGCGTACATCACGGCGATGCGGTCGGCCAGGCCCGACACCACGGCCAGATCGTGCGTGATCCAGATCATCGCGGTGCCGGTCTCGCGGCACAGCTTCTGCACTTCGTAGAGGATCTGCGCCTGGATGGTCACGTCGAGCGCCGTGGTCGGCTCGTCGGCAATGATCAGCTTGGGCCGGTTGAGCAGCGCGATGGCGATCGCCACGCGCTGGCGCATGCCGCCCGACAGCTGGTGCGGATAGGTCTGCAGCCGCTCTTCGGGCGACGGGATGCCGACCATCGCGAGCGCATCGCGCGCACGCGCCAGCGCGGCCTTGGCGCTCACCTTCTCATGCGCATGGATCGCCTCGACCATCTGCGTGTCGACGCGCAGCACCGGGTTGAGCGTCATCATCGGGTCCTGGAAGATCATCGCGATCTCCTTGCCGCGCAGCTTCTGCAGCCGCTGCTCCGTGGCACCGACCAGCTCTTCGCCGAGGTAGCGGATGTGGCCGCCGGCGATGCGGCCGGGCGCATCGATCAGGCCGATGACCGAGAAGCCGGTGATGCTCTTGCCCGAGCCGGACTCGCCGACCAGCCCGAGGATCTCGCCGGCATGCACGCGCAGGTCGACGCCGTCGACCGCCTTGACCACGCCGCCGTGGGTGAAGAAGTGGGTCTGCAGGCCCTGCACCTCGAGCACGGGCGTGGCGTTGGACATCTTGGATTCCATCGTCATGCTCAGTGCGCGTTGTGCGGGTTCAGGATGTCGCGCAGATGGTCGCCCACCAGGTTGATACCCACGATCGACAGCGCCAGTGCGATGCCCGGGAAGAACGAGATCCAGTAGTTGCCCGACAGCAAGAACTCGAAGCCGTTGGCGATCAGCATGCCCAAAGACGGCTCGGTCACCGGCACGCCGACACCGAGGAAGGACAGCGTCGACTCCAGCGCGATGGCGTGCGCCAGGTCGATGGTCGCGATCACGATCAGTGGCGGCAGGCAGTTGGGCAGCATGTGGCGCAACAGCACGCGCGGCCAGCCGAGCGACATGCACTGCGCGGCTTCGACGTATTCCTTGGCGCGCTCCACCAGCGCCGCGCCGCGCGCGGCCCGCGCGAAGTAGGCCCACTGCACGATGATGAGCGCGATGATCACCTTGTCGACGCCCTTGCCCAGGATCGCCAGCAGGATCAGCGCGACGAGGATGGCCGGGAACGACAGCTGGATGTCGACGATGCGCATCAGCAGCGCGTCGATCCAGCCGCCGAAGTAGGCGGCGGCCAGGCCGACCACGCTGCCGATGGCCAACGCCGCAGCCACCGAAATGCCGCCCACCATCAGGCTGGTGCGCAGACCGTAGAAGATGGCCGAGAGCAGGTCGCGCGCCTGGCCGTCGGTGCCCAGCCAGTAGGTCATGGTGTCGGCCGCATCCCGGCTGCCCGGCGGCAGCTTCGAATCGAAGATGTCGAGCTTGCCGATGTCGTACGGGTTCTGCGGAGAGATCCACGGCGCGAACACCGCGACGAACACCGCCAGCGCCAGCAGCACCAGCCCGAACACCGCCAGCTTGTTCGCCATGAACTCGCGGCGGAAGCGCTGCCACGGCGTCTCGGGCGGCGGCAGCGCGGCCACCGGGCCTTCGGCAATGATCTCGGGCAAGGCCTCGGGGGGCGAAATGCCCGCGACTTGAAGGGTCGTGTCGTTCATGCCTTGGCTCCCTGCAGCCGCACGCGCGGGTCGAGCACCGAATAGAGGATGTCCACCGCGAGGTTCAGCATCACGAGGAAGAACACGATGAGGATAAGGTAGGCCACCACCACCGGGCGGTCGAGCGTGATGATGGAATCGAGCAGCAGCTTGCCCATGCCGGGCCACGCGAAGATGGTTTCGGTGACCACCGCGAAGGCGACCACCTGGCCGAACTCCAGCCCGCCCACCGTGATGATCGGGATCATGATGTTCTTGAGCAGATGCACGCGCAGGATGCGGCTCCAGCCCAGGCCCTTGGCGCGCGCGAACTTGATGTAGTCCATCGGCAGTGCCTCGCGCGTGGCGGCACGGGTCACGCGGATGATGAGCGCGGCCTTGGCCAGTGCGATGGTCACGGCCGGCAGCACCAGGCGCGACCAGCCGTCGAGCGTGAGCACGCTCAGGTCGAGCGGCCCGATGTGTCGCGTCGCACCGCGCCCGCTGGCCGGCAGCCAGCCGAGGTACACCGCAAACACCATGATCAGCATCAGCCCGACCCAGAAGTTGGGCAGCGAGAAACCCAGCACCGAGCCGGTCATGATGCCGCGCGTGCTGATCGCGTTCGGCCGCAGCCCGGCCCAGATGCCCAGCGGCACGCCGATGAGCATCGACAGGCCCATCGACACCACGGCCAGCTCCAGTGTGGCGGGCATGCGCTCCAGGATGAGCCCCATGGCCGACTGGCCGGTGAGGAAGCTCTTGCCGAAGTCCAGCTGCAGCGCATGCGACATGAAGATGCCGTACTGCTGCCACAGCGGCTTGTCGAGCCCGAAGTTGGCGCGAAGCTCGTCGCGCTCGAGGTCGGTGGCTTCGGCGCTCGCCATCATCGACACCGGATCGCCGACGACGTAGAGGCCGACGAAGACCAGACCCGACATGACGGCCATGACGAGCACCGCCTGCAGCAGGCGGCGGATGATGAAGGCCAGCACCGGCTTACTTCTTGGCGGGCACGGCGTACTGGATCATCGTCTGCTGGTCGGCGCGACCCTTGAAGCTCACGTCCTTCTTCATGGCCCACACCGAGTGCTCGAAGTGGATCGGCAGCATCGCGAAATCGGCCATCGCGACCTCGCTGGCCTTGGCCAGCGTGGCAGCGCGCTTGGCGTCGTCCATCTGCGTGGCGGACTCTTCGACCAGCTTGTCCATGGCGGGGTTGGAATAGCGGCTGCGGTTGGTCGTGCCCACGCCCTTTTCCTTGTTGGGCGTGACCAGCAGCGAGTTCAGCGTGTTCGACATCTCGCCGGTCGCCGTGCCCCAGCCGGCCAGATAGGCGCTGTAGACGTAGCTGTCGCGGTTCTTGAAAAACACGGCCGTCGCGTTGGCGTCGATCGAGGTCTTGACGCCGATGCGCGTCCACATCGCGGCCAGCGTCTGTGCGACCTTGCTGTCGTTGATGTAGCGGCCGTTGGGCGTGCCCAGCACCAGCGTGAAGCCGTTCGGGTAGCCGGCTTCCTTGAGCAGCGCCTTCGCCTTCTCGGGGTTCGGCTTGGCCGCGGTCACCAGGTTCTTGCTCGCACCGAACATCGGGTAGGGCAGCAGCTGCGCGGCCGGCGTCGCGACGCCACCCATGGTGCGCGAGACGAGCGCCTGCCGATCGATGGCCAGCGACAGCGCTTCACGCACGCGCTTGTCGAGCAGCGGGTTCTTGCCGTTGGTGTCGGTGATGCCGGGCGTGGTCTCGCCGTTCTGGTCGAGCGCGACATAGATGATGCGGTTCGACGCCTTGGTCTCGACCGTGAGCTTGGGCTCCTTCTTCAGGCGCTCAAGGTCGTCGGTCGGCGGGTCTTCCACCAGGTCGACGTCGCCCGCGAGCAGCGCGGCGGTGCGGGCGGCCGGGTTGCTGATCGGGCGGTAGATGACCTTGTCCCATGCCGGCGCCTTGCCCCAGTAGTTCGGGTTGCGCTCGAAGATGATTTCCGAGCCGCGCTTCCACGAGACGAACTTGTAAGGCCCGGTGCCGACCAGCCCCGTGCCGGCGTTGAGTTCGGTGGTGGTCCTGCCTTCGGGCGCCGAGCCCGCGGCCGCCTTGGCCGACATGATCGGCAGGCCCACCATGTTGATGGGCAGCAGCGGATACGGTTCCGTCGTGGTGATGCGCACCGTCAGCGCATCGGGTGCCTCGACCTTCTCGATCTTCTGCAGATAGATCTTGAAGGACGACGGGCTGTTGGGCACCTTGGGCACGCGGTCGAAGGTGAACAGCACGTCGGCCGAGGTCATCGGCGAGCCGTCGGAGAACTTGACGTTGGGCCGCAGCTTGAAGGTCCAGACATTGCCTTCGGCCTTCCAGGATTCGGCCAGGCAGGGTTCGGGCTTGAGGTCGGCGTCGACGCAGACCATCGGGTCGAACAGCGTCTGCGACAGCTGGATGTTGGGCGTGAGCGCGTGGTACTGCGGGTCCATCGACGTGGGCTCGGTCTTCAGGGCGACGACCAGGTCGCGGGCGAAAGCGGCGCCGGACAACGCAGCACCGGCAGCGATGGCGGCAACCAGCAGGCGGCGGATAGGAGGCCGAAAGGAAACGGTGGAAGCAGTGCCTCGCATGGGTGTATCTCTCCAGGGCTGGGTCATAAAAAAAGCGCCTCGGCGCGTTGCGCAGGAGCATGCAAGAAGCGCACCACATTGCATGGCACGCTTGGTCAGGATAGGCCCGTGCGCTGAAGCCGCGACCCCGTGATAACCCGCTCGACAGCGCGCACCGGCGCGCTGTCGTTCAGAGCGGCCGTGTGAGGTACACCGCCTCGCGCCCGACGATCGTCCGCTGCGCCGGCATGAAGATCGTGCAGTCGTCGCAGGGCGAGCGGATTTCCTCGTCGCCGTTGGTGGCGATGAGCTCGCCCTTGGCGAAGGTCTCGAAGCCGATCAGCGGGCGCACGAAGTGGAAGTTGGCGTCCTTGATCATGTGCGTCTGCAGCAGCTCGAAGCGCCGCTGCGGGCCGGGCGCCGGGGCGGTCGGGTCCTGGTCGATCAGGCCGAAGTGCGCGAGGAAACGCAGCGTCACCGCGGTCGCCAGGTCGGCGGCCGACCGCTTGAAATGCTGGCCGCATTCGACCACCATGGCTGCGCCCTTCCCGTCCGTCTCCCCGTGGTGGCCGTACTGGATCAGCGGCGTGCCGGAACCCAGGCCATTGGGCATGACCAGGTGCACCGCGGGCAGGCCCACGGCCAGTGCCACCTCGGCGTTCCGCTCGTAGGCGGGGTAGACCCAGAAAGGCACCACATCCTGGCTGGTGGAATGGATGTCGAGGATGTAGTCGGCCGCATCGATCACCGGGCGCAGCACGCGCGCGCGGCGCAGTTCGGGGCTGTCTTCGGTGCCGTCGAGCATCTCGGCCGACCAGATGCGGTTGAGGTTGTGCACGATCTGCCGATTGTCGAAGGGCTTGTCCGCGTTGAAGGCGTTGTAGGCCTCGATGTGCGAGAAGCTCACGGTCAGCGTCCCGATCTTCGGGCGCACGCCGGTGTCCAGCAGGTGCGTGGCGGCGACCATGCCGCAGATCTCGTTGCCGTGCGTCAGGGCGTTGATCAGCACGTGCGGGCCCGGCTTGCCCGACTCGAAGCGGTGGACATACTCGATGCCGGTGTTGCCCTCGCGGTAGGCGGCGATGTCGCGCGGCAGGACTTCGAGAACGGGAGGGGCTTGCGTCATGGGGTGGGAGGAAGGTGGAAGTTTTTTTCGGACGAACGCCGGAGCGCCATCGAAGTTTGCTACAAGTACAGGCGTCGCATGCCGAGGCGGCCATTTCTCCGACAGGCGCGGTCGGTCGGATCGCTTCCAATCAACGTTTCATCCATGAAGGAGGATCCAAGAATGAGCCAGTTCGCCACCATCCA
Source organism: Variovorax cryoconiti (assembly GCF_051216395.1). NCBI lineage: Bacteria > Pseudomonadati > Pseudomonadota > Betaproteobacteria > Burkholderiales > Comamonadaceae > Variovorax > Variovorax cryoconiti. The sequence continues at coordinate 868,747 of NZ_JBPJZI010000002.1, read as the reverse complement.
GGGCCACGTCAGCTATTCGCCGGGAGACGGCGTGCCGCTGGTCATCCCGGTCGGCACTCTCGTCGAAGTGGTGCTTGCGCCAGACAGCGCGACGCTCAGCTGGGAGGCCGAGAAAGGCGTGGTCGGCCTCACGGCCATTCCGCGCATCCAGTACGACGAGTACGTCGAGGCCGGAAAGATCGTCCTGAAGTCCTGACGTGATCTACGTGCCCGCGTCCGCCGCGGGTGCACGCTTGCCCTTGCCACCCCGCGCCTCCTTCTTGGCGCGTCGTTCGGCATCGAGCTGCTCGCCCTCCGCCAGCCAGGCCGCGAATTCCTCCGGCGTCTCGAGCGTGATGCGACCGAGGCTGCCGTCGCGGAAGGCATGCATCACGATCTCCGCTGCCTTCTGCAGATTGACGCGGCCCTTGCCCAGCAGCGCACCACGCTTTCGGCCGATGGCGTCGAGCAGTTCTTCGTCCTGCAAGGCCGCGACCGTGGCCGCATCGAGGTCGAGCTTGAAACGCGCCGCAAGCCCCGCGGCGTAGTGCCGCTTGACATAGTCGAGCAGTTCCAGCGCGACCTCCTCGTCGTCGAAGGCATTGCGCCCCACCGCGCCGCTCGCCGCCAGGTTGTAGCCGCTCTTGGCCACGATGATGCGCGGCCACAGCATGCCGGGCGTGTCCCACAGGTAGAAGTCGTCGGCCAGCGTGATGCGCTGTTCGAGCTTGGTGATGCCGGCCTCGTCGCCGGTCTTGGCCTTGCGCCCGCCCGCCAGCGTGTTGATCAGTGTCGACTTGCCCACGTTCGGGATCCCACAGATCAGCACGCGCATCGGCTTGGCCATGCCGCCGCGGTTGGGCGCCAGCGCATGGCAGGCCTCGACCAGTTGCCGGGCCGGCGTCGTCTGGCTGGCGTCCAGGCCGATGGCGCGCGTGTCGGGCAGCGCGTTGTAGTGCGCCAGCCATTGCACGGTGCGTTGGGGGTCGGCCAGGTCCTGCTTGTTGAGCACCTTCAGGCCGGGCTTGTGGCCGGTGAGCTCGGCCAGCATCGGGTTGGCGCTGGAAGCGGGCAGCCGGGCGTCGAGCAGCTCGATCACCACGTCGATGTCCTTGATGCGCTCGCCGATGGCCTTCTTGGTCAGGTGCATGTGACCGGGGAACCACTGGATCGCCATCGGTGTATCTCTTTCTATCGTTCGTCCGGAAGGGACTGCATTGTGCGTGACGCTGCGGTGGCCCCCCAAATGAAGAAAAGGGGCCGAAGCCCCTGTCCTGTATGGCGGGGTCGCCCTACTTGCGGATCGTCACCTCGACGCGCCGCGATTCGGCGTTGGTGTCGCCCGTGCCCGTGATGTCGGCCGGCTTCTCGAGCACGATGCTCGCCGCGGCCACGCCGGCGGCCTCGAGGGCGCCCGACACGGCCTGCGCGCGCTGCTGCGACATGGCGGCGTTGGTCGCCGCACTGCCGGTCGGATCGCTGTAGCCCGACACCACCGCCTTGGCATCGGCGTGGGTGCGCAGGTAGTCGACCAGTGCCTTGGCGCGCTCGGCGAACTCCGGCGAGATCTCGGCCTTGCCGCTGTCGAAGTACACCTTGAGCGACGGCTGCCCATCGATCAACGATGCGAGCGCACCCGCGCCGGCAGGAATGGCCTCGACCGTCGTCGGCTGCGCGGCACCGGAGACGGCCGGCACCACCACCGGCGCAGGCCGGGCAACATCCGTTGCGGGTTGTTGGCATCGCGTGATGTAGAACAGGAGGGCCAGCAGCAGCAGGAGCCATGGCAGCCACTTCAGAAGCCCGCCGCGACGCGCAGGCGGCGTGCGGGGCGCCGCGTGGGCGCCGAGGCCGGACTCACCGGCTTGCATCGACTCGATCTCTGTCGGCGTGAGCGAGCGCCAGCGGCCGCCGACGGCCAGGCGCCGCATGATCACCGGCGCGGCGAGCGCGACGGCACTGGCAACGGTCGCCGAATCGAGGCCGAGCCGCGCCGCGATGCGCGCCAGGAGTCCGTCGGGCCCGCCCAGCACCGTGTCCACCTGCGTCGCGCTGAGGGCCGGCGCCGAAGTCGCCCCGGTGGGCGACGTCAGCCAGCCCTGCACGACATCGCCGAAACCGCCCTGCATGAAGCGCTTGGAAAAACCCTCCAGGCCGTCGGTTTCGGGGTCGGTCATAACGCCGAGCAGCATCTGCACGAGTTCGCCGGCCTTGGGGCCGAGCGCAAAGCGTTCGCCGATATCCCGAATGAGTTCATCAAACATGTTGTTTCTCCCTGAGTGAAGCCGCGGCCGAAGCACCGCTGGCGGCGCGGACCATAGCCCAGGCCGACGCGCAGCGCCCCCAGGGCTTCGCGCAAAGAACCGCAAAGGCGGGAATTGCGCACGCCGGCCGGCGCTCAGGACATGTCGGTGCGGTGGATGCGCGGGTCGATCCGCGTCGTCGGCACCTGGTAGGCCCGGTCGTCGAACAGGTCGATGCCGCACATCAGCGACTCCACCCAATCGAAGAAGTCCGTGATGGCCGCCCGGCCCTCGATGGGCGCCCCGTGCTGCGGCACCAGCATCGCGATGTCGAGCGTGCGTGCCATGCGCGCCCACAGGCGCAGGATCTTGTTCGACACCATGTAGCGGCGATGAAAGGCTTCCATGCGCGGAATGTGCGGCGCCAGTTCACGCACGGGGGTCTGGGCCTCGCGGCCGCTGGTCATCGACACGCCAAGGTCGCCGGTGAAGAGGATGCGGCTGACCGGATCGTAGAAATGGAAGTTGCCCTCGGCGTGCAGGAAGTGCGCCGGCAGCAGCCACAGTTCGCTGTTGCCCAGGGGCAGGCGCCCACCGAGGTCGGGCACGCCGATGATCCGTTCTTCGGTCTTGCCGACCTTGGTGAAGTGCGGCACGAAGCGTTCCCACACGCGCGAGATCACCAGCTGTGCACGGGTCGATGTCAGCCAGCGGTCGAGCGAGGCGATGATGTCCGGATCGGCATGCGAGGCGACGATGTACGACAGCTTGTGCGGGCTGAAGTGGCGCGTCATGCCGAGGTACAGCTCGTTGAAGGCGAGGTTGCCGCCCGGATCGATGACCGCACCGGTGCCGTGGTCGACGATGAGGAACTGGTTCGCCTGCACCGCCTGGCCATCCGCGCCGACCAGGTCGGTGAACATCAGGCAGGCATGCTGCGGGTCGCGGTAGAGCTCGATCGGCACGGGCAGGTCTGGAAGGTCGGAAGAAAGAGGCCCGACTGTAGAGAGCCCGACGGCGTCAACGGTTGATGGGGATCAAGGGCACAGAAGCCATTCGCCCATTTGTCTACCTGGCCACCGACTCCGGGCCGCCCCTATGATGAGTCCGACGCACCCGCGCACCGATCCCCCCACTGTCCGGAGAAACCTCATGAAACCCGTTTCCGCCCTGCTCGCCCAACGACGAAATGCCGGCCTGTGGCACACCAGCCCCGACGCCACCGTCTTCGACGCACTGCATGTGCTGGCCAAGCACGAAGTCGGCGCCCTGGTGGTGATGGAAGGCGATCGGCTGGTGGGCGTTTTCTCCGAACGCGACTACACGCGCAAGGTGGCCCTGCTTGGCAAGAACTCGAAGGCGATGCAGGTGGCGGAGATCATGACGGCCCATGTCATCACCGTGACGCCCGACACCCCCACGCACGACTGCATGACGCTCATGAGCCAGAAGCGCATCCGCCACTTGCCGGTGGTCGACAACGGCCAGGTGGTCGGCATGCTGTCGATCCGCGACCTGATGGACGACATCATCGCGGACCACGAAAAGACCATCGAGCAACTGACGAGCTACATCCAGAGCTGATCAGATTGACTGCGTTTCCTTCGCGCGCTGGTAGGCGGCATGCAGCCGTGCGAAGACAGCGCCGGGTGCGCCGCTGCCGACCGGCTGGCCATCGAGCAGCGTCACCGGCATGATTTCCTTGCTGGCCGAACTGAGCAGCAGCTCGTCGGCGGCGCGGACCTCGGCCTCGGCGATGGGGCGCAGGTCGTGGGGAATGCCTTCGGCCTCGCACAATTCCCGGATCAGGTCGTAGCGGATGCCTTCGAGCACATGCTCGCTCTTGGGCGCACCGAGCAGTGCGCCGCCCTGCACCACCCACACGTTCGACGACGACGCCTCGGTCAGCAGACCGTCGCGGAACAGGATCGTCTCGACCGCTCCGACATCCGCCGAGATCTGGCGTGCCAGCACATTGCCCAGCAGCGAGGTGCTCTTGATGTCGGCGCGCTCCCAGCGGAAGTCGCGCGAGGTGACGCAGGCCACGCCCTTGGCCAGCAGCGCGGCCGATGGCGGCTTCATGGCGTTGGTCATCATGAAAACCGTGGGCACGACGTCCTGGGGCATCACGTGGTCGCGCGGCGCCACGCCGCGGCTCACCTGGATGTAGAGCATCTGGTCGTCGGCGGGATGTTCGGCGACGAGACGGCGTGCCCGCTCGAGCCAGCCGGCCTCGTCCAGCGGATTGGCGATGCGCACGCTGGCCAGGCTGCGGCCGAGGCGCGCCAGGTGCTGCGAGAAACGGAAGAACTTGCGCCCGTACACGGGCACCACCTCGTAGATGCCGTCGCCGAAGATGAAGCCGCGGTCGAGCACGGAAATCTTGGCATCGGCCAGCGGCGTGTAATCGCCGTTGAGGTAGCAAAGGGAATCGGGAAGAGCGTGCATGCGGAAACCGAAAGGGAGATGAAGGCCCCGATTCTCCCCGCAGTGCCCTCGCGATGCCGGCTCGGCCGTCGCGCACCTGCTTTTGGCCCAACCGCCTACGCACGCGCCCTGCGAGATGCGAAAGACTCGACGCCCGATTCCCTCCGAAGAAAGTTCTAGCTCGATGTCTGTCGCCGCCCATGCATGGCAGTTCTTTCGCGCCGGTGGCGTGGACCAGGTGCTCATCCGAAACGGCGCGGACCTCGCCCACCTCGGCGAACTCGACCAGAAACTGTGGGTGGCGCTGGCCTGCCCCACCCGCGGCACCGAACTCGACCCGCGCACGCTCGACCTGATCGACACCGACCGCGACGGCCGCATCCGTCCCCCGGAACTCATCGCCGCCTGCGCCTGGGCATGCCGGCACCTCACCGACCCCGACCTGTTGCTGCAGGGCGGCGACAGCCTGCCACTGTCGGCGATCACCTCGGGCGACGGCAGCGAGACCCCGCTGATCGACGAGGCGCGCCGCATCCTGCAACTGCGCGGCAAGGAAGGCGCCGACACGCTGACCCTGGCCGACGTGACCGACCGCAGCGACCTGCTGGCCGCAATGCGCTTCAACGGCGACGGCGTGATCCCGCCGGAAAGCGCGGACGACGAGGCGGTGCGAAGCCTGATCCAGCAGATCATGAAGGCGCATGGCAGCACCAGGGACCGTGCCGGCCTGGAAGGCATTCACCGCCCGCAGGCCGAGGCCTTCTTCGCCGAAGCCCGTGCGCTGCACGACTGGCAGGCCGGCGCCGGCAGCGATGCGGCGTCCGACGCCGCGACGCTGGCGGCGGCCCAGGCCGTGGGCGCCGTGCGGGAGAAGGTCGACGACTTCTTCGCGCGCTGCCGTGTGGCTGCGTACGACCCGCGGTCGATCGCGGCGCTCAATCCCTCGAAAGAAACCTATGAAGCGCTGGCCGCGCAAGGCAGCCTCGCGCTCGGCGCCGAGAGCATCGCGCAACTGCCGCTGGCGCCGATCGCGCCGGGCCGCACGCTGCCGTTGCGCCAGGGCGTGAATCCGGCATGGGCCGACGCGCTGGCAGCGCTGCGCCGCGACGCGGTGGTGCCGATGCTGAACCGCGCCGAGGGCACCACCGACGCGCTCACCGAAGACGACTGGCGCGACCTGCAGGCGCGCGTGGCGTCCTGCCGGCGCTGGCTCGCGGCCAAGCCGGCGACGAAGCTCGGCGCACTGTCGGCCGCACAGGTGCAGGACGCGCTCGCGCTGCAGGGCGCGGTGATGGCGCTGATCGACGAGGACGAGCGGGTCGAGCCGCACAACGCGCGCATCGCCGACCTCGAGAAGCTGCTGCGCTTCAAGCGCGACCTGCTCACGCTGGTGAACAACTTCGTGGCCTTCAAGGATTTCTACCGGCGCGAGGGCGCGATCTTCCAGGCCGGCCGGCTCTACCTCGACGGTCGCAGCTGCGACCTCAGCGTGGCGGTGGCCGACGCGGCCCGGCACGCACCGCTGGCCGGCCTGGCCAAGGCCTACCTCGCCTACTGCCTGTGCACGCGCCAGGGCAAGACGATGACGGTGGTATCGGCCTTCACGGCTGGCGACACCGACTTCCTCTTCGTCGGCCGCAACGGTGTCTTCTACGACCGCCAGGGCCAGGACTGGGACGCGACCATCACCAAGGTGATCGAGAACCCGACCAGCGTGGCCCAGGCCTTTCTCTCGCCCTACAAGAAGTTCCTGCGGCTCATCGAGGAACAGGTGGCCAAGCGGGCCGCCGCCAGCGACACCCTGGCGCAAGGGTCGCTCGGCACTCTCGCCAGCACCCTCACGACCGCGGACAAGGCTGCCGCCCCGGGCGTGAAGCCGGCACCGGCCGTGAAGCTGCCGGGCCGGGTCGACGTCGGCACCGTCGCGGCCATCGGCGTGGCGCTCGGCAGCATCAGCGCGGTGCTGGTGGCGGTGTTCAGCAAGTTCGTCGACCTGGGCGTGTGGATCCCGATCGCGATCCTCGGCATCGTCATGGCCATCTCCGGGCCGAGCATGCTGATCGCCTGGCTGAAGCTGCGCCAGCGCAGCCTGGGGCCGATCCTCGACGCCAGTGGCTGGGCCATCAACGGCCGCATGCGGGTGAACGTGCGGCTGGGCGGTTCGCTGTCGCAGACCGCGCGACTGCCGACGCATGCGCACCGCGCGCTGCGCGACCCCTTTGCGGAGACGCACGGCACGGCGACGCTGATCGCCGGGCTGGTCTTTGTGGCAGCACTCGCCGTGTTGGCCTGGCGCATGGGCTGGGTCGATGCACAGTTGCCGCCCGCCCTGCAGCGCACGCCTCCGGCCGTCACGGCGCCGCCGGCCTAGCGTTCTGCGGCCTGGGTCGCCTTGGCGATCTCGACGGTGCCCTGGGCGGCGCCGCTCTGCGGCACCTGGTCGCCCTGGCGGTCGATCACCTCGGCCAGGCGCGCGGCCAGCTGTTCCGGTGCATCGTCACCGATGCCCACGAACACGCCCTGTGTCAACGTGATGTGTGCCGCCTCGAACCCACCGGCACCGGCGCAGAGGATGGTGCGATTCGGCGCGTCCTGCGAGGCCAGCACCAGCATGGCTGGCACCACCGCTTCGGGCCTGAGCGCATCGAGCACGGCCTGCGGCATCAGGTCTTCGGTCATGCGGGTGGCGGCGGTGGGCGCCAGGCAGTTGACGCGGATGTCGTGCTTGGCGCCTTCGAGGCTCAGCGTCTGCATCAGGCCGACCAACGCCATCTTGGCCGCACCGTAGTTGCTTTGGCCGAAGTTGCCGTACAGGCCCGACGACGAGGTGGTCATCACGATGCGGCCGTATTTCTGCTCGGTCATGATGGGCCAGACGGCCTTCGTGCAATGCACCGCGCCCATCAGGTGGACGTCCATCACGAGCCGGAAATCGGCCAGGTCCATCTTGGCGAAGCTCTTATCACGCAGGATGCCGGCGTTGTTGACCAAGACGTCCACGCGGCCCCAGGTGTCGATCGCCTGCTGCACCATGGCTTGAACTGCCGCGAAGTCGGTGACCGAGGCGCCATTGGCGATCGCCTCGCCACCCGCCGCACGGATCTCGGCGACGACAACCTCGGCCGGACTCAGCGACCCGCCCGAGCCATCGCGTGCGCCGCCCAGGTCGTTCACCACCACCCGCGCGCCCCGTGCCGCGAGGGCCAGCGCGTGCTGCCGGCCGAGCCCGCCACCCGCGCCCGTGACGATGGCGACCCGGCCCTTGAAGTCGATCGATGCGTTCATCTCGTTGAAATTCGTGGTTGCAAGGGCCGCCGTTGTACCGCAATGGCCGTGCAACGCCGGGCACGCGCGAGACAGCGCCGACCCGAGCGCAACTAACGGTGCGCGTGTTCGAAGTATTCGAGCAGCTGGTCGATCTCGGCAGACTTGTCGAAAAAGGCGTCGGCGCCCAGCGCCCTGGAGCGCTCGCGCATGTCGGCCGTGGCGTAATTGCTCAGCACGACGACCTTCTGGTGCGACGCGCGGTTGCGGCAGGCGTCGACCACGCCGAAGCCATTGCCCTCTTGAAGGAACAGGTCAACGATGGCCATGTCCCAGTCGTCGCGGTGGCCGTCGAGCCACTGCACGGCCTCCTGCTCGCCGCTTGCGTGCGCCACGACCAAGGTGTCGGCCACGTCCTCGAGGAACCCGACAAGGTTCTCACGGATCACGGGGTTGTCTTCGACCAGGTAGGTCTTGTAAGGCTTGGAGGAACGAATCACGGCGAAGGATGTGGCTGGTTCTTGTTGAAAGCCATCATCTGCGCCGCCCGCCGCCCGGCAGTGAGCCATGCCGGCCAATCCGGGTAGGTGAGCACCTACTGGGTGCGTGCGCCGGGGCGCGCCCGCCGCGATGCGCGCACCCCGATCAACTCAGACTGCGACCGCGCTGCGCGCCCGCGTGCCCAGGCCCAGGCGGGCCGGCGACACGTACTGCTGGCGGTAGATCTCGAAGGGCATGGTGTCGGCCGCCTCGATGGCCTTCTGCGCCTCGATCGACTCGGCGCTGGCCTGGACGAAGCGGGCTTGCGTTTCCGGCGCGAAGGGCTGCGTCAACAACGCCTGCCGCGCCGCCTCGGAACGCGCCCGTGCGAAATCGGTGAAGGAATGGCCGTGGTCGGCCGCCATCGCCGCCAGTACGCGGGCCGACGGCAGGCTGTGCGCGTCGCGCAGGCCGGTCACCGCCGCATCGAGCGACTGCATGTAAGCGCTGCCGCCATGCGCCGCATCGAGCGCCTGGGCGATCGGCCGGCATTGCGCCACCAGGTCGGCGCCCCATTCGGTCAGCGCGATCTCCTGGCCACCGCGCAGCAGTTGCAGGCCGGGCTCGCGTCCGCGAGCCGCCGTCAGGTGCTGGTTGTGGGCCAGCTCGGCGATCTCCTGCGGCGTGTCGTTCGGGCTGTCGCTGAGCAGGCAGTGCAGCAGGAAGACGTCGAGGAAGCGGATGGTCTGCGCCGTGATGCCGATCGGCACGAAGGGGTCGAGGTCCATCAGGCGCACCTCGACGTATTCCACGCCGCGCTCGCGCAGCGCATGCAGCGGGCGCTCGCCGGGGTAGATCACGCGCTTGGGGCGGATCGTGCCGTAGAACTCGTTCTCGATCTGCAGCAGCGTGGTACCCAGCTGGTTGTAGTCGCCACCGGGGTTCTGGATGCCGATGCTCTCGTACGCCGGCCAGGGCCGGGTGAGCGCGTCCTGCAGCGACGCGCCATAGCCTTCGAGGCTGTTGTAGCTCACCTGCAGCGACGACTGCGCCTCGCTCTGGTAGCCCAGGCGACCCATGCGCAGCGAGGTGCCGAAGGGCATGTGCATGCTGCCGTCGCCGATCGGGCGCAGCTCGTGCGGCCGGCCGGCCACGAAGCTCGAGCACAGCGCCGGCGACGCGCCGAACAGGTACAGCAGCAGGAAGGCGTGCCGGCGGAAGTTGCGGATCAGCGCGAAGTACTGTTCGCTCGACACCTCGGGCAGCGACCAGTTGTAGTGAATGCCCGAGATGGTCTGCATGCGCCGGCCGTAGCGGTGACCGAGGCCCATGCGGTAGACGCTCTTGGCGCGGCCCACGTTGGAGCCGCCGTAGCGGCCGATCGGGATCGTCTCGTCGGTCGGCAGGCCGCAGGGCATGCTCGACACCCACATGCGCTCGTCGCCCAGTTCGTTGAGCACGCGGTAGGTGAACTGGTGCACCTGGGTCAGTTCGTCGAGTGCCGCTTCGACGCCGCTGTGTACGCCGGTGATCAGCTCCAGCTGCGATTCGCTGAAGTCGGTGGTGATGTGGGGATGCGTGAGCGCCGAGCCCAGCGCCGCCGGGTGCGGCGTCAGCGCGAGCTGCCCGTCGGGCTGCGCGCGCAGGCTTTCCTTCTCGATGCCCCGCCGCACGCCCCTCAAGCGTGCGGGCGAGAGCGCGGCGAGCCGCTCCTGCAATGTGCTCATGTTCTTATCGCTTGTCCGTCTTTGGTGGGGCTGGAAGGTAGCACTTTCGGCAGACGGCTGCTGGCGCGGGGAAACTGCCGAATTCCGGCCCGGGGTCAGCCCAGCACGCGCCGCAGGAAGGCGCCCAGGTCGGCGATTTCCTCCAGGCAGACCGAGTGCGCCATCGGGTAGTCGTGCCATTCCACGGGGTAGCCGAGCCGTTCCAGCGCCGCGCGGGTGTCGGTAGCGCGCGGCAGCACCACCACGCCGTCCTGCGTGCCGTGGGCCAGGAACACCGGCGTCGACTGGTTCGCCGGGTGGCGCTCGGCCTCGGCCGTGGCGGCCAGCGGCAGGTAGCCCGACAGGCCGACGATGCCGGCCAGCCGCTCCGAATGGCGAAGTCCGGTCATGAGCGCCATCGCGCAGCCCTGCGAGAAGCCGGCCAGCACGATGCGTTCGGCCGGGATGCCGCGCGACTTCTCGTTGGCGATCAGCGCCTCGATGGCGTCGCGCGAGCGGCGCAGGCCGGGTTCGTCCTCCCGGCGCACCAGGTCGGGCGCGAAGATGTCGTACCAGGCGGGCATCGGGTAGCCGCCGTTGATGGTCACCGGCATCGACGGCGCGCTGGGGAAGACGAAGCGCACCGGGCCGACGTCGCCGAGTTCGAGTTCCTTGGCGATCGGCACGAAGTCGTTGCCGTCGGCGCCCAGGCCGTGCATCACGATGACGGTGGCGGTGGGGTTGGGCGCGGTTTCGATCTCGAGGGTGGGCAGCAGGGACATGGCAGCGAAGGAAGGTCGGTGGGAACGGGTGGCCGACCGACACGATAGCGCACGCCGGGCGGCTACCCTCTTCGATCACCCCGAGGAACCGCATGAACCGCACGCCCATCCTGCCGACGGACTCGCCGCCCGCCCCTTCCGCGCCGATCCCGGCCGGCCCGGCCTCGCCCTTCGTGGCCCCCAAGTTCGACGCCCTGCTGCTGGTCTGCAGCCGCTGCGCCGAGCGCAGCAGCGGCCCGTCCAAGCGCAAGGCGAAGAAGCTGCCGGGCGAGTTCAAAAAGGCACTCGGCGGGGAGCGGCCGCGTGTTCGCATCGTCGAGTCGTCCTGCCTGGGCCTGTGCCCCAAGAAGGCCACCGCCGTGGCCGCCGCGATGGGCGATGGTCCGCTGCGGCTGGCGGCCGTAGGCGGCAAGTCCGACGTGCAGGCGATGGCCGACCGCCTGCGCGGCCGCCGCTGAGCGCGCGGGCGCAAAAACCACCGGCGCGCAATACTCGACGCATGCACAGCACCCACGCCACCCGTCATTTCTCCGGCAGCTACGCCGAAGCCCGCCGCAAGTTCCTCGACGCCGCAAGCGAACGCCGGGCCACCGTCGGATCGTTCCCGCTCGACGGCCATACCGGCGCGCTGGGCGAGGCGCTGGCCACGGACACCGCCTACCTTGGCGCGCCGGGCGCCGACAAGCTGTTGATCGTCAGCTCGGGCACGCATGGGCCGGAGGGCTTCTGCGGCTCGGGCTGCCAGGTCGCCATGCTGAACGACGCCGACCTGATGGCTCGCCTCGAACGCGCCGGCGTGGCGCTGCTGCTGGTGCACGCGGTCAACCCGCACGGCTTCTCGCACCTGCACCGCACCAACGAAGACAACATCGACCTCAACCGCAACCACATCGACTTCGACGCGCCGCTGCCGGTGAACGCCGCCTATGCCGATGTCGAGCCCTTCGTGCTGCCGGCGCAGTGGCCACCGACCGCGGCCGACGAAGCCGCAATGGCCGCGTACATCGAGAAGCACGGCGTGCGCGGCTACCGCGCGGCCGTGACCACCGGCCAGTACACCTCGCCCGACGGCGTGTTCTACGGCGGCACGGCGCCGTCGTGGAGCAACCGCACCATGCGCGCCATCCTGCGCACGCACGGTGCGGCGGCCAGGCACATCGCGTGGATCGACGTGCACACCGGCCTCGGCCCCTACGGCCACGGCGAGAAGATCTACCCCGGCCGGCCCGACGGCCTGCCGCGCGCGCTGGCGTGGTGGGGCGCCGACGTGTTCGCGCCTTTCGAAGGCACGTCCGCCTCGGCCGATGTGACGGGGCCGGTCGTGACCCTCGTCTACGACGAATGCCCGCAGGCCAGCGCCACGTTGATGGGGCTCGAGTTCGGCACTCTGCCCGACCTGCAGGTGCTCGACCGGCTGCGCGCCGACACCTGGCTGCGCCGCCATCCGGAAGCGCCCGACGCGCAGCAGCGCGCCATCCGCGGCGAGCTGCGCGATGCCTTCTACTGCGACAACGACGAATGGAAGGGCATGGTGCTCGGCCAGGCCCGGGTGGTGATGCTGCAGACGCTGCAGGGCCTGCAGAAGGCGGTCTGAGCGCGCGCGGGTGTGCGCTGACGGGCCGCTCAGCGGCCCGCCGCCTGCCGGCACTGACGCAGGTTGGCGTCGAAGCGGCTGGCCAGCATCGCGTCGCACTCGCTGCCGTTGGGCATCAGGCGGCACAGGCCGACGATCACGACATCGGACACGGCCTCGGTGCAGGTGCGGTACGGCGCCAGCGCCGGGTTGGCGTGGGTCTTGAAGCCCCAATCCTCTGAAAAGACCACGGTGCGGCCCATCGCTTCCTCGAAGTAGTCGCGGTCGCGCTCCTTCACGGCGTTTTCCATCCGCGGCAGTTCGCCGTCGAGGAAACGCACGGCGGCCGCCGGGAACTGGGCCGCGTCCTGTGCGGCGGCACCGCCGGCCGCGAAGGCGGCCAGTGCGAGAAGGCGCCGGAGGGCGCGCAAGGGCTGAAGGGCTCGGGTCATGGGTTCCGATTCTCCTATGCGCCGCCCCTACACTCGCCCGATGGCATCCCAACCTTCACGCGCACCGCGCATGGCCGAACGCGGCGTCCTCTGTCTGCTGATCGGCATCGCGGTGCTGGTCGCGCCGTACTTCCTGCCCTCGTCCGGCTGGCATGACATGATCGCGGGCGCCGCCACGGTCGGCTGGTTCGCCTTGGTGCTGGGTATCGCGCTCATCGTGGTCGACCTGGTGCAGCGGGCCAAAGGCAAGCAACAACGCTAGCGCTTGCCCAGCGCTTTCTTCACCAGTTCCACCGCCCCCAGCACCACCGCACCGGCCACGATGCCGACGCCCGCGTTGACGAGCATCGACCCCACGGTGCCCAAGGCCCCCGCACCGGCCGCCCAGGCCTCGACCGCATGGCCGAAGGCCGGCACACCGTGCACCAGGATGCCGCCGCCCACCAGGAACATGGCGGCGGTGCCGGCCACCGACAGCGCCTTCATGAGCCAGGGCGCGGTCGCCAGGATGCCGCGGCCGAAGGCCTGCTGCGCGGCGCTGGCGCGGCGGGTCAGCCAGAGGCCGGCGTCGTCCAGCTTCACGATGCCCGCCACCAGCCCGTAGACGCCGACGGTCATGATGATCGCGATGCCCGACAGCACCGCCACCTGGGTGCCGAAGGGCTGGCCGCCGACGGTGCCGAGCGTGATCACGATGATCTCGGCCGACAGGATGAAGTCGGTGCGCACGGCGCCCTTGATCTTGGCCTTCTCGGCCGCAACGACATCGACCGCCGGGTCGGCCACGGCCTGCACGTGCTGCGTCACCTCGGCGTCGTGTTCGGCCTTGTGCAGGAACTTGTGGGCCAGCTTCTCGACGCCCTCGAAGCACAGGAAGGCGCCGCCGATCATCAGGAGCGGCGTGATCGCCCAGGGCAGGAAACTGCCGATGAGCAAGGCGGCGGGCACCAGGATCAGCTTGTTGACGAAAGAGCCCTTGCACACGGCCCAGACCACCGGCAACTCGCGGTCGGCCTTGACGCCGGCGACCTGCTGGGCGTTGAGCGCCAGGTCGTCGCCCAGCACGCCGGCGGTCTTCTTGGCGGCGACCTTGGTGAGCACCGACACGTCGTCCAGGACGGTCGCGATGTCGTCGAGCAGGAGAAAGAGGCTGGCGGCCATGGTGCGGGGCGTCGGAGTGATGAAGCCGCGCAGCTTAGCCGCTGGTCAGCCCCGGGTCAGGGGAATCCCGCAACCGTCCTACGCCGCGGCGAGCAGCGCAGGCAAAAAACGTTCAGCTCACGCTGCGCTTGAGGCGAATCTCTTCGATCTTCACGGTGCCGATGGCAGTGGTCTTGGCAGTCTTCATCTCGCGCTTGAAGCCGGCCAGTTCGTGGAAGCGCATGGCGCGTTCGTTGCGCAGCGGCACCCAGATGGTGACGGTGGTGCAGCCCTCTTCCTCGAGGCCGTCGCGTGCGGCATCCCAGAGGGCCACGCCGGCGCCCTTGTCCCAGTGCTCGGGCTTGAGGTAGATGGCCCAGATCTCGCCGGTGGTCGAGGGCGTCTTGGGGTCGCGAGAGCGGTCGTAGCCGACGAAGCCGACGACGTCGCCGTCGAGTTCGGCCACCTGCACCTGCGGCTCGCTGAATTCGATGGCTTCGCGCCACTTGGCTTCACGGGTGGCCGGCGCCAGGGCCAGGAGCTGGTCCTCGGGCAGGATCTCCGCATAGGCCGCGCGGGCCGCGGCGGCGTGGATTTCGGCGATGGCTTTGGCGTCGCGCATCGTGGCGGGACGGACTTCGTAGTGGGACATGAATTCGGAGTTCTTCGATGGAACCGCGTATTGTCGCCGCCCGCTAAACTCGCCGCCACATTCATCATTCATCCTCGGAGAGTCCACCATGGCCAAAGGTCAGCAGCGCGCCAACAAAGAGACGAAGAAGCCCAAGAAGGACACCTCGCCACCGAAGGTTCCGTCTTCGACCCCCGACGAGCCGATCCGCACCATGACCACCGCCGTGATTCCGCGCGGCAAGCTCAAGAACAAGTGACGACCGACGCCGCTCCGCCCACCCCGCCGACGCCAGCCCCCCAGCCGCGCAATCCGCTGCACGGCCTGACGCTCGAGGCCATCGTGCGAGCGCTGGAGGCGGAATACGGCTGGGCCGGCCTGAACGAGCGCATTCCGCTGCGCTGCTTCGGGCAGGACCCGAGCGTGGGCTCGAGCCTGAAGTTCCTGCGCAAGACGCCCTGGGCGCGCGAGAAGGTCGAGAGCCTCTACCTCTTCATGCTGCGCGACCAGCGTCGCCAGTCGCAGGGCGCGGCGCCGCGTTGAGCCCGATGCGGGTGCGCGTCGACCCCCGCGGTTTCGAGTTCGACACCGCCCCCGGCCAGACGCTGCTGCGCGCCGCCGACGCCGCCGGCATCGAACTGCCCAGTTCCTGCCGCAACGGCACCTGCCGCACCTGCCTCTGCCGGCTGCGCACGGGCCAGGTGCACCACACCATCGACTGGCCCGGCCTCAGTGCCGAGGAAAAGGCCGAAGGCTGGATCCTGCCCTGCGTGGCGGAGCCGCTGTCGGACGTCGTGCTCGACGTGCCAGCGGCTTTCTCGGTCTTCGAGGACTAACCGACGATCCGATCGCGTCGCGCCAGCGACGGGAAGAGCTTGAACCAAGCAAGTGCCACGGCCATGGTGCCGACACCGCCCAGCACCACCGAGCCTACCGGCCCCAGCAACGCCGCGGTGGCGCCCGATTCGAACTCGCCCAGTTGGTTGCTCGCACCGATGAAGATCGAGCTGACCGCGCTCACGCGGCCGCGCATCTCATCGGGCGTCTCGAGCTGCACCAGCGTCTGCCGGATCACCACGTTCACCATGTCCGCACCGCCCGAAATCGCCAGCGCGATGAGCGACACCGTGAAGCTGCGCGAGACGCCGAACACCACCATGCACAGCCCGAAGGCGGCCACCGCGATGAGCAGCGTGCGGCCCACATGCCGCTCGATCGGCTGGCGCGTGAGCCAGATCGACGTGAGCAGCGCCCCCACGGCCGGCGCGCTGCGCAGCAGCCCCATGCCCCAGGCGCCGGTGTGCAGGATGTCCTTGGCGTAGATCGGCAGCAGCGCCACGGCGCCGCCGAGCAGCACCGCGAAGAGGTCGAGCGAGATGGCACCGAGCACCGGCTTGCGGCGCCAGATGAAGTTCACGCCCGCGAACACCGTGGCCAGCGTGACCGGCTCGCGCACCCGCGCCGGCTGCAGGTAGCGCAGGCGTGCCACCAGCACGCCGCCCACCACGAACAGCGCCACGCTCGCACCGTAGACCACGCCGGTGCCGGCCGCGAACAGCAGGCCGCCCAGCGCCGGGCCGCCGATGATGGCGCCCTGCATGCCGGCCGAGCTGAAGGCCATCGCGCGCGGCAGCATCAGCGGCGGCACCAGCATCGGCGTGAGCGACTGCTGCGCCGGCATCTGGAAGGCCCGCACGGCACCCAGGACCACCGACAGGCCCAGCAACAGCGCGCGCGAGTCGTGGTGCAGTTCATGTGCCGTCAGCAGCGCCAGCCCGACCACGCCCTGCACCGCGAAACAGGCCGCGACGATGCGCCCGCGGTGGTGCCGGTCGACCACGTGGCCCGCGTACAGCGCCAGCACCAGCGCCGGCACGAATTGGTACAGCCCGACCAGGCCCAGGTCCCAGGCGCTGCCGGTCAGGTCGTACATGTGCCAGCCGATGGCCACCAGCAGCATCTGGCTGGCGGCGGTGCCGAAGAGCCGTGCGACCCACAGCTGCATGAAGGGACGCTCGCGCGTCAGGTCGGAAAAATTCGGGGCGGTGGGCGAGGCTTCGGGAACGGCGGACATCCGGTCGAGAATAGCCGAGCCATGAACACGCTGCTCGCGCCCGCCCTGACCGTCGTCCACCAGGACGCCCACCTGCTGGTGCTCGACAAACCCGCCGGCCTGCTGTGCGTGCCGGGCCGCGGCGAGGACAAGCAGGACTGCCTGAGCGCGCGTGCCGCGGCGCGCTGGCCCGACGCGCTGGTGGTCCATCGGCTCGACATGGCCACCAGCGGCCTGGTGCTGATGGCGCGCAGCCCCGAGGTGCAGCGGGCGCTGGGCGACGCCTTCGCCGCGCAGCAGGTGTGGAAGCGCTACGAGGCGGTGGTCGACGGCGTGCTCGACGAAAGCCTGCACTGGTCGGTGATCGACGCCCCGCTGATGGCCGACTGGCCGCGCCGACCGCTGCAGAAGGTCGACCCGGCCGGCAAGCCGAGCCTCACGCGATGGCGGGTGCTGGAACCGCTGCGCTCACTGGGTGCCAGCCGGCTGCTGCTGGAGCCGCGCACCGGGCGCTCGCACCAGCTGCGCGTGCACCTCGCATCGATCGGCCACACGATCCTGGGCGATGCGTTGTATGGCGACGAAGACAACCAGCGGCGGGCGCCGCGGCTGATGTTGCACGCCAGCGTGCTGCAGTTGCGCCACCCGGTCACCGGCGAGGCGGTGCGCTTCGAGAGCCCGCCGGGCTTCGGCGCGCCGGGCTTCGGGGACGACGCCCGAGCCGCGTGATCAGAGTCCCTTGACCACCATCACCGGCATGGTGGCGTCCTGCAGCACGCGCTGCGTCACGCTGCCGAGCAGCAGCTTCTCGATGCCGGCACGGCCGTGCGAGCCCATCACGATCAGGTCGACGCCGAGCGCCACCGCGGTGTCGACGATGCCTTCGTGCACCACGTGGCCATCGATCACACGCTGGTCGCTGTGCAAGCCTTCCGCGGCGAGTGCCGCCACGCCGCGGGCGAGCGCGGCATTGGCACTCGAGGTGGCCGCGGCCAGGTATTCGTTCTGCCCTAGCGCGTAGTCCGCGCCGACGCCGATGAAGGGGTAGTTGTCGATCACATGAATCAGCGTGATGCGGCTGCCGAAGGCGAGCGCGAGCCCGCTGGCCTTGCTGACCGCATACATCGACGTTTCGGAACCGTCGATCGGCACCAGGATGTGATTGAACATGGATGTCCTCGCTGCGTTCACGGGGCTCGCGCTGGAGCCGGGGCTGCAATTTAACCCGGCCGCCTGTTACCGGTTGTAGAACGCGGGGGGGCGCCCCCGCGCGGCCCGTTCAGTCGCCCTGGAAGCCGCCGGCCCGGCAGGTGACGACCAGCGTATCGCGGTGGCCGCTCTGCCCCTCGACCAGCGGCTGGATCGGCGTCGACTCGTGGATCACCCGGGCGTCGTCGACCAGCATCAGCGTCCAGGGCTCGGTCAGCGTGAAGCGCTCGCCGCGGCGGCCGTCGGCCTCGAACACGCGCGTCTCGCCACCCTTGATGCCCTGGCGCCCGACCAGCATCACCGCCACCAGATCGACGCCGTCGCGGTGCGCGCCCTCGGGCGTCGGCCGGCCGATGCCGTGCGTGGTGTCGATGCGGAACTGGTGCGCTTCGACGAACCAGCGCTGCGTGCCGCGCAGGCCCGTGGCCGCATCGGCGATGCGCACCAGCAGGCGCTGCCAGGCCGCGTTGGCGAGGGTCGCCTGCTCCATCGGCGCGAACCAGCGCTGCATGCCGCCATGCAGGGCGTTGTATTCGACCGGCTGCCAGTGCGCGCGATGCGGCACGGGGGCCAGCGCGTCGCCATCGACCGTGAAGCAGGAATGCCGGCGCTGGCGGTAGCGGCCGCCGTCCTTGAGATACTCGTCGGGCGGGAGACCGTCCCAGTCGGCGCGCAGGGCCTCCAGCGCGTCGAGCGGCACACCGAGCCATTCGGCCACACCTTCGGGGCTGAGCACGGCGTAGCCCTGCAGGCGCAGGGCGTCGACGAGTCGCGAAGGTGGGTCGAACGAAGGCGCAAAAACGGCGCTCACGCCTCGACCTTCACGCCCTTCCAGAAGGCGACGCGGTCTTTCACCTCTTCGGCTTCGGGCTTGGGGTCGGCGTAGTACCAGGCGGCGTCGGCGTTGAGTTCGCCGTTGACCAGCAGCGAGTAGTAGCTGGCCGAGCCCTTCCAGGGGCAGGTGGTCTTGTGGTTGCTAAAGGTGACGTGCTCGCGCTTGAGCGAATCCATCGGGAAGTAGTGGTTGCCTTCGACGACCACGGTGTCGTCGCTCTCGGCGATGGTGACGCCGTTCCAGGTTGCTTTCATGGGAGATCTCCGGATGCCCAGGCCGGCGCGGTGCGCGTCGGCGTTTCTCAAGGGTGCTACAAGGGTGCCGCCGGCGCCTCGCGCGGCGGCAGGCCCCTATTGTGCCGCCGGCGCCTGAAGCCAGTGCACGCTGAACAGGCGCGCAGGGTCGGTCCACACGGCCGTCGGCGCAAAGCCGGCCTTCTCGGCCAGCGCGCGCAGGCCGTCGACGGTGAACTTGTGCGAGTACTCGGTGTGGATCGTCTCGCCTTCGGCGAAGTCGAAGCGCCGGCCGTCGAGCGTCACGCTCTGCGCGCGTCGGCTCACCAGGTGCATCTCGATGCGCTGCAGCGGCGCGTTGTAGAAGGCGGCGTGCGAGAAGCCGTCGAGGTCGAAGTCGGCCTGCAGCTCGGCATTGGCGCGGCGCAGCAGGTTGAGGTTGAAGGCGGCCGTCACGCCCTGCGCGTCGTTGTAGGCGGCGTGCAGCACGGCCGGGTCCTTCACCAGGTCGACGCCGAGCAGCAGCCCGCCACCGCGCAGCAGCCGGGCCGACAGCTGCAGGAAGGCGAGTGCCTCGTCGGGCGTGAAGTTGCCGAGCGTCGAGCCGGGAAAGAAGCCGACCCGGCGGCCCGCGCCCTCGCCCGGCGCCGGCAGCACCAGCGGCATCGTGTAGTCGGCCGCGACCGGCTGCACCGTGAGCTGCGGGTAGTCGGCACGCAGCCGCTCGGCCGCGGCACCCAGGTGCTCGCCGGAAATGTCGATGGGCACGTAGCGCCGCGGCGTCTCGAGCGCGTCGAGCAGCAGCCGCACCTTGGTGAGCGAGCCGGCCCCGAACTCGATGATCTCGGCGTTCGGCCCGATCTGCGCGGCGATGTCGCCGGCGCGCTCGGTGAGGATGTGCAGCTCGGTGCGCGTCGGGTAGTACTCGGGCAGGTCGCAGATGCGGTCGAACAGCGCCGAGCCTTCCACGTCGTAGAAGAACTTGGGCGAGATGCTCTTCGCGCGGCGCGACAGGCCGGCGTGCAGTTCGCGGCCGAACTCGCTGAGCGCGGGCGCGGTGCGCGTGTCGTCGCGCTGAAGGCCGACAGGGAGAGAAGCGGGATTGCGCATTCAGAGATCCTTCGCGAGCCGCAGCCCCGAAAACTGCCAGCGTGCGGCCGGCGGGAAGAAGTTGCGGTAGCTCGGCCGCGTGTGGCCGTCCGGCGTAGCGACGCTGCCGCCGCGCAGCACCAGCTGCCCGACCATGAACTTGCCGTTGTACTCGGCGGCCACGCCGGGCAGCGGGCGGAAGCCGGGGTACGGGTCGTAGGAGGAGCGCGTCCATTGCCACACGTGGCCGGTCATCTCGGTCATGCCCTCGTCGGCGCAGGCGGCCTCCCACTCGAACTCGGTCGGCAGGCGTGCACCGACCCATTCGGCGTACGCCGCCGCTTCGTAGAAGCTCAGTTGCGACACCGGCGCCTCGGGCGCCATCGGCCGCACGCCATGCAGGCCGAAGACCTGCCAGCCCGCCGCGGCACCGCCCTGGAACGCAAGCCGCGGATCGTCCGACGCCAGCCAGTAGGCCGGCGCCCGCCAGCCCTGCGACTGCACCGCGGCCCAGCCGTCGGACAGCCACAGCTCGGGCCGCTGGTAGCCGCCGTCGGCGATGAACTGCGCATAGTCGCCGCAACTCACCAAGCGATCGGCGATGGCATAGGGACGCAGCAACGCACGATGGCGCGGCGTCTCGTTGTCGAAGGCGAAGCCGGCGCCGCCGTGCCCGACTTCCACGTGGCCGCCCGGCTGCGCGCGCCACTGCATGGCCGGTGGCACCGTGGCCAGGCGCAGGGCCGGGTTGGCGGTCGGACGGTACGCCGGCAGCAGCGGGTTGCACGAGAAGGCATGCAGGATGTCGGTGAGCAGCAATTCCTGGTGCTGCTGCTCATGATGCAGGCCCAGCGTGAGGATGGGTTCGATGATCGCCCAGGCCGCGTCATCGACCGTCTCGAGCAGGCGCTCGACCCCGGCATCCACGTGTGCCCGATAGGCGTGCACTTCGTCGATGGCCGGGCGCGTGAGCAGCCCGCGCTGCGGCCGCGGATGGCGCGGGCCCAGCGCCTCGTAATAGGAATTGAACAGGTACTGGAAGCGCGGGTCGAAGGCGCGGTAGCCGTCGGCATGCGGCTGCAACAGCACCGTCTCGAAGAACCAGGTGGTGTGGGCCAGGTGCCATTTGGTCGGGCTGGCATCGGGCATCGACTGGATGCACTGGTCTTCTGGCGACAGCGGGGCGGCCAGTTCGCGGCTGGCGCTGCGCACGGTCCGGAAGGCGTCGCGCAAGGCGTGAGGCGCCTGCGGGTTCGGCCGGGAAAGCGTCATGGGGTCTCCAGATTTGGCAGCGGTGGTTGTAGTCGATGGGCCGGGTCCGCGTCCGTAGGACAAGCCCGCGGACGGTTCCCCCGTCGCAACCGGCCGGGCGGCTGACCATAATGCGCGAATGCCCATTTCCGATCCCGCCCGCCGCCCCCATGTCCTCATCGTGGGCTGTGGTTTTGGCGGCCTCGAAGCCGCCCGTCGATTACAACGTGCAGACGTCGACGTGACGGTGATCGAAAAGACCAACCACCACCTGTTCCAGCCGCTGCTCTACCAGGTCGCGACCGCCGGCCTGGCGGCGCCGTCGATCGCCGCGCCCACGCGCCTGCTCTTCCGCGGGGAGCACAACATCACCACCCTGATGGGCGAGGTGACCGACATCCTTCCGGCCGAACGTGCCGTGCTGCTGCGCGACGGCCTGCGCATCGGCTACGACCACCTGATCGTCGCGGCCGGCGCCACCCACAGCTATTTCGGCAACGACGCCTGGGCCGCCCATGCGCCGGGCCTCAAGACGCTGGCCGACGCCTTCGCGATCCGCCGGCACGTGCTGATGTCGTATGAAGCAGCCGAGAAGGAACCCGACCCGGCCCGCCGCCGCGCATTTCTGACCTTCGCCGTGATCGGCGGCGGGCCGACCGGCGTCGAGATGGCCGGCACGCTGGCCGAGATCGCCCGCCACACGCTCGAAGGCGAGTTCCGCCACATCGACCCGGCCAGCGCCGAGGTGCTGCTGATCGAGGGCGGCCCACGGGTGCTGCAGGCCATGCCCGAGGGGCTGAGCCAGAAGGCGAAGGAGCAGCTCGAACGGCTCGGCGTCAAAGTGCGTCTTGGTGCCAAAGTGACGGCCATCGACGCGACCGGGCTGGACATCGCGACCGCGGCCGGCAACGAGCGCATCGCCAGCCATTGCGTGGTGTGGGCCGCCGGCGTGGCGGCCTCGCCCCTCGGCAAGCTGCTGGCCGCGGCCACCGGCGCCGAAACCGACCGCGCCGGACGCGTGCGCGTCGAACCCGACCTGAGCCTGGCCGGCCATCCGGAGATCAGCGTGGTGGGCGACCTCGCCGCCGCCATGAGCCACGCCCCGGGCCAGGAACCGAAGCCCGTGCCCGGCGTCTCGCCCGGCGCCAAGCAGATGGGCCGCACCGCGGCGAGCAACGTGCTGCACCGCATCGCCGGCACACCGACCCAGGCGTTCCGCTATGCCGACTACGGCAATCTCGCGACCATCGGCCGCAACTCCGCAGTGGTCGACCTGGGCACGCCCTTCGGCCCGCTGCGCTTCAGCGGCAAGCTCGCGTGGCTGTTCTGGCTGTTCGCGCACGTCTACTTCCTCATCGGCTTTCGCAACCGGCTGGTCGTGCTGATGGACTGGGCCAGCGCCTACTGGAGCTTCCGGCGCTATGCGCGCGTGGTGGCCGACGTGGACGGTGCGGGCAAGGGCGAGTCGTAGCCGTGCACCTGACCACGCGCTGACGCGTGTGGCGCAGATCTTGCGGAACGGTGGCCTTCTCCACTGACGCCTCCGCAGGACGCTTGATGCACGCCTCGACCCGCCGCTCGTTCCTCGCCGCTGGCGCCGCCACCCTGGCCGTGCCGACCCTGCTGCACGCGCAGGATGCCTATCCCTCGCGGCCGCTGCGCATGGTGGTGCCCTTCCCGCCGGCCGGTGCCGCCGATTTCCTGGGTCGCACGGTCGGCGAACGGTTGTCACAGTCGCTGGGGCAGCAGGTGCTCGTCGAAAACCGCGCGGGCGCCGGCGGCAACATCGGCACGCAGGTTGCGGCACAAGGCGACCGCGAGGGCTACACGCTGCTGCTGACCGGCGTGCCCTTCGCGGTCAACCGCTTTCTCTTTCGCACGCTGCCCTTCGAGCCGGAGCGCGACTTCGAGCCCGTCGCGCTGATCGCCACGGTGCCCAACCTGATGATCGTGCCGGCCGACTCGCCCGCGAATACCGTCGACGAATTCATCGCCTACGCGCGCAAGCGGCCGGGCCAGGTCAACTTCGCATCGATCGGCAACGGCACCTCGCTGCACCTGGCCGGCGCGCAGTTCAGCAACACGACCCGGCTCGACATGGTGCACGTGCCCTACAAGGAAACCGGCACCGCCAACGCCGACCTGATGGCCGGCCGCGTCGACGTGATGTTCCAGACCATCTCCGCCGCCGCCGGCCTGGTGCGCGGCAACAAGGTGAAGGCGCTGGCCGTGACCAGCGACGTGCGCGTGGCGGCCTTCGCCAACGTGCCGACGCTGCGCGAGGCCGGCGTCGACCTCGTCACTGTCGGCTGGTTCGGCCTGCTGGTGCCGGCCAACGTGCCGGCCGCGCGCAAGGCGCTGCTCGAGAAGCAGGCGCTCGCGGCCATCGGCGACCCCGCCGTGTCGGCCCGCATCGCCGACAGCGGCTGCATCCCGCGCCCGTTGAACGGCAAGGACTTCGGCGCCTTCATCGCCGACGAGACGCGCCGGCTCGGCGAGGTGGTGCGCAGCGCCGGCATCGTCGCCAGTTGAGCGCGCGTCAGGCGTTGCCGGGCAGCGGCGCGTCCGGGTGGACCAGCCCTGCCGCCCGAAGCTCACGCCAGAAATCGATCGGCACCACCTCGTTCAGCGCCGACCGGTCTTCCGCGATGCGGCTCGGCTGGCTGGCCCCCGGAATGACGGCTGCCACGGCCGGATTGGCGAGCGAAAACTGCAGGCCGGCCGCCTTCATGCTGACGCCATGGCGATCGGCGATCGCCTTGATGCGCGCGACCTTGTCCAGGATGGCCGGCGTGGCCGGCGCGTATTCGAAGTTCGGGCCGCCGACCAGCGCGCCCGAGCTGTACGGGCCCCCCACGACGATGCCCAGCCCGCGTTCCACCACCTGCGGCATCACGCGTTGCAGCGCGCGCTCGTGGTCGAGCAAGGTGTAGCGGCCGGCGAGCAGGAAACCGTCGGGGCGCGGTGCGTCCAGCGCCAGCAGCAGCTCGATGGGCTCCACCCGGTTGACGCCCAGGCCCCAGGCCTTGATCACGCCCTCGTCGCGCAGCCGGTCGAGCGTCTTGAACGCCCCCTTGCGTGCGCTCTCGAACGCGCTGAGCCATTCGTCGCCGTAGAAATCCTGGGCGACGTCATGGACCCAGACGATCTCGATGCGATCCGTCTTCAGGCGCTTCAGACTGTCCTCGATCGATCGCAGCGTCGCGTCCGCCGAATAGTCGTTGACGATCTTGTTGGCGCGCCCGTGCTTGAAGACCTCGTCCTTCTCGCCCAGGTCGCGTGCACTCACGTCCTCCACCTCGTCGAGGATCAGGCGGCCGACCTTGGTGCTGATGACGTAGTCGTCGCGCGGTCGATCGGCCAGCGCCTCGCCCATGCGGATCTCCGCCAGCCCGGCGCCGTAGAAAGGCGCGTTGTCGAAGTAGCGGATGCCGTCGTTCCACGCGGCATCGACGGTCGCCCGGGCTTCGGCCTCGGGGATGTCGCGGAACATGTTGCCCAGCGGCGCCGTGCCGAAGCCCAGCTTGCCGGGGAGAAGATCCTTGAGTGCCATGGTGGGCTCCTTGTGTCGAGGGTGGAAAGGTCGGTCAGGCGCGGGCGAACTCGGTATAGCCTTGCGCGCCGCCGCCGAAGTAGGACGACGCGGGCGCGTCGAACAGCGGGGCATCGGTGCGCAGGCGCTCGACCAGGTCCGGGTTGCCGATGAAGGGCTTGCCGAAAGCGATCATGTCAGCCCGGCCCGAGGCTGTCGCGTCGAGGGCCTTCCGGCGGTCGTAGCCGTTGTTCGCGAGGTAGGCGCCGCCGAAGGCCGTACGCAGCGCGTCGCCGTCGAAGTCGCCGCCGCCGCCGTTGTTGCCATGGAGCTGCCCCTCGACCACATGCAGGTAGGCCAGCTCCATCTCGCCGAGCCGGCGGGCCAGGTAGGCATGCGTCTGCATCGGCGTGCTGTCCAGCGGCGTGTCGCCGATCGCGGTGGACAGCGGCGAGAGGCGCACGCCCACGCGGCCGGCGCCCCACACGCCGGCGACCGCCTCGACCACCTCCAGCGTCAGCCGGGCGCGGTTCTCGATGGAGCCGCCGTACCGGTCGTCGCGACGGTTGGTGCTGTCGCGCAGGAATTGCTCTAGCAGGTAGCCGTTGGCGGCATGCACCTCGACGCCGTCGAAGCCTGCGTCCCGGGCCCTGACGGCGGCCTGGCGGTAGTCCTCGACGATGCCCGCGATCTCGGCGGTTTCGAGCGCACGCGGCATCGACGGCGGCTCGAAGCCCTGCTCGGTGAACACGTTGCCGGCGGCACGCAGCGCCGAAGGCGCGACCGGTGCGGCGCCGTTCTCCTGCAGGCTGACGTGCGACATGCGCCCGACGTGCCACAGCTGCAGCACGATCCGGCCGCCAGCGTCGTGCACGGCATCGGTGACCTGTTTCCAGGCCGTCACCTGGGCGTCGGTGTGGATGCCGGGCGTGTAGGCGTAGCCGCGCGCCTGGCGCGAGATGTTGGTCGCCTCCGCGATGATCAGGCCGGCCGATGCGCGCTGCCGGTAGTACTCGATCGCCAGCGGCGACTGCACGCCGTCCATGCCGGCGCGCGACCGGGTGAGCGGCGCCATGGCGATGCGGTTCCTGACGTCGATGGCACCCAGTCGGGTGGGCGAGAAGAGAGCTTCGGTAGACATGGCGATTTCCTTTCGTTCGATGCGATGCAGGGGGAGCGGGAGGCCGTCGGACCCCCGACGGCTTGCTGGGGTGAGGCTGAGTTTGGGCGCCCGGCATCCATTCATCAAATTTATTTGTTGAATTTCAGATATGCATCCAGCAATATGACTGGATGCGCTACGACCTGAACCTGCTCCCCGTTTTCCTGGCGCTGATGGAGGAGCGCAACGTGACCCGGGCCGCCACCCGGCTGGGCATCACGCAGCCCGCGCTGTCGAATGCGCTGACGCGCCTGCGCACGATGCTGCAGGACCCGCTCTTCATCCGCGAGCGCTACGGCATGCAGCCGACGCAGAAGGCCCAGGAGCTGGCGCCGACGATCGCCGCGGCGCTGGCGAGCCTGGACGACCTGATCCTCGGGCAGCAGGCCTTCGACCCGGCGAAGGCGACGCAGCGGCTCACCCTGGCGCCCAACAGCTATGTCGAATTCGTCCTCATGCCCGCCCTGGTGGCGCGCCTGCGCGAACAGGCGCCGGGCATCGGCCTTCGGCTCACGCCCTATGGCTCGGACGTGGTCGAAACCGGCGTGATGTCCGGATCGACGGCACTGGTGGTCGGCCGCATCGTCGATCCGCCGGACAACCTGATCGTCCAGCACCTGATGGACGACGGCCTCTCATGCATCGTGCGGGCCGACCATCCGACGATCGGCGAGAAGATCTCGCGCCGGCAGTACGAGCAGCTCAGGCATGTGAACATGCTGCCGCCCGGTCGCCTGCGCGTGGGCCTGTTCCAGGCGCTGGAAAGCCAGGGGCTGCGGCGGGAGGTGGCGGTGTCGGTGACGCATTTCCTGGCCGTCGCGGAAATGGTCGCGGTGACGGACTACTGCGCCACGCTGCCCAACCTGATCTGCCGCCGCCTCGCCGGCGATCCGCGCCTGAAGGTGCTGCCGGCGCCGGTCGACCTCGGTACCTTCCCCGTGGAAATGGGCTGGCACGTGCGGTATCGCCACGACCCGGCGCACCGCTGGCTGCGCACCCTGATCGCGGAGGTGGCGCAGCAGGTGTCGGCCGCCGCGCCCTAGGGTCTAGGCGTCCGCGGCGGGCTCGGAGCTCGACTCGACGATCCGGACCCGCCGCACGACGAGTTCGTCGATCTCCAGCCGCCGGATGCGGGCCCTGCCGATGGAGAGTCGGCCGATGGCCAGGGCGCCGATGGCCACGGCACCGACCGCCAGGGCCGCCATGCCGAGCGATCCGAGGGCCATGGTGCCGATGGCCTGCGCACCCGTCGCGGCGGCGGGCGCGGTCCTGGTGCGCAGGGTCTTGTGCTTGAGTTTCATCATGCCGGGCGATTCTTCCGCAGGCTGGCGCAGCGCACAACGGCCCCGCCGCCGGGGCGGCGCGTTCAGGCCGCGCTCGTTTCCTTCTCCTGCAGCAGCCGCCACATCACCTTGCCCGCGCCGCTCTTGGGCAGTGCGTCGACGAACTGCACCTGGCGCGGGATCTTGTAGACCGCCATGTTCTCGCGGCACCAGTCGATGATCTGCTGCTCGGTCGTGTCCTGGTGCGTCGGCCGCAACACCACCACGGCCTTGACCGACTCGCCGCGGTACGCGTCCTTGGTGCCGATGACGCAGGCTTCCTGGATCGCCGGGTTCTTGAACATCAGCAATTCGACCTCGGCCGGCCAGACCTTGAAGCCGCTGGCATTGATCATCCGCTTGAGCCGGTCGGTCATGAAGAAGTAACCGTCCTCGTCGACCCGGCCCATGTCGCCGGTGCGGAAGTAGCGCTTGCCGTCGAAGTCGACGAAGGCCGCGGCCGTGGCGTCCGGTCGCTTCCAGTAGCCCTGGAAGACCTCGGGGCCACAGGTGATGATCTCGCCGGATTCGCCCACCGCCAGTTCCTTGAGCGTGTCCGGGTCGACCACGCGCGAATCGCTGCTCATGTAGGGGATGCCCAGGCACTGCTGCTTCGGGTGGTCGAAGGGCTGGGCATGCGAAGGCGCGGCGGTTTCGGTCAGGCCGTAGCCTTCCTGGTAGCGCAGGCCATATTGCTCGAACAGGCGCTGCGCCACCGCCTGCGGCATCGCCGCGCCGCCGCCACCGATGTAGGTCAGGCTACTGAGGTCGAAGCTGGCGAAGTTGGGGCTGCCCATCAGATCGATCACCATCGTCGGGATGTTGGTCCAGCTCGTGACCTTGCGCAGCGAGATCAGGCGCCCCGCCACTTCGCGGTCCCAGCGCGGCATGATGACCATGGTCGCGCCCGAATAGATCGAGGTGTGCATCATGCTCACCACGCCGGTGATGTGGAACATCGGCACCACGGCCAGCACCACCGCCTCCTGCGAGACCGCTCCCCACAGCTGGCCCGCGACCGCGTTGTGCATCAGGCTCGAATGGTGATGGATGCAACCCTTGGGCAGACCGGTGGTGCCGCTGGTGTAGGGCAGCAGCGCCATGTCGTCGGCGCCCACGACGTGGTCGGGCGGCGCATGGCCCGCATCCAGCGCGTCCTGCCAGTGCATGACGCTGCCGCCCGCCAGGGTGGGCAACGGGTGGCGCGTGAGCAGCCAGTCGCGCCAGGCTGGCGCGGGCGATTCGTCGCCGGTCACGTCCGCGTCGAAGGCATCGGTGAACTGCGTGACGATCAGGTGCGACAGCCGCTGCGCCGGCTCGAGCGCGTCGCTGGCCTTGGCGAGCTCGGGCGCGAGGTCGCCGGTCGTGAGGGCGACCTTGGCGTCGGGGTCGACGATGTAGTGCTTGAGCTCCTCGGCCCGATTCATCGGGTTGACCGGCACGACCACAGCGTTGGCACGGAGGATCGCGAAATGGGCGATGACCAGCTGCGGGCAGTTCTGCATGTCGAGCACCACCCGGTCGCCGCGCTGCACGCCCAGCGCATGCAGCGTGCCCGCCAGGCGTTCCGCGCGCGCCACCAGCTCCCGGTAGCTCACGACCGTGCCGAAGAAGACCAGCGCGGCCTTGTCCGGATAGCGCGCGGCGGTGGTGGCGAGGTTGTGCCACAGCGAGGTCGCCGGCACGGTGATGGCATGGGGCAGGCGCTTGGGCCAGAACTTGTGATGCGGACGGTCCATGGAGTCTCCAGACGAGAGCCGCCAAGGGTACGACGCGCGGAGGGGGAAGCTCATGGGGGAAGCCCCGAAGCCGTCGCGCAGGCGACGCAGCGCAAGCCCCGCCTCCAACGGGGGAGCCGATTCGCGCCCCAGGCCGACAGACCGAGCGGCCGCTTCGCCCTAAAAGAAAGGCCTTTTCACGGGATCACACCCAAGGAGTTCCTCATGGCAGCAGACAAAAAGGCAAGCGTTCACTGGGAAGGCGCCGGCAAGACCGGCCAGGGCAAGATCAGCACCGAGACCGGTGCGCTCAAGGACTATCCTTACGGCTTCGCGAGCCGCTTCGGCGACGACCGCACCGGCACCAACCCGGAGGAGATCGTGGGCGCGGCCCATGCCGCCTGCCTGACCATGGCCTTCGCCTTCGCGCTGGAGGCTGAAGGCCTGGCCGCCACGGCCATCGACACGCGCGCCGCCGTGCGGCTGGCCAAGGACGGCGCGGGCTTCAAGATCGACCGCATCGTGCTGGAACTCGACGCCAGCATTCCCGGCATCGACGAGGCGAAGTTCCAGGCCATCGCCGCCGCCGCCAAGGCCGGGTGCCCCCTGTCGAAGGCGCTGGCCAGCGTGCCGGAAGTCACCCTGAAGGCGACGCTGAAGACCTGAGTCCTCAGCCTCGGACCACCGGCGCGCCGCGCGCATACAGCTGCACGCTGGCCGCGTCGTTCGCCTTGGCGGCGTACATCGCGCTGTCGGCGTGCCGCATGAGCAGTTCGGCCTCATCGCCCGCCTCGGGGAACATCGCGATGCCGATCGATGCGCGAAGGCTCAGCGCATGGCCCTCGACCTCCATCGGCACCGCAAGCGCTGTCAGCAGGCGCTCGGCCAGGTCCCGCGCCGCCGGCGCTTCGTGGACGCAGTACTGCAGCACCGCGAACTCGTCGCCTCCCAGGCGGGCCAGGACCTCGCCGTTCTCGGCGCTCTGCCGCATGCGGTCGGCCACCATCGCCAGCACCTTGTCACCCACGGCGTGGCCGAACCGGTCGTTGATCGGCTTGAAGTTGTCGATGTCGATGTAGTGGACCGCAAAGGGTGCCGCGCCCAGGCGCCCTGCGTGCACGGCCTCCGTCAGGCTCTCCAGAAACACCTCGCGGTTCACCAGCGAGGTGAGGCTGTCGTGGCGCGCCAGGTGCCGGATGCGGGCCTCGCTGCGGCGACGGTCGCTGATGTCGGTGTAGGTGCGGACCACGCCGCCGCCTTCGATCGGCACGCTGAAGATCTCGATCACGCGCCCATCGGGCCGTGGCCGCTCGTAGCGCTGCGACGTCTCGAGGATGCCGCCGGCCCGGATGAAATCCAGCACGTCCGAGGGCGTGTGGGAGAACTCGCCCCGGGCGATCTGGAAGTCGAGCACCGCCTGGAAGGACGGCCGCGACGCCATCAGGTCTTCCGGCAGGTCGAGCAACTGCATCGCGCGGCGGTTGCACACCTCGACCACGCGCTCCGCGTTGACCATCATGATGCCCTGCTCCATCCGCTCCAGCGTCGCCTCGAGCAGCGCCGACTTCTGGCGCAGCAGCCCTTCGCTTTCGCGCGCGCGGCGCTCGGCGGCCAGCAGTTGCTGCTGCTGGCGCTTGAGCACGGTGATGTCCACGTGCGCGACGACGCTGCGTCCGTTGGGGCCGCGCTGGATCACGACGCGGCACCAACGTGCCTGCGGCAGCGGCACCTCGAAGGGTGCGCCGGCAAAGCGCATGTTCTCCTCGAGCACGAGCAGGCCTTGCTCGAACTGGGGGTGCTCCTCCGGCGAGGCATCCGACCAGGCCAGGCGATAGACCACCTCGAAACTCAAGCCCCGCGCGGCCTGCCTGTCCGACAGGCCATAGAGACGAACGAAGGGCTCGTTGACCCAGGCGATGCTCTGGTCGGGCTCCGTGACCATGAAACCGTCGGCCACATGGTCGAACAGTGCGGCACTGTCGAGGTCGGCCAGTTCCGAGAAAGCGCTCGCCGCCACAAGGTGGCCGCCGTTGGACTCGTCACGCCACAGGCGGATGCGCCCGATGCCTGGCAGCGGCAGGGAAGCCACCCGCAACTGGCGCCCGTCGTGGTTGAAGACAAAGGGCTGCTGCTGGGCCTGATGACGCGCGACGCCCTCCGCGACGTAGCGCTCGATGGCCGGCCTCTCGCGGTCGTCGAGCCGCTTGCCATAGAAGCGGCGCAGGTTCTCGGAGTAATGCTCACCGACGCGAATCGCCCCCGCGTGCTCGGGAAAGAACTGGAGGAAGCTGCGGTTCCACAGCAGCGTGGCATCGGCCGTGTCGAACAGGCAGCAAGCGATGCCCAGGCCGTCGAGCGCCTCGGCCAGAGGCCGCAACAGATCCAACGCGGCGGCGGCCGCCTGGAAGGGGGCCGGCTGGAGATCGACGCTCGTCGGGAGGCCATCGCGCTGCTGCATGCGGAGTCGGGGGCTCTGTTGTAGTGCGTGGATTCTGCCTGCGAACGGCCCCGCCACAGCGGCACGCCCCACACGCCCGTTCGCTACGCCTCCCTGGTGCGGTGCGACAAGCGCACACAAACGAGGCCGGCGCACCGTGAAGTTGCTCACCGGCTTGGTGCGCACATCTTGCATACCAGCAGGCACGGAAACTGCTCCTGCTTCAGGCATGTCCATCTCCGCATCCGAAATCAGTGCACGCATCGTCGAAGCGGTGATGGCGCGCAAACTGGCGCCCGGCTCGCGCCTGGGCGAACAGCAGCTCGCCATGCTGTTCGACTGCAGCCGCACCATCGTGCGCGAGGCCCTGACCCGCCTGGCCGCGCGCGGCATCGTCACCGTCTCGGCCCGCCGCGGCTGGTTCGTCATCGAGCCGTCGGAAGACGAAGCGCGTGAGGCTTTCGAGGCCCGCCGCGTGATCGAGGTCGGCCTGATCCGCAGCGCCGGCAGCGTCGACAAGGTGGCACTGCGCCGCCTGAAGCTGCATCTGCAGCGCGAGAAGGCCGCCATCAAGGACAGCGACGTGGGCGCGCGGAGCTTTCTGCTGGGCGACTTCCACGTCTGCCTGGCCGAGTGCCTGGGCAACAACCTGCTGGCCGACACGCTGCGCGACTTCACCGCGCGCACCACGTTGATCGCCATGCTCTACCAGTCGACGCACGACGCCGCGCAATCGTGCGACGACCATGTGCGCATCGTCGAAGCACTGGCCCGCGGCGACGCCGCGACGGCCGAAGCACTGATGGCCGAACACATCGGAACGGTGCATTCCGCCCTGCGCCAGCAGACCCAGAACGACCCGCTCGCGCACCTGCGCGATGCACTGGCCCCGCTTCAGGGCGCGCCCTCGGGCGACAAGCCTAAGGCACAGGTCTTGCATACAAGCAAGGCTGCGAAAGCCAAGGCGGCCCGCAAGACGCCCGCCAAGCCCGCCACCCCTTCCGACGATTCATCGACTTACCTAGGAGCCTTGTTATGAAGTGCGTTCTCACCCTCTCCAAGCGCCAGTTCGCCCTGCTGGCGCTGGCCTCTTCTGCCCTGTTCGCCGCCAGCGGCGCGCACGCCCAGGCGGCGCTGGACAACATCCTGAAGTCCAAGACCCTCAAGGTCGCCGTGCCCACCGACTACCCGCCCTACGGCTCGGTCGACAAGACGATGACGCCGGTCGGCCTCGACATCGAGATGGCACAGCTCATCGCCGCCAAGCTCGGCGTGAAGGTCGAACTGGTGCCGGTCACCAGCGCCAACCGCATTCCCTACCTGCAGACCAGGAAGGCCGATCTCGTGATCTCCACGCTGGGCAAGAACGCCGAGCGCGAGAAGGTCATCGATTTCTCGTCCGCCTACGCCCCCTTCTTCCAGGCCGTGTACGCCGCCAAGAGCCTGAAGCTCACCAGCTTCGCCGACATGGCCGGCAAGACCGTGGCCGTGACGCGCGGCGCGATGGAAGACCAGGAACTGAACAAGGTGGCGCCGCCGAACGTCGACTACCGCCGCTTCGAGGACAACAACGCGACCATCGCCGCCTTCGTGGCCGGCCAGACGCAGACCGTCGCGACCAGCGCCGCGGTGGCGGCCGACATGCTCGCCAAGAACCCGAAGGTCAGCGCCGAGTACAAGCTGCTGCTCAAGGACAGCCCGTGCTTCGTGGGCATCTCCAAGAACGAGACGGCGCTGAAGGCCAAGGTCAACGAGATCATCGCCGCCGCCAAGAAGGACGGCACGCTCGACAAGATGTCGATGAAGTGGCTGGGTAAAGCAGCCGGCGACCTTCCGGTCTGAGGCTCCCCCCGAAGCGGCTCACTTCGTGTAGCCGCCTCCCCCTCGAGGGGGCAACACCAGTGGCCCGGCGAAGCCGGTTCCACGGTGTTCCTGGAATGAATGCCAGCGTGGCTGGACCGCACTTCGTGATCGGAGAACTCACATGGAATTCGACTTCGGCGCCGTTCTGGTCGACTGGCGGCTGCTCGCCAAGGGCATCGCATGGACCGTGGGCCTGACGGCCATCGCCACGCTCATCGGCATGGTGCTGGGCGTGGCCTGCGCCTGGGCCCGCTCCAGCGGGCCGGCCTGGCTGCGCTGGGTGGTGGGCACCTACGTGGAGCTGATCCGCAACACGCCCTTCATCGTCCAGCTCTTCTTCATCTTCTTCGGGCTGCCGGCCGCGGGCGTCAAGCTCACACCCGAGACGGCCTCGATCATCGCGATGGTGGCCAACCTCGGCGCCTACGCCACCGAGATCATCCGCGCCGGCATCGAGGCCACGCCCAAGGGGCAGATCGAGGCCGCGGTGAGCCTGGCGCTCAACCGCATGCAGGTGTTCCTGCGCGTGGTGCTGCCGCCCGCGCTCAAGAAGGTCTGGCCCGCCATGGTGAGCCAGATCATCATCGTGATGCTCGGCTCGGCGGTGTGCAGCCAGATCTCGGTGGAAGACCTGAGCTACGCGGCCAACCTGATCCAGAGCCGCAACTTCCGCGCGTTCGAGGCCTTCATCATCGCCACGCTGATCTACCTGGCGCTGTCGGTCGGCCTGCGCCGCCTGCTCAACTGGGCCGGCCCCCGGCTCTTCTTCGGGCGCTAAGCCCCAGGGACCCACGCCATGAACGACTTCTCTCTCTGGGACATCCTGCGCAACCTGCTGATGGCCCTGCGCTGGACCGTGGTGCTCTCGCTGATCGCCTTCGTCGGCGGCGGGCTGGTCGGCGGGCTGCTGCTCTTCCTGCGGCTGCGCGCGGGCAAGTGGCTCGACCGTGCGATCGGCACCTACGTCCAGCTGTTCCAAGGCACGCCGCTGCTGATGCAGCTCTTCCTTGCCTACTTCGGCATCGCGCTGATGGGCATCGAAGTGTCGGCCTGGACCGCTGCGACTGTGGCGCTCACGCTCTACACCAGCGCCTTTCTCACCGAGATCTGGCGCGGCTGCGTCGCCTCGATCCCCAAGGGCCAGTGGGAAG
This sequence comes from Variovorax cryoconiti, assembly GCF_051216395.1. NCBI lineage: Bacteria > Pseudomonadati > Pseudomonadota > Betaproteobacteria > Burkholderiales > Comamonadaceae > Variovorax > Variovorax cryoconiti. Next base: position 834,215 of record NZ_JBPJZI010000002.1, on the reverse strand, counting down.
CGTCGGGCAGCCTGGCCATGACCTTCGGCGAGCAGATGCGCCACGTGATCCTGCCGCAGGCGGTGAAGATCGCGACCGCGCCCACCGTCGGCTTCCTGGTGCAGGTGGTCAAGGGCACGGCGCTGGCGTCGGTGATCGGCTTCGTGGAGCTCACCAAGGCCGGCAGCATGATCTCCAACGCCACCTTCCAGCCCTTCGTGGTCTTCAGTTGCGTCGCGCTGATGTACTTCGCACTGTGTTTCCCCATCAGTCTCTTCGCCAAACATCTCGAGAGGAAGACCCATGTCCGCCGTGCTTGATCCGTCAACTTCCACACCCGCCATCGGCGGTGCCCATGTCGTCGCCGGTGCACCCATCGTGCAGATCACGGCGCTGCGCAAGTCCTACGGGACCAACGAGGTGCTCAAGGGCATCGACCTGACCGTCAAGCGTGGCGAGGTGATCGCCATCATCGGCAAGAGCGGTTCGGGCAAAAGCACGCTCTTGCGCTGCATCAACGGGCTGGAGGTGTTCCAGGAGGGCTCGCTCTCGGTGGACAACAAGCCGCTGCTGCACGAGAGCGCGATGGCCATGCGCGAGCTGCGCCAGCGCGTGGGCATGATCTTCCAGGGCTTCAACCTCTTCCCGCACCTCACGGTGGGCAAGAACGTGATGCTCGCGCCCACGCTGGTGAAGAAGCGCGGCCAGGTCGAGGCCGCGGCACAGGCGCGCAAGCTGCTCGCGCGCGTCGGTCTGGCCGAGAAATTCGACGCCATGCCCGACCAGCTCTCGGGCGGCCAGCAACAGCGCGTGGCCATTGCGCGCGCGCTGGCGATGGAACCGGCCGTGCTGCTGTGCGACGAGATCACCTCCGCCCTCGACCCCGAACTGGTGGGCGAGGTGCTGCGCGTGGTCGAGTCGCTGGCCGACGAAGGCATGACGCTCCTGATGGTCACCCACGAGATGAGCTTCGCCCGCAAGGTCGGCGACCGCGTGATCTTCATGCACCAGGGCCGCGTCCACGAGATGGGGCCGCCGGCCGAGTTGTTCAGCAATCCCCAGACGCCGGAGCTCAAGCAGTTCCTGTCGTCGCTGCACGACTGACCGCCGCTCCGGCCCTCCGGCTGCCGGCCGGAGAATCCACGCCATGCAACTCAAGTGGATGGAAGACTTCATCGTGCTGGCGCAGACCCGCAGCTTCACGCGCGCGGCCGAACTTCGCCATGTCACGCACCCGGCCTTCGGCCGCCGCATCCGCGCGCTGGAGTCGTGGGCCGGAACGGCACTGGTCGAGCGCGGCAGTTCGCCGGTGGCGCTGACGCCCGCCGGCGAGAGCTTCCTGGAAAACGCCACGCAGGTGGTGCGGGGTGTCGAAGGCTCGCGCGAGGAAATGCGCAGCGTTGCCGGCCGCCAGGCGCGCACGGTGACGGTGGCCACCGGCCGCACCCTGGCGCGCACGGTGCTGGCCGACGCGCTGGTGCGGCTGCAACCCGTGCTGCGGCAGGGCGAGGTGCGGGTGCTGACCGGCGCGCTGGCCGAGATCGTTCGCATGCTCGAACACAACGAGGTGGACTTCTCGTTGATCTTTCATCACGCCGCGCTCACCTTCCGGCTCGACGGGCGGCAGTTCGCGCATGCGACGGTCGCTTCCGACAAGCTGGTGCCGGTGTCCCGCACCGATGCACGCGGCGTTGCGCTCCATGGCTTCGACCTGCCCGGCGACGTGCCCTTCCTGTCGTATGCGCGCACGCTGGCCATGGGCCGCATGGTGGAAGACCTGCTCGTGAACAACGCACAGGCGCCGCGCCTGAAGCGCCATATCGAATGCGATTCGGCCGACGCGCTCTATGAATACGTGCTCCGCGGCCTGGGGGTCGCCTGGCTGCCCTGGTCGATGGTGCAGGCCGATTGCAAGGCCGGCCGGCTGATCGCCGTGGGCGGGCGGCGCCTGGAGATCCGCTTCGAGGTGCGGCTGTACCGGCCCAAGCGCCGGCTGGGCGAACTGGCCGAGGCCGTCTGGCAGGCCATGACACCGCGTTGACCAGGCCCCAATCGGCACTGGATCGTGCTGGGACGGCACCACGACGGGCGGCCGGGATTCGCAGAATTCGCGCAGTCCCACCCAACGAGGTCACCCTGATGCGTCTTTCCCGTACCCTCTCTTCCTGCCTCACCCTGGCCCTGTGTGGCCTGGCCTGGTCGACCACCGGCGCTGCCCTGGCCGACGTGTATCCGAGCAAGCCCATCACCCTGGTGATCGGCTACCCGCCAGGCGGCTCCACCGACCTGACCGGGCGCGCGCTGGGCCTGGAGCTGTCGCAGCGCCTGGGTGTGCCGGTGGTCATCGAGAACGTGGGCGGTGCCGGCGGCGCCATCGGCGCCCAGAAGGTGGCCAATGCCGCGCCCGACGGCTACACGCTGCTGGTCGGCGCCAACAACGAGGTGGCGATCAGCCGGCTGGTCAACCCCAGCGTGCGCTATGAGCTGAAGGACTTCACGCCCATCGGCCTGGTCGCGTCGCAACCGCTGGTCCTGGTCGCCTCGCCAGCGGCCGGCGTGAAGAATGCCAACGAGCTGCTGGCGCTGCTGAAGAAGAACCCCGGCAAGTTCAGCTATGGCAGTTCCGGCGTGGGCACCTCGCTGCACCTGGCAGGCGAAATGGTCAAGCAGCAAGGCGGCGTGTTCATGACGCATGTGCCGTACCGCGGTGTGGCCCCGCTCACCAACGACCTGCTGGGCGGCAACATCGAGTTCGGCATGTTCGTGCTCTCCAGCGCCCTGCCCTACATCCGCAACGGCAAGATGGTGGCGCTGGGCACCACCGAGGCGAAGCGCTCGGCCATCACGCCGGACCTGCCCGCGCTCGGCGAGAGCCCTGCCCTGAAGGGCTTGGACATCGGCGTCTGGTTCGCCCTGCTGGGGCCGGCCAAGTTGCCCGAGCCGGTGCAGGCCCGCCTCAAGAAGGCGCTGGCCGAGATCCTGCAATCCCCCGACTTCCGCAAGAAGATGGAGGCCAGCAGTTCGGTCGTCCCGGCGGTGCCGGTGGACCTCGACCGCTTCCTGGTCTCGGAGACCGTCAAGTACCAGAAGATCGTCCAGTTCGCGAACATCAAGGAATGAGCGTGCCCCTATCGACATTCGACCTCCCCGCCCCCGACCTGTCGGCCTGGCGGGCCGGCAACACCGGCACCGAAGGCGTCTGGCGCTTCGACGCGGACGCGGGCGGCCGCCACGTGATGATCTCTGCGCTGGTCCACGGCAACGAGGTCTGCGGCGCCTGGGCCTTGAAGGGCCTGCTGGAAGCCGGCGTGCGGCCGGAACGCGGCAGCCTGACGCTGGCCTTCTGCAACCTCGAGGCCTTCGATCGCTTCGACCCCGCCGACCATGACGCCTCGCGCTTCGTCGACGAAGACCTCAACCGCCAGTGGTCGGCCGATCGGATCGTCGAAGGCGGCACGCGCGAACGCCGCCGCGCCGCTGCGCTGCAGCTGCATCTCGCACAGGCCGACTGGCTGCTCGATCTGCATTCGATGCACGAGCCTTCCCCGCCGCTGACGCTCACCGGCCCGCTGCCGCGCAATCTCGCGCTGGCGCGGCAGTTGCGCAGTCCGGAACACGTCGTCATCGACGCCGGCCACCAGGACGGCGTCCGCATGCGCGACTTCGGCCGCTTCGGTGCGCCCGATGCCGACCCGACGAACGATGCGCTGGCCCTGCTGGTCGAATGCGGCTTCCACGGCGCCCTGGCCAGCCGTACCGTGGCGCAGGACCAGTGCGCACGGTTCCTGCGCGCCGCCGGCACGCTTGACGACGCAGCCATCACGCAGCAGCTGGACGGTTGGCTGCAACCGGACGCCCCGCGCCAGTGGGCGTTGGACGTGACCGGCCCGGTGGTCGCGCGCAGCGCGGAGTTCCGCTTTGCCCAGCCCTTCACCGGCCTGGAAGTCATCCCACAGGCGGGCACCGTGATCGGCTGGAACGACGGCGAGCCGGTCACCACGCCTTACGACGACTGCGTGTTGGTGATGCCCTCCACCCGCCAGGCACGCGCGGGCGTGACGGTCGTGCGCTACGCCCGCCGACGGGCCCTCTGACGACAGCGCCTGCAGCGACTTCGGACGGCCGGGGAATCTTTGGACTGTGGCAAGCTCTGAAGGCTATGCACCTCCACGCCAAGCCCCTTGCCTCTCGCCGCCAGGCGCTGCGCGCTTTGCTGGGCGTTGCCGCTTTGCACGCCCCCTTTGCCGCCCTGGCCGGCTTCAACTTCTTCACCAGCGAATACACCATCGGCCGCGACGAGCTACAGGCGCAGATCGCCAAGCGCTTCCCGGTGCGTCAGCGCTATGCCGAGCTGTTCTCGGTGGCCCTGCGCGACCCAAGGCTGGTGCTCGATGCGGCCGGCAACCGCGCGGCCATCACGGCATTGATGACCATCGGCAGCCCGCTGATCCAGCCGTCGAGCGTCGAAGGCATCGTGTCGGTGAGCAGTGCGTTGAAGTACGACGTGCCGACGCTGACGCTGCGGCTGCACGACCCGCGCGCCGAGCGCATCGAACTGCAGGGCCTGAACGGCCGCGATGCCGAACGGCTGCAGCAGATCGGCGGCCTGGTGGCGCAGGAGCTGCTGCGCGACTACCCGCTGCGCACCTTCAAGCCTGAGGAGCTGACCGTCGGCCGGAAGACCTACGAGATCGGTGACATCACCGTGCAACAGGACGACATCAAAGTGGCGCTCAAATGAAGCGCACACGGGCCGTCTTCGGCGCGGCGCTGATGGCGCTCGCGCTCACGGCTGCACACGCCTTCGACCTCCAGGCGCACCGTGGCGGCCGGGGCCTCTGGCCCGAGAACACGCTGCAGGCCTTCGACCAGGCCATCACGCTCGGCGTGACGACGCTCGAACTGGACATCGCGCTGACGGCCGACGACATGGTCGTGGTGTCGCACGACATGGCGCTCAACCCGGACCACACGCGCGACGCCACCGGCGCCTGGCTGCCCGCCACCGGCCCGCTGGTCCGATCTCTCACGCTGGCCCAGCTGCAGACCTACGACGTGGGCCGACTGCAACCAGGCCGCCAGTACGCGCAGCAGTTCGCGGCGCAGGCGCCGAAGGACGGCGAACGCATCCCGACCCTCGCTGCGGTGTTCGCGCTGGTCAAGGAGCGCCGCGCCCACGCGGTGCGCTTCAACATCGAGACCAAGCTGGACCCGACCCGCCCCGACGACAGCGCGTCGCCCGAAGCGATGGTGCGCGCGCTGCTGGCCGAGATCGACAAGGCCGGCATGGCGCAGCGCGTAACGATTCAGAGCTTCGACTGGCGTTCACTCGCACTCGTCGGCCAGCTGGCGCCGCAGATGCCGCGGGCCTACCTCACGACCGCGCGCACGCTCAAGGACAGCCGGTGGACGGCGGGGCTGAATGCCGCGGACTTCGGCTCCACACCGCAATTGGTGAAGGCCGCGGCCGGCGCCACGCCGGGCCCCGTCGTGTGGTCGCCCGCCGGCAACACGGTCACCGCCATGGCGGTGAAGGAAGCGCAGGCCCTGAGCTTTCAGGTGATTCCCTGGACCATCAACACGCGCACCGACATGGCGAATCTGATGGGCCTGGGCGTCGACGGACTGATCAGCGACTTCCCCGACCTGCTGCGCACGGAAGTGCGCGAACGCGGCCTGCCGCTGCCGCTGCCGGCCAGCCCGGTCAACTAGCGGCGATCAGACGTGCCGCGTGGCCGACGTGCCGCGCTCGCCGCGCAGCGGCTGCGCATCGGCCCGTGCGTGCAGCGACTCGATGATGTGGCATTGCGCATCGCTGCCATCGCAGCTGTTGCGCAGCGCAAGCAGGTCTTTCTCCAGGGCCCGCAGTTCGCGCAGCCGCTCGCGCACATGGCCCAGGTGCGCGTCGAGCGCGACGCAGGCGGCGTCGCAATCGGTCTTGCTGCGCAGGTCGAGCCCGAGCAGGGTGCGCACCTCGTCGAGCGACATGTCCATCGCCCGGCACAGGCGGATGAAGCGCAGCGTGTGCACGTCGGCGTCGCTGTAGAGCCGGTAGCTGTTGTCGCCGCGGCCCTGCGGCGCCATCAGGCCCTGCTTCTCGTAGTAGCGGATATTGGCAGCGCTCACGCCGCTGGCGTGCGCAGCCTCGCCGATGCGGAAACCCTCCGCGGCGCGCGGCATTGCAACAGACATGGCTTGACCTTCAAGTGACTTCAACGTTTCCAATCGTGGCACATCTTCAGAAATGAGAAAGCGCACGCCCCGAATGTCCCAGGAACACACCGCCGCCACGACCCCGCCACAGCGACCGGTCAGAGACGCGGCCGACTGCGAAAGCTGCTGCGGCGCCCCGGTGCGCTTGCGCCCCGCCAGCGCGCCGGCCGCACCCGCGCATGGCGAGGCGGGACACGACCACGACCACGCACATGACGAGGCCGGCGGCGACGGGCACGACCATGGCCCGCTGCCCGCGTTGCCACGCATCATCGCTGCGCTGGTCGTCGCGGTGCTGGCCGAGCTGGGCCACCTGCTGCTGCCCGAGACCACCGTGGGCCGCATCGGCGGCATGGTGCTCGCGGCGCTGGCCATCGCGCTGGCCGGCACCGGCATCTACCGCAGCGGCCTCAAGTCGCTGCTGCGCGGCAAGCTGGGCATCGACGCGCTGATGGCGGTAGCGGTCACCGGCGCCTTCCTCATCGGCCAGTGGCCGGAGGCGGCGATGGTCATGGCACTCTACGCCGTGGCCGAATTCATCGAACACAAGGCGGCCGACCGCGCGCGCAACGCCATCGGCGGCCTGATGGCGCTGGCGCCGGACGAAGCCGAGGTGCGTGGCGCCGACGGTGCCTGGCAGCGCGTGGCGGCACGCAGCGTCGCGGTCGATGCGGTGGTGCGCATCCGCCCCGGCGAGCGCGTGCCGCTCGACGGCGTGGTGACCGCCGGCAGCAGCGCGGTCGACCAGGCGAGCGTCACCGGCGAAAGCATCCCGGTGGACAAGGCCGTCGGCGATGCGATCTTTGCCGCCACGGTCAACCAGACCGGCGAGCTCGAGATGCGCGTGACCGCGGCGGCCGGGCACACCACGCTCGATCGCATCATCGAATCGGTCGAGCAAGCCCAGGCCTCGCGCGCGCCCACCCAGCGCTTCGTCGAGCGCTTCGCCGCGGTCTACACGCCGACCGTGTTCGCCCTGGCCCTCGCAGTGGCCGTGCTGCCGCCGCTGCTGCTCGACTGGGCCTGGTTGGACGCGATCTACAAGGCGCTGGTGCTGCTGGTCATCGCCTGCCCCTGCGCGCTGGTGATCTCGACGCCGGTGACGGTGGTGAGCGGCCTCACCGCCGCGGCGCGGCGCGGCATCCTGATCAAGGGCGGCACGCACCTCGAGGGCGCGCGCAAGCTGCGCGCGGTGGCGCTCGACAAGACCGGCACGCTGACCGAAGGCAAGCCCGCGCTGGTCGCCTTTCAGGCCTGGGGCGATGCGGACGAGGCGCAGGCACGCAGCGCCGCGGGCAGCCTCGCTGCGCGCTCCGACCACCCCGTCTCGAAGGCAATCGCGGCGGGCATCGATCTGCCACGCGAGGACGTGGCGGACGTGCGTGCCCTGGCCGGGCGCGGCACCGAAGGCCGCATCGGCGGACGCACGCTGGTGCTCGGCAACCTGCGGCTGATCGACGAGCGCGGCCTGCGCAGCGATGCGCTGGTGCAGGCCTTGGCGGAACACGAACGGCAAGGCCGCACGGTGACGCTGCTGGCCGACGAACACGCCGTGCTCGGCCTCTTCGCGGTGGCCGACACCGTCAAACCCGGTTCGCGCCAGGCCGTGGCAGACTTGAAGGCGCTGGGCGTGACACCCGTGATGCTGACCGGCGACAACGCCCTCACCGCCCGCGCGGTGGCCGATGCCGCCGGCATCGACGACGCGCGTGGCGACCTGCTGCCCGAGGACAAGCTCCAGGCCGTGCAGGCCATGCGCCAGCGCTACGGCATGACCGGCATGACCGGCGACGGCATCAACGATGCACCCGCGCTGGCGCAGGCCGACATCGGCTTCGCGATGGGCGCCGCCGGCACCGACATCGCGATGGAAGCGGCTGACGTGGTGATCATGAACGACGACCTCGGCCGCATCGCCGAGACCATCCGCCTGTCGCGCCGCACGCACACGGTGCTGTGGCAGAACATCTCGCTCGCGCTGGGCATCAAGGTGGTGTTCTTCGCACTCGCCGTGGCCGGCAGCGCGACCATGTGGATGGCGGTGTTCGCGGACATGGGGGCCAGCCTGCTGGTGGTGGCGAACGGCTTGAGGCTGCTGCGCGCCCGGCTCTAGAATCGCCCCATGCGTCTGCTGGTGCTCGTTCTTGCCATCGTCCTGCTGCCCCTGCGCGGCTGGCTGGGTGACGCCATGATGCTCGCGCCGGTGCAGCAGGCCACGGTCGGCCACGCGATGCATGCCATGGCGGACGGCGCCGTGACGACACTCACAGCGCACACACTGCACACCACGCCCTCGGCCGACGCTCACGACATGCATGCAGCCCATGCCGCAATGGACCTCGATGCCACGCACGACGCACCCGACAGCGGCCATGGCGCGCACACCACCTGCGACACCTGCCAGTTCTGCCATTCCGTCGCGGTGACGGCCTGGCCCGAGGTGCCCATGCCGGCCGCAGCGCCGGCCCATGCGCCGGTCGCCGGCGTCATGCGCTTCGCCAGCGCCGAAGCGGTCCCAGGCTTCAAGCCGCCCATTTCCTGATCTCCCTGCCAGTAGTCCGTCCGCAGTTCGCCCGTTGGAGGTGGCATGCGGCCGTTTCCTCGCTCGTGGAGATCCACCGTGACCCTTGTTCATCGCCCCTTCCGGGGCCGGCCGCGCCGTTCTGACGGCGGCCTTCGTCTTCCTTTCACGCATCGTGCGGCGGCCGCCGCGCTTGCGCTCGTTCTGGCCGCTTGCGCGAGCGTCTCGCCCGACGGTGGCGAGCGCGACGTGCAGGCGCTCGTCGCGCGCAACCCCATCGTCGGCGACGCCACGCCACGCCGCGCACCCGACGACGCCAGCCGGCAGACCGTCGACGCGCTGCTGCTGCAGCCGATCGACGCGCAGGCCGCCGTGCGCATCGCACTGGCCAACGGCCCGCGCATGCAGGAGGCCTTCGCGACGCTGCAGCTGAGCGACGCCGACCGCGCGCTGGCCGCGTCGCTGCCCAACCCGGTGTTCGCCTTCGGCCGTCTGCGAGAAGGGCGCGAACTGGAGCTGGACCGCGCGCTGAGCTTCAACGTGCTGGGCCTGCTCACCCTGCCCTGGCAGGCCCGCTGGGCCGGCCAGCGCCACGAGGTCGCCAAGCTGCAGGCAGCGCAGAGCGTGCTGCAACTGGCCGCCGACACCCGCCGCGCCTGGGTGCGCGCGGTGGCGACGCAGCAGGCGGTGATCTACCTGCGCGACGCCAAGGCCGCGGCCGAAGCCGGTGCCGACCTGGCGCAGCGCATGGCGCAGGTCGGCAACTGGAGCGCGCTGCAGCGCACGCGCGAACAGCTGTTGCTGGCCGACGCGTCCGCGCAACTGGCACGCGCCGAACAAGCCGCGCTCGCCAGCCGCGAACAGCTCACCCGCCTGATGGGCCTGACCGACGCGCAATCGACGTACCGCCTGCCCGACCGTCTGCCGCCGCTACCGGCGTCGATGCCCACGCTGACGGACGTGCAGGCGAGCGCGCTGCGCGACCGGCTTGACGTGCGTGCCGTGCAGGCGCAGGCCTCGGCCACCGCCGATTCGCTCGGCCTCACGAAGGCCACGCGCTTCGTCGATGCGCTGGAGATCGGGGCGGTGCGCAACACCACCTTCGAGAACGACGCCGACGGCGGTCGAAGCACGCAGCGCGGTGTCGAGCTGGCGCTGCCGATCCCGCTCTTCGACTGGGGACTGGCGCGCAACGCCCGCGCCGAGGCGCTCTACGGCCAGTCGGCCGCCCGCGTGCGCGCCACCGGCCTGCAGGCCGCGAGCGAGGCGCGCGAAGCCTACGGCGGCTGGCGCAGCGCGTGGGCCGTGGCGCACCGTTACCAGACCGAGGTGCTGCCGCTTCGCCGGACGGTCAACGACGAGATGCTGCTGCGCTACAACGGCATGCTCGCGAGCGTGTGGGAACTGCTCGCCGAGACGCGCGCCAGCATGCTTGCGGTGAACGCGGCCATGGACGCGCAGCGCGACTTCTGGCTGGCCGACACCGACCTGCAACTCGCGCTCACCGGCAGTTCGCCCGCAGGCCTGAGCGCCTTGCAAAGCGCCGGCGACAGCGCCGCCGCCACCTCTGCAGGAGCCCACTGATGGACCGCCGCCACTTCTTCACCGGCGCGGCCACGGCGGTCGCTGCCGCCAGCGTCAGCCGCGTCGCGCTCGCCGCGCTGCCCGACGCGCACACGCAGTCGTCGACCGCCACCGCCGCGCCGCTGCTGCCGCCTGATGGCCGCCCCTACAACCCGGTCGTCACGCTCAACGGCTGGACGCTGCCCTGGCGCATGAACGGCAACGTCAAGGAATTCCACCTGGTCGCCGAACCGGTCGTGCGTGAGATGGCGCCGGGCTTCAAGGTCAACATGTGGGGCTACAACGGCCAGTCGCCCGGCCCGACCATCGAGGTGGTCGAGGGCGACCGCGTGCGCATCTTCGTGACCAACAAGCTGCCCGAGCACACGACCGTGCACTGGCACGGCCAGCGCCTGCCCAACGGCATGGACGGCGTCGGCGGCATCACGCAGCCGCAGATCCCGCCGGGCAAGACCTTCGTCTACGAGTTCGTCGCGCGCCGGCCCGGCACCTTCATGTACCACCCGCATGCGGACGAGATGACGCAGATGGCGATGGGCATGATGGGCTTCTGGGTGACGCACCCGAAGGCGCGGCATCCGCTGATCGCCGAGGTGCAGCGCGACTTCTGCTTCCTGCTTGGCAGCTTCGACGTCGAACCCGGCAGTGCGACGCCCAAGGTCAACACCATGACCGACTTCAACACCTGGGCCTTCAACAGCCGCGTGTTCCCCGGCATCGACTCGCTCAACGTGCGCCGCGGCGACCGGGTGCGCATCCGCGTGGGCAACCTCACGATGACGAACCACCCGATCCACCTGCACGGCCACGAGTTCGAGGTGACCGGCACCGACGGCGGCCCGGTGCCGAAGACGGCACGCTGGCCCGAGGTGACGACCGACGTGGCGGTCGGCCAGATGCGCCAGGTCGAGTTCATCGCCGACGAGGAAGGCGACTGGGCGCTGCACTGCCACAAGAGCCATCACACGATGGGGCCGATGGGCCACGACGTGCCGACCATGATCGGCGTCGACCACCGCGGCATCGCCGAGAAGATCCAGAAGCTGGTGCCCGACTACATGGTGATGGGCGACAAGGGCATGGCCGACATGGGCGCGATGGAGATGCCGCTGCCCGACAACACCTTGCCGATGATGGCCGGCCAGGGCCCCTTCGGCCCCGCCGAGATGGGCGGCATGTTCACGCTGCTGAAGGTGCGACGCGACCAGCGGCCCGGCGACTACCGCGACCCCGGCTGGTTCAGGCACCCGGCCGGCACGGTGGCGCGCGCGGTGCCCGGGGACAGCGCGCCGCCCGCAACGTCGCCGGCTGTGCCGCCCTCCGTGGGAGCTCCTGACGCCAGCGTGCGCAAGCCCTCCGGCCATGGCGGCCACGCGCATTGAACCCTCCTCACTTCTTCTCGAAAGATTCCACATGAAGCTCTTCCGAACCCTCGTCGCCAGTGCCCTGCTCGCAGCGCCGGCCTTTGTCCTGGCGCATGAAGCGCACACGCCCCGTGCCGCGCAGGCCGCGCTGCCGCCCGAACAGCAGGCCTGGGGCATCGCCGGCGAAGCCCGGGCCGTGCGCCGCACCATCGACATCGCCATGACCGACGACATGCGCTTTACCCCATCGGTGATCGAACTGCGCGAAGGCGACACCGTTCGCCTGCGCCTGCGCAACCGCGGCAAGGAACTGCACGAACTGGTGCTCGGCACCCGCGCGACCATCGACGCGCACGCCGAGCAAATGAAGAAGCACCCGACCATGGAGCACGACGACCCGTGGATGGCGCATGTGAAAGCCGGCCGCACGGGCGAGCTGGTGTGGCGCTTCAACCGTCCCGGCGACTTCGACTTCGCCTGCCTGGTCGGCGACCACTACGAACTCGGCATGGCCGGGCGCGTGCGTGTGCTGCCCGCCCGATGAACCCGCCGATCGATAGGGAGTCCCTCATGAAAAGACGCACACTTCTGCGCCATACGCCCTTCGCCCCGCTCGCCTTCGGCCTGGCCACCCTGCCCCTCGCCGCCTTCGCCCAGGCGCCGTTGCCCCTGGTCGACGGCGAGGTGCGCAAGGTCGACACCGAGCAGCAGAAGATCACGCTGCGCCATGGCGAGATTCCCAACATCGACATGAGCCCGATGACGATGGTGTTCCGCGTGAAGGAGCCCGCCCTGCTCACGCAGGTTCAGGCGGGCGACAAGGTGCGGTTCACCGCCGACAAGGTCGACGGCGCGCTCACGGTGATGACGATCGAGCCGGCGAACTGAGCCTCAAGCCGCGGCGCCCCTGCGGCCGAAGCGCTGCGGGTCGAAGGGCGCCAGCGGCGTCTCCGGCGTCTGGCCGGCGAGCAGCTGCGCCGCCAGCCGGCCGGTGCGGGCCGAACCGCCCAGCCCGACATGGCCGTGGCCGAAGGCCAGCACCACGTCGGGCGTCGCAGCCGCCGGCCCGATGCAGGGCAGGCCGTCGGGCATGCTCGGCCGATGGCCCAACCAGTGGCGCACGCCGGCGACCTGTACGTCGCGCGGCAAGGCAGGGAACATCGAGCGCAGGTGGCGATACAGGATGTCGGCACGGCGCCAGTCGGGCGCCGCATCGAGCCCGCCGATCTCCACCTGGCCCGCGGCGCGCAGGCCGCCGTCCATCCAGTGCGCGATCAACTTGCCATCGGCCGCCATCATCGGCGTGCGCGGACCGACCCCGGGCGCGCCGACCATCACGTGGTAGCCGCGCTCCGACTCCAGCGGCACCGGCGAGCCCGCCGCACGCGCGAGCCCGGCCGAGTGCGCGCCGGCGCAGATGGCCGCCGCGTCGCAGGCGATCTCGCCCTGGTCGGTCCGCACGCCCCGCAGCCGGCCGCCCTCGATGCGGAAGCCCGTGGCGCGCGCCACCACGTGCTGTGCGCCCAGCCGCCCGGTATGGCGCGCGAGTGCCGCCACGTAGGCGCCCGGATCCCGGCAGTGCCCGGCCTCCGCCACGAAGATGCCCAGCGTGTAGCGCTCGTCGAGGTCGGGCTCGTGCGCGCGCAGTTGCGCCGCATCCCACTGCACCCAGCGCACCCCCGTGCGCTCGCGCACGCGCCACCCCAGCGCATCGCCCATGAACTCGGCCTGCGAGCGATAGACGTGCAGCAGCCCGCGGTGTTCGATCAGCTGCGGCACGCCGGCTTCGCGCGCGAGGTGCTGGTGCAGCTGCGGCGCATCGACGAGCAAGGTGCGCAAGGCATCGGCGGTGCGCTGCACCCGTGCCTCGGTCCCCCCCGACAGCAGATAGCGCAGCAGCCAGGGCGCAGCACGCGGCAGGTGGCGCCAGCGCACCGCCAGCGGACCGAGCGGGTCGGCCAGCCAGCCCGGCACCTTGCGCCAGGCGCCCGGCAAGGCCGGCGGCACGACCGAATGGGAGGACAGCCAGCCGGCATTGCCGTAGCTGGTGGCGTGCTCGGCGCCGGGCTCGCCGGGCTCGATCACGGTGACGCGCAGTCCCGCGCGCAGGGCTTCGATGGCGGTTGCACTGCCGACCGCACCGGCGCCGATGACGGCGACATGGCGCCCGGCTTCCGGGGATCGATGGCGCTCTGAATGTTCACGTACCTGCATCACGCCGATCGTACGTGGCGATCGACGATCGAACCGGTGCGCTGAACCTCAGTCGCGCAGGGCACGCACCAGCAGCACGGGCACCGGTGCCAGACGCACGACCTGTTCGGCGTCGCTGCCGATGAGCAGGCGGTCGACCCCGCGCCGGCCGTGCGTGCCGAGCACGATCAGGTCAGCGCCGGACTTCACGGCATGCGCCACGATGCGCTCGGAGACCCGGTCGCCGCAGCACTCGACCAGCACGGTCTCGACCGCGACTGACGTCGCGATCAACCCGGCCTTCGCGGCGTCGAGCAGCGCCTGGCCGGCCGCGAGGAAGTGCGGGCGGATCTCCTGGAGGTAGACCGCCGGGCGCTCGAAGCCATTGACATGTGCAGCGTCGTCGACGATGTGGAGCACCACGAGCGACGCGCCGCAGAGCTGCGCCAGCTGCGCGGCCTCGGTCAGCGCGCGCTGCGAGGTCGTGCTGCCATCGATGGGGACCAGGATCTTTCGGTACATGGCGGAGAACTCGATAGGCCGGGATGCGGCGATGGATGAAGGGGGGGTTCGCCACCACTCTAGGTGCCGCGCCTCGACGCGCCCTTGATGGCGATCAAGTCCACCCGCTCGGCCTCCCGAACCTGGGAGACGGCAACGAGGCTTGCGTCCTGGCCGACCAGTTCTACTTCCACCTCGGCGGCGCCAGGGCCGCACGGTGTGTCGACGGCGTCAGTCGAACGATCCGTTGGCGCGGGCGCAGAACAGCAGCGCCGCGGCATCGCGCGCGGCGATCCACTCCTCGTTGGTCGGCTCCACCGCCACGCCCACGCGGCTGTCGGCGGCAGAGATCCAGGGCGCGTGGCGCGCGTTGGCCGCATCGTCCAGCACCAGACCGAGGTAGCCGAGGGCCGCGCAGATGCGCTCGCGGATCGCCACGCTGTGCTCGCCCACACCCGCCGTGAAGACCAGCAGGTCCAGCCCGCCGAGCACCGCCACCAGCGCGCCGATCTCGCGCACGATGCGGCGGACGTACAGCGCCAGCGCGGCACGCACGCGCTCGCCGACCTCGTCGTCGCGGCCTTCGGCGGCCAGCAGCACACGCGGCTCCGACGAGACGCCCGACACGCCCAGCAGGCCCGACTCGTGGTACAGCAGATGCCCGACCTGCGCCACGGTGCGTTGCTCGACCTCCATCAGGTAGAGCACGACGCCCGGGTCCAGCGCCCCGGTGCGCGTGCCCATCATCACCCCGTCGAGGGCGGAGAAGCCCATCGTCGTGGCAACGCTGCGCAGGCCCTGCATGGCGCACAGGCTCGCGCCGCTGCCCAGATGCGCGACGATCGTTCGGCCACGCGCGCGCTCGCCATGCCGCTCGGGCAAGGCCACCGACAGGTATTCGTACGACAGGCCATGGAAGCCGTAGCGGCGCAGCCCCCGTTCCCACGCGGCGTACGGCAGCGGCAGCATCTGCTCGACGGCGGGCAAGGTGTGGTGGAACGCCGTGTCGAAGCAGGCGACCTGCGGCAGTGCCGGCTCCGACCCCAGCAGCGCGGCCATCGCCTCCAGCGCAAACGGCTGGTGCAGGGGCGCCAGGGGAACGAAGGCCCGCAGGTCGGCCAGCACCGCGGCATCGATGCGCACCGGCGCCGCGTATTGGCTGCCGCCATGCACCACGCGGTGCGCCACCGCCGCCAGCGGGCGGCCGGCCAGCCGAGCGGTCACGCGCTCGCGGATGTGCGCCAGTGCCGCGTGATAGGGCTGCTGTGCGTCGAGGGCGACCGGCACCGGTGCGATGCCGGTCTCACCATAGGTCGGTGCCGGACCACCAACGTCCTGCACCTTGCCGTTCCAGGCCGGCACGCGCGGCAGCGGCGACAGGCCGGCATCGAACAGCGCGAACTTGATGCTCGACGAGCCGCAGTTGAGCACCAGGACCAGGCGGCCCGTCGGCGTCGGGGCATCGGCGGGGTGCCGTGTGTCAGTGACTGCCATGGCCATGCTCGGAAGAAGCCGGTGCGCCGGCTGGCGGCGCCGCATGACTGGCGGCGCCGTGCCGGCCGCGCAGGCGCAACGCATTGCCGACCACCGACGTCGAACTGAGGCTCATGGCCAGCGCCGCCACCATCGGCGAGAGCAGCCAGCCGGTCCACGGATACAGCAGCCCGGCGGCCAGCGGCACGCCCAGGCCGTTGTAGACCAGCGCGAACGCCAGGTTCTGGCGCATGTTGGCGACGGTGGCCTGCGACAGCGCGCGGGCGGCTGCAATGCCGCGCAGGTCGCCCTTGACCAGCGTGAGCTGCGCGCTGTTCATCGCCACGTCGGTGCCGGTGCCCATCGCGATGCCGACGTCGGCACGGGCCAGGGCCGGCGCATCGTTGATGCCGTCGCCGGCCATCGCGACGACACGGCCTTCGCGCTGCAGGCGCTCGACCAGCGCGAGCTTGTCGGCCGGCTGCACTTCGCCGTGGACCTCGTCGATGCCCAGGCGCGCGGCGACCGAGCGCGCGGTGGTGAGGCCGTCGCCGGTGGCCATCACGATGCGCAGGCCCGCCGCACGCAGCGTGGCCAGGGCCTCGGGCGTACTGGCCTTGACCGGGTCGGACACCGCCAGCAGCCCGGCCAGCCGTCCATCGACGGCAAGGAACATCACGCTCGCGCCCTCGGCGCGCAGCGCCTCCGCCTGCGGCAGCAGCGCATCGACCACCACCTGGCCCTGGGCCATGAGCACCGTGTTGCCCAACACCAGCCGGCGCCCCCCGACGCTGCCCTGCACGCCGATGCCGGAGCCGGAGTCGAAGCCTTCGGGCGTGTCCAGCGCCAGGCCGCGCTCGCGGGCGGCCTGCACGATGGCCGCCGCCAGCGGATGTTCGCTGCCCTGGTCGAGGCTGGCCGCCAGGCGCAGCACCTCGTCGGCCTCGAAGCCTTCGGCCGGCACCGCGCGGTGGAAGGCCGGGCGGCCCTCGGTCAACGTGCCGGTCTTGTCGACGATCAGCGTGTCCACCTTGCGCAGGTTCTCGATGGCCGCCGCGTCGCGGAACAGGATGCCCTGCGTGGCGCCGCGCCCGGTGGCCACCATGATGGACATCGGCGTGGCCAGCCCCAGCGCGCAGGGGCAGGCGATGATCAGCACCGAAACGGCGTTGATCAGCCCGAACACCCAGCGCGGCTCCGGCCCGAACAGGCCCCACGCGAAGAAGCTCAGCGCGGCGATGGTCACCACTGCCATCACGAACCAGCCGGCGACCTCGTCGGCCATGCGCTGCATCGGCGCACGCGAGCGCTGGGCCTGCGCCACCATCTGCACGATCTGTGACAGCACGGTGGCGCTGCCCACCTTCTCCGCGCGCATCACCAACGCGCCGCCGGTATTCAGCGTGGCGCCGATGAGCCGGTCGCCGGGGCGTTTGCTCACGGGCAGGGGTTCGCCGGTGAGCATCGATTCGTCGACGGCGCTGGTGCCCTGCGCCACGACGCCGTCCACCGGCACCTTCTCGCCCGGGCGCACGCGCAGCCGGTCGCCGACATGCACCTGGGCCAGCGGCACGTCTTCCTCGGTACCGTCGTCGCGCAGGCGGCGTGCGGTCTTGGGAGCCAGGCCAAGCAGCGACTTGATGGCCGCCGAGGTCTGCGAGCGCGCCTGGAGTTCGAGCAGCTGGCCGAGCAGGGTCAGCGAGATGATGACCGCCGCGGCCTCGAAGTAGACGGCCACGCGGCCCATGGCGACGAAGGATTCGGGGAACCAGCCGGGCGCCACCGTGGCCACCACGCTGTAGACGAAGGCCGCGCCCGTGCCGAGGCTGATCAGCGTCCACATGTTCAGACTGCGGTGGACCACCGATTGCCACCCGCGCACGAAGAAGGGCCCACCGGCCCACAGCACCACCGGCAGCGACAGGACCAGTTCGACCCAGCTCTGCGTCACCATGTCCATGAGACGAAGCCGGTGCCCGGCCATCGCGAGCACGAAGACGACGAGCGTCAGCGGCAGGGTCCACCAGAAGCGCCGGGAGAAGTCGCGCAATTCGGGGTTGTCGTCCTCCAGGCGGGGCAACTCGGGTTCCAGCGCCATGCCGCACTTGGGGCAGTGGCCCGGACGGTCGCGGCGGATCTCCGGGTGCATCGGGCAGACGTAGACCGTGCCCGGCGTGGGCGCAGCGGCCGGGTGCGACGGGCGGGGGGGTGGGTGGTTCACGATGCTCCTCGGTTGGCGGTGCGCATTCAGGGGCGCGCGCTGCGGTAGCGATGCGCCAGCATCAGCGCGATGGCGCACGAGGCGATGCGCGTCTCGCGCGAATCGGCGCGGCTGGTCAGCACGATGGGCACCTTCGCTCCCATCACGATGCCGGCCGTTGCCGCATCGCCCATGTACTCGAGCTGCTTGGCCAGCATGTTGCCGCTTTCCAGGTCGGGCACCACCAGCACGTCGGCCTGGCCGGCCACCTCGGAGCGGATGCCCTTGACGCGCGCGGCGGCGATCGAGACCGCGTTGTCGAACGCCAGCGGCCCGTCGAGCACGCCGCCGACGATCTGACCTCGGTCGGCCATCTTGCACAGCGCGGCGGCATCGAGCGTGGCGGGCATGGCCGGGTTGACCGTTTCTACCGCCGCCAGGATGGCCACGCGCGGCACGGCCACGCCGATGGCATGCGCCAGGTCGATGGCGTTGCGCACGATGTCGGCCTTCTCCGAAAGCGTTGGCGCGATGTTGATCGCCGCGTCGGTGAGGATGAAGGGCCGCGGGTACGCCGGCGTCTGCATCAGGTAGCAGTGCGACAGCCGCCGCGCGGTGCGCAGCCCCGCGCCGGCGGCCAGCACGGCGCCCATCAATTCGTCGGTGTGCAGGCTGCCTTTCATCAGCGCCTCGACCTCGCCCTTGCCGGCCATCTCGACGGCACGCGCCGCGGCCGCATGGCTGTGCGGCACGTCGTCGATGTCGATGCCCGCGAGGTCCAGGCCGGCCTCGTCCGCCACGGCCAGCAGCCGGGCGCGCGGCCCCACCAGCACCGGCACGATCAGGCCGGCGGCCCGGGCGTCGAGCGCGCCGCCCAGGCTCAGCGCATCGCAGGGGTGGACCACGGCGACACGAATCGCCGCCAGTGGCCGCACGTGCGCCAGCAGCCGCGGCAATCCGTCGGCCGTGCGCAAACGCACCTCGGGCAGGGTGGTGGCAGCGCGTTCGATGCGCTCGGTCGGCGCGAGCACCGTGGCTTCCCCTTCGATCACGGCCTCCCCCTGCTGGTTGGTGCAGCCGCAGGCCAGCGTGAGCCGCTTCCTCGCCTCGTCGCGCGTGCTCACGCACACACGGACGGTCAACGTGTCGCCGACCCGCACCGGACGCAGGAATTTCAGCGTCTGGGCGAGGTAGACCGTGCCGGGCCCCGGCAGGCGCGTGCCGAGGACGGCCGAGATCAGCGCCCCGCCCCACATGCCATGCGCGATCACGCCGTGGAATCGGGTGGACGCCGCGTACTCGGCATCGAGGTGCGCGGGATTGACGTCGCCGGACATCACCGCGAACAGCTGGATGTCCTCGGCCGTCAGCGTGCGCTCGATGCTGGCGCTGTCACCGACGGCGATCTCGTCGAAGGTTCGATTGCGGACGATGGCGAGGTCTTGCAAGGGGCTCATGCGGACTCCTGGGCGCCAAGGCGCCGACGGTGGGTTTCATTCATGCCATCAGCGCGATGGTCTTGCGGAAGCGCTGCAACGACAGTGCGAACAGCGCACCGCCGATGAACAGCAGCCAGACGAAGGGTTTCCAGACGACATCGATCCCGGCGCCGCGGTACAGGATGGCCTGGCCCAGTTCGACGAAGTGGGTGGTCGGCGCCAGCAGCATCACCGTCTGCACGACCTCCGGCATGCTCTCGCGCGGCGTCATGCCCCCCGAGAGCATCTGCAGCGGCATCATCGTGAGGACCATCAGCAGGCCGAACTGCGGCATGCTGCGTGCCAGCGTCGCAAGGTAGATGCCCATCGAGGTCGTGGCGAACAGGCACAGTGCGGCGCCAGCCAGGAAGAGCGGTACCGAGCCGTCGACCGGCACGTGCAGCAGCCCACGCACGACGAACTGCAGCGACAGCGCGACAGCGACCAGCACCACCGCACCCATCGACCAGATCTTCGCCAGCATGATCTCGGCCGGCGTCACCGGCATGACCAGCAGGTGCTCGATGGTGCCGTGCTCGCGTTCGCGGATGATCGCGGCGCCGGCCAGGATGATCGACACCATGGTCACGTTGTTGATGATCTCCATCAGCGCGCCGAACCAGGCCTGTTCCAGCCCCGGATTGAAGCGTGCCCGCAGCGCCAGGTCCACCGGCAGCAGGGTGCTGCCGCGGTAGCGCTGCACGAATTCCCCCAGCTCGCCCTGCACGACCTGCTGCACGTAGCCGCTGCCGGTGAAGGCCTGGCTCATGCGCGTCGCGTCGACGTTGAGCTGCAGTTCGGCCGTGCGCCCGCCCAGCACGTCGCGCTGCAGCCCGGCCGGGATGACCAGCACGAAGGTGTAGCGGCCGGCGTCCATGCCGGCGTCCATCTCCTTCTGCGTGATCAGCTGCGGCGTCATGAACAGCGGCGGATAGAAGGCCGACACGATGCGCGCCGACAGCGGCGAGGCGTCCTCGTCGACCACGGCGATCGCTGCATTGTTCAGCGTCTCCGGCATCGCCGCGGCCGAGGTGTAGACCGCGATCGTGAAGGTGTAGGCGATCAGGATCAGCATGACCGGATCGCGCAGCAGGCTCCACAGCTCCTTGACGCCCAGGCGGTAGATGTTGGCGAGGTGCCGCTTCATGATTCCTGCTTTTTCAGGAGGAGGATGGCGACGCCGAGGATCACCGGCACCGAGGCCAGCAGCGGCCAGAAGCTCGCCTGCAGATCCGACAGGCCGAGCGCCTTGCTGAACACGCCGCGGCTGATCGTGAACATGTAGCTGGCCGGATAGAGCTCGCCGATGAGGCGGCCGGCGCCTTCGAGCGACGACACCGGATGGATCAGCCCGGCAAACTGCGTCGCCGGAATCAGCGTGCCGATCATCGCGAAGAACATCGCCGCGATCTGGCTGCGCGTGACGGCCGAAGCCAGCAGGCCCATGCCGGTCGCAACCACGCTGAAGATGAGCGCCGCCAGGGCCAGCGTGGGGAAACTTCCGCGCATCGGCACGTCGAAGACGGTGACGGCCAGCAGGGTCATCAACAGGAAGTTCAGCATGGCCAGTGCCACGTATGGCAGTTGCTTGCCGAGCAGGAACTCGGTGCGCGTGACCGGCGTGACATACAGATTGATGATGGAGCCCATCTCCTTTTCGCGCACCACCGCCAGCGCGGTGAGCATGGCCGGCAGCATCATCAGCAGCAGCGGGATCACCGCCGGCACGATGGCCGGCAGGCTCTTCACGTCGGGGTTGTAGCGAAAGCGCGTCTGCACACCCACCGAGGCCGTGGTCGCCATGCCGCGCGCGCGTGCCTGCTCCGCGAGCCAGTGCTGGTGCAGGCCCTGCACGTAGCCGAGCACCGTTTCCGCGCGCGTCGGCATGGCGCCGTCGATCCACGCGCCGACCTCGACGTTGCGCCCGCGCAGCGCATCGCGCCCGAAGCCCGGCGGGATCTCGATGGCCAGCGAAAGTTCGCCGCTTCGCATGCGGCGGTCCATGTCGGCGTCGTCGACGATCGGTGGCTGTTCGATGAAATAGCGCGATCCCGACAGGTTCAGCGTGTAGTTCTGGCTGAGGGTGCTCTGGTCGCGATCGAGCACCGCGTAGCGCAGGTTCTCCACGTCCATGCTGATGCCGAAGCCGATCACGAACAACAGGATGAGCGAGCCGCCCAGCGCGAGCGTGGCGCGCACCGGGTCGCGCTGCAACTCCAGGGCTTCGCGCCACATGTAGCTCAGCAGGCGCTGCAGCGAAAACGCCGATGGCCGCGCGCGGGTCGTCGCCGCGGCTGGCGATGCGTCGGTGCGCATGGCTTCGACTTGCCCGGCGCCCGCCGTTTCGTCCGTTGCGGCCGTGTCGGTGCCGCCATCGGCCTCGACCAGGTAGCCGATGAACGCCTCTTCCAGGTTCCGAGCGCCGCGCTTGGCCACGAGCCTGGCGGGCGTGTCGCTGTCGAGCACCCGGCCCGCATGCATCATCGACATGCGGTCGCAGCGCGCGGCTTCGTTCATGAAGTGCGTGGAGATGAAGATCGTGACCTGGTCGCGCCGCGACAGCGTGATCAGCAGCCGCCAGAAGTTGTCGCGTGCCACCGGGTCGACACCCGATGTCGGCTCGTCGAGGATCAGCAGTTCGGGCCGGTGCACCATGGCCACCGCCAGGGACAGCCGCTGGCGCATGCCCAGCGGCAGGCTGTCGGGCAGGTTGTCCAGCACCTCGGCCAGGTCAAAGCGCTGGACCATGTCGTCCACGCGCTCGGACAGTTCGGCCTCCGGCACATGGAAGAGGCGTGCATGCAGCACCAGGTTCTGCCGCACCGTGAGTTCGCCGTACAGCGAGAAGGCCTGCGACATGTAGCCGACGCGGCGGCGCGTGTCGATGTCCTTCGGGTCGACCTCCTGGCCGAACAGCCAGGCCCGGCCCTCGGTGGCGGGCAGCAGGCCGGTCAGCATCTTCATGGTGGTCGACTTGCCGCAGCCGTTGGAGCCGAGGAAGCCGAAGATCTCGCCCCGCCGGATGCGGAAGTTCACATGGTCCACGGCGGTGAAGTCGCCAAAGCGCATGGTGAGGTCCTTGGCCTCGATCGCGATGTCGTCCTGCCCGTCCTGCGGCAGCGGCGGGATGTCGACCGGCGCGTAGCCCCGCTTCTTGTCCTCGGGCAACAACTGGATGAACGCGCTTTCGAGCGACCCGCTGCCGGTGCGTTCGAGCAGTGCGGCCGGCGTGCCGGTGGCGAGCACCCGGCCTTCGTCCATCACGATCAGCCAGTCGAAACCCTGCGCCTCGTCCATGTACGCCGTGGCGACGACGACGCTCATCTGCGGCCGCTCCGCGCGGATGCGCGCGATCAACGCCCAGAACTGCGCGCGCGCCAGCGGGTCGACACCGGTGGTGGGCTCGTCGAGGATCAGCAGGTCGGGGTCGTGGATCAGCGCGCAGCACAGGCCGAGCTTCTGCTTCATGCCGCCCGAGAGCTTGCCGGCCGGCCGCGCCAGGAAGGGCTGCAGGCCGGTGCTGCGCGTGAGGTCATCGATGCGGCGGCGGCGCTCGCCCGCGGCATGGCCGAACAGGCGTGCGAAGAACTGCAGGTTCTCTTCCACCGACAGCGTGGGGTAGAGGTTCTTGCCCAGGCCCTGTGGCATGTAGGCAATGCGCGGGCACACGCGGTCGCGGTGCGCCTTGCGTGCCATGTCGCCGCCCAGCACCTCCACCCGGCCCTGCTGCACGGCGCGTGCGCCGGACAGCAGCGCCAGCAGGCTGGATTTGCCCACGCCGTCGGGTCCGATCAGCCCGACCATGCAGCCGGCGGGGATGTCCAGCGTGACGGCATCAAGCGCGCAGGTCTTTCCGTAGTGCTGGCTCAGCTCCTCGACGCGGGCGACCAGCGCCTTGCCCGGCGCATCGTTCACCGCGTCACTTTCACCACCAGCTCGGCCGGCCACTGGGTCTTGTCGTCGAGCTTGATCCAGGCCACACCGGGCAGGCCGGTCTTGACCTGCGCCAGGTTGCTCTTGAGCAGTTGGGGGTCGATCCGCGCCTTCACACGGAACATCAGCTTCTGCCGCTCGCTCGCGGTTTCCACCGTCTTGGGCGTGAACTGCGCGGTGCTGGCGACGAAGCTCACCTTGGCCGGTATCACGAAGCCGGGCGCGGCGTCGAGCACGATGCGCACGTCGCTGCCCAGCGCCACGCGGCCGGCCACGGTCTCGGGCAGGAAGAAGGTCATGTAGACGTCCGACAGGTCGACCAGGTTCAGCACCTTGCCACCGGCCGCCAACACCTCGCCGGGTTGGACCACGCGGTATTGCACCCGGCCGTCGCGCGGCGCCGTCAACGCGCTGTCGGTGATGTCGGCCTGGACGCGGGCGACGGTGGCCTCAGCCGCGCCGACAGTCGACTGCGCCCCGGCGACCTGGGCGCGCGCCGCGTCGATGGCCGCCTGGCCGGCGGCGGCCTGGGCCCGTGCGGCCGTGACCGCGGACTCGGCGCTGCGCACGCGGGCACGGTCGTCGTCGAGCTCCTGCATGGACGACGCGCCTTCGGCCGACAGCGTCTGTGAGCGCACCAGCCGGCGCCGGGCGGCGTCGAGCTCGCTCTCGCGCTGTGCCACCACGGCCAGCGCGGCGGCGCGATCACTCTCGCGCGCGCTGACCTGGGCGCGGGCGCTGGCCACGGCGGTCAATGTCTGCGCGTGCTGGGCGCGTGCTTCGTCGCGCTGCGCGTTCAGCACGTCGACCTGCATCTCGGCCAGCTTCTGGCCGGCCTTGACGAAGGCGCCTTCCTCCACCAGCAGCGCCTGCAGCCGGCCACCGAGCTTGGCCGCGACGTCGATCTCGGTGGCCTCGATGCGGCCGTTGCCACTGACGAAGCCCTCGCCGGGGCCGCTGTGCTTCGTCTTCTGCCAGACAGACCAGCCCGCTGCGGCCAGGACCAGCACGACGGCCGCAGTGATCAGTTTCTTCTTGAGGGCGGGATTCGGATTCATGGACGTGTTCGGTGGGATTCAGGGGACAGTGGCGGCGTCGACATGCTGGGCACCGCCGCCCAGCGCGGCATACAGGGCGATGCGGGCCGAGAGCAGCGCGCGGCGCGTCGTCACCAGCGACTGCTCGGCCGCGAGCAGGTCGCGCTGCGCATCCAGCACTTCGAGAAACGCGGCCGCGCCATGGTCGTAGCGCAGCGTGGCCAGTCGCGCGCGCTCGGCCTCGGCCGCCAGGCCTTCCGAGCCGATGCGCACCTGCTCGGCCAGCCACTGGCGTGCCGACAGGGCATCGGCCACGTCGCGGAACGCGAGCTGCACGGTCTTCTCGTAGTCGGCCACGGCCAGGTCGCGCCGCACTTCGGTCAGCTCCAGCGAGTTCCTGCGGGCGCCGCCGTCGAAGATCGGCAGCGAGACGCTGGGCGCGAAGGTCCAGGCCCGGCTGGCGCCCTCGAACAGACCGTCGAGCTGGGCACTGGCCACGCCGGCGTTGGCCGTCAGCGAGACGCGCGGGAAGAAGGCGGCACGCGCGGCACCGATGTTGGCGTTGGCGGCGCGCAGCCGGTGTTCGGCCGCCAGGATGTCGGGCCGATCGGCCAGCAGCGCGGACGGCAGGCCGGCGTCCAGCGGCTGGAGCACGGCGCCGTCGTCCAGCGGCGTGGTCGCCGGTGCGAGGTCCACCGGGCCACCGACCAGCTGCGCCAGCGCATGGGCCTGCACGGCGCGCTGCTGTTCCAGCTGGGCACCCAGCGCGCGGGCCTGGGTCGACAGGGTCTGCACCTGGGCCAGGTCGAGCCGCGAGGTGGAACCGACCTCGACGCGGCGCGTGAAGATGCGCAGCGATTCCGCGCGCGAGGCGATGCTGCGGCGAGCCAGCACCAGGCGCTCGTCCAGTTCGCGCAGCAGGAGGTAGCCGTCGGCCACCTGCGCCACCAGCGACAGCGTGAGCGCACGCCGCGCCGCGTCGCTGGCCAGGTAGCTTTGCAGGGCGGCATCCTGCAGGCTCTGCACGCGGCCCCAGAAGTCGATCTCCCAGGCATTGACGCCCAGCGCCACCTGGTACTGGCTGCCGGCCACGGCGCGGCCGGTGGTACTGAGCGACGCGGGCACGCGGGCGCGGCTGGCGTCACCACTGACACCGACGAGGGGAAAGCGCTCGGCGCGCTGGATGCCGTAGGTTGCGCGCGCCTCCTGCACGCGCAACGCGGCCAGGCGCAGGTCGCGGTTGTTCTGCAGCGCCTCTGCGATCAGCTGCTGCAGCCGCGGGTCGGCGAAGTGCGCGCGCCAGTCCAGCGCGGCAGCGCGCTGACCTGGTGCGGCCGCGGGGCCGGTCGGGGCGTCGGCGGGATACGCGGCGGGCACGGGCGGCGCCGGTGCCTGGAAATCGGGCGCCATGGACGCGCAGCCGACGAGCAGCAGGACAGTGGCGAGAACGGAAGGCTTCAGCATGCGGTCGGACTCACAGGATGTGGAAGCCGGCATCCACATACAGCGTGCCACCGGTCATGGCTTTGCCCGCGTCGCTCGCCAGGAAGACGCACAGCGCGCCGACCTCGGCGATGTTGACCCGCCGGCGCAGCGGTGCACGCCGAACCGCTTCGTCGAGCAGCGCGTCGAAATTCGGGATGCCCGACGCCGCGCGCGTGGCCAGCGGGCCGGGGGAAACGGCGTTGACGCGGATGCCGCTGGGGCCCAGCTCGGCCGCCATGTAGCGTGTGCTGGCCTCCAGTGCCGCCTTCACCGGGCCCATCAGGCCGTAGTCGGGGATCACCTCTTCGGCGCCGACGTAGCTCATGGTCATCAGGCTGCCGCCGTCCTTCATCAGCGGCTCGGCCAGCCGGGCCATGCGTGCGAAGGAATGGCAGGAGATGTCCATGGCCCGGCCGAAGCCTTCGCGCGAACTGTCGGTCATGCGGCCGTGCAGGTCGCTCTTGGGGGCGAAGGCGATGGAGTGCAGCAGGAAGTCGAGCCGCCCCCACTGCTGTTCGATGGCGGCGAACACGGCTTCCATCTGGCCGGGCTGCTCGACGTCGAGCGGCAGCGCGATGGGCGCCTGCAGCTGCTGCGCCAGCGGCTCCACGTGCGGGCGCGCCTTGTCATTGAACCAGGTCACGGCCAGCTCGGCGCCGGCATCGCGGAACGCGCGAGCACAACCCCAGGCAATGCTCTGCGCGTTGGCGATGCCGACGACCAGCCCCTTCTTGCCCTGCAAGGTGGTGTTCATGTCATTTCTCCAGGACGTAACTGCCCGGCGCATCGGCGATGGGCGGGTAGCCGGTGGCGCCCATGCGCGGCGGCTTCACCCGCCGGCCCGATCGACCTGCGAGCCATTGCTGCCACGCCGGCCACCAGGAGCCTTCGACGTCCGGCGCGGCGGCGAGCCACGCGTCCGGTGCGACGTAGCTGCCGCCGGCCTCGCGCCGAAGCATCCGGTAGTGGCGGTGCGGATGGCCCGGCGGACTGACGATGCCGGCGTTGTGCCCGCCGCTGGTCAGCACGAAGGTGATGTCCGTCGCCGTGAGGTAGTGCAGCTTGTGCACCGATCGCCAGGGGGCCACATGGTCCGTCTCGGTGCCGACCATGAAGAGTGGCAGCGCGATGTCGCCGAGCGCCACCGGTCGGCCGCCGACCGGGTAGCGCCCTTCGCTCAGGTCGTCGTTCAGGAACAGGCGACGCAGGTACTGCGAATGCATCTTCGCGGGCATGCGCGTCGCGTCGGCGTTCCAGGCCATCAGGTCGTTCATGGGGGCGCGGTCGCCGAGCATGTACTCGTTGACCAGGCGCGACCACAGCAGGTCGTAGGAGCGCAGCATCTGGAAGGCGCCGGCCATCTGGCCCGCCGTGAGATAGCCGGTCTCGGCCATCTGCGCCTCGAGCAGGCTGACCTGGCTCTCGTCGATGAAGAGCCCCAGCTCGCCGGGTTCGCTGAAGTCGGTCTGCGCCGCCAGCAGCGTGGCCGACGCCAGGCGCTCATCGCCGTCGCGCGCCATCGCGGCGGCCGCGATCGCGAGCAGCGTGCCGCCCAGGCAATAGCCGACGGCGTGCACGCGCTGCCGCGGCACGATGGCATGGACCGCATCGAGCGCAGCCTGGAAGCCGAACTGCAGGTAGTCGTTCATGCCCAGGTCGCGTTCCTCCACGCCCGGGTTCTTCCAGGAGATGCAGAAGACCGTGTGCCCCTGCGCCACCAGGTAGCGCATCAGTGAATTCGACGGCGAGAGGTCGAGCACGTAGTACTTCATGATCCACGCCGGCACGATGAGCACCGGCTCGGCATGCACGGTCGCCGTCGTCGGCGCGTACTGGATCAGCTCCATCAACTGGTTCTTCAGCACGACCCGGCCCGGCGTAGCCGCCACGTCGCGCCCCACCACGAAGGCCTCGGTGCCGGCCGGCGCGGTGCCGGCGGCGAGCCGCTGCAGATCCTCGGCCAGGTTCTGCATGCCGCGCACCAGGTTCGTTCCGCTCTGCGCCACCGTGCGACGCAGCACCGTCGGGTTGGTCATGAAGCGGTTGCCTGGCGAGAGCATGTCGAGCCACTGGCGGGCACAGAAGGCCACGACGTTCTCGTGATGCTTCTCGACGCCGGCGATGCCGTGCGTGGCGGCGTCCCACCATTGCTGCGTCAGCAGAAAAGACTGATGCCAGAGATTGAAGGGCCACTGGCGCCATTCGGGCGCAGCGAATCGGCGGTCGCGGGCCGGAGGTTCGACCAGCGCGCGCGCCTCGCCCGGGCCGGCCAGCAGGCATTCATGCAGATAGCGGGCGAGCTGCTGCGCCTGTTCGCCAGCCAGTTGCGCCAACGCCAGTTGCCGCCCGGGCGACACCGCCAGGTGCGCGCCCCAGTCCAGCCCGGCCAGCAGGGCCGACGCCGGGGACAGCGCACCGGTGAGGCGTGCCAGGGTGCCGTGCGCCACCGTGTCGAGATGCGTGACAGGCGAAAGAGGAGATGGCTCAGACATGCGCGGTCCTCTGGATTCCGCGGTCGACGCGAAACGGGGTTGATCGGAAGCTCGGTCGCGCCGTCGGCCTCGAAAGCCAAGCACAACAACCGTCCACAGAATAGTGGGAACGCCCCGTACCCACTTGATCCCCGTCAAGCGCGGGCCGATGGCGATCAGTCGCCGCGTCCTTCGGTGAGTTGACGCACGACGGCTTCACGACCGAAGCGTTGAGCTG
Source organism: Variovorax cryoconiti (assembly GCF_051216395.1). Lineage (NCBI taxonomy): Bacteria > Pseudomonadati > Pseudomonadota > Betaproteobacteria > Burkholderiales > Comamonadaceae > Variovorax > Variovorax cryoconiti. The sequence goes on along the minus strand of NZ_JBPJZI010000002.1, from coordinate 805,545 downwards.
CACTGGCCGTGGGCCCGCTCCAGTCCGGCAGGCGCAGCAGCAGGTAGGCCGCCAACCCTTCGAGCTGGGGCTCGTAGCTTTTGCGAAGCTGGCCCATCGCCTGCACGGCCATCTCATCGTTGCGCCAGGCGGGCAGCAGGCGGCGAATGTCGGGTGCGAGCGCTCTCAGTGCGTCGGCGTCCATCCCCCGATTGCCGACCTCGCCGGCCGGCTGCACGCGCAGCGCGTCGATGGCTTCGTCGAGGATGCGCCGCAACGCGGAGAACGTTGCGGTGGCCTGGTTGCGCCGCTGGTCGTCGCTCCCGGCGATGAGCAGGGTGCACACGTCCAACACCACGGCCAGCGAGCCCAGCCACGATTGACCCTCGTGCTGCGATCGGTAGAAGGCAAGCATCGGGTACACAGCCTGGCTCTCGATCAGGTCACTGGCCCAGACCTCCCAGTCTCTCAACCAGCGCTCCAGCGCTTCGGGACTGCCGTGTGCATGCCAGCCCAGCAACGCAGCGGCCGTCGGCGGCGAGCCGGCGCGGGCCGCAAATTCGATGAGCTGGAGATCGCGGCGGGTGAAGTGCTGATAGAGCACCGGAAGGTAGCCGATGGTGAGCGCGATGAACCCGAAGCCGGTGCCCGCCTCGACGATCACCAACAGGCGTGCCACCCCATGACGCGGCACGCTGTCGCCATAGCCGAGTGTGAAGAAGGCGTCGCCGCTGACGATGATCTGGGTGGTCAGCGACGCCGCGCCCCCGCCGGGCAAGAAAGCCTGGAGTGCCCACTGCACCAGACCGAAGCCGAAGATCAGGCTCGCACCCCAGACAGCGAAGAGCATCACCATCGACAGCGGTCCGTACACCCCGATGAAATCCTCGCGCCGGCGCCCGTCGGGCCAAAGCCGGGCGCACCGGGCCCAGACCGCCCACGTGCACTTGAAGAAATAGCGGTTCAACCGAATGCGGCGGCGCACCGGGCGCGGCAGCAGGACCACCTCGAACGCGTCGATCAGTGTCGCGAGCACCATCAAGGCGCCGAGCAGCAGGGCGGTCAGATGCATCTGACACAAGATGAAAGAGGAAAACCCATCATGCCTCGCGCGAACCGTGGTGCGAGGTCAGCCGCAGGCCCGTCTCGCCGAAGTCGAAACAGCGCGCCCCGCCCGCGCCGGGCGTCGTGCTCCGCCCCGTATCATCCCGCCGGATGTCTTCTGCCGCTTTCAACCCCCTGCCCTCCGCGGGCAGCCTCACCGATGTCGCCGGCATCGAGGTCGGCCATTTCAGCGACAGCCGCCGGCCCACCGGCTGCACCGTGATCCTCACGCGCGAAGGCGCCGTCGGCGGCGTCGACGTGCGGGGCGCCGCGCCTGGCACACGCGAGACCGACCTCCTGTCCCCCGGCAACCTGGTGCAGCAGGTGCACGGGATCATGCTGGCCGGCGGCAGCGCCTGGGGTCTGGCAGCGGCCGAAGGCGCGATGCGCTGGCTGGAAGAGCGCGGCGTCGGCCTGGACGTGCGCTTCGGCACGCTGCCGATCGTGCCCGCCGCGGTGCTGTTCGACCTGCCGATGGGCGACGCGCGCATCCGCCCCGACGCGGCGGCGGGCTACGCGGCCTGCGAAGCCGCATCGACGCAGACGCCGGCCGAAGGCAACGTGGGCGCCGGCAGCGGCGCGCTGGTGGGCAAGCTCTTCGGCGTCGACCGCGCGATGAAGGGCGGCATCGGCAACGCGTCAATCACGGTCGGCGGTGTCACGGTGGCGGCCCTCATCGCCTGCAACGCGCTGGGCGACGTGATCGACCCCGACACGGCGCAGGTGGTGGCCGGCGCGCGCACCGCCGATGGCCGATCGCTGCTCAACACACGCCGCGCACTGATGCGCGGCGAGCTGCCCAAGCCGCTGCTCGCCGGCACCAACACCACCGTCGGCGTGGTCGCCACCGACGCGGTGCTGACCAAGGTGCAGGCCAACCGGCTCGCGATGGTGGCGCATGACGGCCTGGCGCGCAGCATCAACCCGGTCCACACCATGAGCGATGGCGACACGCTGTTCGCGCTGGCCACCGGCCGCGTGCCGCTCGAAGGCGCCGCGCCGGGCATGACCGTGCTCGGCGCGATGGCCGCCGAGGTGGTGGCACGCGCCACGCTGCGCGCGGTGCTGGCGGCGCAGTCGGTGAGCGTCGGCGGCCTGCACATTCCGTCCGCCGCGGCACTCGCTGCGCACGGGCAGTCATCACAACCGTGAGCATCGCGCCATGTCCATGTCCATGCCCAAGACCCTCAAGCTGATCCTGCTGTCGATCCGCGACCTGATCGCCTCAGCCGGACCGATCGTCTTCCTTGTGATCGGCCTGTTGATCGCCGCCTACTGGTGGCTGCAGCCGCAGCCACCCAAGCGCGTGACGCTCGCCACCGGCCCGGCCGGCAGCGCGTATGCCGAGTTCGGCCAGCGCTATGCGCGCGCACTGGCCACCTACGGCATCGAGGTCGTGCTCAAGCCCAGCGAAGGCTCGTCGGACAACCTGCAGATGCTGCGCATCGGCACGGCCGACGTGGCTTTCGTGCGGGGCGGCAGCGCCGACGTGGTGGCCGACGAAGAGGCCGGCCTCAGCTCGCTGGGCAGCCTGTTCTACGAGCCGCTGTGGATCTTCTACCGCAGCGACGCGGCGCGCACGGTGAACCGCAAGACGGGCACGCTCGAATCGATCGCGCAGCTCAAGGGCCTGCGCGTGAACGTCGACAAGCCGGGCAGCGGCGTGCCGGAGATCATGGAGCGCATGCTGCGCGCCAACCACCTCGACGCGAGCGCGCTGCAGCTGTCGAACCTGGAGCAGACGCCGGCGACCGAGGCCCTGCAGGCCGGGCTGCTCGACGTGATCGTGCTGGCATCGGCACCGCAGTCGCCGCTGGTGCAGCAGCTGCTGCGCGCACCGGGCATCGCGCTGATGGACCTGGCGCAGAGCGATGCCTATTCGCGCCGCTTCGCCTTCCTGTCGGCCGTGTCGCTGCCGCGCGGCGTGGTCGACCTGGCGCGCGATGTGCCGACGCACGACGTGTCGATGCTGGCGGCCACCACCTCGTTGCTGGCACGCGAACAGACGCACCCGGCCCTGCGCCAGCTCTTCGCACAGAGCGCGCAGACCCTGCACGGCGATGCCGGCTGGTTCAACCGCGCGCGCGATTTTCCCAACACCCGCACCAGCGAACTGCCCGTGAGCCCCGAAGGCGACCGCGCGATCAACGGCACGCCACCCTTCTGGCAGCGCTACCTGCCCTTCTGGGCCAGCAACCTGATCGAGCGCATGTGGCTGGTGCTGGGCGGCCTGGTCGTGCTGATGCTGCCGCTCAGCCGCGTGGTGCCGCCGCTCTACCAGTTCCGGGTGCGCTCGCGCGTGTTCCGCTGGTACGGGCAGTTGCGCGACATCGAAACGCAACTGGAGTCGGACGAAGGCAATCGCGAGGCGCTGCTGACGAAGCTCGACGACCTCGACCGCCGCGTCAACAAGGTGGCCGTGCCGCTGTCCTATGCCGACGAGCTTTACGCGCTGCGCAACAACATCGCTTCGGTGCGCCAACGCGTGCAGGGGACCGTCGGCATGCGCACCCAGGCCACAGCCTGAACCCGCTGCGACCCTGCCTCAGAACTTGATCTTGACGCCGGCCTTCACGCCGGCGCTTTCCTTGCGGCCATCCGACGACACGCCGGCCGAGAAAGAGGTGTCACCGCCGGTGCTGGCACCGACGGAGTACGACGGCCGGTCGCCGGCCGTGTTCATGCCGCCGTAGGTCGTGCTGCCGTCGGGGCGCTGAACGCCCACGGTGGCACCGTTGGTGACGACCGTGCTGCCGGTCGGCGCGACATCGGGGGCGACGTAGATGATGCGCTTGTCGTCGCTGTCGATGGGCACCTTGACCTCTTCGGCCTGCGCCAGGGAGACGCCGGCCAGGAGGCCCAACAGGAGAACGCGTGCGGTTTTCATGACCGGCAGTTTCTCATGGATGTCGCCGGGCACGGCGGGAGAACGCTTACTTCAGCGCCTTGTAGCGCATCCGCTTCGGCTTGGCACCTTCTTCGCCCAGGCGCTTCTTCTTGTCGGCTTCGTACTCCTGGTAGTTGCCATTGAAGAAGGTCCACTGGCTGTCGCCTTCGGCTGCCAGGATGTGCGTGGCGATGCGGTCGAGGAACCAGCGATCGTGGCTGATGACCATCACGGTGCCGGCGAATTCGAGCAACGCGTCTTCGAGCGCACGCAGGGTTTCCACGTCCAGGTCGTTCGACGGTTCATCGAGCATCAGCACGTTGCCGCCGGCGATCAGGGTCTTGGCCAGGTGCAGGCGACCGCGTTCGCCGCCCGACAGCGTGCCGACCTTCTTCTGCTGGTCGGCGCCGTTGAAGTTGAAGCGACCGGCATACGCCCGGCTGGCCATCTGGAACTTGCCGACGTTGATGATGTCCAGGCCGTTGGAGATGTCTTCCCACACGGTCTTCTGGTTCGCCAACTCGTCGCGGTGCTGGTCGACGAAGGCCGCACGCACGGTGGAGCCGATGACGACTTCGCCGGTGTCGGGCTGCTCCTTGCCGGCGATCAGCTTGAAGAGCGTCGACTTGCCGGCGCCGTTCGGGCCGATGATGCCGACGATCGCGCCCGGCGGAATCGTGAAGCTCAGGTTGTCGATCAGCATGCGGTCGCCGAAGGACTTGCTGACGTTGTGGAATTCGAACACCTGCTGGCCCAGCCGCTCCGCCACAGGAATGAAGATTTCCTGCGTCTCGTTGCGCTTCTGGTATTCCATGTCGCTCAGCTCTTCGAAGCGCGCGAGACGCGACTTGCTCTTGGCCTGGCGCGCCTTCGGGTTCTGGCGCGACCATTCCAGTTCCTTCTTCAGCGCCTTGGCATGGGCCTCTTCGCCCTTCTGCTCCTGCGCCAGGCGCTCGCCCTTCTGCTCCAGCCAGGTGCTGTAGTTGCCCTTCCACGGAATGCCGCGACCGCGGTCCATTTCCAGGATCCATTCGGCCGCGTTGTCCAGGAAGTAGCGATCGTGGGTGATGGCCACCACGGTGCCGGTGAAGCGCTGCAGGAACACTTCGAGCCACTCCACCGATTCGGCGTCCAGGTGGTTGGTCGGCTCGTCGAGCAGCAGCATGTCGGGCTTGGACAGCAGCAGGCGGCACAGCGCCACGCGGCGCTTCTCGCCACCCGACAGCAACCCGATCGTCGCGTCCCACGGCGGCAGGCGCAGCGCGTCGGCGGCAATCTCCAACTGGTGTTCGGAATCGGTGCCGGCCGTGGCGATGACGGCTTCGAGCTCGGCCTGCTCGGCGGCCAGCGCATCGAAGTCGGCGTCTTCGGCGCCGTAGGCGATGTAGACCTCCTCGAGGCGCGCCTTGGCCGCGAACACGGCACCCATGGCCTCTTCGACCGATTCGCGCACCGTGTGCTCGGGGTTGAGCTTGGGCTCCTGCTCGAGGTAGCCGATGGTCATTCCGGGCATCGGCAGCGCCTCGCCCTCGTATTCCTTGTCGACGCCGGCCATGATCTTGAGCAGGGTCGACTTGCCCGAACCGTTCAAGCCGAGCACGCCGATCTTGGCGCCGGGGAAAAACGAGAGCGAAATGTCCTTCAAGAGCTGCCGCTTGGGCGGAACAGTCTTGCTGACGCGGTTCATCGAATAGACGTATTGGGCCATCTGTGTACTTGCGTTGGGTCAGGGTGGTTGCGCAGGCGGCCGAGAAAATCCGGGCGCGGCAAACCGTCGATTATCGACTCATGCGACAATCACGCCTGTTGCCGGGTCCAGTTGCCCGCAACAACGGCTTTTCTGCCGGGGACAAGAAGGCTTCAGCATCGCGATGCGACAGCCCTCGGCTCCCACCCTTGATTCATCTGCCTGAACTGACCATGCCACCCCAGCAAAGGGTGCGTGGAAGGCCGATGCCACTGCGCCGTGCAAGGCGCTATTGCTTCCAAATGACCTTTGACGATCTGAAGTTGGCCCCGGCCATCCTGAAGGCTGTGCTCGAGCACGGCTACGACACCCCCACCCCCATCCAGGCCCAGGCGATCCCCGTGGTGCTCGATGGCCACGACCTGCTCGGCGGCGCCCAGACCGGCACCGGCAAGACGGCCGCCTTCACGCTGCCCATGCTGCACAAGCTCACGATGAGCCGCAGCGCCACCAACAAGTTCGGTGGCACCGGCATCCGCGCCCTGGTGCTCACCCCCACCCGCGAACTCGCCGCCCAGGTCGAGGAATCGGTCCGCACCTACGGCAAGTACCTGCAGCTCGAATCCACCGTGATCTTCGGCGGTGTCGGCATGAACCCGCAGATCAGCAAGCTCAAGAAGGGCGTCGACATCCTGGTGGCGACGCCCGGCCGTCTGCTCGACCTGCAGCAGCAAGGCATGCTCGACCTGTCGCAGGTGCAGATCCTGATCCTCGACGAAGCCGACCGCATGCTGGACATGGGCTTCATCCACGACGTGAAGAAGATCCTTGCCCTGGTGCCCAAGGAAAAGCAGAGCCTGCTGTTCTCGGCCACCTTCAGCGACGAGATCCGCGACCTGGCCGCCAACCTGCTCAAGAACCCGCAGAGCATCCAGGTCACGCCCCGCAACACCACGGTGCAGCGCATCACGCAGGTGGTCCACCCCGTGGGCCGCGGCAAGAAGAAGGCGCTGCTCGCGCACATCATCAACGAGCACAACTGGAGCCAGGTGCTGGTGTTCACGCGCACCAAGTTCGGCGCCAACAACGTCGCCGAATTCCTGACCAAGAACGGCATCGAAGCGATGGCGCTGCACGGCAACAAGAGCCAGAGTGCCCGCACGCAGGCGCTGGCCGGCTTCAAGAGTGGCGACATCCGCGCGCTGGTGGCCACCGACATCGCGGCCCGCGGCATCGACATCGACGAGCTGCCGCACGTCGTGAACTACGAGATCCCGAACGTCAGCGAAGACTACGTGCACCGCATCGGCCGCACCGGCCGCGCGGGCAACAGCGGCGAAGCCGTGAGCCTGGTCTGCCTGGACGAAGAAGGCTTCATGCAGGAGATCGAGCGCTTCACCAAGCAGCAGATCCCGGTCGTGACCGTCGAAGGCTTCGGTCCCGACGAAGGCGAACGCGCCGAGCCGATCGCCATGGGTCGCCAGACGATCTGGGGCGGTGCCGGCCGTCCGCCGAGCCGTGACGTGATGCAGGCAGCCGCCAAGGCCGCCCGCACCGAGATGCTGCAGCGCGTGCGCGACAACAAGGCCGGCCAGGGCGAACGCTCGGGCGGTGGTGGTGGCAATGGCGGCGGCGGCGGTCAGCGCCGTGGCGGTGGCGGTGCCCCGCAAGGCGCCCGCAACGGCGGTGGTGGCGGCCAGGGCCAAGGTGCCCGTGGCCAGGGCCCGCGTCCGCAAGGTCCGGGCCGTGGCCCGCAAGGCCCGGCACGCGCACCGCAAGGCCTGCCGCATGACGAGCGCCAGCCGCGCGACGAGCGCCAGCCGCGCCATCACGGCAACAGCCACAGCCCGACGCAGGCCAACCAGGTCGCGCACCTGCGCGCCGAAGCCGTGACCGGCGGCGTTGCCGGCCAGCCCGATCCGTTGCGCACCAGCGTCGACGCGACCTTCGGCGCAGGCCGTGGTCGCCGTACCGGCGGTGGTGGTGGTGGTGGCGGCTACGGCGGCAACCGCTCCGGCGGCGGCGGTGGCGGCGGCCGTTCGGGCGGCGGCTACGGCGGTGGTGGCGGCGGCGGTGGCCGTTCCTACGGCCGCTGATCGATCTCCATCGATCGACCAACAGAAAGGGCGCCTCGGCGCCCTTTTTATTTTTTCCTTTGCTTCATGCGCGCACCGTGCGCGCCCGTGTCACTTGCTGCCTTCGCCGGTCGGCTTGATCTCGCCCGCCTTGACGGCGCGCGAGACCTCCGCGTTGCGCGCCACGCGGGCGGCAGTGCGCTCGCTCCTGGGCACCTTGGGGCGCGCCTCGGGCACCCCACTGTAGAGCTCGCCCGGATTGGCATCCTTGGCGGCGACTGCCGCGTTCTTGCGGCGTTCGGCCCGCGCCTGTGCCTTGGCCTGCGGGCTCACCTTGGCGAGCGGCGCGGGCTGCGGGTAGCCTTCGCCCAGCAGGGGCGTGCGCGCGGCCTTCTGCGCTTCCTGCTTGCGCTCGACGCGCACCGGGTCGGTGGGCGGGGTCTGGGCCGCGGCACTGAGGGCCAGCACCTGGGCGCAGACGACGCCCAGGGCAACAACGACGATCTTCATGGGAACTCCTTCGCAGGTGGATCGGGCCGCGCGTAGACGGCAGGGGCCAGCTCAGCATGACAGCTCCCGTGCGCCGGCGCCAGCCCCGCTCGGCCGGGTCCGGGCTCCTTCCAAGGGGGGGCACGCGCGCACCATCGATCCCCGCACGGCCGACGGCGCCAGGTCGCCCCACTTATCATCCGTCCCTCCCGACCACTCGATGAAGAGACATGGCATGAACCTGGTGGCGATCGACTGGGGCACCAGTTCCTTGCGCGGCGCGCTGCTCGACGCCAGCGGCCGCGTGCTCGACGAGCGCAGCGCCCCGCGCGGCATCCTGAGCGTGCCGGCCGGTGAATTCGGCACGGTGTTCGAATCGCTCGTGGGCGACTGGATGCGCGGGCCCGGCCACCCACGCTGCCTGATCTCGGGCATGGCCGGCAGCAAGCAGGGCTGGGTCGAGGCGCCCTACTGCGCCTGTCCGGCGGGCCTGGCCGACATCGCGGCGAAAGTCATCCGGGTCGACACCGACCGCATCGCGCTGATCCCCGGCCTGAGCGTCGAGCACGACGGCGTGCCCGACGTGATGCGCGGCGAAGAGGTCCAGATCTTCGGCGCCATCGCCCTCACGGGCCAACGCGACGGCCTTTTCGTGCTGCCCGGCACCCACAACAAGTGGGCCCGCGTGGTCGATGGCCGCGTGACCGGCTTCCGCACCTTCATGACAGGCGAGTTCTATGCGCTGCTCGGCACGCACTCGATCCTGTCGCGCACCATCGACACCCAGGCGCCGCTGGACGAGGCTGCCTTCCTGCTCGGCGTGACGCAAGCCGGCAACAACGAAGGCCTGCTGCACAACGCCTTCGGGGCGCGCACGCTGTCGTTGTTCGGCCGCATGGGTGCGGCCGACCTCGCGAGCTATCTGTCGGGCTTGCTGATCGGCGAGGAACTGCGCACGCAGTCGCTGCATGCCAAGGGCGAGGTGGTGCTGATCGGCGCACCGGCGCTCACGCGGCGCTACGAGCTCGCCCTGCACGCCAGCGGCGTGGCCAGCCGGGCGCTGGGCGCCGAGGCCACCTGGGCCGGCCTGCATGCCCTGTCCCGTACCCTGTACCCCTGAACATCCAGACGACCATGACGCCGCTCGACACCTTCCACGCCGCCGTGCGGCAACTCCCGTTGGTCGCGATCCTGCGCGGCCTGACGCCCGCCGAAGCGCCGGCCGTCGGCGACGCGCTGGTCGACGCCGGCTTCCGCCTGCTCGAGGTGCCGCTGAATTCGCCGCAGCCGCTGGAGAGCATCGCACTGCTGCGCCAGCGCTTCCCCGAGGCGCTGATCGGTGCCGGCACCGTGCTCACGGCGCAGCAGGTGCGCGACGTGCATGCCGCGGGCGGCGCGCTCATCGTCTCGCCCAACTTCAACGCCGAGGTGGTGGCCGAGGCCGGCCGCCTGGGCATGGTCAGCCTGCCGGGCGTGGCGACACCGACCGAGGCCTTCGGTGCGCTGGCCGCGGGCGCCACCGGGCTCAAGCTGTTCCCGGCCGAAGCGGCCTCGCCCGCCGTGCTCAAGGCCTGGCTGGCCGTGCTGCCCCAGGGCACGCCGCTGATGCCGGTCGGCGGCATCTCGCCGACCAACATGGACGCCTGGCGCGCCGCCGGCGCCACCGGCTTCGGCATCGGCTCGGCCCTCTACAAGCCCGGCAAGGCCGCCGCCGAGGTGCGCGACGCCGCGCTGCAATTCGTCGCCGCATGGCAAGGCGCGGTTCGCACCTGAAAGCTCACGCCATGCAAGACACCGTTCGCATCGCCCTCCCCGAAAGCGCCGACGCGCAGTACGCCGCCCCGCGCGTGCGCCAGCTGCGCGAAGACCTCGCGCTCGCGCTGCGCGCCGCCGCGCACCACGGCCTGTCGGAAGGCGTCTGCAACCACTTCAGCGTGATGCTGCCGGGCGCACAGGACCGCTACCTCATCAACCCCCGCGGCCTGCACTGGAGCGAGGTCGGTGCCGACGACATCGTGCTGATCGACGTGCGCGGCGAGGTGCTGGCCGGCCGGCACCGCGTGGAGCCCACCGCCCTTTTCATCCACGGCGCGATCCACCGCATCACCGGCCACGCGGTGGTGCTGCACGTGCACTCGCCGTATGCGACCGCGCTCACGCTCACGGCCGACCGTGCGCTCGACCCGACGCTGAGCCAGAACGCCATGCGCTTCATGGACCGCTTGGCGATCGACGCCGAGTACAACGGCCTGGCCCTCGACCATGCCGAAGGCGAGCGCATCGCCCGCGCGATGGCCGGCAAGGACGTGGCCTTTCTCGCCAACCACGGCGTCGTGGTGGCAGGCGCCACCATCGCGCATGCCTACGACGACCTCTACTATCTGGAGCGCGCCTGCCTGCACCAGGTCATCGCGCAATCGACCGGCCGGCCGCTCGCGCCGGTGAACGCTGCGCTGGCCGCCCGCGTCGCCGCGCAGGTGCAGAGCGAGCGCGAGCAGTCGGATCTGTTCTTCGAATCGCTGCGGCGCATGCTGCCGGCGCCCGCGGCCATCCGCTGAGCGCCGGTCAGCTCGCTCAGAGCGCGACCTTCACGAACACCGGGTTCGAATAGAACCACAGGTCGCTGTAGTTGCGTGCATTGATCGCGTTGAAGCGAACGTCGGCCGTCGGCACGGCGGTCGGCGTGATCGACACATCGGGCTGCGGCTCGCCCGCCACCATTTCACCGGCCACATCCACGCCGAGGTTGGTGCCGCGCAGGCGGAAATACTGGTTGCTGCCGGCCGTCACCGTGTACGTCACGGCGTAGTGGCCCTCGGCATCGAGCTTCCAGTCGTTGGCCGTGAAGCGCTTCATCACGCGCGTCGACGGGTTGGTGTCGCGCGAATAGCCGGGGGTGCCCGACACTTCGCGGCCGGTCACGTCACCGGCGATCAGGTCGATGTGGTCGACCACGGGCTTCAGGTTGGCAGGAATGCCGCTGCCCACCACGAACTCGTAGTTGTTGCGCTCGGGGCTCTTGAATCGGATCGTGATCTTGAGCTGGTCACCTGCCTTGGCCGTCAGGTCCTCGCCCATCTCGGCGCTCGCCGTGGCGTTCTCCACGCGGAAGTCGAGTGCATCGATAAGATCGCCGTAGGTTGCGAAGAGCTTGCCCTTGCGCATGGCTGCGAGCAGCGACTTCGGATCCTTGATATCGCCGAACAGGTGGTTTTTCGCGTACTCGCCAGGTGCATAGCCGCTGCTGTTGGCGCCGCTGGTCTTGAAGTGATAGTCGGAATCGGCGACGTTCCAGACATGGCGGCCTTCGGACAGCAGCGAGTCCCAGGTTCCGCCGAGCTTGGCGACCAGATAGTCGACACCGCCATAGGTGCGATTCACCAGGTTGGCCGGCGTGGGGTTGGCCGCTTGCGTATAACCGCCACGGTCAGGCTCCATCTGGTTGCCGACCATGCCCTCGAGCGAGAACACGATGTTCGGTGCTAGGTCATTCATCTCACGCAACTGTGCGGCGGTGTACTTGCCGGTATTGCGCGACGGGTGGTTGATCTGCAGGTAGCTGGAATCGGGGTAGTTCTTCTTGAGCCAGGCGATCGCAGCCATGGCGTCGGCATGCGTCGAATACGCCTTGGTGTCGACCGCGCTCCAGGCGGCCACGTCGGCCGCGGGGAACAGCGAGGCGGCGCGATCGGTGAAGAGGTACTCGAACTGGCTCGCGGCCTTCAGTGCCTTGGCCGACATGGGGTCGTCGGTCAGGATGCCGATGTTGCCGTGGTCGTGCGTGGGCATGTCCCACTCGAAGGACGTGAAGATCGTCTTGTCGGCATAGGTGCCCGCGGCCTGCAGCGCCTTGATGCGCGGCACCTGGTACTTCGCCATGCCTTCCGAAAACGGGATCGATGCGATCGCGTTGCCATCGTTGTCGAAGCCCGACGGGCGCAGATGGTCGGAAATTGCCACCCAGTCGAGGCCGAAAGTCTTGAGGGCCTTCGACAGCACACTGTCGAGAGTGGGGTTGGCTTGCGTGTCGTTCGACTGGGAGGTGTGAACGTGCAGGTCGCCGATGGTCCACTTGCCGAGGACGGCGGGCGTGGTGGGCTCGGCAGGTGCGGGCGGTGCAGCATCGACCGGTGGCGTGACAGGCGCCACGGCAACGGGGGCGGCAGCGTCGGAGCCGCCACCGCATGCCGTCAGCAGGACAGCGCTCATCATCACGGTCGAGAAAAGGGAAGGGCGAAAAACGGAGGGAGCAGTGCGGGGGGTCATGCGATCGAATGCGCCACCCGCAGACCAGGGTCCGGGGCACGCAGAGTAGTGGAGGGAGGGGCGGCGAGCAGCGCGTCTTCGCGCCCATCTCGCCGCCACACAGTCTCCGCACCTCACGTGACACGCCGATGAAAACCGGGCGATCGGCCGCCCCGTCGGCGCCCTCCTCCGTGGCCTTCCGGGCCTTCGATCAGCTCGCGTAGGCGGGCGTCGCCGACGACAGGCTCTGCTTGATCTGCTTGCTGATGTCGTCGGCCAGCACCTCGAAGGCACCGGCCTCCACACCTTCGAGCGTGACGCGCGCGACATCGGCCGGCGACGACTTGGGCGCATCGAGCCCGCGCGTCATGTCGGTGTCCATGTAGCCGACGTGCAGCGCGACCACCTGCGTGCCTTGCGCGCGCAGTTCGTTGCGCAGGCCGTTGGTGAGCGACCAGGCGGCCGACTTCGACGCGCTGTACGTAGCCACGCTCGGGAACGACACCCAGCTCAGCGCCGACAGCACGTTCACGATCGCGCCACCGCCGTTGGCCTTGAGCACCGGTGCGAAGGCACTGGCCAGCGCCCACGGGCCGAAGAAGTTGACCTCGAACTCGGCGCGCGCCGCGGCGATCGCATCGGGCGATGCGAGGAAGCTCGACCCCATCGAGATGCCGGCGTTGTTGACCAGCAGCGTGACGTCGCCGCAGGCGCGCACCGCGGCCGCGACCTGCGCTGCATGGCCGACGTCGAGCTGGATCGGCACCACGCCCGGCAGCGTGACGCTGGCCGGATCGCGTGCGGCTGCATAGACCTTGCGCGCACCGGCCGCGAGGGCAGCTTGGGCGAAGGCGAGTCCGAGGCCGCGGTTGGCGCCGGTGACGAAGACGACGGAGTCCTGGAGTTGCATGGTGTGCTTTCAGTGTGAGGAAAAGAACGAGGAAGAAGGTCGGCGCGTCACGGCTGCGCCAGGCGGTGCATCAGCCGAGACGGCGTGCGCGGCCAGCCGACGCGGCCGAACCAGCCACCGCCCGCAATGGCCGATGCGATGACCACGCCGTACACGACGAGCGCCACGCTCTGCGCGACGAAGACATGGCCGAGCTCGCCGCTCAGCCGCAGCGCCAGCCAGCCGCCGGCCCCGGCGACCGCGAGCCGCAGCAGGTTGCCGACCACGGGCCACAACAGGCGCCCCGCGCCCTGCGAGGCGAAGTACAGCACCAGCCCGACGCCGAAGAAGCCGTAGAGCGGCCCGACCGCGCGCAGGTACTGCGTGCCGGCCTCGAGCATCGCGGGGTCGTTGCCGAAGAGCAGCAGCCAGGGCCGCGGGAACAGCGCCGCGGCGAGGCCGATCGTCTCGGCCAGCAGGAAGGCGATGCCCACGCCGGCCCAGGTCGCGCGCAAGGCCCGCTCGCGCTGGCCGGCGCCGATGCAGGTGCCCACCATGGCGAGCAACGGCGCACCGAGGCCGAAGATCAGCGGCACCAGCAGGTACTCGAGCCGCGAGGCCGTGCCATAACCGGCGATGGCGCCAGGGCCGAAGTGGCCGGCCAGTGCGGTTGTGATACCGATCGACAGGTTGGTCGACACCGTGGCGATCGACGAGATCAGGCCCACACGCAGGATGCCGCGGAAGATCGGCCAGCGCAGCCGCACGCTGGAGAAAGACAGCTTGAGCAGGCTGCGGCTGGATGCCATGTAGACCAGCAGCGCCACGATGCCCAGCAGGTAGTACAGCAGCAGCGCGATTGCGCCGCCCGCGATGCCCAGGCCGGGGATCGGGCCCCAGCCGAAGATCAGCAGCGGCGACAGCGGGATCAGCACCACCACGCCGGCCACCGTGACGTTGGCCGGCACCGACATGTTGCCGGTGCCGCGGATCACGGCCGCGAGCGAGTTGAAGACCCACACCAGCACCGCGCCGGCGAACACGACGTGGGAGTACGTCAAGGCCGCTTCGAGCGAGGCGCCGGTGCCGCCCATCAGCGCATACAACCAACGCCCGCCGAAGAGCAGCGCCAGCATGAAGACGATGCCGAAGCCTGCCGCGATCACCATCGCGTGCACGGCCACGGCATCGGCCTCGTCGCGCCGCTGCGCACCCAGCGCGCGCGCGACGGCAGAGGCGATGCCGCCGCCCATCGCGCCGGCCGAGGTCATCTGCATCAGCATGACGATCGGGAACACCAGCGCCATGCCGGCGAGCGCATCGGTACCCAGCTTGCCGACGAAGTAGGTTTCGATCAGGCCGACCGCCGCCTGCGCCACCATCACCAGCACGTTGGGTGCGGCCAAGCGAAGCAGCGTGGGGACGATCGGCCCTTCGAGCAGCATGCGGGTGCGCGGCGCGATCTGCGCGGCCGGCTGCGCGGCGGTGGAGGTGGGTGCGGTGGTGGTGTTCATGACGACCTCAGGCCCGCGAAGCGATCGGCGACGACGAGCGCACGCCACCGGACCCCGCCGGCCGGCGAATGATGAGCACCAGCACCGCCGCCAGCAGGCAGGCCGCACCCGCCACGTACAACGCCGGCGTGTACGTCAACAGCAGCGTGCGCGCGAAGCCGGCGCCATAGGCCGCGGTGGCCGCGCCGAGCTGGTGCGCCGCAAAGACCCAGCCGAAGACGAGGCCGGCCTTCTGCGGGCCGAAAGCGGCACCGGCGAGCTTGACGGTCGGCGGTACGGTGGCGATCCAGTCGAGCCCGTAGAACATGGCGAACAGGCTGAGGCCGTAGATCGTGAAGTCCGAATGCGGAAGCCAGAACAGCGACAGCCCGCGCAGGCCGTAATACCAGAAGAGCAGCTTGCGGTTGTCGTAGCGGTCGGACAGCCAGCCCGACAGGATGGTGCCGACGAAGTCGAACGCGCCCATCATCGCCAGCACCGATGCGGCCGGCACCGCGCTCATGCCGTAGTCGCCGCACAGCGAGATGAAGTGCGTCTGCACCAGCCCATTGGTGCTGAGCCCGCAGATGAAGAAGGTGCCGGCCAGGATCCAGAAGGTGCGGTTCGACGCGGCCTCGCGCAGCACCACGAAAGGTGTGCGCCAGTTCATGGCCGTGGCCGGTGCAGTCGGCAGCGCGGCGGCTTCCTTCGCGGTCTGGCCGAAAGGCAGCAGTCCGAGGTCCGACGGCCGGTTGCGCACGAAGGCCAGCGCCAGCAGCCCGATCACGATCGCGCCCACGAACACCGGGACCACGGCCGAGCGCCAGCCCCAGTGCTCGATCATCCACGCCGCAACCGGCAGGAAGGCCAGCTGCCCGGTGGCCGCGCTGGCCGCCAGCGCGCCGACCACGAGCCCACGTCGCGCGACGAACCAGCGGTTGGCCACCACCGCGCCGAGCACCAGCGCGGTCATGCCGGTGCCGATGCCCAGCATCAGACTCCAGACGATGAAGAGCTGCCAGAGCTGCGACGCCATCGTGACCAGCGCCATGCCGGAGCCGACCAGCGCGAGGCCGACGCACATCACGGCGCGCAGGCCGTAGCGTTCCATCAGCACCGCCGCGAACGGCCCCATCAGGCCGAACAGCGCGAAGCGCAAGGCCAGCGCGGACGACACCTGTTCGGTGCTCCAGCCGAACTCCTTGCCGAGCGGCTGCATCATCGCGCCGGGCAGGCCAAGCGCAGCCGACATCATCAGCATGGTGAGGAAGGTGACGGCAGCGACGATCCAGCCGTAGTGGATGCCGCGGCGTTGCAGCCAGGCGGAGAGGGGTTGGGCGAACATGGTCGTGGGAAGGTCGTGAGAGGTGCGAGGGGACGAAGGGGAAGGAAGCGGAAGAGGTCGTGCGAACGCGTCAGTCCGGCACGTCGGCGTCGGGCGCCAGCAGGGCCAGCGAATCGTCGATGAGCGCATGCAGCGCGGCCACGCGCTCGATGCCCAGTTGGGCGTTGAGCTTCTGCTGGGCCGTCTTCCAGTGGCGCTGCGCTTCCTGGCGCTTCGCGATGCCGGCCTCGGTGGCCCGCACCAGGCGGCTGCGCGCATCGGCACCGGGTGCCAGCACCAGCCAGCCGGCCGCCACCAGCGGCTGCAGGTTGCGGCTCAGCGTCGAGGGCGTCATCTTCATCCGGTCAGCCAGGTCGACGGGCCGGATCGGCCCGAGGCCCACGACGTGGCTCAGCAACGAATACTGGGTCGTCTTCAGCCCGCACTGCATCACCTCGGCGTCGTAGTGCTGCGCGAGGCGCCGGGCGAGCTGGCGAACTTTGGAACTGGTACAGCCCTGCGGCTTGATGTCGGTGTTCATGGCATATCATTGTACCTGCAACTAATGCATATACATCAGTAAGGAGATTCGATGGCAGACGTCCCCACCCTCGACACCTGGATCGCCGAGGAGCGCGCGGTCCTTCAGAAGCTCGAAGCCGGCCCCGGCCCAGGCCTCGCGCGCTTCGACGAGATCGCCGACAAGACGGGCCTCGAGGTGATGCAGGCGATGCTCCATGGCGAGATCCCCTATGCCGCGATCGCCAAGACGCTGGACTTCACGATCATCGAAGCGGCCCCCGGCCGCGCGGTGTTCCAGGGCACGCCGCTGGCGCAGCACCTGAACCCGCTGGGCACCATCCACGGCGGCTGGATCGCCACCCTGCTCGACTCGGCGCTCGGCTGCGCCATCCACACGATGATGCCGGTGGGCCGCAGCTACACCACGGCCGAACTCGGCGTGAACTATGTGCGTGCCGTCACGCCCAAGGTGCAGCGGGTGCGGGCTGAAGGCAAGGTGATCCACTGCGGCCGCCAGCTCGCCACCGCCGAGGCGCGCGTGGTCGGGCCCGACGGCACGCTGTACGCGCATGCGACCACCACCTGTCTGGTGTTCGAGCTGGCCCGGCGCTGACGTGCCTTCGAACCCGGGGCCTGTGCGGCACGCGTGCTAGCGTGCCGTCTCGAGCAGAAAATCCCGCAGCAGCCGTGCGCTCGGCCCGATGCGCTTGGCGTGGACCAGGAAGATGTCGAGCGGCGCCGTCTCGATCTCCGGCAACACACGGACCAGCTCACCCGACGCGATCAGGGTGGCAGCGTCGTAGGCGGGAAGGCGCGCGATGCCCTCGCCGGCCAGCACGAAGGCGAGCCGCGAGGCGGCACTGTCGGTCGCGATGTCGCCCTGAACGGGGATCTCGACGCGCTGGCCCTCGACCCGCACCGTCACCGATTTCTGGCTCAACGGATAGACCACCCAGCGGTGCTGTTCGAGCTCCGCCACCGCGCTGGGCGCCCGGTAGCGGCGCAGGTAGGCCGGCGAGGCGCACAGCATCGTGGGCTCGTGCACCAGCGGGCGCGCGACCAGCGACGAATCGGCGAGCGGGCCTGCGCGCACCGCCACTTCGACGCCCTGCTGCACGAGGTCCATGTTGGCGTCGGTCATCGCGACCTGCAGGCGGACCGCCGGATAGCGCCGCCGGAATGCGACCAGCGCCGGCAGGATGCGCTTGCTGCCGAAGTGATGCGAGCAGGTCAGCCGCACCTCGCCGCGGGGTTCGGTGCGCAGCAGCTCCATGCCACGCACCCCGTCGACCGCCTCGTCGAGCAGGCGCTCGCAGTGCACACGGAACGCTTCCCCGGCAGGCGTGAGGCTGAAGCTGCGCGTGCTGCGTTGCGCGAGCGGCACGCCGAGCCTCGTCTCGAGCGCCCGCACATGGTGGCTCACGACGGCACGCGTCAGGCCCAGCGCGCGCGCCGCGGCGGAAAAGCTTCCGCCGCGAACGACGGTCGCGAAGATCGCCATGGCACGGAGTTCATCGAGGATCGACGCCTTGTCTTTCATGTCTTGATTGTCTTATTCGATGAGTCAATGCGTCAATCGTTGCAGGCCTACTCCGCACCGCCGCCTCTGCGTAAAGTGACAGCAGCCCGAACAATTCGGGCGATCTTCAATCCACCAGGAGTAAGCCATGACTGTTCAACATGTTCTGTTCGTTTTGACAAATGCAGCCGAGATCGGGCCGCAGAAGCGCGCCACCGGGTTCTTCTTTCCCGAGGTCGCGCACCCCTTCGAGGTGTTCGACGCCGCAGGCATCGCGGTCGAATACGCCTCGCCCCTGGGTGGCACGCCGCCGGAAGACGGCTACGACGAAAACGATGCCGCGCAGCGCGCCTTCCGCGAGAGTCCGTCGATCCGCCGCATGAGCCGCAGCCGCAAGCTCTCCGAGGTCGACGTGCGCGACTACGACGCGATCTTCTTCCCCGGCGGGCTCGGCCCGATGGTGGACATCGCGAAGGACCCGGACGTGAAGCAAGCCGTGCTGCGCGCCTGGAACGCCGGCAAGATCGTGGCGGCGGTCTGCCACGGCCCGGCCGCGCTCCTCGGGGTCACGCTCGACGACGGCAGCCCACTGGTTCGGGGCCGGCGACTCACCGGCTTCTCCAACGCGGAGGAAGACGGCTACGCGAAGACCGACGTGCCCTTCCTGCTCGAAGACGCGCTCCGCGCGGAAGGTGCCGACTACGACGCGACGGCGCCCTGGCAGTCGAAGGTCGTCGTCGACGGGCGCCTCATGACTGGCCAGAACCCGGCCTCGAGCAGCGCACTGGCGCAGGCAATGGTCAGCGCGTTGCAGGCGCAGGCACGTTGAACGCCGTGGCCGGCCCGATGCCGGCGGCCCGGCGCGTCGAGCTGGTTCGCAAGCGCGACCCGGCCTCGTGCGTCGGCAGGTGCGGCAGCGCAGGCCCCGCCTGCGCGGCACCGAACTTGCTCTCGTCCATGCCGCGACGAATCCACGCCTCACATGCACATCGACTTCGCCCAACTCACCGAATACCAGCGCTACAAGCTGATGGCCAGCCTGATCGTGCCGCGCCCGATCGCGCTGGTGACCACGCTCGGCCCCGACGGCACCGTCAACGCGGCACCGATCAGCATGTTCAACATGGTCGGCGAGGAGCCGCCGATCGTGATGATCAGCATGAACCGCCGCAGCGACCAATCGCTCAAGGACACCGCGCGCAACATCGAGCGCACCGGCGAATTCGTGGTGCACCTGGCCGACGAAGCGACGGCCTGGCAGATGCACCAGTGCAGCGTCGAGCATCCGCCGCATGTGAGCGAGACGGAGGTGGTCGGCTTCACCACGCTGCCGAGCACGTCGGTGGCGCCGCCGCGCATTGCCGAGACGCCGGTGGCCTTCGAATGCACGCTGTTCGAGAAGATGGAAACCGAGAGCCGCAAGGTCTTCATCGGCCAGGTGCGCTGGCTGCATGTGCGCGAGGGGCTGGTCGACGCCGGCACCTGGCGGGTCGACCTCGACAGCTATTTCCCGGTGGGTCGCTTCGGGGGTGAGCTGTACGTGCGCACGCGTGATCGCTTCAAGGCCGCGCCGCCGGACCCATCAGCGGCCGAATAGACGGTGGCCCCGTAGGCCCAATGGCCCGCGGAGCCGGTGGGTTATTTGATAATGATTCGTATCGGCAATACGCAGCCGCCCGTCAGGGCCGGCCAGCGCCGACCCTCGTTATCAGGAGACCTCCATGACCGACCGCCGCCAATCGACGGGCCGCAGCGCCCTGCGCGCCATCAGCCTCTTCGCCACCACCGCCTGCCTGGCCACCGCAGCGCTGCCCGCGCACGCCGCGGATGAGCTGACGCTCTACACCACGCGCGAGCCGGGCCTGATCCAGCCGCTGCTCACGGCCTTCACCGCGACCACGAAGATCCAGGTGAACACCGTGTTTGTGAAGGACGGCCTGCTCGAACGCGTGAAGGCCGAAGGCGTCCGTTCGCCGGCCGACGTGCTGATGACGGTCGACGTCGGCAACCTGCTCGACCTGGTCGACGGCGGCGTGACGCAGCCGGTGAAGTCGGCCGCGCTCGAATCGGCCATCCCGGCCAACCTGCGGGGCGCCGACGGCCAGTGGTTCGCGCTGTCGATGCGCGCGCGCGTGCTGTACGCCGACAAGGCCCTGAAGCTCGGCACCTTTCGCTACGAAGACCTGGCCGACCCGAAGTGGAAGGGCAAGGTCTGCATCCGCGCCGGCCAGCACCCGTACAACACGGCGCTGGTCGCCTCGCTGATCGCGCACGACGGCGAAGCCAAGACCGAACAATGGCTGCGCGGCGTGAAGGCCAACCTGGCCCGCAAGGCGACCGGCGGCGACCGCGACGTGGCGCGCGACATCCTCGGCGGCATCTGCGACATCGGCCTGGCCAACTCGTACTACGTGGGCCAGATGAAGTCGTCCAAGGAAGGCAGCGACGCACGCAGGTGGGGCGATGCCATCCAGGTGGTGCGCCCGACCTTCGCGAATGGCAAGAGCGGCGGCACGCACGTGAACATCAGCGGCGCGGCGGTGGCGAAGAACGCGCCGCAGCGCGCCAACGCGGTCAAGCTGCTGGAGTTCCTGGTGTCGGAATCGGCCCAGTCGCTCTATGCCCAGGCCAACTACGAATACCCGGTACGCAAGGGCGTGGCGCTCGACCCGATCATCGGTCAGACCATCGGTGAACTGAAGGTCGACCCACTGCCGCTGACCGAGATGGCCAAGTACCGCAAGCAGGCCAGCGCGCTGGTCGACAAGGTCGGCTTCGACCAGTGACCGCCACGCCGCGCGGCCTGCGCGCGGCCGGACCGCTCTGGCGCATCGCCACGCTGCTCGTGGCCCTCGGCGTGCTCGCGCCGGTGGGGTCGCTTGCCTGGCTGGCGCTGGGCGCGGACTTCTCGCACTGGGCGCATCTGCTGCAGTTCGTGCTGCCGCAGGCGGCGCTCAACACCGCGCTGCTGCTGGCCGGCGTCGGTGCGGTGGTGCTCGTCATCGGCACCGGCTGCGCCTGGCTGGTCAGCAGTTGCGACTTCCCCGGCCGGCGCGTGCTGCACTGGGCGCTGCTGCTGCCGCTGGCGATGCCGACCTACATCGTCGCCTTCGCGTACCTCGACCTGCTGCACCCGATCGGCCCGATCCAGGGCGCGATCCGCTGGATGCTCGGCTACGACAATCCGCGGCAGTTCCGCCTGCCCGACCTGCGTTCGATGGGCGGTGCGATCTTCGTGCTCGGCGTCGTGCTCTACCCCTACGTCTACATGACGGCGCGCGCCATGTTCATGACGCAGCCGGCGCACCTGATGGAAGCCGCGCGCACGCTGGGTGAGGGCCGCTTCGGCGCCTTCCGGCGGGTGGCGCTGCCGCTCGCGCGCCCGGCCATCGCGGTGGGCCTGAGCCTGGCCTTGCTCGAGACGCTCAACGACATCGGCGCGTCCGAATTCCTCGGCATCCAGACGCTCACGGTGGCGGTCTACACGACGTGGATCACGCGCTCCGACCTGGCCGGTGCGGCGCAGATCGCCTGCGCCATGCTGCTGGTCGTGATCGCGCTGGTGCTGCTCGAACGGCATGGGCGGCGGCACCGGCGCTTCGGCTCGGCGCAACGCATGCACGCCATGCAACCGCGGCCGCTGCACGGCATGGCCGCCTGGATGGCGACCGTCGCGGCGTCGTTGCCGGTGCTGGTCGGCTTCGTTGCGCCGGCCGTCTACCTGGTGTGGGAAAGCATCAAGCGCCTGCAGTTCGGCCACGGCATTTCGCGGGGGCTGGTCACCAGCCTCGGCAACACGATCGCGCTGGCGCTGGGCGTCACCGTGCTGGCGGTGACGGTGGGGCTGGTGGTCGCGTGGACCGCGCGCAGCCACGCGTCGGCACCCAACCCCGCTCGCTGGCAGGCGCGCGCCGCGACACTCGGCTACGCCCTGCCCGGCACGGTGCTCGCCATCGGTCTGCTCACCCCTGCGCTGGCTGTCGATGCGCGCGTGGCCGGCTGGCTCGGCCTGCCGGGCCTGCCGCTGATGGGTCTGGGCATGGTGCTGGTCGTGGCCTGCGTGATCCGTTTCCTCGCGATGCCGGTGGGCGGCATCGAATCGGGCCTGGCGCGCATTCCGCCGGCGCTCGAACAGGCAGCGCGCCTGCTCGGCGAGAACGCGACCGGCACGCTGCGTCGGGTGCACCTGCCGCTGTTGCAGCCAGCCATCGGCGCGAGCGCGCTGCTGGTCTTCGTCGATGCGATGAAGGAGCTGCCCGCCACGCTGCTGCTGCGGCCCGCCAATTTCGACACCCTCGCCACCTGGCTCTACGCCGAGGCGGCGCGCGGCACCTACGAGGAAGGCGCGCTCGCGGCGCTGGCCATCGTGGGGGCCGGCCTGCTGCCGGTGGTGCTGCTGGCGCGCACGCAGTTCCGCCAGGCGCCGGCCACCGGCCACCAGAATCCACACCCATGACCGCCGCCCTGCACATCCAAGACCTTCAGCTGGGCTACGACGGCGCGCGCGGCCTGCACACCGTGGTCGACGGCTTCTCGCTGGATCTAGACGCCGGCCGCATCGGCTGCCTGCTCGGCCCCTCGGGTTGCGGCAAGACGACGGTGCTGCGCGCCATCGCCGGCTTCGAGCCGGTGCGCGCCGGGCGCATCGAGCTGGGCGGCGTACTGCTCTCCACGCCCGGCACGCATCGGCCACCCGAGCAGCGCCGCGTGGGCATGATGTTCCAGGAGTACGCGTTGTTCCCGCATCTCACGGCGGCGCAGAACGTGGGCTTCGGGCTGCGCCGTGCGACGGCTGCGGAGCGACATGCGCGGGTGGATGCGATGCTGACGCTGGTGGGCCTGGCCGAGGCCGGCGCGCGCTTCCCGCATGAACTGTCGGGCGGGCAGCAGCAACGCATCGCGCTGGCGCGCGCGCTGGCGCCGGCGCCCGCCCTGCTGCTGCTCGACGAGCCCTTCTCCAACCTGGACGGCGCCACGCGCGAGCGACTGACGGTCGAGGTGCGGGACATCCTGAAGCAGGCCGGCCAGACCGCCATGCTGGTGACGCACAACGAGCACGAAGCACAGGTCATGGCCGACCGCATCGGCACCATGCACAACGGCCGGCTGACGCGCTGGCTGGCCGACCACCGGCCCCCGGGGCAGGGCTGATCAGCGCAGCTGCGCGTCCACCCAGCGCACGATGTCGGCCGGACCCATGGCGCCGGCCTGCCGCGCGATCTCGCGGCCGCCCTTGAAGAGGGCCAGCGTCGGGATGCTGCGGATGCTGAAGCGCGCACCCAGCGCGGGCACGGCCTCGGTGTCGACCTTGGCGAGGCGCACGCGCGGCTCCAGTCGGGCGGCCGCAGCCTCGAAGCCCGGCGCCATCTGGCGGCAGGGCCCGCACCAGGGCGCCCAGAAATCGACCAGCACGGGAATGTCGTTGCGCGCCACATGGCGCTCGAAGCTCGATTCGTTCAGCGCCGTGGAATGGCCGGTGAAGAGCGCCTGATGGCAGCTGCCGCAGTCCGGGGCGCTGCCCGTCTGGTCCGCGCGCACGCGGTTGGTGGTGTGGCAGTGCGGGCAGACGATGTGCAGCATGTCGGTCATGAAGGCGACTCCGGAATGACGATGTTCAGTCGTGCAGCTGAGGCCCGCCCGTGGGCTTTGCAAGCCCCCGGCACGGCGCGACCGCAGCCGGCGTCGCACAATCGGCGGTTCGAACACCAGCGGACCCACGAGATGCGACTCCTCCACACCATGCTGCGCGTCGGCAACCTGCAGCGCGCCATCGATTTCTACACCCAGGTGCTGGGCATGCAGCTGCTGCGCACTTCGGAAAACCCGGACTACAAGTACAGCCTGGCCTTCGTCGGCTACGAAGGCAACCCGGCCCAGGCCGAGATCGAGCTGACCTACAACTGGGGCACCGAGAGCTACGAGATGGGCACCGCCTACGGCCACATCGCGCTGGGCGTGCCCGACGCCTACGCGGCCTGCGAGAAGATCAAGGCCGCCGGCGGCAACGTGACGCGCGAAGCCGGCCCCGTGAAGGGTGGCAGCACCGTGATCGCCTTCGTGACGGACCCCGACGGGTACAAGATCGAACTGATCCAGCGCCAGGAAGGCGCCGAGGGCGGCGGGCTGCGCTGAGCGGCGTCAGCGTCGCTGGGTCAGCATCCCAGCAGATCGGCCAGCGCGCCGATGTCGCATGCGTGCAGGTCGTTGCCAGGTTGCGGCGACACGTCCTTCGGCTGGCCCAGGCCGAACTCGTTCGAACGTTCGATGTACGCCGTGCGCAGGCCGCAGGCACGCGCCGCTGCCAGGTCGTCGTGGTGCGCGGCCGCCAGCATGACCTGGCGCGGCGCGATGTCGAACACCCCGGCCACGCCCAGGTAGGTGCGCGGGTCGGGCTTGTAGGCCTTGAAGACTTCGGCGGACAGCACGCAATCCCACGGCAGGCCGGCGTTCTTCGCCATCTCGGTCAGCAGACCGATGTTGCCGTTGGACAGCGTGCACACGATGTATTTCGACTTCAGCCGCGCGAGGCCGGCCACCGCGTCGGGCCAGGCCGGGAGGCGGTGCCAGGCGCGGTTGAGTTCGCGCTTGTGCGCCGCATCGAGCCGTGTCACGCCGACATCGCGCAGCACGCCCTCGAGGATGTTCAGGTGCAACTCGTCGATCAGCGTGA
Source organism: Variovorax cryoconiti (assembly GCF_051216395.1). Taxonomy (NCBI): domain Bacteria; kingdom Pseudomonadati; phylum Pseudomonadota; class Betaproteobacteria; order Burkholderiales; family Comamonadaceae; genus Variovorax; species Variovorax cryoconiti. The sequence continues at coordinate 780,662 of NZ_JBPJZI010000002.1, read as the reverse complement.
AGCCGCCCTCGCCTGCGGCAATGCGGTCCATCACGGCGCGCATGGCGGGCTGGTAGCCGGCACGCCAGGCCAGCGCAAAGGCGCTGCCGTCCACACCAGGCAACAAGCGCTCGACTTCGGCCGCGATGCCGCCGTGCCAGTCGACCACCGTGCCGAAGACATCGAAAGCGATGACCTTGAGGTCGGTGTCGGCCAAGGTGTCCTGCATCGCGTTCAGCGCGCCAGCTGCGTCGCCTCGCGCGCCAATTGTTCGATGCGCGCCCAATCGCCCTTTTGGATGGCGTCGGTCGGCACGATCCACGAACCGCCCACGCAGGCCACGTTCGACAGCGCGAGGAACTCCGCCGCGTTGCCCACGTGGATGCCGCCCGTCGGGCAGAAGGTCACGTCGCCGAACGGCCCCTGCCAGGCCTTGAGCATCGGCAGGCCGCCGGCCTGCATCGCGGGGAAGAACTTGAGCTGCTGGTAGCCGTCTTCCTGCGCCATCATGATTTCGCTGCCAGTCGCCACGCCGGGCAGCAGGGGCAGGCCGAGGTCGCGGCAGGCCTTGCCGACCGCGGACGTGTAACCGGGGCTCACCCCGAACTTCGCACCGGCCAGCACCGAGGCCTGCGCGTCGGACGCGCTGCGGATGGTGCCGGCGCCGGCCACGGCCTCGGGCACGTCGCGGGCGATGGCTTCGATGCACTGCAGCGCCTGCGGCGTGCGCAGGGTGACTTCGAGCATGCGGATGCCGCCGGCCACCAGTGCGCGCGCCAGCGGCACGGCATGCGCCACGTCGTGCAGCACGATCACCGGGATCACCGGCGCATCGCGCATCACGTCCAGCGCGGTCAATTTTTCACTCATCTCATTGCTCCAAACGTTGCTGTTGGTCGTGCTGCCGGCGCCATCAGCGCCAGGAGCACCGCGGAACGGGCTTTGCCCGGCCGCTGGTGCTGCCCCCGGTGAGGGGGAGGGAGAAGCGGCACGAAGTGCGCGAAGCCCCGGGGGAGAGCCTTGACTACAGCCATGAGCAGGCTCCTTCTTCTGCGGTGAGCGCATTGCGGCGCATGCCGGCGAACAGTTCACGGCCGAGGCCGCGGCCGTCGGCCTGGCGTTGTTCGTCGGGCATGGTAGCCGTCTCGCGTTGCGCCCATTCGTCGTCGGGTAGCAGCACCGTCAGCGTGCCGGCCACGCCGTCGAGCCGGATGACATCGCCGTCGCGCACCTTGGCGAGCGGACCGCCGGCCGCCGCTTCGGGCGAGACGTGGATGGCGGCGGGCACCTTGCCCGACGCGCCGCTCATGCGCCCGTCGGTGACCAGCGCCACGCGGAAGCCCTTGCCCTGCAGCACCGACAGCGGCGGCGTGAGCTTGTGCAGTTCGGGCATGCCGTTGGCCTGCGGACCTTGCCAGCGCACCACGCACACCACGTCGCGGTCGAGCTCACCGGCGGTGAAAGCCTTCTGCAATGCGGCCTGCGAATCGAACACGCGCGCCGACGCCTCGATCACGTGGCGATCGTCGGGCACCGACGACACCTTGATTACGCTGCGACCCAGGTTGCCCTTGAGCAGCTTGAGGCCGCCGGTAGCGCTGAACGGTGCCGACACCGGGCGCGCCACCGCGTCGTTCTTCGACGGCGCCGCCGAGTGCCAGTGCAGCACGCCTTCGGCCGAGGGCTCGCCCTGCATCGTCGGAATGCTGGCGAACTCGGCGATGCCGCCGGCCCGCACGGTCAGCACGTCGGCGTGCATGAGGCCGGCGCCGACCAGTTCGCCGATCACGTAGCCGGGGCCGCCGGCGTCCTGGAAGGCGTTCACGTCGGCGCTGCCGTTGGGATAGACCCGCGTGAGCAGCGGCACCACGTCGGACAGTTCGGAGAAATCGTTCCAGTCGATCACGATGCCGGCGGCACGCGCCACCGCGACCCAGTGGATCAGGTGATTGGTCGACCCGCCGGTGGCCAGCAGTGCCGCCATCGCGTTGACGATGGCGCGCTCGTCGACCAGCCGGCCGATCGGCGGGCACTGGAAGGCCGTCGACGACGCCTTGCCCAGCACCGTGCGCACGGCCTCGCGCGTGAGCGCCTCGCGCATCGCATTGCCGGGCTGGATGAAGGCGGTGCCGGGCACGTGCAGGCCCATCGCCTCCAGCAGCATCTGGTTGCTGTTGGCCGTGCCGTAGAAGGTGCAGGTGCCGGGCGCGTGGTAGGCGGCCATTTCGGCCTCCATCAGGCCCGCACGGCCGACCAGGCCCTGCGCCGCCTGTTCGCGCACCTTGGCCTTGTCGCTGTTCGACAGGCCCGAAGGCATCGGCCCGGCCGGCACGAAGACGGTGGGCAAGTGGCCGAAGTGCAGCGCGCCGATCAGCAGGCCCGGCACGATCTTGTCGCACACGCCAAGCATCAGCGCGGCATCGAACATGTCGTGCGTGAGGGCGATGGCCGTGCCCATCGCGATCACGTCGCGGCTGAACAGGCTGAGTTCCATGCCGGGCGTGCCCTGCGTCACGCCGTCGCACATGGCTGGCACCCCACCCGCGACCTGCGCGGTGGCACCCAGGCGGCGCGCCTCGTGCTTGATGATGTCGGGGTAGCCCTGGTACGGCGCATGGGCCGAGAGCATGTCGTTGTAGGCGGTGACGATGCCGATGTTCGGCGCGCGCTCGGCGACGATCTTGAGCTTGTCGTTGACCGGCACGCCGGCCACGGCATGGGCCACGTTGGCGCAGCCCATGCGGTCGGAACCGCGGTCTCGGTGCCCGTAGGCATCGATCTGTTCCAGGTAGGCGGCGCGGGTCGACGCGCTGCGTTCGCGGATGCGTCGGGTGACGGCTTGGACGGTGTCGTGGAGTGGCATGCGGGGGCTGTGGATGCGCCGGCTGGCTGGAGGCTTCATGGTAAACCCTGGACCTGCGGCGCGGTGCGGGCGAAGGGCGCGCAGCCCTTCGCACCGCGTGGTGGGATTTACTTGCCGCGCACTTGCGCAACGGCCGCGTTGACCGAATCCCAGGTCTCCTGCCCCACCGACTTGGCGATGCCGACGTTCACCGTGGCAAGCTTCTCGCGCATGCGGTTGGCTTCGCTGGCCGGCAGTTCGTTGATCTGCATGCCCTTGGTCTTGAGCTCGGCCAGGGCCTTGGTGGCTTCTTCGCGCGTGTCCTTGCGTTCGAAGTCGCGGCTCTTCACCGCGGCGTCCTGCAGCACCTTCTTCTCGGCCGGGCTCAGCGTGTCCCACCACTTCTTGCTGACCGTGACGATCCAGGGGCTGTAGACGTGGTTGGTGACCGTCAGGTACTTCTGCACTTCGTAGAACTTGCTCGACACCACGGTGTTGAAAGGGTTCTCCTGGCCATCGACAGCGCGCGTTTCCAGCGCGGTGAACAGTTCGGAGAAAGGCAGCGGCACCGCGTTGGCACCGAGCGCCTTGAAGCTGTCGAGGAACACGTTGTTCTGCATCACGCGCAGCTTGATGTCGTTCATGTCCTCCAGCTTGTTGACCGGGCGCTTGCTGTTGGTGAGGTTGCGAAAGCCGTTCTCCCAGTACACCAGGCCGACCATGCCCTTGGGTTCGAGCTTGGCCTTGACCTTCTCACCCACCGGGCCGTCGAGCACGACGTCGGCTTCCTTCACGTTGGCAAAGAGGAAGGGCGTGTCCCACACGGCCATCTCGGGCACGATGCCCACCAGCGTGGCGGTCGAGCCGACCATCATTTCCTGCGCGCCGCCGATGAGCGCCTGCTGCATCTGGGTGTCGGAACCCAGCGATGCATTGCCGATGCCGCGGATCTTCATCTTGCCGCCGGTGGCCTTCTCGACCGCCTCGGCGAAGACCCGCACGGCACGGCCCTGGTTGGAGTTGTCCACCAGGCCATAGCCAAAGCGCACGATGCGCGGCTTGAAGTCCTGGGCCTGGACGGCACCTGCGGTGGCGAGTGCGGCCACCAGGCCGGCGAGAGCGAAACGAATGCGCATGGGAAGTCTCCTGTTGTCGAAAGGGATGGCAGAAAGAAAAGAAAGAGGGTTGACGCCGACGCTCAATGCATCCAGGCCAGCGGCGCGGTGATGAGCGACGGGAACAGCACGAACATCACGGCCAGCAGCACGTACATGAGCAGGAAGGGCGTGGTGCCCTTGATCACGGTTTCCATGCGCAGGTGGCCGACGCCGGCCACCACGTTCTGCACGGTGCCGACCGGCGGCGTGATCAGGCCGATGCAGCCCACGTAGATGAACATGAAGCCGAAGTACACCGGGTCGATGCCGGCCTTGACGGCCAGCGGCGCACACACCGGGCCGAAGATCAGGATGGTGGGCGTCAGGTCCATGGCGGTGCCGACCACCAGCAGGAACAGCATCATCAGCGCCATGAACACGATGGGGTTGCCCATCACGCCCGAGAAGCTGTCGGCCAGCATGTTGGGCAGGTCGGCCAGCGTGATCATGTAGGCCGTGACGGTGGCGGCACCGCACAGGAACATCACCACCGCCGTGGTCTTGCCCGCGGCCAGGAACACCTCGTACAGCCGGGCCCAGGTCATCTCGCGGTAGACGAACATCGAGACGATGAGCGCGTAGACCGCGGCCACCACCGCCGCTTCGGTCGGCGTGAAGATGCCGCCCTTGAGGCCACCCAGGATGATGACCGGCATCATCATGGCCCAGAAGCTGTGCACCAGCGCCTTCATGCGCGCGCCCCACGCCACGCGCGGCATGGCGGGCAGTTGGTGCTTGCGGGCGATCCACCACCAGGCGGCGATCAGGAACGCACCCATCATCAGGCCGGGGAACACGCCGGCCAGGAACAGCTTGCTGATCGACGTGTTAGTCGTCACGCCGTAGATCACGAAGGGCATCGACGGCGGGATGATCGGCGCGATGATGCCGCCCGACGCGAGCAGGCCCGCGCTGTAGCCGGGCGGGTACTTCTGCTCGCGCATCATGGGCAGCAGGATGGTGGCGAGCGCGGCGGTGTCGGCAATGGCCGAGCCGCTCATCGACGCCAGCAGCACCGCGGCGCCGATGGCCACGAAGCCCAGGCCGCCGGGGATGTGCCCCACGAACGCACGGGCCAGGTCGATGATGCGGCGCGACAGGCCGCCCGCGTTCATCAGCTCGCCGGCCAGGATGAAGAAGGGCACGGCCAGCAGCGGGAAGTTGTCGAAGCCGGCCTGCAGGTTCTGCGCGAGCAGTTGCGCGTCGAAGAAGTCCAGGTGCCACATGAGCGCGACACCGGTCAGCACCAGCGCATGGGCGATCGGCATGCCGATCACCATGCCGCCGATGAGCACGATCAGGAAGATGGCGGTGACGATCATGGCGCCGCCCTCACTCGATCTCGCCGGCGTCGCCGGACGTCGCCGGCGGCTCGCCGCGCACCAGGTCGACCACCAGCGCGACCAAGAGGCCGACCGCCAGCACCAGCGTGGCGGCAGCGCCGATCGCCAGCGGATAGCCCAGCACGGTGCTGAAGCTCTCCATGCCGGCGATCACCTGGCCCCAGGCGCCCTTGAGCAGCAGCACCATGCACAGCGCGACCAGCGCCTGGCTCACCCAGAACAGGCCCTTGCGCGCCCCGCCCTTCAGGCGCGAGGTCAGCATGTCGAAGCCCAGGTGCTTGCCCTCGAAGGCCGCAACGATGGTGCCGACGGCCACCAGCCAGACGAACAGCAGGCGCGAGATTTCCTCGTACGAGACGATGCTGGTGGCGAACACGTAGCGCAGCACGACGTTGACGAACACGGCGATGACCATGCCGGCCAGCGCCACGACCATGAAGAGTTCGGCCAGGCGTTGCAGCGCCGGCTTCCGGGGCGTTGGCGTTGTGGAAGAGGGATGACTCATGCGATGTCTCCGGGCGACGTGGCGCGCCCTGTGGTGGGATGGGGAGATGCAGCAGCGGCAGCCTGCGTCGGTGCGGCCCAGGCAACCACCGCGGTGACCAGGTCCGCCATGGGCTGCGTGGCGTCCAGCACCAGCACGCCCGGCTCGCCCACGGGCGATTCGAGCGTGGCGAACTGGTTCGACACCAGCGCCGGCGAAAAGAAATGACCGGCCCGCGACTGCACCCGGGCCAGCGCCGCGTCGTAGTCGAGAGCGAGAAAGACGAAGCCCAGGTGCGGCGTGGCCTCACGCAGCCGGTCGCGGTACCGGCGGCGCAGCGCGGAACAGGTCAGCACCCGGCCGACGCCCTCGGACGGAGACGCCAGCAGATCGGCCAGGCGGTCCAGCCAGCCGGCGCGGTCGGCGTCGGTCAGCGGTGTGCCCGCGCGCATCTTGGCAACGCTCTCGGGTGCGTGGTACGCGTCGCCCTCGTGCAGCGTCCAGCCCAGGGCAGCGGCACAGGCCGCGCCGACGCTCGACTTGCCGCAGCCGGAGACGCCCATGACCACGATGGCCTGCGGTTCGAAGGATGAGATAGCGCTGTCCATTGAGAGTCAAAAAAAGGCCCGGTCGAAGGGCCGGGCCGTGGCCGCTATTGTCTTCAAAAATTGGGGGCGAACAGGGAAGCACCTGCTGAACTCCCAGCGCACCCGGTGCGTTCTACTTGTTAACCCTGTGCTGGATAGCGCTATCCTAGAGAACAATGGGCGCTTCTTTCATCCGGATTTACCCTTGACCGACGCGACCCGCCGCCCTCGCCGCTCCAGTGGCCGCATCACGCTCGACGACGTGGCGCGGGCAGCGTCGGTCAGCCCGATCACCGTGTCCCGGGCGCTGCGCGGCGAACGCAGCGTCGACCCGGCGCTGGCCTCGCGGGTCCGCGAGGCGGCCGGGCGCCTGGGCTACGTGCCCGACCCCGCCGCCCGCGCCCTGGCGTCGCAGCGCAGCAGCCAGGTCCTGGTGCTGGTGCCGATGCTGTCCAACACCCTGTTCGTGGACCTGCTGGAAGCGGTGCACCGCACCCTGTTCCCCGAGGGCTACCAGCCCTTCATCGGCGTGACGCACTACGACAGCGCCGAAGAAGAACTGCTGCTGCACACCTACCTGCCCCACCGTCCCGCCGGCCTGCTGGTGACCGGCTTCGACCGCAGTGAAGCGGCGCGTCAGCTCATCGTGCGCAGCGGCGTGCCCTGCGTGCATCTGATGGAAACCAGCACCGCGCCCGGCGTCGCGTGCGTGGGGTTTTCACAGGTGGATGCCGGTGCCACCATCACGCGCCACCTGCTGGCGCGCGGGCGCCGTCGCATCGCCTTCTGCGGCGCCCAGCTCGACCCACGCGTGATGCAACGCGCCGAAGGCTACCGCCGCGGCCTGCGCGAGGCCGGCCTCTACGACCCGCGGCTGGAAATGCTCAGCCCGGAGCGCTCGTCGATCGCCCTGGGGGCGCGCCTGTTCGAGGAGATGCTGCAGCGCATGCCGGACATCGACGCCATCTTCTTCTGCAACGACGACATCGCCCAGGGCGGGCTGCTGGCCGCCAACCGCCTGCAGGTGCTGGTGCCGGGCCGCATCGCCATCGCCGGCTTCAACGACCTGGCGGGCAGCGACCAGATGGTGCCGCCGCTCACCACCGTGCGCACACCGCGCAGCGAAGTGGGCCGGGCCGGCGCAGAGATGCTGCTGGGCATGATGCGCGGCACACTGCCGTTGCCCGGCTGCGTCGAGCTGGACTACGAGCTGGTCGTGCGCGGCAGCAGCTGAGGCGCGCGCCGCCCAGAAAAAAGCCCGGTCGACACCGGGCCTGCCTGCAAAGCGTCTGGCGCCGCTCAGTCGAGCAACTTCACCTCGACGCGCCGTGCCTCGGCGTCGTTGCCCGAACCGGCGCTGACGGCTGGCTTCTGCAGGTTGACCTTGTCGGCGGAGACGCCCAGGCCCACGAGCACGTCTCGCACCGTCTGCGCCCGCAGCTTGGCCAGCTCTTCGTTGATCTTCGCGTCACCCGTGGTGTCGTGGAATCCCGAGATCACCGCCTTGCGACCGCCTTCGACGCCCTGGATGACCAAGGCCAGCGCCTCGGCGGCCCCCGGCGCCAGGTCGGCGCTGCCGGTGGCGAAATAGAAGTTCACGACGCCGCCCACGACCCGGATGCTCGCGCCTTCGGGCACGACGGCGGTCACGGTTTCGGTGGTCAGGGTGCTGCCCGGCGCAGGCACGGGCGCCGGCGCTTCAGCCGATTCCACCTGTGTGACGGGCAAGCCGCTGTCCTGCGCGCTCAGGGGCGTCGCACCGCCCATGCCGTAATTGAAGACCGCCACCCCCACCACGGTAAAGACCACCAGCGCGATCAGCGCAAAAAGAAACCCGAGGGCAAAGCGCTGCTGACTGTCTTCGTCGTTGCTGGATGACATCCGATGTTCTCCGTAGGAAAGGGGGCGGTAAATAATGGGCGGGTGATCCATGACCGCGAAATTGTAGGTGCCCCGGCCGATGCGGCCTGCGGCAACCCCGGCCCACCCGGCCTCGACCCGCTGCCGCGCGCGCTGCGCGACCCGCAGCCGATGCTCGAACGCACCATCGCCGACTGGGGCGGCCACGACGACCTCTGGCTCTTCGGCTATGGCTCGCTCATCTGGCGGCCCGACTTCGACTTCGCCGAACGCCGCGCGGCCAAGGTGCACGGCTGGCATCGGGCGCTCAAGATGTGGAGCCGCGTGAACCGCGGCACGGTGCAGAACCCGGGGCTGGTCTTCGGGCTGCTCTCGGGCGGCAGTTGCCAGGGCATGGTGTTCCGCATCCCGGCGGCCGACGGCCTCGAGACCCTGGGCCGGCTGTGGCTGCGCGAGATGCCCACCGGCGTCTACGACCCGCGCTGGCTCGACTGCGTCACGCCCGGCGGCCGGGTGCGGGCCCTGGCCTTCACGCTGTCGCGGCGCAGCCCGAACTTCACCGGCGAGTTGAGCGACGCACGCTACCGCCAGATCTTCCAGAGCGCCACCGGCCGCTACGGCACCTCGCTCGACTACGCCCGCCAGACATGGCTCGAACTGCAGCGCCACGCCATCCACGACCGTGCGCTGGCCCGCCTTGTGCAACTCGCAGAATGCGAACAGTCGGCATCGGCCGATTGCAGCGCACCGACGGCACCGCTATACCCGGACACCGCCGCATCCGCAGCGCCCCAAAACTTCCAGGAGAAACCATGACCTCTCGTTTCCGTTCGATCGCCCTGGCCACCGCGGCCGCGGGCCTGCTCGCAGGCTGCGCCTCGATGTCCGGCGGGTCCGGCGCCATCGCCGACCTCGTGCCGACCGCGGCGATCACGCCCAACCCGACCATCGGCAAGGTGACCTTCACACCGCTCGAGCACGGCCTGCGCGTGGCCGGCGAAGTGCGCGGCCTGCCGCCGAACACCGAGCACGGCTTTCACATCCACGAGAAGGGCGACTGCGGCGACAACGGCAATGCGTCCGGCGGCCACTTCAACCCGGCTGGCGGCGTGCACGGCAAGTTCGCGGCCCCCGGCAGCCACGCCGGCGAGCTGCCCAGCCTGATGGCCGACGCGAGCGGTGTGGCGCGCTTCCGCGTCGACGTCCATTCCATCTCGTTGACCGACGGCGCCGCCAACAACGTGATCGGCCGGGCGCTGGTGGTGCACCGCGACCGCGACGACTTCACGACGCAGCCGGCCGGCAATTCCGGCCCGCGCATCGCCTGCGCGGTCATCGCGAAGGGCTGAGTCCCCGCGCGGTCAACAGCGCTTCGGCGGCAGCGAGGTCGGCCAGGGTGTCGATGTCGGTCACGGTGCCGACGTCGTCCACCACGAGGTCGACCACCACGCCCCGCGCGCGCAACGCCTGCAGCACGGGCGCGGCACCGCGCTCGCCGGAAAGGGCCAGGAGCGCGTCGCGCGCGCCCGCGGCGAACGCCACCGGGTGACCCCGCTGTCCTTCGCGCTGCGGTTGCACCGCCTCGGCGCCCGCGGCCAGCGCCTCGGCCACGCGGCGCAGCGTTTCGGGCAACACCAACGGCAGGTCGGCCGGCAGCACCAGCCAGCCGGACGCACCAACCGTCGCGCGCACGGCCGCCGCGATCGAGTCGCCCATGCCTGGATGGCCGGCATCTTCGAGGTGCCACGGCAGTCCGCTGGCGCGCACCGCATCGAGCGTCCGCTCCAGAACTGGCTTGCCGCCAAGAGGCGCCGTCAGCTTATGCTGCGCGCCGCCCGAGGCGCGAAAGCGTTCGCCGCGGCCGGAGGCCAGCACGAGCACGGTGGGCAGGTCGGAAGGCAGGGGCACGGTCATGCCCGAAGTATCACGCGCACGCCGCAGATGGCGTGCTGCGCCGACAATCACCCGATGACCTCCCCCAACGACACCCTCGCCGCGCTGCGCAAGAGCTACGAACGCGCCGAGCTGGACGAAACCCACAGTGCGCACGAGCCGCTGCAGCAGTTCGAACGCTGGCTCGGCGAAGCCATCGAGGCGCAAGTCCCCGAGCCCAACGCCATGACGCTGGCCACGGTCGGCAGCGACCTGCGGCCGTCGACCCGCATCGTGCTCATCAAGGGCTACGACGCGCGCGGCGTCGTCTGGTACACCAACTACCAGAGCCGCAAGGGCCAGGAGCTGGCCGGCAACCCGTATGCGGCGCTGCAGTTCCACTGGGTCGAGCTCGAGCGTGTGGTGCGCATCGAGGGCCGTGTCGAGAAAGTCGATGCCGCAGAAAGCGACGCCTATTTCGCGAGCCGTCCGCTCGACTCCCGCATCGGTGCCTGGGCCAGCCCGCAGAGCGAGGTGATCTCGGGGCGCGACGTGCTGGTGAAGAACGCCGCCGTCGCCGCCGCCCGGCACCTGCTGGCACCACCGCGGCCACCGCACTGGGGCGGCTACCGGCTGGTGCCAGACCGCTGGGAGTTCTGGCAGGGCCGCAAGAGCCGCCTGCACGACCGGCTGCGCTACCGGCACGACGGCGACTGGGTGCGCGAACGGCTGGCACCCTGAGCCCGACAGCGACCTGCGCGGCGCACGCCTACACCGAATCGCGCCGCCTGGGGCAGCGGGTGTGGGTGCTGCAAGTTCCTAGAATGCGCGGTCCTGCCGCTTTTGCCTCCCCCACGTGTCCGATCGCCTCCCCGTTCTCCCCCAGTACCTCCTGCCCAAGCAGGCCCTGACCTCCTTCGCCGGTTGGGTCGCCGGCAAGGAACGCGGCGCGGTCACGACCTGGATCGTGCGGCGCTTCGTCGCCAAGTACGGCGTGAACATGGCGGAGGCGCTCAACAGCGACATCGCCAGCTACGCCAGCTTCAACGACTTCTTCACCCGGGCGCTCAAGCCCGGCGCCCGGCCGATCGCCGCCGCCGACCTGGTGTCGCCAGTCGACGGCGCCATCAGCCAGTTCGGCACGATCGACGACGACCAGATCTTCCAGGCCAAGGGCCACCACTGCACGGCCACCGCGCTGGTCGGCGGCGATGCGGCACTGGCGGCGCAGTTCGCGCACGGCAGCTTCGCCACGCTCTACCTGAGCCCGCGCGACTACCACCGCATCCACATGCCCTGCGACGGGCGGCTGCGCCGCATGATCTACGTGCCGGGCGAGCTGTTCTCGGTGAACCCGACCACCGCCCGCGGCGTGCCGGGCCTGTTCGCGCGCAACGAGCGCACCGTGTGCCTGTTCGACGGGCCGCGCGGCCCCTTCGTGCTGGTGCTGGTCGGCGCCACCATCGTGGGCAGCATGGCCACGGTCTGGCACGGCGTGATCAACCCGCCGCGCGGCGGCGAGGTGCGCGAGTGGCGCTACGACGACCAGGACATCGCGCTCAAGCAGGGCGACGAGATGGGGCGCTTCCTGCTCGGCTCGACGGTCGTGATGCTGTTCCCGCGACCCGCGCTGGCCTTCAACCCGGCCTGGGCGCCAGGCCGGCCGGTGCGTCTGGGCGAAGTGATGGCCAACCACGCCACCGGTTGAGCGTTGTCCGCCGCAGCCCACGGCTGGCGCGACGCGACAGCTACAACATTCGTAGCAAACGGACGCCTGCGCTATAGTCGCCAGCCCCGCTTTGCGCCGCCATCCATGCCGAGGAGACGACCCCGATGAGTTCCAAGGAAAACGCAGCCGTGAACCAGCTGCTGGCGTTGCTCGAAGCACGCTACGCCTTGCGGGTGCTCTGGGCGCTGCGGGATGGCCATGCACAGACGTTCCGGCTGCTGCAGGACAGCGTGGGCGGCATCACGCCCAACACGCTGAACACCCGCATCAAGGAACTGCGCGAAGCCGGGGTCGTCAGCCACAGCGGCGAAGGCTACTGCCTGACACTCAGCGGGCAGGACCTGCTCAAGCGCCTGTCCGACCTGCAGGCCTTCGCCGCCAAATGGCAGGCGGGGCAGGTCAGGAAAGCAGCGGCCGCGGCGGCAACGCCAACCGCGACGGTATCGACGCCCCTCCCACCCGCGTCGCCCCCCTCCTCGCACTGACCAGCCGGCCGCCGCCGCGCTGCGACGGCGTGGCGTCCTGCAGAGCGGCCGTGGCTGCTCGTTAAACTCCCCCGCTTTCTTTCTCTTCACACCCCACAAGGAGCGCCCATGCCCACCACCCCTTCCGGCCTGCAGTACGAAGACACCGTCGTCGGTGACGGCGCCGAAGCCAAGCCCGGCCAGCACGTGCACGTGCACTACACCGGCTGGCTGTACAACGACGGCGTGCAAGGCGCCAAGTTCGACTCCAGCCGCGACCGCAACGACCCCTTCGCGTTCTCGCTGGGCGCCGGCCAGGTCATCAAGGGCTGGGACGAAGGCGTCGCCGGCATGAAGATCGGCGGCCAGCGCACGCTGGTCATCCCGGCCGCGCTGGGCTACGGTGCCCGCGGCGCCGGCGGCGTGATTCCGCCGAACGCCACGCTGAAGTTCGACGTCGAACTGCTCGACGCACACTGAGAGATTTGGCTCGCCCCCAGGCTTGCTCGCTTCGCGTAGCCGCCAACCCCCTACCGGGGGCAACACCAGCGGCCTGGCAAAGCCAGTTCCGCGGTGTTCCTGGAACAGGCAGGCGGGGGGACGGGGCGAATTCAGTGTTTCCCGCCAGCGGCTTGATCAGCCGCATTTTTTTGCCTTGAAAAGCCCTGCCGCCGGCCCCAGATGGCCTGCAATCGTTTCTTTCACGGCCGATCCAACGGTTTTTGAGCATGTCCGACCCAAAAAATCCAGAACTGAACCCGCAGACCCTGCAAGGCGACCCGAGCCCCGAAGAGCTGGAAGCCGCGCAGTTCGCCAACGAGGCCGATGCCCAGAACGAACTGGCCACCGTCCAGGCCGAACTGGCCGCGCTCCAGGCCAAGAACGCCGAATTGGCCGACCAGTACCTCCGCGCTCAGGCCGACGTGCAGAACGCCCGCCGCCGCGCCGACGACGACATCAGCAAGGCCCGCAAGTTCGCGGTCGAGTCCTTTGCCGAAAGCCTGTTGCCGGTGACGGACAGCCTGGAAGCCGGTCTCGCGATCCAGGACGTCACACCCGAACAGATCCGCGAAGGCGCCGAAGCCACGCTGCGCCAGCTCAAGAGTGCGCTCGAACGCCACAAGGTGATCGAGATCGCCCCGGCTGCCGGCACCAAGTTCGACCCGCACCAGCACCAGGCGATCTCGGTCGTGCCGACGCCGGGCCAGGAGCCCAACACCATCGTGGGCGTGCTGCAAAAGGGCTACACCATCGCCGAACGCGTGCTGCGCCCGGCGCTGGTCACGGTCAGCTCGGCGAGCTGATCGCGCACAAGAAACCCACAGGAAATCCCCGCGCCATCCCTTGAATCACAGCGGGTTATCCACACGTTCACAACAACTTCATTTCAGCATTCAGGAGAACCTTCATCATGGGCAGAATCATCGGCATCGACCTTGGCACCACCAACTCGTGCGTCTCGATCATGGAGGGCAACACGACCCGCGTGATCGAGAACTCCGAAGGCGCGCGCACCACGCCGTCCATCGTGGCGTATCAGGAAGACGGTGAAGTGCTGGTCGGCGCCTCGGCCAAGCGCCAGGCCGTGACGAACCCGAAGAACACGATCTACGCCGTCAAGCGCCTGATCGGCCGCAAGTTCGAAGAGAAGGAAGTGCAGAAGGACATCGACCTGATGCCCTACACCATCTCCAAGGCCGACAACGGCGACGCGTGGGTCGAAGTGCGCGGCAAGAAGCTGGCACCGCAACAGGTCAGCGCCGAGATCCTGCGCAAGATGAAGAAGACCGCCGAAGACTACCTCGGCGAGCCGGTGACTGAAGCGGTCATCACCGTGCCGGCCTACTTCAACGACAGCCAGCGCCAGGCCACGAAGGACGCCGGCCGCATCGCGGGCCTGGACGTCAAGCGCATCATCAACGAGCCCACCGCCGCGGCCCTGGCCTTCGGCCTGGACAAGCACGACAAGGCCGACCGCAAGATCGCCGTGTACGACCTGGGCGGCGGCACCTTCGACGTGTCGATCATCGAGATCGCCGACGTCGACGGCGAGAAGCAGTTCGAAGTGCTGTCGACCAACGGCGACACCTTCCTGGGCGGCGAAGACTTCGACCAGCGCATCATCGACTACATCATTTCCGAGTTCAAGAAAGAGCAAGGCGTCGACCTCGGCAAGGACGTGCTCGCGCTGCAACGCCTGAAGGAAGCCGCGGAAAAGGCCAAGATCGAACTGTCGAACGGCGCCGCGACCGACATCAACCTGCCCTACGTCACGGCCGATGCCTCGGGCCCGAAGCACCTGAACATCAAGCTCAGCCGCGCCAAGCTGGAAAGCCTGGTCGACGAGCTGATCGAACGCACCATCGCGCCCTGCCGCACCGCCATCAAGGATGCCGGCGTGTCGGTCAACGACATCAACGACGTGATCCTGGTCGGCGGCATGACCCGCATGCCCAAGGTGCAGGAGAAGGTCAAGGAGTTCTTCGGCAAGGAACCGCGCAAGGACGTGAACCCGGACGAAGCCGTGGCCGTCGGCGCCGCCATCCAGGGCCAGGTGCTCTCGGGCGACCGCAAGGACGTCCTGCTGCTGGACGTGACCCCGCTGTCGCTGGGCATCGAGACGATGGGCGGCGTGATGACCAAGATGATCGTGAAGAACACGACCATCCCGACCAAGTTCGCGCAGACCTTCTCGACCGCCGAAGACAACCAGCCGGCCGTGACGATCAAGGTGTTCCAGGGCGAACGCGAGATCGCCTCGGGCAACAAGGCGCTGGGCGAGTTCAACCTGGAAGGCATCCCGCCGGCCGCGCGCGGCACGCCGCAGATCGAGGTGAGCTTCGACATCGACGCCAACGGCATCCTGCACGTGGGCGCCAAGGACAAGGGCACCGGCAAGGAAAACAAGATCACCATCAAGGCGAACTCGGGCCTGTCGGAAGACGAGATCCAGAAGATGGTGAAGGACGCCGAGCTGAACGCCGCCGACGACAAGAAGAAGGTCGAACTGGCGCAGGCCCGCAACCAGGGCGAAGCCATGGTCCACAGCGTGAAAAAGTCGCTGGGCGAACACGGTGCGAGCCTGGAAGCCGGCGAGAAGGAAAAGATCGAAGCCGCGATCAAGGACGTCGAAGAGGCGCTCAAGACCGAGGACAAGGCCGCGATCGAGGAAAAGACCAACACGCTGATGAGCGCGAGCCAGAAGCTGGGCGAGAAGATGTACGCCGATGCGCAGGCCGCGGCCGGCGCCGCAGGTGGCCCCGGTGCCGCCGCTGGCGCGGAAGCTGCAAGCGCCCCGGCCGACGACAACGTCGTCGACGCCGAGGTGAAGGAAGTGAAGAAGGGCTGATCGGCAGCCGCTCTCCAAGGCTGGATCACCCTGTCGGGTGCTCCAGCCTTTTCCGTTTCCTGACCCCGCTCCCGACGACCACGCACCATGGCCACCAAACGCGACTACTACGAAACCCTCGGCGTTCCCAAGAACGCGAGCGAGGAAGAAATCAAGAAGGCTTATCGCAAGCTCGCGATGAAGCACCACCCCGACCGCAACCAGGGTGACGCCTCGAAGGACGCCGAGGCAAAGTTCAAGGACGCCAAGGAAGCGTACGAGATGCTGTCCGATGCGCAGAAGCGCGCCGCCTACGACCAGTACGGCCACGCCGGCGTCGACCCGAACATGCGCGGCGGCCCGGGCGCGGAGGGCTTCGGCGGCTTTGCGGAAGCTTTCGGCGACATCTTCGGCGACGTCTTCGGCGGCGCCCGCGGCGGCCGCCAGGGCAGCGGTCGCCAGGTGTTTCGCGGCAGCGACCTGAGCTACGCGATGGAGATCACGCTGGAGGAAGCGGCCGAAGGCAAGGACGCGCAGATCCGCATCCCGAGCTGGGACGACTGCGAGACATGTCACGGCAGCGGCGCCAAGCCCGGCACCAAGCCTATCACCTGCACCACCTGCCACGGCCAGGGCTCGGTGCAGATGCGCCAGGGCTTCTTCAGCGTGCAGCAGACCTGCCCGCAATGCCACGGCAGCGGCAAGATCATCCCCGAGCCGTGCGCCACCTGCCACGGCCAGGGCAAGATCAAGAACAACAAGACGCTGGAGGTGAAGATCCCCGCGGGCATCGACGACGGCATGCGCATCCGCAGCACCGGCAACGGCGAGCCCGGCACCAACGGCGGGCCACCGGGCGATCTTTACATCGAGATCCGCCTGAAGAAGCACGAGATCTTCGAGCGCGACGGCGACGACCTGCACTGCGTGGTGCCCGTCAGCATGACCACGGCCGCGCTGGGCGGCGAGATCAACGTGCCGACCCTCAGCGGCGCGGCCGCCATCGACATTCCCGATGGCACGCAAAGCGGCAAGCAGTTCCGCCTGCGCGGCAAGGGCATCAAGGGCGTGCGCGGCAGCTACCCGGGCGACCTGTACTGCCACGTCCGCGTCGAGACGCCCGTGAAGCTCACCGAGCACCAGCGCAAGCTGCTCAAGGAGCTCGACGACTCCTTCAAGAAGGGCGGCCACAAGCACAGCCCGACCGACAAGGGCTGGTTCGACAAGGCCAAGGAATTCTTCAGCTGAACGCCTTTGGCTGACATCGCTCCGACAAGGGCGGCCTGCGGGCCGCCCTTTTGTTTGGTGCTATCGATATACGGGGAAAACACGGTCGGCGATCACTGTTGCCGAATCGTTCATGGTTCAGGGTGGAACTTGATCCAGCGCTGTTGTTCAGAGAGAACACACCACACGCAGGTGCGATCTTTGCTTTATGCTGAATCAGCAGTTTGGTTAGGGAGTTTTTGCAGGCACCACGCCGTGCGCAAGCGCCTACACAGCGGTTGCGGTCAGCGCGTGTTCTGCGGCAGATCCGGGGCTACGGCCTCATTGACTCGATGGAGGTTTTGTCCATGGATGTGATCAGCAACTTTGCCGCCCGCTACGACCGCACGCGAGAAGAGGTCATCTCGCTGCAGGAGTACCTCGACATCTGCAAGCGTGAACCGGTGGCCTACGCCAGCGCCGCCGAACGCATGCTCAAGGCCATCGGCGAACCCGAACTCGTCGACACCCGCAACGACCCGCGCCTCTCGCGCATCTTTGCGAACAAGGTCATCAAGCTCTATCCGGCGTTCAAGGAGTTCTATGGCATGGAAGACGCCATCGAACAGGTGGTGTCTTACTTCCGCCATGCCGCCCAGGGCCTGGAGGAAAAGAAACAGATCCTTTACCTGCTGGGCCCGGTGGGCGGTGGCAAGAGTTCCATCGCCGAACGGCTCAAGCAGTTGATGGAGCAAGTGCCCTTCTATTCGATCAAGGGTTCGCCGGTAAACGAATCGCCGCTCGGGCTGTTCGACCCGACGGAAGACGGCGAAATCCTCGAGAAGGAATACGGCATTCCGCGCCGGTACCTGCAGCGCATCCTGTCGCCGTGGGCCGTGAAGCGGCTCGAGGAATACGGCGGCGACATCCGCAAGTTCCAGGTGGTCAAGCGCTACCCGTCTGTGCTGCGGCAGATCGGCGTGGCCAAGACCGAACCCGGCGACGAGAACAACCAGGACATCTCTTCGCTGGTCGGCAAGATCGACATCCGCAAGCTCGAGACCTACGCGCAGGACGACCCCGACGCTTACTCGTATTCCGGAGGCCTGTGCCTTGCGAACCAGGGGCTGCTCGAGTTCGTCGAGATGTTCAAGGCGCCGATCAAGGTGCTGCATCCCTTGCTGACGGCCACGCAGGAAGGCAATTTCAAGGGCACCGAAGGCTTCGGCGCCATTCCCTTCGACGGCGTCGTGCTGGCCCACAGCAACGAAAGCGAATGGAAGGCCTTTCGCAACAACAAGAACAACGAGGCCTTCCTCGACCGGATCTACATCGTCAAGGTGCCGTACTGCCTGCGCGTCTCGGAAGAAATCAAGATCTACGAGAAGCTGGTGCGCACCTCGTCGCTGTGGGAAGCACCGTGCGCCCCTGGCACGCTGCGCATGATGGCGCAGTTCTCGGTGCTCACGCGCCTGAAGGAGTCGGAGAACTCGAGCATCTTCAGCAAGATGCAGGTCTACGACGGCGACAGCCTGAAGGACACCGACCCCAAGGCCAAGTCGCTGCAGGAGTACCGCGACTACGCCGGCGTCGACGAGGGCATGAGCGGCGTGTCGACGCGCTTCGCCTTCAAGATCATCTCGAAGGTCTTCAACTTCGACAGCAGCGAGGTCGCTGCCAACCCGGTGCACCTGATGTACGTGCTCGAACAGCAGATCGAGCGCGAGCAGTTCCCGGCCGAGACCGAACAGAAGTACCTGGCGTACATCAAGGAGCACCTGGCGGTGCGCTATGCCGAGTTCATCGGCAAGGAAATCCAGACCGCCTACCTCGAGAGCTACAGCGAGTACGGCCAGAACATCTTCGATCGCTACGTGACCTACGCCGACTACTGGATCCAGGACCAGGAGTACCGCGACGTCGACACCGGCGAGGTGTTCGACCGCGTGGCGCTCAACGGCGAGCTCGAGAAGATCGAGAAGCCCGCCGGCATCTCGAACCCGAAGGATTTCCGCAACGAGATCGTCAACTTCGTGCTGCGCGCACGGGCCGGAAATGCCGGGCGCAACCCCGCGTGGACCAGCTACGAGAAGCTGCGCACGGTGATCGAGAAGAAGATGTTTTCGAACACCGAGGAGCTGCTGCCCGTCATCAGCTTCAACACCAAGAGCAGTGCCGACGAACAGAAGAAGCACCAGGACTTCGTCGCGCGCATGGTCGAGAAGGGCTACACCGCCAAGCAGGTGCGGCTGCTGTGCGAGTGGTACCTGCGCGTTCGCAAGAGTTCTTGAGTTTGATGTCGCGCTCCGGCGCGGAGGTGTGACACCTTGGCCATGCTGCAACAGATCATCGATCGACGGTTATCGGGCAAGAACAAGTCGATCGGCAATCGCGAGCGCTTCCTGCGGCGCTACCGGGGCCAGATCCGCGACGCGGTGCGGCGTGCCATCAGCGGGCGCACCATCCGCGACCTCGAACGCGGCGAAGACATCACGCTGCCCAAGCGCGATGTGTCCGAACCGGTGTTCGGCCACGGACCCGGCGGCAACCGCGAGTACGTGCACCCGGGCAACCAGGAATATCTCAAGGGCGACCGCATCAAGCGTCCGCCCGGCGGCGGGGGCGGTGGCCAGGGCAGCGGGGAAGCCGGCGACAGCGGCGAAGGCGAAGATGACTTCGTCTTCAAGCTCACCCGCGAGGAGTTCATGCAGGTCTTCTTCGACGACCTCGCCCTGCCCCATCTCATCCGCACACAGCTGGCCGAGGTGCCCGAGTGGAAGAGCCATCGCGCCGGCTTCAAGAGCGACGGCAACCCGAGCAGCCTCCATGTGGTGCGTTCGATGCGCGGTGCACTGGCGCGGCGCATCGCGCTGGGCGGCGAAGACCGTGTCGCGCTGCTGCGAATGCAGACCGAACTGCTGCACTTGCGCGCCGAGCCCGGTGCGCACGAGCCGCCGCTGGCCGACCGCATCGCCGAGCTGGAAGCGCAGATCATCGAGCTGCGCCGCACCGCCAAGCACATTCCCTACATCGACCCGATCGACCTGCGCTACCGTAACCGGGTCCGGGTGCCGGTGCCCAGCGCCAAGGCGGTGATGTTCTGCCTGATGGACGTGTCGGGCTCGATGGACGAGGCACGCAAGGACATGTCCAAGCGCTTCTTCATGCTGCTGTACCTGTTTCTCACGCGGCACTACGAGAAGATCGACCTGGTCTTCCTGCGGCATCACACGCAGGCCCAGGAAGTGAGTGAGGAAGAGTTCTTCCACGCCACGGAAACTGGCGGCACGGTGGTGTCGAGCGCGCTCGTGCTCATGGACGAGATCATCCGCGCGCGCTACCCCAGCGGCGAATGGAACATCTACGGCGCGCAGGCCAGCGACGGCGACAACTGGCACCAGGACAGCGGCCGATGCAGGCAGATGCTGGAAGAGTCGATCCTGCCGATGGTGCGCTACTACGCCTACGTGCAGGTGGCCGACGCCGAGCAGAACCTCTGGCAGGAATACGCGCAGCTTGCAGGCGTGCGCCCCAACTTCGCCATGCGCAAGGTCGCGAGCGCGCAGGACATCTATCCGGTGTTTCGTGAACTGTTCAAGAAGGAAGGAGCGCCCGCATGAGCAAAACCATCGAAACCACCGACACGACCGAGATCGGCGCGGTGCCGGCATCGTTGGCCGAGGGGCGCGCGGCCACGCCGCTCCCCAGCCCGTCGGACTGGACCTTCGACCTGATCGAGACCTACCACCAGGAAATCCGCAAGACGGCGGAGTCCTTCAAGCTCGACACCTATCCCATCCAGCTCGAGATCATCACGGCCGAGCAGATGATGGACGCCTACGCCAGCGTCGGCATGCCCGTCATCTACCGCCATTGGTCGTACGGCAAGCAGTTCATCTCCACCGAGAAGAACTACCGGCGCGGCCACATGGGCCTGGCCTACGAGATCGTCATCAACTCCGACCCCTGCATCGCCTACCTCATGGAAGAGAACACCATGGCGATGCAGGCGCTGGTGATCGCCCATGCGGCCTACGGGCACAACAGCTTCTTCAAGGGCAACTACCTGTTCCGCATGTGGACCGACGCGTCGTCGATCATCGACTACCTGGTCTACGCCCGGAACTACATCACCGAGTGCGAGGAACGCCACGGTGTCGATGCCGTCGAGGAACTGCTCGATTCCTGCCACGCGCTGATGAACTACGGCGTCGACCGCTACCGCCGCCCGCAAAAGCGCTCTCTCGCGCAGGAGATCAGCCAGCGTGCCGAACGCGAGCACCACCTGCAGCAACAGGTGAACGACCTGTGGCGCACCCTGCCCCGGCGCATCGAGGCGGCGGCCGGTGCCGATGCCGCACGCCGATTTCCTGCCGAGCCGCAGGAGAACCTGCTGTACTTCATCGAGAAGAACGCGGCCCTGCTCGAGCCCTGGCAGCGCGAGGTTGTGCGCATCGTGCGCAAGGTGGCGCAGTACTTCTACCCGCAGCGCCAGACGCAGGTGATGAACGAGGGCTGGGCCACCTTCTGGCACTACACCCTGCTCAACACCATGTACGACAAGGGCCAGCTGGCCGACGGCTTCATGATCGAGTGGCTGCGCTCGCACACCAGCGTGGTCTACCAGCCGCCGGTGGGCCACCGCGCCTACAGTGGCATCAACCCCTATGCGCTGGGCTTCGCGATGTTCACCGAGCTGCGCCGCATCTGCGAGAAGCCGACCGAGGAAGACCGGCGCTGGTTCCCCGATTACGCCGGCACCGATTGGCTCACGACGCTCGACCATGCGATGCGCAACTACAAGGACGAGAGCTTCGTCGGCCAGTTCCTGAGTCCCAAGACGATGCGCGACTTCCGCCTCTTTGCGGTGCGTGACCACGCGGAGGACCCGGAACTCGAGATCGCGGCGATCCACGACGACAACGGCTACCAGGCGCTGCGCGAATCGCTCTCGCGCCAGTACGACATCGGCAGCCGCGAGCCGGACATCCAGGTCTGGAACGTCGACATGCGCGGCGACCGCTCTCTCACGCTGCGCCATGTGCAGCGCAACGGGCAGCCGCTGCGTGACGACACGCACGAGGTACTCAAGCACGTGACCCGTCTGTGGGGATTCGACGTACGGCTCGAGAGCGTCGACCCGCAGGGCCGCGTGACCTTGCGCGAGACGGCCTCGGCCCCGCGCAACCATTGAGGCCGCGCTTCAGCGCGGCGGCACGAGCGCCCTGCGTGCGGCCAGTGCAGCCTCGCGCACGCCGCAGCCTTCGATGTGGTCGTTGACCAGGCCCATCGCCTGCATGAAGGCGTAGACGGTGGTCGGCCCGACGAAGCTCCAGCCGCGCTTCTTCAGGTCCTTCGACATCGCAATCGATTCCGTCGAGGTGGTGAAGGTGCGCAGTTCGGCGAGCGTCACGCGCTTCGGACGCGAGGCCGGCGCGGGTTCGAAGCGCCAGGCGTAGGCCGCCAGAGACCCGAATTCCTCGCGCAGTTCGAGCACGCGCTTGGCGTTGTTGATGGTCGACTCGATCTTGCCGCGATGGCGCACGATGCCGGTGTCGGCCAGCAGACGTGCGATGTCGGCGTCCCCGAAACGCACGACGGCTTCCGCTTCGAAGTTGGCAAAGCCGCGCCGGAAGTTCTCGCGCTTGTTCAGGATGGTGAGCCAGCTCAACCCGGCCTGGAAGCCTTCGAGGCACAGCTTCTCGAACAGCCGGCGCTCGTCGATCACCGGGAAGCCCCATTCATGGTCGTGGTAATGCTGGTAGGCCGGCGTGGCCTCGCACCAGCGGCAGCGCGGCGCGCCATCGACACCGCTGAACAGGCCATCGGCCAACGCTTTTTCGGGCATGCGGCGCCTTCAGCCCGCCGCGCTCAGCTGCACCAGGGCATCCATGGCCAGCGGGTAGCCCTTCACCCCGAGCCCGACGATGATGCCGCGCGCCGCCGGCGAAATGAAGGAGTGGTGGCGAAAGCTCTCGCGCGCATGGACGTTCGAGATATGCAGTTCGATGACCGGCACGCTGGCGCCCTTGATGGCATCGTGCAGCGCGACGGAGGTGTGCGTGTAGGCGCCCGCGTTGAGCACCACGCCGAGCATGCGGCCGGCCGCCACCTCGCGGCCGGCTTCGTGCAGCCAGTCGACCAGGGCGCCTTCGTGGTTGGTCTGGCGGCATTCCACCGCCACCCCCAGACGCGTGCCGGCGTCGGCGCACATGCGTTCGACATCGGCCAGCGTATCGCTGCCGTACTGCGCGGGCTCGCGCGTGCCGAGAAGATTGAGATTGGGGCCGTTGAGGACGAGGATCTTTTTCATGGGCGGACACCGATGGCTGCAAGGAATTCGGCGGCCATTATGTGCGCCCGCTGGCGCCAGGGAACCTCAGACCGCCGCGGTCTGCGTCGGGATCAGGGCGACGATGGTCTGCGGCGCACGGCGCAGCGTGTCGGTGGCGCAGGAGCCCAGCAGGCCGCCTTCGAAGCGGATGTCCACCCGCGGGAAATAATGCCCCAGCGATGCCGCCGCGTCGAACAGGCAGCGCTCGATGGTGTCGAATGCCGCGCCGCCATCCACGCCGTCGGCACCCCGGGCGCTGATGCGGTAGGTGAAGCCGTTCGGCGCTTGGCGTCGGATGTCGATCAAGGGTTTCATGCGGGAGGGAATAGGTACAGGGGGTACAAAGCCGCGGCATCCGCGAGCCCGATGGTCGCAAGGA
The DNA here is from genome assembly GCF_051216395.1 of Variovorax cryoconiti. NCBI lineage: Bacteria > Pseudomonadati > Pseudomonadota > Betaproteobacteria > Burkholderiales > Comamonadaceae > Variovorax > Variovorax cryoconiti. The sequence continues at coordinate 757,098 of NZ_JBPJZI010000002.1, read as the reverse complement.
AGGACTCCGGCGTAAATAGTCCTTTTGGACCGCCCGAGTTCGCGCAAAATCCCCGGCACGGCCTCCGACGCGGGCGCTCTGGCAGCACCGCAGCCCGATCACCGCACCCGCTGATTCTTTAGTTCTCCATGGGACCGTCGCCAGCGCCATGCTGCCCGCCAGAATTCTGTTGATCGATGACCACGCGCTGTTCCGCTGTGGACTGCACATGGTGCTGGCCGCAGGCATTCCCGGACTCGAAGTGGCAGAGGCGGCATCGCTGGAAGAAGCCATGCACTGCACGATGGCGTCACCGGCGCTGGTGCTGCTCGACGTTCATCTGCAGGGCCTGAACGGCATCGAAGGCATCGCCCTGGTCAAGCGGAAATGGCCCGGCGCGGCGGTGATCATGCTGTCGTCGCAGGCCGAATCGCAGACGGTCGCGCTGGCCCTCGAACGCGGCGCTGCCGCTTTCGTCTCGAAGGCCGCGACCGCCGACACCATCCTCGCCGCCATCGACCAGGTTCGCCGCGGGTTGCCGATGCCTTCGACGGCCAGCCCGACCCTGCGCGCGCCCGGCACCGGCGACCCGGACCCCCAACGCCTCACGCCACGCCAGTGCGAGGTGCTCGACCTGATGTGCCAGGGCCTGTCGAACAAGGTCATCGGGCGGCGACTCAACCTGTCGGAGAACACGGTGCGCGGGCATGTGCAGGCCGTGCTCGCGGCCCTGCAGGTGTCGAGCCGGTCGGAGGCCGGCTTCGCCGCCCGCCAGCGCGGCCTGGTCGCCTGATGAACTGGCAGCGCTGGCTGGCCGACGACCGCACGCTGACCGAACAGCTGCGGCTCCAGCTGGGCCACGTGGGCAGTTCGGTGGTGCCGACGTTGCTGCTCGCGCCACTGCTGGTCTGGACGCTGGTCAATGCGCGCAATGCCACATGGCTCACCGCCTGGTGCGCTGCGATCGTGCTCATCAAGCTGTTCTACGCGTGGGACGCAGAGCGCACGCTGCGCATCGACCTCGCCACCACGCACCCGCATCGCGTGGTGGTGCGGCAAATGGTGCTGAACGCCATCGACGCGGTGGCCTGGGGCGCGCTCGCCTGGGTCACGCTCGACGACAGCAGCGTCGCTGGCAGCATCCTGGTCGTGGCCGTGCTCGCCGGCGTGGCCGGCAGCTCGATGGCATCGCTGGCGCCGGTGCTGCCGGTGTTCATCGCGTTCGCGCTGTTCGAATTCGCAATGGTGGGCACCAAGCTGTGGCTGCTGGGCAACCCGGCGTACCACGCGCTGGGCATCGCGGGCGTGCTCTACATCGCGACGCTGATGGGCCAGGCGCGCAGCAGCGCACGGGCCGCACGGTCGGCCATCAATCTGCGCTTCGAGAATCTCGCGCTCATCGAGCAGTTGCACACCAGCACGGCGCAAGCGCAGGCCGCCCGGCGCGAGGCCGAGCAGGCCAGCCTCGCCAAGTCGCGGTTCCTGGCCGCCGCGAGCCATGACCTGCGCCAACCGATCCACGCCCAGGGACTGTTCCTCGAAGTGCTGGCGCGCACGCGGCTCACGACCACCCAGTACGACGCGCTCGCCAATGCGCGCGCCACCTGGCAGGCCTCGGCCGAAATGCTGGACACCCTGCTCGACTTCTCGCGCATCGAGGCGGGGGTGGTCGAGCCGCAGATCGAACCGTTCCACCTGCAGCCGCTGCTCAACAAGATCGAGAACGAACTGGCACCCCAGGCCGATGCCAAGGGCATCGTCTACCGCTCGATCGACACCGAGGTCGTCGTCCAGTCCGACCCGGCACTGGTCGCCCTGGTGCTGCGCAACCTCGTCTCCAACGCCATCCGCTACACGCAGCGCGGCGGCGTGCTGGTGGCCTGCCGACGACGCGACGGGCAGGCGGTGCTGGAGGTCTGGGACACCGGCATCGGCATCGACCCCTCGCAGCAGCAGGCCGTGTTCCGCGAGTTCCATCAGTTGGGCAATGCCGAGCGCGACCGGCGCAAGGGGCTGGGCCTGGGGCTCGCCATCGCACAGGGGCTGGCGCGCACGCTCCAGCAGGAATTGACACTGTCGTCCCGACCCGGTCGCGGCAGCGTGTTCCGCCTGAGCCTGCCGGTCGCGCCTCTGGGCACGCTGGCGCGCCGCCCGGCCCCGACGCCGGTCGAGGCCCAGGTCTTCGACGTGCGTGTGCTGGTGATCGACGACGACGAATCGGTTCGTACCGGCATGCAGCAACTGTTGACGGCCTGGGGTTGCCAATGCGACGTGGCGGACTCGATCGAGGAAGCACTGACCCTGGCACGCCTCCATGCGCCGGGCGCCGTCATCAGCGACTACCGCCTGCGTGACCAGCGCACCGGGGCCGAGGCCATCGCGGCGCTGCGCGCCGAGTGCGGCGCGGCCTTGCCGGCCTTGCTGATCACCGGCGACACCGCCCCGCAACGCCTGCGCGAAGCACGCGCGACGGGCGTGCCGCTGCTGCACAAGCCGGTGCTGCCGGCCCAGCTCCACCACGGCCTGCAGTGCGTGCTCAATCGCGTCGAGCTCGACTCGAACTTCGCCCTGCTGGAAAACCTGCCCCGTTCGACCAGCCTGTCGATCTAATGCTGGCCTGAACCGGCCCGCGGGCCCGGCGCGGGAACGATCCCGCCGGCCACCAGCCGATCGATGTCCCGCGGGCTGTAGCCGATGTCCTGCAGCACGCGGACCGCGTCCGCGTTGAACGGCCGCGGGTCGGAGGCGGGCGCACCCGGGGTAGCGTGCAGACGCACCGGCAGCCCGATGCCACCGTAGCCTTCACGTTCGACCTGCATCCGGCGGTGCGCCACATGCGGCTGCGCGAAGGCTTCCGACACCGAATGCACTGGCGCTGCGGGAACGCCGGCGCGCATCAGCGCGTCGCACAGCGCCCGGCGCTGCCAACGGCCGATGGCGCGCTCGATCTCCTCGCGCAGCACCTGCCGGTGGGCGATGCGCAGCGCGTTGTCGCCAAAGCGCGCGTCCGCCGCGAGGCCGGGCCGGTCGACCACGGCACAGAAGCGCTCGAACTGCCCCCGGTTCATGATGCCCAGGAAGATGTCGCCATCGCCGCAGCGAAAGCGGTCGTACGGCGCGATGTTGGGGTGCGCGCTGCCGAGCAGTCCCGGCTCCTGCTTCGATTGAAAGTAGTTGGCCGCATGCGGCACGAGCAGGCTCAGGGCCGCATCGAACAGCGTCGCCTCGACGTACTGTCCCTGGCCTGAGGCGTGCCGGCTGTGCAGCGCCATCAGGATCGCGGACAGCGCGGTGTAGGCGGTCAGGTGGTCCACGATCGGCACGCCGATCCGCGTCGGTCCGCTCGACGGATCGCCATTGATGCTCATGAGGCCGCACATCGCCTGGAGCACCGCGTCGTAGCCCGGCAGGCCGCCCAGCGGGCCGTCGGCACCGAAGCCGCTGATGCTGCAATGGATCAGCCGGGGAAAGCGGTGGCGCAGCCACCCCTCGTACGACACACCCCATTTCTCGAGGGTGCCAGGCAGGAAGTTCTCGATCAGCACGTCGGCATCGGCGAGCAGCCGCTCGAGCACATCGCGCCCTTCGGGCTTCGACAGGTCGATGCTGATGCACTGCTTGCCGCGGTTGACCGCACCGAAGTAGGCCGCGTCGCCCTCGCGGTCGAAAGGCGGCCCCAGGGTGCGGGTGTCGTCGCCGGCGGGCGGCTCGACCTTGACCACCGTCGCACCATGGTCCGCCAGCATCTGCGCGCACAGCGGCCCGGCCAGGACGCGCGACAGATCCACCACCCGAACGCCGGCGAGGGCACCACTCATGGCTTGTGTTCCTGCGGCTCCGCCGACCGGCATGCTAGCCGCGGCTCGGCAGTTCGACCACGCCGGAACCGAGCACGGAGAGCTCGTCGTCCTGGTTGCGGGCCTCCTGCTCGATCTCGACCAGGTGCTTGCCGTCCTCGATGTACCTGCGCTTCACATGGCCCTTGATGAAGAGCATGTCGCCTTCGGGGTTGTGGCGCCGGATCTTGCAGCTGGCCTTGCGCAGGAAGCCGTCGTCGCCCATCCAGTTGGTCAGGTGGTGCGTCAGCCATGAGGTGCGTTCCGGACCGTAGTCGTAGGCGCCAGGGGCACCGACTTCCAGCGCGAAGTCTTCTTCCCAATGCACGCGCTCGGGCACGTCCGGAATGCCGAAGCGGTTGGTGATGCCGACGCCGGGGTGCGCGTCGATCAGCTTCCACGCCAGCTTGTTCGCGCGGATGTACAGGCCACCCCAGCCCTGCGCATAGGCGATGAAGCCGGTGACCGTCATCGGGCCCTTGAACATCACGGGCAGGGCCTGGCCCTCCTCCACGTCTTCCCAGTAGCGGGGCGTCGCGCCGCGCACTTCCTCTTCGCGGTAGAGCTTGTAGGCCTCGCCGATCTCTTCGGGCGAATAGCGCCGCGGCGCGCGCGCTCGCGCTTCCTTGTACTTGGTGCCCTGCTCGCGGGCATGGTCGCGCTCGGTGCGGAAGCACCAGCTGTCGGCCTCCGACACCTTGTCGCCCTTCTGGTTGTAGAAGTCGACGTGGTAGATCTGCTGGACGGCACGCCCGGCGAAGCGCGTCTGGTGCTCGACCAGTTCCTTCAGGTAGGCCTCGGTGCGGATCTCGTCGTTGCGAAGAATGGGTTGGTGCCAGGTCCAGTCGGCACCCGACCACATCGCGTGCACGCCGGGCAGGCCACCGACGTAGCCGGACACGATGCGGCTGGTCGAGAACAGGAAGCTCGGCAGCGCGACGATGCCGCCGTACCGGGTCTTGGCCGCGTAGGCCGGATCGCACCACAGCGGGTTGTCGTCGCCGATGCCGTGCGCGTAGTGGCGGATGTTGTCGCGCGTGGCCTCGTGGCACCACGGCTCCAGCGTGTTCTCGATCTTCTGGCCGATGCGCTCGCGCAGTTCGTCCAGGCCCCGCTCGGTGATTTTGGGAAATGTTCTTTCGTTTTGTTCGGACATCGATGTCTCCTGGTGGTGGTGATGGGGGGGGGTGAAAGGGTGCAGGGGTCAGACGCTCGCGGTCTTGGGTTCCCGGTCGCGCAGCACCTTGCGATGGACCTTGCCCGCGGGCGTCTTGGGCAGGTCGGTCACGAAGACGACGTGCCGCGGGTACTCGTGCTGGCTCAATCGGCTGCGCACGAGGTCCTGGATTTCCTTGGTGAAGGCGTCGCTGCCTTCGCGCGCCGTGACGACGAAGGCCTTCACCACCTGACCGCGGAGCTCGTCGGCCACGCCGATGGCGGCCGCCTCCTGCACGTCGGGGTGCTTGAGCACGGCATCTTCGATCTCCACCGCACTCATGGTCCAGCCGGCTGAGATGATCACGTCGTCGGCGCGCCCTGCGTGATAGAAGTAGCCGTCGGCATCGACCTTGCCGAGGTCCTTGGTGGGCACCCAGACGCCGCCGCGCCAGACCTTCAGTTCGCCGACCACGCCCGGCGGGCAGGTCTTGCCGTCGGCATCCTGGACGTCCACGCGCCCCCCCGGGATCGGCTTTCCGAGGGAACCGTGCTTCACCTGGAAGTCCTCGGCACCGGGATAGTTCACCAGGATCACGCCGATCTCGGTCGTGCCGTACATGCTGCAGACGGGGCGCCCGAAGGTGGCCTTGACGAAGTCCTCCGTCTCGCTGTCCATCGGCTCGCCGGTGAAGGACACCTTGTCGAGGTAGTACTTGTACTTCGACGACGCCCCCGAGTTGCGCATCATCCGGAAGTGCGTCGCCGCCGCCGAGATGGTGTTGAAGCGGCCATGCTGCAGGGCCTTGAGCAAACGCGGCGCATCGAACTTCCCCGAATAGGCGCCGATGGTCACGCCCAGCGCCAGCGGTGCCAGCGTGCCGTGCCAGAGCCCGTGCCCCCAGGCTGGCGACGACGGGCAGAAGAAGCGGTCGCCCGGCCGGATGCCGGTGCCGTAGAGCGCCGCGAGCATCAGCGTCACCAGCGCGCGCTGCTTGTGCTTGACGGCGGCCGGCAGCTCGCGGGTGGTGCCGGAGGTGTACTGGAAGATCGCATCGTCTTCCGCGCTGGTCTTGACCTCGAAGGTGTCGGCAAAGGGGCTCAGCGTCTGCACGAAGCCTTCGTCGGCCACCAGCACCTCGACGCCGTCGATGCCTGCCGAGACCGAAGCCTTCTCGGCATTGGTCACCAGGATCTTCGGCTTGCAGTCCTCGACACGCAGCCGGATGCCGTCCGGCCCGAAGAGCGTGAAGAGCGGCACCGCGATCGCGCCGGTCTTGATCGCGCCGAAGATGGCCACGTAGAAGGCCAGCGAGGGCTCGAGCATGACCGCGACACGGTCACCGGGCCGGATGCCGCGCGCCACCAGGAGGTGGGCGAAGCGGCTCGACAGGCGCGACAGGGTCTTGAAGGTGATCACCTCTTCGCTGCCGCTCGCGTAGGCCACCACGATCGCGACCTTGTCGCCGTGCGCATGCCGGTCGACGCATTCGTGCGCAATGTTGAAGGCCCGGCGGTCGCCATCGAAAAGTTCCCAGAGCTTCTCCGGCAAGCAGTGGTTCTGCGCATCCGCGAACGAGGTGTAGTCGGTGAGTTTTTTCATCGGGTCCATGGCGTCTTGGCGATGAACGAACTATGCGACTTGGGTTCTGTTTTTGTCAAATGCATCTTTGATTTGTACATAGACAATTATGAAATTGATGGCGGCCTGGGATCGTTCCTAGAATCCGAGCCTCCTCCCTTGCCGGATCCTGGCCATGAACAACGCGATCGACATCTCCACCCGCCTGCGCGAAGGCGGATGGAAGCCGCTCAAGGGGGCGGGCCGGTTCATGACACTCGCCGGCCCGCTCTGGGCCGCGCGAGAGGGGGATGGATGGGCCTACGGCGTGGTATCGACCGACGAGCACCTGAACCCGTCAGGGGTGGTTCACGGTGGACTGCTCACCACGCTGATCGATCACGCGCTGAGCACGCTCGCCTGGGAAGCCGCCGGCCGCGCACCCTGCGTGACGGTGCAGCTCGACACGCACTTTCTCGCGTCCGTGCCGCCGGGCGTCCTGATCGAGGCGCGTGGACGGGTGGTGCGCCGCACGTCCAGCCTCCTCTTCATGCACGGCACGCTGAGCGTGGCCGGCAGCGACGTCCTGGCAGCCCAGGCCGTCATGAAGCTGCAGGCGGCGAGACCTGCCGCGCCGCAGAAAGTCACGGCCTAGCGCGACAAGCGGCATAGTCGTACTTTGTCCTAATACAACTTGCCGATGCATTTGACAATGCAAATCGCGACTTCCATACTCGAAACGAAGCCGTTCGGGATGACTTGAAGTTCCACCCTCGTGGATGCAGGGCGCCACGGACGGCGGCGAAGCCGATGAACGCGGGGACCCATTGCCAGGGCCCGGGCTTGGCCATCGATGCCTTCAACAGGAGACAAAATGAGACTCTGGAAACTGCTCTTCACGGGCTGCGCCATGGCGTGTGCATCGCACGGTGCACTGGCACAGGCCTATCCCACCAAGCCGATACGCATCATCGTGGCCTACCCGGCCGGCCAGGGCACCGACATCGCCGCGCGGTACCTCGGCAACCAGCTGGCGAAGGACCTGGGCCAACCCATCGTCATCGACAACCGTCCCGGTGCCGGCGGCAACCTCGGCACCGAACTCGCGGCGGAAGCACAGGCCGACGGCTACACGCTCACCATGGGCACCAACGCCACCCATGTGGTGAACCAGTACCTCTATGCGGGTCTTCGCCTGAAGCCCGAGAAGGACTTCGAATCCATCGTGCTGGTCGGCAGCTTTCCGATGGTGCTGGCGGTCAACGCCAAGTCACCGCTGCGTTCGGTCGAAGACTTGGCCGGGGCCGTGAAGACCGACCCGCGCTCCGGCGACATCGCCACACCCAGCACGTCGGCGCGCCTGGTGGTCGAGCTGCTCAAGGAGCGCTCGAACCTGAAGCTCTTCCACGTGCCCTACAAGGGCTCGGGCGTCGCCATGACGGACGTGCTCGGCGGCCAGCTGCCACTGCTGATCGACACGCCCACCGCCTTGCGCTCGCAACTGGCCGCGGGGCACGTTCGCGCCATCGCGGTGACGTCGGCCGCACCCAGCGCGCTCGTGCCGGGCGTCAAGCCGGTGGCGGAGCAAGGCTATCCGGGCTTCGAGGTCATCGCCTGGAACGCGCTCTTCGCACCGCGCGGAACGCCGGCGGCCATCCTCGACACGCTCAACGCCGCGATGAACAGGATCCTCAGCCGGCCCGAGACGAAGCAGCAGTTGCTCGACTACGGCTTCGACCCGGGCGGCGGCACGCGACAGCAACTCACCGATTTCACGCAGGCCGAGCGCAGGAAATGGGAACCGCTCATCAAGGCATCGGGACTGAAGGCGGACTAGGCCGATGCCCACGCACGCAGACCCTTTCGCGGGCATCGGGAGCACCTGGGCGAGCCTCGTTCACCGCCCACCATCTGGGATAAGCTTGCGGCCGCCGACCGCACGCTCCATGAAGTCCAGCCCCTCCCCCACCGCGAAGCCCGCCAAGGCACAGCCCTCGACAAAGAAGCCGGTGCGGGTCCGGCCCGTGCCCGGCGTGACGCGCGCGGTCGCCATCCTCCGTCTGCTCGGGCGATCGTCGCAGGCGATGGGCGTGAAGGCCATTGCCGACGAACTCGCGCTGGTCCCCAGCACCTGCCTGCACATCCTGCGCGCGCTGGTCGCCGAAGAGCTGGTGAAGATCGACAGCGACACCAAGCGCTACTCGCTGGGCACCGGCATGCTCAGCCTGGCGCGCAGCGCCATCGAGAGCAGCGGCTTCGCCAGCCTTGCGCAGCCGGTGCTCGACGTGCTGGCGAACGACTGGAACGTGACGATGATCGGCGTCGAGACACCCGACATCGACCACATGGTGGTGCTGGCCCTGTCCCGATCGCGCGCGCCCTTCCGCCTGCATGTGGATGTCGGCAGCCGCTTCCCGGCGCTGGTCAGCGCCACCGGGCGCCTGGTCGCGGCCTTCAGCGACGAGCCGTGGCCACAGATCGAGAAACGCTTCAAGTCGCTGCGCTGGGACAAGCCGATCGACCTCGCCACCTGGAAGCGCGAGGTCGAGCTGGTCCGCAAGCGCGGCTTCAGCATCGACCGCGGCAACTACATGAACGGCGTGACGGTGATCGCGGTGCCGCTGCTCGACGCGGCGCACCGGGTGAGCCACACACTGGTCGCCACCGGGCTCTCCGACAACCTGGTCGGCAGCGCCACCATGGACCTGGCCAAGGCCATGAAGAAAGAGGCCGACGGCCTTTCGGCCCTGCTGCCCTCGCGCCGATGACGACCGAACCCGAGCTCGTGCTGCGCCTCATCCCGATGCCGTCGGACACCTACCTGGGCGACCAGATCGCCGGCGGATGGATGCTGGCGAAGATGGATTCCGCCGGGAGCGTGCTTCCCATGCGCGCCGCGCGCGGGCGCGTGGTGCTGGTCGCCATCGAGAAGCTGGCCTTCAGCCACCCGGTCAAGGCCGGCGACCTGGTGTCCTTCTTCGCGCAGGTGGTGCACGTCGGCCGGACATCCATCAGCGTCCATGTGCGGGCACTGACCGAGCGCCGCGGCAGCGAAGGCGTGACCACGCCGGTGACCGAGGCCACGCTGGTCTACGTCGCCATCGACGACCAGGGCGCGCCGCGCCCCATCCCGGCCTAGCCACGGCCCAGCTTCCGTCGGGTGCGGCAAGGGCCAGGCGGCGACGCCGCAGCCGCGCGATGCGAACCGTTTTAAGCTTGGGGGTCTGCGGTCGAACCGCCACCCCCTTCCTCAAGGACCTTCGCATGAAAACCAAAGCCGCCGTCGCCTGGCAATCGGGCCAGCCCCTGACCATCGAAACCGTCGACCTCGAAGGGCCGAAGTTCGGCGAAGTGCTGGTCGAGATCAAGGCCACCGGCATCTGCCACACCGACTACTACACGCTCTCGGGCGCCGACCCGGAGGGCATCTTCCCGGCGATCCTCGGCCACGAAGGCGCGGGCATCGTGGTCGACGTCGGCCCCGGCGTGACCACGCTCAAGAAGGGCGACCACGTCATCCCGCTCTACACGCCCGAATGCCGCCAGTGCAAGTTCTGCCTGTCGCGCAAGACCAACCTGTGCCAGCTGATCCGCGGCACCCAGGGCAAGGGCCTGATGCCCGACGCCACCAGCCGTTTCAGCATGGACGGCAAGCCCATCTTCCACTACATGGGCACCTCGACCTTCAGCAACTACACGGTCGCACCGGAGATCTCGCTGGCCAAGATCCGCGAGGACGCGCCCTTCGACAAGGTCTGCTACATCGGCTGCGGCGTGACCACCGGCATCGGCGCCGTGATCTTCACGGCCAAGGTGGAAGCCGGCGCGAACGTGGTGGTGTTCGGCCTCGGCGGCATCGGCCTGAACGTGATCCAGGGCGCGAAGATGGTGGGTGCCGACAAGATCATCGGTGTCGACCTGAACCCGGCGCGCGAGGCGATGGCCCGCAAGTTCGGCATGACGCACTTCCTGAACCCGAAGGACATCGAGGCGGCGGGCGGCAACATCGTCGACGCGATCGTGCAGCTGACCGACGGCGGCGCCGACTACAGCTTCGAGTGCATCGGCAACACCAAGGTGATGCGCCAGGCGCTCGAATGCACGCACAAGGGCTGGGGCCGCAGCATCATCATCGGCGTGGCCGAAGCGGGGGCCGAGATCAGCACCCGCCCGTTCCAGCTGGTCACCGGCCGCCACTGGGAAGGCTCGGCCTTCGGCGGCGCGCGCGGCCGCACCGACGTACCGAAGATCGTCGACTGGTACATGGAGAACAAGATCAACATCGACGACCTGATCACGCACACCATGCCGCTGGAAGACATCAACAAGGGCTTCGACCTGATGAAAAGCGGCGAGTCGATCCGCGGCGTGGTCCTGTATGACTGAAGCGATGATCGGCCCGCTGCGCCGCGTGCGTGCCGGCGTGCTGGACATCGCCTTCCACGAGAGCGGCCCCGAGGGCGGGCCGCCCGCCGTGCTGCTGCACGGCTTCCCGTACGACGTGCACGCCTACGCCGAGGTGGTGCCGATCCTGGCCGACGCAGGCTGCCGCGTGGTCGTGCCCTACCTGCGCGGCTTCGGCCCCACGCAGTTCGTCGACGCGGCCACGCCGCGCTCGGGCGAGCAGGCCGCACTGGCCAGCGACCTGCGCGCCTTGCTCGATGCGCTGGCCATCCCGAAGGCCGTGCTGGCCGGCTACGACTGGGGCGGCACGGCCGCCTGCGTGGCCGCGGCGCTGTGGCCGGAGCGCTGCACCGGCCTCGTGTCCTTCAACAGCTACAAGGTGCAGCCCATCGCGCACGCCGACGAACCGGCACCGCCCGAAAACGAGTTCCGCTACTGGTACCAGTGGTACTTCCACACCGAGCGCGGCCGCGCGGGCCTCGCGCAGAACCGGCGTGACCTGTGCCGCCTGCTGTGGCGGCTCTGGTCGCCCACCTGGGCCTTCGACGACGCCACCTGGGAACGCACGGCGCCCGCCTTCGACAACCCGGATTTCGTCGACATCGTGATCCATTCGTACCGGCACCGCTACGGCAAGGCGGCGGGCGACCCGGCCTATGCAGACCTCCAGGCGGCACTGGCCCAGATGCCCGAGATCCGCGTGCCGTCGATCACTTTTGATGGCGACGACGACGGCGTGATGTCGCCGGCCGGTACGGCCGACCAGGGCCACCACTTCACCGGTCCGCGCACGCACCACACCTTGCCCGGCGTGGGCCACAACATGCCGCAGGAAGCACCCCGTGTGTTCGCCGACGCGGTGCTCGAACTCACGTCCCCCCATCGCCCATGACCGCTTCTCTCAAGACCTTGTCCGAACACCGCTGCTTCGGCGGCACGCAGACCTTCCACGAACACGCCTCGGGCGAGATCGGCCTGCCGATGCGCTTTTCGGTCTTTCTGCCGCCGCAGGCCGCGGACGGCCCGGTGCCGGCGCTGATCTTCCTCGCCGGACTGACGTGCAACGAAGACACGTTCATGGTCAAGGCCGGCGCGCAGCGCCTGGCGGCCGAACTCGGCCTCGCGCTGGTCGCGCCCGACACCAGCCCACGCGGCGCCAACGTGCCCGGCGAATCGGAGAGTTGGGACTTCGGCGTCGGCGCCAGCTTCTACCTCGACGCGACCGAAGCGCCATGGGCCACGCACTGGCGCATGGAAAGCTACCTCGTCGGCGAACTGCTGCCGCTGCTCGGCACCGCCTTCCCGATCGATCCGCAACGCATCGGCCTCACCGGCCATTCGATGGGCGGCCACGGCGCGCTCACGCTGGCGCTGCGGCACCCCGGCCTCTTCCAATCGCTGTCGGCTTTCGCGCCGATCTGCGCGCCCACGCGCTGCCCCTGGGGCGAGAAGGCCTTCACCGGTTACCTGGGTGCCGACCGCACCCGCTGGATCGAGCACGACGCCACGGTGCTGATGGAAAACCAGCCGGTCGCGCCCTACCCCGCCGGCATCCTGATCGACCAGGGCCTGGGCGACAAATTCCTCGCCGAGCAGTTGCACCCGCACCTCTTCGAAGCCGCCTGCCACGCCATCGGCCAGCCGCTGACGCTGCGCCGCCACGAGGGCTACGACCATGGCTACTACTTCATCCAGAGCTTCATGGCCGACCACCTCGTCCATCACGCCCAACTGCTGAAGGCCTGAACGTGGCCGGGCTCGCCGACAGCCTGCCGGAGGTGTTCGAGCGGCTCGGCCGTGTTCAGCCACGCCGCATGTTCGGTGGCCACGGCCTGTTCCACGACGGCCGCATGATCGGGCTGGTCGTGCGCGAAACGCTCTACCTCAAGGTCGACGCCGAGAGCGCCCCCCATTTCGACGCGCTGAACGCGCCGGCCTTCTGCTACGAGCGCCAGGGCAAGACGATGCAGATGTCCTACCGCGAGGCGCCCGCCGACATCTTCGACGACCGCGAGCTCGCGGCCCTGTGGGGCCGCCGTGCCTGGGAAGCGGCGATGCGCTCCGGACAGGCGCCCCGACCCCGACGCGCCAAAGCGTCGACGTCGGCACCGAAGACAAAGAAAGCACCATGAACACCGCCCCGCCGCCCCTGCCGACCCGCGAGGAGATCGCCGCCTTCGACGTGTTCCCCGGCCTCACGCTGCAGGACATCGACGTGGTATCGACAGCGACCCAGGCCGAGAAGGCGCTGGCCGAACTGGGCGCGTTGAACGTGGTCGGTTTCGACACCGAATCGAAACCCACCTTCCTCAAGAACGAAATCTCGACCGGGCCGCACACGGTGCAGTTCGCCTCGCTCGATCGGGCCTGGGTGTTCCAGGTGCACGACCCGGTCTGTCGCAGCGCCGCCGCGCACCTGATCGCCTCGAGCGCGCTCGTCAAGGTCGGCTTCGGCCTGGCCGGCGACCGCACGCAGATCCGCCGCACGCTGGGCGTCGAGCCGCAGGCCGTGGTCGACCTGGACACCGTCTTCAAGCGCCGCGGCTACCGCGACGCGGTGGGCGTGAAGTCGGCCATCGCGCTGCTGTTCGGGCAGCAGTTCGTCAAGTCGCGCAAACAGTCGACCTCGAACTGGGCCACCCATCGGCTCTCCGAAGGCCAGGTGCGCTACGCCGCGAACGACGCCTACGCGGCGATGTGCGTGATGGACAAGCTGGGCCTCGATGCGGCCAGGCTCGTGCCGATGCCGCTGTCGAGCTGACGTACGGGGCGCTCACTACAATCGCGCCCCCTCTCCCCGCTTCCCGCTTCCCGAAATCGCGCACCCATGGACATCGTCGTCAACGAAGAACTCAAGGCCTACATCGACCCGCTGACGCCGGACGAATACGAATCGCTGGAACGCAGCCTGCTGGCCGAGGGCTGCCGCGATGCGCTCGTGCTGTGGGGCGACGTGCTGGTCGACGGCCACAACCGCTACGGCATCTGCCAGAAGCACGGCCTGCCGTTCCAGACCGTGCAGAACCCGCGCTTTCGCAGCATCGACGATGTGCACCTGTGGATGATCGACCAGCACCTGGGCCGGCGCAGCGTGTCCGACTTCCAGCGCGGCGTGCTGGCGCTGCGCAAGCGCGAGATCGTGGCCGAGCGGCGCGCCCGCGGCGCCGTGCCCTCTGCGTCGAACGCCACCGCCGACGAAGGCCCGCCCTTCGACGTCGACGAGGCGCCGCCGGCACCGATGAACAGCCGCGAGGCGATCGCCAAGGCCGCGCGCCTGAGCAGCAGCCAGGTCGTGATGATCGAGAAGATCCAGAAGCAGGCCGCGCCCGAACTGGTCGAGGCCGTGAAGGCCGGCACCATCTCGATCAACGCGGCCGCCGCCGTCGCCAGCCTGCCCGCCGAGGAGCAGAAGGCCGCGGTCATCGCCGGCAGGAACGAGCTCAAGCAGGCAGCGAAACGCGTGCGCGACGCCAAGCGCAAGCCGCGGGAACCGTCGGCCGATGACGCGGCGCCATCCGATGCCGAGGAGGATGCCGACGAAGTGCAGACGCTGCGCCGCCGCGTCGCGGAACTCGAGGCCGAGAACGCATCGCTGCGTCGTCAGGTGGCGGACCTGATGGCCGGCTGAGCCAGCCGCTCAGCCGTCAGAACAGGCTGCCCTGCCCGCCCACACCCGGTGGCCGAAACGCCCCGAGGTCCAGCGCGATGCGCTGCCGGTTGAAGCCGATGCGGTTGGTCGCCTTCTCGAAGCGCTGGCGGATCAGGTCGGCCCACAGGCCGCTGCCCTTCATGCGGGTGGCGAAGTCGGCGTCGTAGTCCTTGCCGCCGCGCATCTCGCGGATGCGCGCCATGATGCGGCCGGCCCGCTGCGGGTAGTGCAGCTCCAGCCATTCCTTGAAGAGCGGCGCCACCTCCCAGGGCAGCCGCACCACGGTGTAGAAGGCGCAGCGTGCGCCGGCGTCCCAGGCGGCTTCGAGGACCTGTTCCATGTCTTCGGTGACGAAGGGAATCTGCGGCGCCACGCTCACACCCACCGGCACGCCTGCCTCGGCCAACGTGCGGATGGTGCGCAGCCGGCGATGCGGCGCGGCGGCTCGCGGCTCAAGCTTGCGGGCCAGGTCGCCGTCGAGCGTGGTGACGCTGACGTACACGGCCGCCAATCGGTCGGCAGCCATCGGGGCGATCAGATCGAGGTCCAGCTCAACCGCACTCGACTTGGTCACGATGCCGAAAGGGTGGCGCGCCTCGCGCAGCACCTCGAGCACCGAACGGGTCAGCCGCAGTTCGCGCTCGATCGGCTGGTAACAGTCGGTGGCCGTGCCGATGGCGAGGTGGCTGGGCCGATAGCTCTTGCGGGCCAGTTCGGCGCGCAGCACCTCGGCGATGTTTCGCTTGGCGATCAGCTTGGTTTCGAAGTCGAGGCCGGGCGAGAGGTTGAGGTAACTGTGCGTCGGCCGGGCGAAGCAGTAGATGCAGCCGTGTTCGCAACCGCGGTACGGATTGAGGGACCGGTCGAAGGGGATGTCGGGCGAGTCGTTCTCGCTCAGGACCGACTTGACGTCTTCGAAACGGACTTCCGTCTGCAGCGGGGGCAAGCCCTCGGCTGCCTCGTCTTGCAGCGTGTTCCACCCGTCGTCGAAGTCGTCTCGCACGTCGCGCTCGAACCGGTGCGGCAGGCGACTGGCGGCACCGCGGCCCTTGAGGGCCTGGAGGGGGATGAGGTGATCGGCCATGGGATGCTGTATTTAAATACAGTATCTCGCATCGCCTCCTTCATGAGAAGAGGGTTCGGCGACCGATCAGCGCGCCGCGGCGTCTTGCCCGCCGTGGGCGGACGGGCGGTTGGCGCCCAGGAAGGCCCCGAAGGCGCTGGTCCAGAAGCCCGGTGCCGGGTCCTTGTCGGCCCGCCGGCGCTGGATCGGCTCGGCCGGGGCGACCGGCTGCGCTTCGACACGGGGCGGCGGCGCGTACACCGGCCCCCCGCAGCGCGCTTCGCATTCCTGCATCTCTCGCGCCAGACGCATCATCTTGGCGGACGCGCCCGGCTCCCGGCGGCGCAGCGCCACCAGGCCTTCCAGGTAGTCCTTCGTCAGGCTTTCCCACTGGGAAAAGGCCGACCCCATGGGGATGGTGTCGTGTTGCATGTGATCCTCTCGTCCAGAGTCGTGTCCATCGGTGGGGCACCGTGCTCGATGCCTACAAAAGACTTATCGGCAAGACGCGCCGAGTCTTGAGGCTCTTCGAGAAAATTTGAGAAAGGATCAGGTGTCGTCGGGCTGCGCGACTCAAGCGGCATCCCGCACGGAACGTTTACAACGCTCGCGGACCGTCGGATTCGATCAGTTCTTCGGGCGCCAGGCGCTGAGGAATTCGGCGGTCTTGTCCCGCGGCTGCCAGGTCACGACGACGGTTTCGATGTTGGTGCTCTTGGAGGCCGACGCGCTCTTGCCCGTTTCGAGCCCGGCGCGCGCGCCGTCGTCGCACGCCGCCAAACACAGCACCAGTACCGTCAGGCCGGCGGCCACAGTCCAGGAGTTCTTCACAACACATCTCCGGTTCAGCGGGCAGCCACCCAGGCTGCCGACATTGCCGGCGATGATAGGTTAAAATGTTAACCTTTAGTACTCTTTTGTGTAAAAAATGTTACACGCAAGTATTCATTTTTCAGTGATGCACCGGCTGCAGGCCTGCAGCCGAGCGCGCTGCCAGGCGCGCCTGCCGACTAGAACTCGGCATCGAGTTCGTCGATTTCTTCGGGTTCCTGCTTCGCCGCAGCCACCCATTCCTGCATGGCCGGCAACTCCATGACGCGCTTGCAGTAAGCGGCGCAATCGCGGTCCAGCGACACGTCGTAGCTCAGGAAACGGGTCACGACCGGTGCGTACATGGCGTCGGCGATGCAGGGCAGCTTGCCGAACAGGAAGGGTCCGCCGTAGCTCTTGAGGCACTCCCGCCAGATCGCGGTCACGCGGTCGATGTCGGTCTGCGCACGCGACCAGATCTTGAAGCCCGGGAAGTGGCCCTTGATGTTCATCGGCAGCGAGCCGCGCATGGCGCTGAAGCCCGAATGCATCTCGCCGCTGATGGCCCGGCAGTGGGCACGCGCCTTGACGTCGGCCGGCAGCAGGCCGGCCTTGGGCTTGATCTCGTTGAGGTATTCGCCGATGGCCAGCGTGTCCCAAACCTTGACCGTGCCGTGCTGCAGCGACGGCACCAGCATCGACGACGACAGCAGCAGCATCTCGGCCTTCATGGCCGGATCGTCCGGCGAGATCACCTTCTCGCTGAAGTCAAGCCCGGCCAGCTTGCACATGAGCCAGCCGCGCAGCGCCCAGGCGCCGTAGTTCTTGCTGCTGATGGTGAGAACGGGTTTGGCCATGGCGTGCTCCTGATTGCCCAATCGTGGGCTGACGATCATGGGTTGACAGGTGCAAGGCCTGTGCCACAGCCCCTCCGGCCTCGACGTGCTGGCCCGCAAATTGCCTTCACGCAGCCTCATGCTGTACCGGGCCTACCAAAACCAGAGCGATCTGATGTCTCCCATGCGGCTCGCGGCACAGTTCATGGGCCAGGCCATGTGGACGGGCGCCAGCCCCGACAGCGCCAGCCGCAAGATGGCCGCGGCCTTCGAGGTCTTCTCCCGCCTGCGGCTCACCCACAGCCGCCCGCCCTACGGCATCGACGAGGTGCTGGTCGACGGCGAACCGATCGCGGTGCACGAGGAAGTGACGCTGGTCGCGCCTTTCGGCACCCTGCTGCATTTCCGCAAGGACACCAAGGCGGTGCATCCGCCCGTGCTGCTGGCGGCACCGTTGTCGGGCCATTTCGCCACGCTGCTGCGCGAAACGGTGCGCACCCTGCTGCGCGACCACGACGTCTACCTGACCGACTGGCACAACGCCCGGGACGTGCCGCTGCGGCACGGCGGCTTCAGCCTGGACGACTACACGGCCCAGTTGATCGCCTTCCTCGAAGCCATCGGTCCCGGCGCGCACATGGTCGCGGTGTGCCAACCCTGCGTGGCCGCCCTGGCCGCGACCGCGCTCATGGCCGAGGACGACAACCCCGCCGCCCCGAAGAGCCTGACGCTGATGGCCGGGCCGGTCGACTGCCGGGTGAACCCCAGCGGCGTGAACACGCTCGCCACCAGCAAGCCCATCGAATGGTTCCGCAAGAACCTCATCAGCCACGTGCCCTTCCCGCACGCCGGCATGATGCGGCGCGTGTACCCCGGCTTCCTGCAGCTCACCGCCTTCCTGAGCATGAACCCGGAGCGGCACAAGGAGCAGTTCAAGAAGCTGTACCAGCACATCGTCGACGGCGAGACCGACAAGGCCGACACGATCCGCAATTTCTACGACGAGTACCTGGCCGTGAACGACCTGCCGGCCGAGTTCTACCTCGAGACCGTCGAGCGGGTCTTCCAGACCTACGACCTGCCGCGGGGCGAGCTCACGGTGCACGGCCGCAAGGTGAACCCGGCTGCCATCCGCAAGACCGCGCTGATCACGGTCGAGGGCGAGCGTGACGACATCTGCTCCGTCGGCCAGACGGTCGCGGCGCAAGACCTCTGCCCCAACATCCGCCCCTACCTCAAGACGCACCACCTGCAGGCCGGCGTGGGCCACTACGGCGTGTTCAGCGGCAGCAAGTGGAACACGCAGATCTACCCGCGGGTGCGCGAGGCGATTCACGCCGCGGCCGAGCTGGCCTGAATCGCGCGCCTACAGGCGGACTTGAGCCCGACATAGCTCCTGTCCGACAGCACGAAGGGCGCTCGGCGGCCCGCGATGTCAGAGGCGTGGCGTAGGCTAAAGGCTTCAAGCCCGAAGTCGAAGCGCCGGACCGTCCGGCGCAAAAAGGAACGCACCCGTGCACATCGAACACCCTCGCCTCAGCGAGCATGACGTCTGGCTTTTCCGTGAAGGCACGCACGCGAAACTGCACGACACGATGGGCTGCCACCTCCAGCCCGGCGGCGGTGCCAGCTTCGCGGTGTGGGCACCCAATGCAGAGGCGGTCTCGGTGATCGCCGACTGGAACGGCTGGGACGACAGTGCGATGCGTCTCGAGCCGCGCCCGGACGGCAGCGGCGTGTGGGAAGGCTTCGACCCGCAAGCCGTGCGTGGCGCCGTCTACAAGTACCGCATCTTCTCCGCCGCGAACGGCAACGTGCTGGAGAAGGCCGACCCCTTCGCCTTCTACGCCGAGCCGCCGCCAGCCACCGGCTCGCGCGTCTGGTCGCTCGAGCACACCTGGAACGACGACGCCTGGATGGCTGCGCGCGGCCCGAAGAACGCGCTCGACGCGCCGATGTCGACCTACGAACTGCACGCCGGCTCCTGGCAGCGGCAGGATGGCGAGATGCTGGGCTGGCGCGAGCTCGGCGAACGGCTGGCCGACTACATGGTCGACATGGGCTTCACCCACGTCGAACTGATGCCGGTGACCGAGCATCCCTTCTATGGCTCCTGGGGCTACCAGACCACCGGCTACTTCGCGCCGACCTCGCGCTACGGCACGCCGCAGGACTTCATGGCCTTCGTCGACCACATGCACCAGCGCGGCATCGGCGTGCTTCTGGACTGGGTGCCCTCGCACTTCCCGACCGACGCGCATGGCCTGGCCTTCTTCGACGGCACGCATCTCTTCGAGCATGCGGACCCGCGCCAGGGCTTCCATCCGGAGTGGAACTCGAGCATCTTCAACTACGGCCGCAACGAGGTCCGCAGCTTCCTCATTTCTTCGGCGCTGTTCTGGCTGGAGCACTACCACCTCGACGGGCTGCGCGTGGACGCCGTAGCCTCGATGCTCTACCTCGACTACGCGCGCAAGGCGGGGGAGTGGATCCCCAACGTGCACGGTGGCCGCGAGAACCTCGAGGCCATCGGCTTCCTGCGCGACCTGAACCGCGCGGTCTACCGCGAGCACCCCGACACCGTGTCGGTGGCCGAGGAATCGACCGCCTGGCCGATGGTTTCGCGCCCCACCGACATGGGCGGCCTGGGCTTCGGCATGAAGTGGAACATGGGGTGGATGCACGACACGCTGTCGTACTTCGCGAAGGACCCGGTGCACCGGCGACACCACCACCACCAGCTCACCTTCTCGCTGGTGTATGCCTTCAACGAAAACTTCGTGCTGCCGCTGTCGCACGACGAGGTGGTGCACGGCAAGGGCTCACTCATCAACAAGATGCCTGGCGACGTCTGGCAGCAGTTCGCGAATCTGCGCGCGCTGTTCGGCCTGATGTGGGCGCATCCCGGCAAGAAGCTGCTCTTCATGGGCGGCGAGTTCGGGCAGCGTCGCGAATGGACGCACGACGGCGAACTCGAGTGGTGGGTCACCGGCCAGGAAGGCCACGGCGGGCTGCAGCACTTCGTGCGCGAACTCAACCGCGTCTACAAAGCCGAGCCCGCGCTGTACGAGGTCGACTTTTCCCCAGACGGCTTCGAATGGGTGGAAACCGATGACGCGCAGAACAGCGTCTTCGCCTTCCTGCGCAAGGCGCGCAACGGCGACCCGGTGCTGGTGGTGTGCAACCTGACACCGCTGCCCCGCACCAACTACCGCCTCGGCGTGCCGCTGCCTGGCCTGTGGCGCGAACTGCTCAACAGCGACGCGCGCGACTACGGCGGCGCCGGCTGGGGCAACATGGGCACGGTCGAATCCTCGCCGCTGCCAGCGCACGGTCGGCCGCACTCGCTGACGCTGACGCTGCCCCCTCTTTCCACCCTGATCCTGAAGCTTGAGCCCCATGCCTAAGAGCCCACCGAAGAGCCCATCGACCAGCACCCCGACGCCGGCCGCGAAGACGCCCAAGGCCGCCATCCCCGAAACCCAGACCGCCGCGCTGATCGCGCGTCCACACAGCCTGCCCAAGGAAGGCCGGATCCGCGCGGTGATCGATGCCGTGCTGCCCAAGGTCGACGGTGGCCGCTTCGCGGTCAAGCGCATCGCGGGCGAGCCTTTCGAGGTCACGGCGCACTGCATCACCGACGGCCATGACGTGCTGCGTGCGGTGATCCAGTGGTGGCGCGAGGGTGACACCACCGTGCACGAGACGCCGCTCGCGCTCGTCAACAACGACGTGTGGACCGGCAGCTTCACCCCGCCGGTGCCGGGTCGCTACATCTATTCGGTGCTCGCCTGGGTCGACGGCTTCGCGTCGTGGCGCCACGAGCTGACGCGCCGCGTGGACGATGCCGACATCCGCATCGCCGCGAAGGTGGGCGCCATCGAGGTCGCCGCGGCGGCCCAACGCGCCACGGGCGACGATGCGGCGCTGCTCGAGCGCCTGGCGGCCGAACTCGACCGCGCCGCTGCCGATGAAACGATCAGCGGCGCGACCGTCAAGGCGCTGGCGCTCGACGAGAAGCTGGAGGCGCTTGCTTCGCTCTACCCCGACCGCCGCTTCGAGGCCCGCTACGGCGCCGAGCTGTCGCTGGTGGTCGACCGCGAACGCGCACGCTTCAGCAGCTGGTACGAACTGTTTCCGCGCTCGGCCGGTATGGTGCCGGGCGAACACGGCACGTTCAAGGACGTGGAAGCACGCCTGCCCGCGATCCAGAAGATGGGCTTCGACGTGCTGTACTTCCCACCGATCCATCCGATCGGCCGCATCGACCGCAAGGGCAAGAACAACGTGCTCGTCACCGAGCCCGACGACGTCGGCAGCCCGTGGGCGATCGGCGCCGAGGAAGGCGGCCACAAGTCGATCCTGCCCGCGCTGGGCACGCCCGACGACTTCCGCCACCTGGTCGCCGAGGCCGGCAAGCACGGCCTGGAAATCGCGCTGGACATCGCTTTCCAGTGCGCGCCCGACCACCCCTACGTCAAGGCCCACCCGGGCTGGTTCCGCTGGCGGCCGGACGGCACGGTGCAGTACGCCGAGAATCCGCCCAAGAAGTACCAGGACATCTACCCGTTCAACTTCGAGTGCGACGACTGGCAGGGGCTGTGGACCGAATTGAAGAGCGTGTTCGACCACTGGATCGCCGAGGGCGTGACGATCTTCCGCGTCGACAACCCGCACACCAAGGCCTTCCCGTTCTGGGAATGGGCGATCACCGAGATCAAGCGCGAGCACCCTGAGGTGCTGTTCCTCGCCGAGGCCTTCACCCGGCCGAAGGTGATGCATCGGCTGGCGAAGCTCGGCTTCTCGCAGTCGTACACCTACTTCACCTGGCGCAATACCAAGGAAGAGCTGACGGCGTACTTCACCGAGCTGTCGCAGGGCCCCGGCCACGACTACTTCCGGCCCAACGTTTGGCCCAACACGCCGGACATCCTCCACGAGCAGCTGCAGAGTGGCGAAGCGCCGATGTTTCGCCTGCGGCTGACGCTGGCCGCGACGCTGGCCGCCAGCTACGGCATCTACGGCCCGGCCTACGAACTGCTCGAACACAAGCCGCGGCATGCGGGCAGCGAGGAATACCTCGATTCCGAGAAGTACCAGCTGCGCACCTGGCCGAACGAGATGCCGCACAGCTTGGCGCCCTTCATCGCGCGCATCAACCGCATCCGCCACGACAACCCCGCCCTGCAGAGCAACGCGACGCTGCGCTTCCTGCCGGTCGAGAACGACCAGCTGCTGGCCTACGTGAAGTCCTCGGAAGATGGCAGCAACGTGGTGGTCACGGTCGTCAACCTCGACCCGCACAACGCACAGTCCGGCTGGATCGGCCTCACGCCCGAATCGATCGGCGTGCCGGCCGGCCAGTCTTTCCAGGTGCACGATCTGCTGAGCGATCAGCGCTTCCTGTGGCAGGGCGAATGGCATTACGTGATGCTCGAGCCGCAAAGCACGCCTGCGCATGTGTTGCGGGTGCGCCGACGCACCCGCGACGAAAACGACTTTGAGTACTTCCTGTGAAAAGAAGAGAGGCCCCGTGGTCATGAACGCACCCCTTCAAGCCCAGCACGTGCACCCGGCCACGGCCGGCAACGTGCCCGCCCTCACCCTCGAAACGCCGGAGATCGACACCAGCGACGATCCGCAGTGGTACCGCGACGCGGTGATCTACCAGCTCAACGTCAAGGCCTTCTTCGATTCGAACAACGACGGCATGGGCGACTTCAAGGGCGTGACCGCGAAGCTCGACTACGTGAAGGAACTGGGCGTCAACACGATCTGGCTGATGCCCTTCTACCCGTCCCCGCTGCGCGACGACGGCTACGACATCTCGGAGTACGAGAGCGTGCACCCGCAGTACGGCACGATCGAGGACTTCCGCGAGATGCTCGAGGCTGCCCATGCGCGCGGCCTGCGCGTGATCACCGAGCTGGTCATCAACCACACGTCGAGCGAACACCCGTGGTTCAAGGCCGCGCGTGCGGCGCCGCCCGGCTCGCCCGAGCGCAACTTCTACGTGTGGAGCGACACCGACCAGATCTACCAGGGCACGCGGATCATCTTTACGGATACCGAGACCTCGAACTGGACCTGGGACCCGGTCGCCAAGCAGTACTTCTGGCACCGCTTCTTCAGCCACCAGCCCGACCTCAACTTCGACAATCCGGCGGTGCTCGAAGCCATCATGAAGACCATGCGCTTCTGGCTGGACATGGGCGTTGACGGCTTCCGGCTGGACGCGATTCCCTACCTGGTCGAGCGCGACGGCACCAGCAACGAGAACCTGCCCGAGACGCACGACGTCATCAAGAAGCTGCGCGCCACCATCGACGCCGAATACAAGAACCGTTTCCTGCTGGCCGAGGCCAACATGTGGCCCGAAGACGTGCGCGAGTACTTCGGCAATGGCGACGAATGCCACATGGCGTACCACTTCCCGCTGATGCCGCGCATGTACATGGCCATCGCGCAGGAAGACCGCGACCCGATCATCGAGATCATGCAGCAGACGCCCGACATCCCGGATGGCTGCCAGTGGGCCATCTTCCTGCGCAACCACGACGAGCTCACGCTCGAGATGGTGACCAGCCGGGAGCGCGACTACATGTACCGCATGTACGCGGCCGACCCGCGCGCGCGCATCAACCTGGGCATTCGCCGCCGGCTGGCACCGCTGATGGAGAACGACACCGACCGCATCAAGCTGATGAACAGCATGCTGCTGTCGATGCCGGGCTCGCCCATCATCTACTACGGCGACGAGATCGGCATGGGCGACAACGTCTTCGTGGGCGACCGCAACGGCGTGCGCACGCCGATGCAATGGAGCCCCGATCGCAACGCCGGCTTCTCGCGCGCCGACCCGCAGAGCCTGTACCTGCAGCCGATCATGGACCCGATGTACGGCTACGAGGCGCTCAATGTCGAGACGCAGTCGCGCGAAGCCAGTTCGCTGTTGAACTGGACCAAGCGCATGCTGGCCGTGCGCAAGACGAGTCGCGCGTTCGGGCGTGGCAAGCGCCGCTTCCTGAAGCCGGGCAATCGCAAGATCCTCGCCTACCTGAGCGAGCACAACGACGACGCGATCCTTACCGTCTTCAACTTGTCGCGCACGGCGCAGCCCGTCGAGCTCGACCTGTCCGCCTTCAAGGGACGCGTTCCCGTCGAGATGCTCGGCAAGACCGCGTTTCCACCGGTGGGCGACCTGCCCTACCTGCTCACGCTGCCCTCGCACGGCTTCTACTGGTTCCGCCTGTCGGCCGAAGTCCCGATGCCCGCGTGGCACCAGGAAGGCACGCCGCTGCAGGACCGCGCGGTGCTCGTGCTGTTCGACGGCTGGACCAGCTTCTTCCGCGAACGCGTGATGCCCTGGCGCATCGGTATGGCTGAGCGCATGCGTCTGCAGCTCGAGACCGAGACCCTGCCGCACCATGTCGAGACGCAGCGCTGGTACGCATCCAAGGGCACGCCGATCGCGCGTGCCCGTCTGCGCGACCATGCGGTGTGGGACGCCGGCCAGCGCAGCTGGATGCTGCCCCTGCTCGACCTCGACGGGCCGGCCGAAGCCTCCACCTACTTCATGCCCCTGGCCATCGCCTGGGAAGACCACGACGAAGATCGTCTGAAAGCGCTGATGGCCTGCCCCGTCGCCAAGGTGCGCCAGCAGGCCAACGTCGGCGTGATGGCCGACGCCTTCTTCGACGAAGGCTTCTGCCGCGCGTTGATCGAGGCGATGGGCAGCAGCCTCACACTGCCGACCGCCGGGGGCAAGCTGCTCTTCACGCACACCAAGGCATTCGCCAAACTGGCAGGCAAGGACGTGGCGAGCCTGCCCGTGACCGCACCGACCGCGCAGAGCAGCAACACCGTGGTGACGCTGGGTGAGCGCCTGTTCCTCAAGGGCTACCGTCGGCTGCGCCCGGGTATCAACCCCGAGCTGGAGATGGGCCGCTTCCTCACCGAGGTGGCGAAGTACCCGAACTGCGTGCCGGTGGCCGGCGCACTGGAGTACGTGGCCAATGACGGCAGCACCATGACGCTCGCGATGGTGCAGGCCTATGTGCCCAACCAGGGCGACGGCTGGGCCTACACGCTCGGCTACCTGGAGCGCCACCTGGAAGCCATGCGCACCGTCGATGCGCCGCAACCCGCCGACGTGCATGGCGGCTTCCTGTCGCTGATGCACACCCTGGGCGAACGCACCGCCGAGCTGCACCTGGCGCTGTCGCAGCGCACCGGCAACGCGGCCTTCGATCCGGAGCCGCTGACGACGCAGGATGTGATCGCCTGGCGCGAGCGCGCCGCCAACGAGGCCGGTCGCACGCTCGACCGGCTGGACGAGCGCCTGGCCGACCTGCCGCATGAGCTGCAGGACGAAGCCAAACGACTGCTGGTGCGCGCGGCGGAGGTGCGCGCCCGCGTCGCCGACTTCCCGCTCGACGGCCAGTCCGGCGTGAAGACGCGCTTCCACGGCGACTACCACCTGGGCCAGGTGCTGGTGTCGCGCAACGACTTCCTGATCATCGACTTCGAAGGCGAGCCCGCGCGCAGCTTCGAGGAACGACGCCAGCGCAGTTCCGCACTGCGCGACGTGGCCGGCATGGTTCGTTCCTTCAACTACGCACGCTGGTCTGCCCTGCGCCGCGTGGCCCAGAGCGCCGACGAACTCGTCAAGCTGGAGCCCGCCGCACGCGAATGGGAAGCCGAGACGCGCGACGCCTTCCTCGGTGCCTACCTGGCGCGCATGAGCCATGGCGGCGCGGCGCAGAGCGCCGAATCGGCCACGCGCCTGCTCGCCCTCTTCGAGTTCGAGAAGGCGATGTACGAGCTGCGCTACGAGCTCGACAACCGGCTCGACTGGGTGCAGGTGCCGCTCCAAGGCATCCTGGCACTGATCGACCGCCACGGCCACTGAACGACTGAATCACCGCGACACCCGGCACCCGGAGAGACACCATGGACAATTTCGGCATTCATCTCGAGCCCGCACGGGCCATCCTGTTCCAGATCGGCGCCTTTCTGCCGCGGCTGCTGATCGCGGTCGTGGTGGTCATCGCAGGCTGGCTGCTCGCCAAGGTGGCGCGCTTCGCCGTCGTGAAGGCGATGCGTGCCATCAACTTCCCTGTGCTCACCGAGCGCTCGGGCCTGGACGGCTTTCTGCGCCAGGGCGGAATGACCGGCGACACCACCACCATCTTCGGCGTGCTGGTGTACTGGCTGGTCATCCTGGCGGCGCTGCTCATCGCCTTCAACGGCCTGGGCCTGACCTACATCACCGACCTGCTCGGCCGCGTGGTGTGGTTCGTGCCCAATGTGTTCGTGGCGCTCTTGGTGCTGGCCTTCGGCGCCTACTTCGCGCGCTTCATCGGCGACACGGTCACCACCTACTGCCGCAACGTGAAGATGCAGGACGCGCTGCTGCTGGGCAAGCTGGCGCAGTACGCGGTGATGGCCTTCGTCATCCTGATCGCGCTCGACCAGATCAAGGTCGGCGGCGACATCATCCGCGAGAGCTTCCTGATCCTGCTGGGCGGCGTGGTCTTCGCCATCGCGCTGGCCTTCGGCCTGGGGGGCAAGGACTGGGCGGCCGAACGCATCGAGGAATGGTGGCCACGCCGCGGCCGTTCGTTGAAGGAACGCGAGGACAGCGACCGGTTGCCCTGACCGGCCGCCAGCCGGCTCCATGGCACGCGGCTTGCCTCGCCTGCGGGCACGTTCTCCCACACGTCCCTTACTTTCGCTGACCGCGCACTGCTGCCATGAAATCACCCAATCCGATCCACGTCGTCTGGCCCGGTGCCGCCTACCCGCGCGGCGCCACCTGGGACGGCGAAGGCGTCAACTTCGCCCTCTTCTCGCAGCATGCGGAGAAGGTGGAGCTGTGCATCTTCGACGACAGCGGCCGGCATGAACTGCAGCGCATCGTGCTGCGCGAGCGCACCGACGACGTGTGGCACTGCTACCTGCCCGAGGCCCGCCCCGGCATGGCCTACGGCTACCGCGTGCACGGCCCCTACAAGCCGGAAGACGGCCATCGCTTCAACCCGCACAAGCTGCTGATCGACCCGTATGCGAAAGACCTGGTCGGCAAGCTGCGCTGGAGCGATGCGCTGTACGGCTACACCATCGGCAGCAAGCGCGAAGACCTGTCCTTTGACCGGCGCGACAGCGCATCCTTCATGCCCAAGGGGCGCGTGCTCGAGACTGCCTTCACCTGGGGCGACGACCGCCGACCGCAGATCGCACGGCAGGACATGGTCATCTACGAGATGCATGTGCGCGGCTTCACCATGCAGCACCCCGAGGTGCCGCCCGAGCTGCGCGGCACCTATGCGGGTCTGGCGACCGCGCCGGTCATCGACTACCTGCAGCGCCTGGGCGTCACCACGGTCGAGCTGCTGCCGGTGCACAGCTACCTGAACGACCGCCACCTCGCCGAGAAGGGCCTGCAGAACTATTGGGGCTACAACACCCTCGGCTTCTTCGCTCCCGAGATGCGCTACAGCGCAGCGCGCAAGGTGAAGGAGTTCAAGACGATGGTGAAGACACTGCACTCCGCAGGCATCGAGGTGATCCTCGACGTGGTCTACAACCACACCTGCGAAGGCAACCAGCTCGGGCCGACGCTGTCGCTGCGCGGTGTCGACAACGCGTCGTACTACATCGTCAACGCCGACAACCGGCGCTACTACGACGACTTCACCGGCTGCGGCAACACGGTCAACCTCGAGCACCCGCGTGCGCTGCAACTGGTGATGGACTCGCTGCGCTATTGGGTCGAGGAGATGCATGTCGACGGCTTCCGCTTCGACCTCGCCTCGGCGCTGGCGCGCGAGAGCGGCAAGGTCGAGAACCTCGGCGGCTTCTTCGACGCCATCCGGCAGGACCCGGTGCTCAACCGCGTCAAGCTCATTGCCGAACCGTGGGACCTCGGCCACGGCGGCTACCAGGTCGGCAACTTTCCGCTCGGCTGGGCCGAATGGAACGACCGCTACCGCGACGGCATGCGCAGCTACTGGAAGGGCGACGGCGGCCTGCTGGGCGAAGTGGCCAGCCGGCTCACCGGCTCGCAGGACCTGTACGGCTGGTCGGGCAAGCAGCCGCCGGCCAGCATCAACTTCGTGACCGCGCACGACGGCTTCACGCTGCATGACCTGGTCTCGTACAACGAGAAGCACAACGAAGCCAACGGCGAGGACAACCGCGACGGCAGCAGCAACAACCACGCGTGGAACTGCGGCGTCGAGGGGCCGACCGACGACCCCGACGTGCTGTCGCTGCGCGCGCGGCAGAAGCGCAACCTGCTTGCGACGCTGCTGCTGTCGCAGGGCGTGCCGATGCTCCTGGCCGGCGACGAATCCGGCCACACGCAAAAGGGCAACAACAACGTCTACTGCCAGGACAACGCGCTCGGCTGGCTCGACTGGGCGCTCGACGACGAGCGCATCGCCCTGCGCGATTTCACGCGCCACCTGGTGCACCTGCGCCGACGCCACCCGTCCTTCGGGCGGCGCAGCTTCTTCCGCGGCGCGCCGCTCGAAGCCGGCGCCGCCAAGGACCTGGCCTGGTACCGCCCCGACGGCCAGGAGATGAGCCCCGGCGACTGGTCTGACGGCAACGCCCGCTGCATTGCGATGTTCATGTCCGGCTGCGGCATCGCCGACATGGGCCGGCGCGGCGAGCCGCTGGTCGACGACGACTTCCTGCTGCTTTTCAACGCCCACCACGAGGACATGGATTTCACCCTGCCCGCCGACGGCGCCCCGTGGTGCCTGCGCGTCGACACGGCCAGCGACACACTGCCCGACGACGAGGCGCCCCCCCTGGCGCAAGCCACCCTGCGCGTGCATTGCCGCTCGCTGGTGCTGCTCGCCCGACCCACGAGAACACAACCATGAAACGTGCCCACACCATGCCTTTCGGCGCCGGCCTGCTCGACGGCGGCGGCGTGCTCTTCCGCTACTGGGCGCCCGGCCTGGCGCGCATCGAACTCGAGCGCGAAGGCGCCGGGGGCGCCCTGCCGATGCTGCCCTACGCCGACGGCTGGCACCACCTCGAGGTGCCCGAAGCCGCGGCCGGCGACCGCTACCGCTTCAAGCTGCCCGACGGCCTGTGCGTGCCCGACCCGGCGTCGCGCCGCAACCCGGACGATGTGCACGGCGCCAGCGAGGTGGTCGACCCGCGCAGCTACCACTGGAACGACGTGGAATGGCGCGGCCGGCCCTGGCACGAGGCCGTGATCTACGAGCTGCACATCGGCACCTTCACACCCGAAGGCACCTTCGCCGCGGCGAGGGCCCGGTTGGTCGAGCTTGCCGAACTCGGTTTCACCGTGATCGAGGTGATGCCGGTGGCCGACTTTCCGGGCCGGCGTGGCTGGGGCTACGACGGCGTGCTGCTGTTCGCGCCCGACGCGGTCTACGGCACGCCCGACGAGCTCAAGGCTTTCGTCGACGCGGCGCATGCGCTCGGCCTGATGGTGCTGCTCGATGTGGTCTACAACCACTTCGGCCCGGAAGGCAACTACCTGCACGCCGGCAGCCCGGCCTTCTTCAACCCGGCGCACCAGACGCCGTGGGGCGCGGCCATCAACTACGACGGCGAACTCGCGCGCACGGTGCGCGACTTCTTCGTGCACAACGCGCTGTACTGGGTGGAGGAGTTCCGCTTCGACGGCCTGCGCATGGACGCGGTGCACGCGATCCGCGACGACTCCGACACCGACATCGTGCAGGAGATCTGCGCCGCGCTGCGCGACGGCCCGGGCCGCGAGCGCCAGATCCATGTCGTGCTGGAGAACGACGCCAACGGCTCGCACTACCTCGAACGCGATGCAGCGAACAAACCCCTCTGCGCCACGGCGCAGTGGAACGACGACCTGCACCATGCGGCACACGTGCTCGTGACCGGCGAGCGCGATGGCTACTACGCCGACTATGCGGACGATGCTGTCGACAGCTTCGGCGTGGCGCTGGCACAGGGCTTCGTCTACCAGGGCCAGCCCTCGCCCTTTCGCAACGGCGAGCACCGCGGCGAGCCGAGTGCGCACCTGCCGCTGGCAGCCTTCGTGTCTTTCCTGCAGACGCACGACCAGGTCGGCAACCGCGCCTTCGGCGACCGCATCTCGTCGCTGGCCGACCCGGTGCTGCTGCGCGCGACCTACGCCTGCCTGCTGCTGTCGCCGCATGCGCCGATGCTGTTCATGGGCGAGGAATACGGGGCGTCGACGCCCTTCCTCTACTTCTGCGACTTCGGCCCCGAACTGGCCGCCGCCGTGTCCGAAGGCCGGCGCGCCGAGTTCGGCGGCTTCGCGGCCTTCAAGGACGAGGCTGCGCGCGCCAGCATCCCCGACCCGAATGCCGAGTCGACCTTCGTCGCGTCGAAGCTGCGCTGGGACGAGCGCACCAGCGGCGCCCATGCCGAACTGCTGGCGCATGTGCGCGACCTGCTCACGCTGCGCCGCGAACGGCTGATGCCGCGCCTGGCTGCGCACCGCACCGGCGGCCAACGCTGGCGCGAAGGCGAAGCGCTGCGCGTGCGCTGGGAAGTCGGCGGCGCCGCGCCCGGCCGCTTCGCGCAACTGAACCTGGTGGCGAACTTCAGCACCGCTTCCATCGACGTGCCGCCGCTGGCGGGCGACCTGCTCTACACATCCCACACCGACCACGACACCGGCCCGGCCTGGCGCCTCGCGCCCGGCGCCGTGTGCCTGACCCTCGAGGAGAACCCGCTTGCTTGACGCACCCCACGGCGAACACGAGGCGCTGCAGCGCCTGTGCGCCCACTTCGGCATCGCGACCGACTACCACGACATCTTCGGCAACCGCCATGTGATCACACCGGCCAACCTGGTCACGCTGCTCGAGAGCTTCGACGTCGACCCGCAGGCACTGCCGCACGAGAGCCTGGCGCAGGTCGACGCGATGCGCTGGCACGAAGCGTTGCCGCCTGCGGTCGCGGTGGATGCCGGTCGCGCGCAGTGGCAGCTCACGCTGCGTCTTCCCGCGGCGCAGCCGGACATCGAATGGACGCTGCACGCCGAAGACGGCACGCTGCACCACGGGCGCATCGACCTGCACGCGCTGCCCGAAGGCGCGCGCGGAGAACGCGACGGCGTCACCCTGTGCGAACGACGGGTGACATGGGACTTGCCGCTGCCGGTCGGCTACCACCGCCTGAGCCTCGAGGGGCTGCTCGGCGAAACGCTGGTGCTCGCCGCGCCGCCGCATTGCTACCAGCCGCCCGCGCTGCAGGGCGACGGCCGCGTGTGGGGGCCGGCGGTGCAGCTGTATGCGCTGCGCTCCGCGCGCAACTGGGGCATCGGCGACTTCAGCGACCTGACGCAACTCGCGCAGCAGGTGGCGCCGCGTGGCGCCGGCATCATCGGGCTGAACCCGCTGCATGCGCTGTTCCCGCACAACCCGGCGCATGCCAGCCCCTACAGCCCCTCGTCGCGGTTGATGCTCGACGTGCTCTACATCGACGTCGAAGCCGTCGACGAATTTCGCGATTGCGAACCGGCCCAGCGCCTGGTGCAGTCGCCCGACTTCCAGACGCGGCTGGCCACACTGCGCGAAGCCCCGTTGGTCGACTACCCCGGCGTGGCCGCTGCGAAGTTCGAGGTGCTCGAACTGCTCTACGTCCACTTCCGCGCGCAGCAAGACACCAGCCAGAGCGCCAGCGCCGCTGCGTTCGACGACTTCCGCGCGGCACGCGGCGACGCGCTGCGCCGCCATGCCACCTTCGAGGCGCTGCAGGCGCATTTCTTTGCCGCCGATGCCGCGGTGTGGGGCTGGCCGATGTGGCCCGAGGCCTACCGCGACCCGGCCTCGCCCGAAGTCACGCGCTTCGTCCAGACGCAGGCCGAACGCGTCGGCTATTACGAGTACCTGCAATGGCAGGCGGCCCGGCAGCTGCAGCGCGCCAGCGACCAGTGCGCCGCGCTCGGTATGGCCGTGGGCCTCTACCTGGACCTGGCGGTGTCGGTCGACCGCGCCGGCTCCGACACCTGGTGCCAGGGCGAGCAGTTCGCGCACGGCGCGAGCGTGGGCGCACCGCCCGACGAGTTCAACCCCAACGGGCAGGGCTGGGGCCTGCCGCCGCTGCGGCCCGACAGGCTGCGTGCCGACGGCTACCGCTTCTTCATCGAGACGCTGCGCGCCAACATGCGCGGCGCCGGCGCGCTGCGCATCGACCACGTGATGGGCCTGATGCGCCTGTTCTGGATCCCGCCCGGCAAGACGCCGCACGACGGCGCCTATGTGCATTACCAGCTACACGAGATGCTGGCCGTGGTCGCCATCGAGAGCGAACGCGAACGCTGCATGGTGATCGGCGAAGACCTCGGCACGGTCGCCGACGAGATGCGCGGCGCGCTGGCGCGCTACCAGATCCTGTCGTACCGCCTGATGTACTTCGAGCGCGGCCACGACGGCGAATTCAAGGCGCCCGCCGAGTACCCGCGCCATGCCCTGGTGGCCATCAGCACGCACGACCTCGCCACCCTCACCGGCTGGTGGACCGGCCATGACCTGCGCCTGCGCCTGTCGCTCGGCCTGTTCCCGAACCAGGCGCTGTTCGAAAAGCAGCTGTTCGACCGCGCGCAGGAGCGCGTGCGCCTGCTGCTGGCCGTGCAGCGCGCCGGCCTGCTGTCGGCCGACGCGGTGGCGCAGGCGACCGGCGCGCAGACGCTCGCGCCCGAAACCGTCGCCGCCTTCCACGCCTTCCTCGCGAGCACGGCGTCGCAAGTGATGATGGTGCAGTTGGAAGACACCATCGGCCAGGTCGAGCAGGCCAACATGCCGGGCACGACCGACGCGCATCCCAACTGGCAGCGCAAACTCACGCTCGACCTGCAGCAGCTCGCCACCGACGAGAGCACGCTGGCCCTGTTCCAGACGCTCGAAGCGGTGCGCCCCCATCCGGCGCGCGCGCCGGTGGCGCATCGCGGCATCGAGACCGTGGTCCCGCGCGCCACCTACCGGCTGCAGTTCCACAAGGACTTCACCTTCGACGACGCCATCGCCGTGCTGCCGTACCTGGAGCAGTTGGGCGTGAGCCACGTGTACTGCTCGCCGATCCAGCGCGCAAAGCCGAACAGCATGCACGGCTACGACGTGGTGGCGCACGACGAGATCAACCCCGAGCTCGGCGGCCAGGCCGGCTTCGAGCGCTTCAGCGCCGCGCTGCGCGCGCACGGCATGGGTCAGTTGCTCGACCTGGTGCCCAACCACATGGGCGTGCTGGGCGCCGACAACGCATGGTGGACCGACGTGCTCGAGAACGGCCCCGCGTCGCTCTACGCGCAGCACTTCGACATCGACTGGCAGCCGCTCAACGTCGAACTGCACGGCAAGGTGCTGCTGCCGGTGCTGGGTGACCACTACGGCGACGTGCTTGATCGCGGCGAGCTGGTGCTCGGTTTCGACGCCGAGAACGGCAGCCTTGCAGTGCACTACCACGAGCATCGCTTTCCGCTCGCACCGGAGACCTACGCCAGCGTGCTGCAACGCGCGGAATCGCGGCTGGCCGACCCCGACCTGTCGGCCAGTCTCGCGAGCATCGCCACGTCCTTCGGCCATCTGCCGGCGCGCGAAGCGACCGATGCGGAACCGGTCGCCGAGCGGGCGCGCGACAAGGAGCTGCTCAAGAGCCGGCTGGCCCGGCTGGTGTCGCGTCAGCTCGACGTGGCGCAGGCCATCGCGGCGGCGCTGGCCGACATCAACGCGCAAGGCGA
This sequence comes from Variovorax cryoconiti, assembly GCF_051216395.1. Taxonomy (NCBI): domain Bacteria; kingdom Pseudomonadati; phylum Pseudomonadota; class Betaproteobacteria; order Burkholderiales; family Comamonadaceae; genus Variovorax; species Variovorax cryoconiti. The sequence goes on along the minus strand of NZ_JBPJZI010000002.1, from coordinate 723,073 downwards.
GCGCGACGCGCTGCATGCGCTGCTCGAGGGACAGGCCTACCGGCTTGCCTTCTGGCGCGTGGCCGCCGACGAGATCAACTACCGGCGCTTCTTCGACATCAACGAACTGGCGGCGCTGCGCATCGAACGCGAAGCGGTGTTCGAAGCCACGCAGGGCATGGCGCTCGACCTGGCGGCAGCGGGCGTGGTCGACGGCCTGCGCATCGACCACCCCGACGGCCTGTACGACCCGGCGCAATACTTCGATCGACTGCAACAGGGCTATGCGAAACGCGCCGGCCTGGTGCTGCCCGAGCCCGATGCCGAGGGCCGACCGCCCCGGCCGCTCTACGTCGTGGCCGAGAAGATCGCCGCGTCGCAGGAAGAGGTGCCGGTGCAATGGGCCATCCACGGCACCACGGGCTACCGCTTCGCGACGGTGGTCAACGGCGTGTTGGTCGATACGAATGCCGAAGAGCGCTTCCTGCGCATCTGGCGCAGCTTCACCGGTGTGCTGCAGCCCTTCGGCGAGCTGGCCTACGAAGGCAAGCGCGCCATCATGCGCAACGCGCTGTCGTCGGAACTCAATGTGCTGTCGAGCGAGCTGCTGCGCATCGCGCGCGGCGACCGGCGCACGCGCGACTACACGCTCAACACCCTGCGCCGCGCGCTGTCGGAAGTCGCTGCCTGCCTGCCGGTGTACCGCAGCTACATCCTCGATGCGCCGTCGGAACAGGACCGCAAGTACATCGACCAGGCGGTGGCCGAGGCGCGCCACCGCAGCCGCGACGCCGACGGCTCGGTGTTCGACTTCGTGCGGCTCACGCTGCTGGCCGACACGGTGCGGGGCGCCGACAAATCGCTGTGCGCACGGGCGCTGCGACTGGCGATCCGCTTCCAGCAGTTCAGCGCACCGGTGACGGCCAAGGGCGTCGAAGACACCGCCTTCTACCGCTACTTCCCGCTGAGTTCGCTCAACGAGGTAGGCGGCGAGCCGGCGCACTTCGGCATGACCGTGGCCGACTTCCACACCGCCAGCGCCGACCGCGCAGCGCGCTGGCCGCACACGATGCTGGCCACCTCGACCCACGACAACAAGCGCTCGGAAGACGTGCGCACCCGCATCGACGTGCTGTCGGAGATGCCGGCCGCCTGGCGCCTGGCGCTGCGCCGCTGGCGCGCGATGAACCGCACCGAGGCGGACGCCGCCGTGACCACGGACGAGCGCGGCGCCATGCCCTCGGCCGCCGACGAGTACCTGCTCTACCAGACGCTGCTGGGCACGCTGCCGGCCGGCGGGCTGACCGATGAATCGCGCGCCGCGTACGTGGAGCGCATCGAGCGCTACATGCTCAAGGCCGCGCGCGAGTCGAAGGAACACACCAGCTGGACCTTCCCCGACGAGGACTACGAGAAGGCGCTCGCGGGCTTCGTGCAGCGCATCCTCGGCCGCGTCGCGGGCAACCCCTTCCTCGACGACGTGCAGGCGCTGGGCGACACGCTGGCCTGGTTCGGCGCGCTCAACAGCCTGTCGATGACGCTGATCAAGTACGGCTCGCCCGGCGTGCCCGACCTGTACCAGGGCAACGAGCTCACCGACCTGAGCCTGGTCGATCCCGACAACCGCCGGCCGGTCGACTACGGCGCACGGGCGCAGTGGCTGGAGCGCCTGTCGCAGATCGCCCATGGCCCCGGTGAACCGGCGGCCGTGCGTGCACTGGCGGCGGCGCCACATGACGGCGGCGCGAAGCTGTGGATCCTCTCGCGCCTGCTCGAGCTGCGCCGCGACAAGCCCGCGCTGTTCCGCGATGGCGCCTATGCTCCGCTCGAAGCGACGGGCGGCGGCGCATCGCACGTGCTGGCCTTCCAGCGCACGCACGAAGGCAACACGTTGTTGATCGTGGCGGGCCGCCTCTTCGTCGGCTTGGCGACCGAGGCCGAATCGCAGGCCTCGATCGCTGCATCGGATTGCTGGCTGCCGGTCGGTGCCGAGGTGTGGAAGGACACTGTCTTGGCGCTGCCCGGCTGGCCCGACGGCATGCGCTTCCGCAATCTGTTCACCGGCGAGGTGCTGACCGTGCGCGATGGCGCACTGCCGATGCGCGAGGTGTTCTCGCACTTCCCGGGCGCAGCCCTGGTCGCGCTCGACGCGCGCGAATGACCACTGGGACCCCCATGCTCAAGATCCACCACCTCGGCCATTCCCAATCCGAGCGCATCGTCTGGCTCTGCGAGGAGCTGGGGCTTGCCTACGACCTTCAGCACCACACGCGGGACCCCGTCACCATGCTCTCGCCGCCCGCGCTGAAGGCGCTGCATCCGCTGGGTGCAGCGCCTCTGATCGAAGACGGTGACCTGCTGCTGGCCGAGTCCGCCGCCATCGTCGACTACATCATCGTGAAGCACGGCGGCGGCCGTCTCAAGCTCGGCCCCGAGCATCCGGACTACGCGGCCTTCCTCTACTGGTTCCACTTCTCCAACGGCAACCTGATGCCGGCCATGGGCCGACTCATGATGGTCAGCCGGGCCAAGCTGCCCGCGGACCACCCGGTGCTCGTGTCGGTGCAGGGCCGGCTCGACCGGGTGATGGCGCTCGTTGAGGCACGGCTCGGTGAGGCCACCTACTTGGCGGGTGACGAGTTCACCGCGGCCGACATCATGAGCGTGTTCTCGCTCACCACGATGCGCCTCTTCCAGCCGATGGACCTCGCGCCCTATCCCAATGTGCGCGCATACCTGCAACGCATTGGGGAGCGGCCGTCATATCGACGCGCGATGGCGAAGGGCGATCCGGATCTGACGCCGATGTTGGGTTGAGGACGTGCGCTTTCGGCGGGGCTGCGCCTAGTTTGAGCTTGGGCCGGTGACGGTCTGCTTGAGGGCGTTGCGAACTTCGGCTTCGGGCCCCAAAGCGGAATCTGGATATTCCATAGCGGTCGGTTGATTCCTCTCAACGAGCCGGCACTAACCTTCAGTACCTCAAGGCATGAAACCTTTCCTACTTCTTCTTGTTGCCACCTGTTGTACCGGTTGCGCACTGGGACCATCGGCAGTTGAGACGCGCGCAACTATCCCGCCAGGTGCAGAGGCGCTCCTGACCAATGCGTATCGAATGGCCAACCAATTTCTGTGGCCAACAGCCGCCATCCCCTAGGAAGGTTCCAGAAGGCCGGGTGCAGTTGCGCTGTCAGCCGGCGTCCCAGTTGAAACGGCGCATGACCGCTTCTGGCCGACTAGAGACATCTCAGCCTAGTTCTCCAAAACCGGCCTGCGAGCACGAGCAGATATCCAAGCGGCATGGCGATGACTCCAATGAGTTCGAACGGGCGGCCCACGACCCTGTAGAAGCAACGTCCCTCGGGCAGGCCCGACCACCAACAGCCAACCTCCACGGGCAAAAAGTCGGAGAGTACTAGGCACACACCTGTGAGGGCCAGCGTCCACCCAATTACCTCCACGATTCGAGGCGCCCAGAATCTCATCGCTCGCTCTCCAATGTCCGCTCCTGGCCACATTCGGTCATCGGCCGACTATTCTTTGCCATCATGGGAAGGTCAAGTCCAAACCGAGCATCGTGCTAAGGCCGAAGGTGAGGAGCGAGAGGCCCAGCAGCGATAGCACGAAGACTGCGGCCACCTTGCCACCCGCGCGTGCCACCGCGCTCTGCTTCTCCTTCTTCCCTCGCACATAGTGCCACTTGATGGCGAAGAACATGCCTGCGCCGAACACGATAACTTTGAACGTAACGAAGGCTATAGGGACCCAATCCATCATTTCTCGTATTTCTAAGCTATTTCTTGGCGCTATGGTTCAAGGCGCCGGATGTCTGGTCCTGGCCGATTGTTGCCTGATGGCTAGTACACGAAAAGGAAAGTAGCCGATGACGGCGAAAGCAAGAGCGACGACTGCCCAGCAGGCCAAGCGGTGCCCCTTCGACAGTGAGTCATACCGCTCCTTGCTCATGTTGGGAACGCCCATTGGGCTCTCCAGGTTGCATGTTCTGAATGGACTGGGCGGAAGCGGGAAAGTCCGGTCTTGGTCGACGCCGGCCGGCTGCTACTCATTCGAAGTGCCACGAGCTTTGGTCAAGTGCGGGACAACTCGAGCAGAAAGCATGCGCCGCAGCGCGAAGGCGCCAAGCAAGGCTGCAGTAACTGCAATCGCCCAAATCAAGACCTCCGAATCACCTCGTTGGCCAGCATTGGTGTCCTGCGCGGCAGCCGCCAAAAGGACAGTGCCGGAGTTAAATGCAATATGCAGGACGATGCAGGGGACCAGAGACCGAGTCCGTTCATACAGCCAACCTAGCAAGACACCAATCGCCACTCCCCCCATGAACTGGTAGATGTTCATGTGCACGGCCCCGAACAGAACGGCCGAACCGAAGATTGCCTGCCGTTGCGAGAACTGCTCCAGGAAACCTCTCAAGACGATTCCTCGAAAGAGCATCTCCTCAAACACTGGGCCCAAGAGGCAGGCGACGACGACCGATGCAAAGTCCTGACTCGTCACTCGCGCGAAGAACTGCTCTTCCCATGCTGAGAGCGGCATCAGGCGTACCAGGAAGTCGTCCAATGCCCCAATTAGAAGGAGCAGCGCAGGCACCAGAAACAAGACCGGCGGCACTATAAGCGCCAGGGTTGCTCGAACGGACGACAACGAATCGTGGAACAGCTCACGGTAGGTGAGCTTCCTGAAGTGCATGACAACGGCGAAGACCAAGCCATTGCCGAGTAGCAAGGTCAGTGCATCGCTTTGGCCTCTTGTCAGGCCGAGCGCGCCTCTGGCATCACGCAGGACCGAGCCTGCCAGCACCTCGCTGAGTATCAGCGCCACGTAAAGGAGGACGGCCTGGAATGCGGTTGGAAAGGGCTCGCGAGGTTTGCTCATGCGTTTGTTCAGGCTCGCCCCTGAACAAGTGCTCAGCGCGACGGGTTGTACTTCTGCTTGCTCGCGCGCCGCTCGCACAAGCAACTTCCAGCGTCAGGGAACGCTTCGTCAGCCGCTCCCATTGCACGAGATCATACAAATTGTTTCAGATGTCCGCAGCAATCCATTCCCAACAGAGTCCGGCAGTGCCCCTTTCATTCGCCGCGTCGGATACGCCGGTCGTCATACGCGCAGCAAACCTCATTGCTCCCCCGCACGGCAGGGTGCTGCAGCCAACATTCGCGCTGCGCGGAGGAACGCCACCGGCCCGACCCAGCTGACATCCCAGTTACCCGCGACTGGCACCTCACGCTTGTGCGCGATCACCATGTCGCGTTTCGGCACGACCAAGATGTACTGGCCATGCACGCCCCACGCCATGGACGCACCGCTCAGCGGCGAGTCTTCCGGCTCTTCGAGCAGCCACCACAGGTAGCCGTACCCGAAGCCGCGCCGTGCCGTGTGCGGCGGATGCATCTGTGCAGCGGGCGTGGTCTGGCTCGTCATTTGTTGGACCCAGTCGGACGGCACGAGCTGCTGGCCGCGCCAATTGCCCTGGCGCAGCACCAAGTAGCCCAGACGTGCCATGTCGCGCGTGGACAGGTAGAAGGGGTAGGCCAAATGCTGCGACCGCCGCGCATCGCCACTGTGTGCATGGCGGGCCAGGTCGAAATCCTCGAGCTGCAGAGGTGCTGCCAGATCGTCCGCGAAAGCCTGGTAGATGTCTCGCCCGGTCAGGCGTTCGAAGGCAGTACCCGCAGCGTTGAAGTCCCAGTTGTTGTACAGAAAGTAGCTGCCGGGCCTATGCGATCCACGTGGGGGTGCTGCCGCCGCGTCGTCACCGCCATTGGCCGCCGCGTGGTAGACCCCGGAACGCGCAGCCAGCAGGTCGCGCAGTCTCGCCTGCCGCTCGATGGGTAGCAAGCCGCCCACGTCGTCGATGCCCAGGTCGGCCAGCGTGCGGTCAAGGTCGATGGTGCCATTGGCCACGTACTTGCCGTACATCATCGAGAGCACGCTCTTGCGCACCGAGAACACGATGCTGGCGGTCTGGACCGGGCCCTCGCTGAACAGCACGCGGCCGTCCTGCACCGCCATGAGCGCGGTCGTGTCCAGCGTGCGCACGTAGTTGCGGGTTGCGTCCAGCTCACGGCGGCAGGCGCTGCCCGGTTCAGCCTCAGACGCCGAGGCCCAGGATGCGCCGGGGAAGACTGCTGGCGCAGCAGGCGTTGCAGTGGCGCCGCCGGCGGGGAGCAGCAGTGCGAAGGCACATGCGCACAGCAGCCATCCCCATCTGGAGCGTGCTGAACGCAACGAGCAACGCCGGGCGAAGGTCCGCTGTTGAACACGTTCTCCCATCCCAGCGAACATCACCGGCCTCATTGGCCCTCCACCATCGGCGCATGGCAGGCGACGCACAGCTTGTTCCCCTCCGTATCGCGAAAGTAGGCGCCGTAGTAGTGCTCGTGGTACTGCGGGCGCAGGCCGGGCGGCCCCTCGCAGGTGCCGCCGTTCTCCAGTGCGGTGCGATGTGCCGCGCGCACGGTCTCCCTGGAAGCCGCCGCAAAAGCAACCATCTGCCCGTTGCCGGGGTGATGCGGTCGTCCGTCATGGGGCTGGCAGATGACGAAGAAGGGACGCGTCCCGCCTGCGCTGTGCCAACCTGCCCATGGCCTCTCTCGTTCGCAGAAGCGCAGCTCGAGGCCCAGGCTGTGCATGACAGGGCTGTAGAAGCGCAAGGCACGCTCGAAATCGCCGACGCTGACAAAGACATGAGAGAACACGCGAACTCCTGGCTGGTGGGATCGACGGCGCCGGATCCTTGCGGTCGACGTTGTCACATGCCCTGATCGTAGAAGCCCTGCCCGCCGACCTCAACGCCTATACCGACCGCCCCGCACCCACCGCCCCCGGCATCACCGACACCGGTGTGCCCAGGTGCCCCATCTCCTTCAGGATGAGCTGCCGCGCATAGCGCGCGAACAGCTCCACCAGCCGCGTGCGGCTGTGGTACTGCGGATAGAGCAGCGCGGCCGTGACCGGCAACGGGTGCAGGAAGGGCCGCACCTCGATGCCACCGAGGCCGGTCTCTTCGCTCGCCGCCAGCGGGTTGACGATGCTGATGCCCAGCCCCGCACCGACCATCGCGCAGATCGACGCGCCCAGGCTGGCTTCGGCGACCAGTGCGCGCTGCACCTCGGCATCGGCGAACAGCAGATCGATGCGGTTGCGCAGCGCAGTGCCGCCCGAGAAAGAGATGAAGGGCTCGCCGCCGAAATGCTCCGCGCCCAGTGCCTTGAGCCGCGCCAGCCGGTGGCCGCGCGGCAGCACGGCGACGCAGTTCATCGCGAGCACCGGCTCCACCTGCACGCCCGCGCTGTCTTCGGACAGCAGCGCCAGGCCGAGGTCGCACAGCCCCGAACTGACCCAGTCGTGGATGGCGCCGGCGTTGCCCGACTGGATGGACACCATGACGTCGGGGTGCCGCGTCTTGAACTGCGCCACGACCCGCGCCAGCAGACCGCCAGCCAGGCGCGGCATGGCCGCCACCGTGAGCCGCCCGGCACTGAAGGCACGGATGCCCGCCGCTGCGGACTCGAGCCCGGCCAGGCCGACGAAGGTCTTCTCCACCTCCTTGTAGAAGCGCGTGCCGTCGAGCGTCGCGGTGAGGCGGCTGCCCTTGCGGCTGAAGAGCGCGAACTGCGCGATCTTCTCGAGCTGGCCGATCAACCGGCTCACCTGTGGCTGTGAGGTGTGCATGCGCCGCGCGGCCTCGGTCATCGAGCCCGACACCATCACCGCCCGGAAGGCCTCGATGTGCCGCAGCGACATGCGTTCTGTGGCCATATCAGATATGAATGGATGAATATCCAAGTGGAATTGGGCAAAAGGATAGCGCGCCGGGATACTGCCTTTCGCCGGGGCCCGGGTGCCCTGCTCTATGAGGATCGATTCGATGAAAGCGACTGCCGTTTTTCTTGCCTCCACCACGCTGGTCTTCAGCGCCCTCCTGCCCCACGTCGCTGCCGCCGATGGCCGGCTCGACAAGATCAAGCAGGCCGGCGCGATCGTGCTGGGCCACCCGGAATCGTCGGTGCCCTTCGCCTACCTCGACGACAAGCAGGCGCCCATCGGCTACAGCGTCGAGATCTGCCAGGGCATCGCCGCCCACGTGCAGAAGTCGCTCGGCCTGGCCAAGCTGGATGTGCGCTACAACCCGACGAGTTCGGCCACGCGCATTCCGCTGCTGGCCAACGGCACCATCGACCTCGAGTGCGGCAACACCACCAACAACCTCGAGCGCCACAAGCTCGTGGCCTTCGCGCCGACCACCTTCGTGGCCGAGGTGGTGCTGACGGCGCGCAAGGACGGCGGCGTCAACGTCGACGACCTGGCCTCGTTCCGCGGCAAGGCGATCGCGGCGCAGGCCGGCGGCCAGACCTTTCGCCTGGTGTCGCAGCTGAGCGCGAAGAACGGCTACAACATCACCGTGATCCCGACCAAGGACACGGCCGAGACCTTCCTCATGGTCGAGAGCGGCCGTGCTGCCGGGTCTGCACAAGACAGCGGCCTGGCCTACGCCTCGGTTGCCTCGGCGCGCACCAGCGGCGACTACGTCATCAGCAAGAAGGGCCTGGAGCCCGCGCCCTACGGCATCGTGCAGCCGAAGGACGACCCGGCCTTCAAGAAGGTGGTCGACGAAGCGGTCGTCGGCATGATCCAAAGCGGCAAGGTCGCGGCGCTCTACCAGAAGTATTTCCTGTCGCCGATCCCGCCCAAGCAGATCAACCTCAACTACCCGATGAGCGACATCCTCAAGCGGGTGCTTGCCAACCCGACGGATTCGGGCGACCCGGCGGTCTACCAATAGGACGGTCCATTTCGCTGCGCGGTGGCCACCCGGTTGCATTGAAAAAGATTCGATGAACTACGACTGGAGCTGGAGCGTCTTCCTCGACCCTTCGCTCGACGGCACGCGCTCCTACCTGCAGATGCTGTTCGTCGGCGTGGGCTGGACGCTCACGCTCGCGGCCTGCGCGTGGACCATCGCGCTGCTGATGGGCAGCCTCGTCGGCACGCTGCGCTGCGTGAGCCACAAGCCGCTGAAGGTCGTCGCCACCGTCTACGTCGAGGTGTTCCGCAACATCCCGCTGCTGGTGCAACTCTTCCTCTGGTACTTCGTGCTGCCGGATTTCCTGCCGAGTGCCATGAGCACTGCCCTCAAGCAGTTGCCCCACCCGTGGGGCGCCTTCTGCCTCGCGGTGCTGGCGATGGGCTGCTACGGCGCCGCCCGCCTGGCCGAGACGCTGCGCGCCGGCATCGAGTCGCTGCCGCGCGGGCAGATGCTCGCAGCGCGCGCCATGGGCCTGACCGAGTACCAGGCCTACCGCCACATCATCCTGCCCGAGGCCTTCCGCATCATCCTGCCGCCGATGACCTCGGAGCTGATGGGCACCATCAAGTACTCGTCGGTGGCGCTCACCATCGGCCTGCTCGAACTCACCGGCCAGGCGCGCTCGATGGCGGACTTCAGCTTCCACATCTTCGAAGCCTTCTGCGCCGCCACGATCGGCTACCTGCTCATCAACGGCGCGGTGAGCCAGGGCATGCGGATGCTGGAACGCCACGTCGCCGTGCCCGGCCTGATTGGCGCCGCGCCGAAGGACGCCGTCTGATGGCCGCGCCACATTTCGAGCTCAGCGCGATCCTCCCGTCGCTGCCCTACCTGCTGAAGACCGGGCTCGCCTTCACGTTGACGATGACCGCGCTGGCCGCGGTCATGGGCCTGGCCCTCGGCACGCTGCTGGCGATGGCGCGGCTCTCGCCCATCAGGCTGATCGCCTGGCCGGCCGCCGTGTACGTGAACGTCATGCGCTCGGTGCCGCTGCTGCTGGTCATCTTCTGGTTCTACTTCCTGATGCCGTACATGGGCGCCTGGGTGCTGGGCGCATCGAGCCCGGTGCAGGTGGGCGCCTTCAAGTCCGCGGTGATCACCTTCACGCTGTTCGAGGCGGCCTACTTCTGCGAGATCGTGCGCGCCGGCATCCAGTCGGTGCCCAAGGGCCAGGTGGCCGCAGGCATGGCGCTGGGCATGGAACACGGCCCCCTGATGCGCAGCGTGGTGCTGCCCCAGGCCTTCCGCAACATGACGCCGGCGCTGCTGACGCGAATCATCATGTTGTTCCAGGACACGTCGCTGGTCTACGTGCTGTCGCTCACCGACTTCCTGGGGGCCGCGTCCAAGATCGGCCAACGCGACGGTCGGTTGCCGGAGATGTACATCTTCGTCGCGCTGGTCTATCTCGCGATCTGTTTCGCGGCCTCCCGCGGCACCGCCTACCTGGCCCGGCGCCACCGCCACTCGCACTGAACCCGAACCCGAATCCGCCATGCCTGCTGCACGCCCCTCCCACCTGTTCGCCGTCATCGATGAAACGCCCAACGTCGACATGCGCAGCGACACCGTCACCCACCCGACGGACCGCATGTACGAGCGCATGCGGCACGCCCCGATCGGCGACGACGGGCTGGACGGCGACCCGAGCACCGTCGAGCTGGAAGGGACCGTGGCGACGCTGCTCGGCAAGGAGGCCGGCCTGTTCGTGCCCAGCTGCACCATGGCCAACCTGCTGGCCGTGCTGGCCGCGGGCGGGCGCAGCGAGCAGGTGGTGCTGGAGGCGTCGGCCCACATGTACATGACCGAGCGCGGCGCGAGCACCTTCACGGGCATGTTCTACCAACCGGTCGAGGGACGGTCCGGCGCGATGGACCTGGCGATGCTCGAAGCGGTGCTCAAGCCCGCCAGCCACCGGCTCGCGACGGCGCTGATCGCGGTCGAGACCTCGCACAACAACGCCGGCGGTGCGGTGCTGCCGCTCGAGCACCTGCAGGCCGTGCAGGACATCGCACAGCGGCGCGGCATCCCGGTCCACCTCGACGGGGCGCGGCTGTTCAATGCCAGCGCGGCGCTGCAGGTCGAGCCGCACGCCATCGCGCGCTTCGCCGACACGGTGTCGGTCTGCCTGTCGAAGGGCCTGAGCGCACCGGTGGGTGCCGTGCTGGCCGGCTCGCAGGCGACGCTCACCCGCGCCCGCACGCTGCGCCGCCTGCTCGGCGGCACGCAGCGCCAGTCCGGCATCATGGCCGCGGCCGGGCTCGACGCGGTGCTCCACATGCGCGAACGGCTGGTGGACGATCACGCGCGGGCGCGCCGCTTCAGCGACGCGCTCAATGCCACCGGGCTGCCGGTGCGCGCCGCCCCGCCCCAGACCAACATCGTGCAGGTCGATGTGTCGGCCAGCGGGCTCGGCAGCCATGCGTGGGTGACTGCATTGGAGGCTGCGGGCCTGCGCGTGCGTCCCTGGGGCCCCACCTTGCTGCGCTGCGTGACGCATCGCCACATCGAGGAGGCGGAGGTCGACCGCGCCGTCACGGCCTTTCGCCAGGCGGCACTGGCACTGGTCTGATTCGCGGTTCGACCGTCGTCAGGCGACGACCGGCAACCGCGCAGAGAACGCCGTGCCCGATTCGGCCGACGACTCCACCCGCATCGCACCGCCATGCGCCATGGCGATCTGCGCGCAGATGTACAGCCCCAGGCCCAGCCCTCCGCCCGGCTTGCTGGTGAGCGGGCGCCAGTAGGGCTCGAAGACACGTGCCAGGTCGCCGGGCGCAATCGGCGCGCCCTCGTTCGCCACCACCAGCACCAGCACGTCGCCCTCGACCGAGGCGCTGACGCGCACCGGTCGATCGACGGCGCCGTAGGTCAGCGCGTTGCCCAGCAGGTTCGACAGCAACTGCTGCAGCCGGCCCCGGTCGCAACGCACGGCGCACGCAATGGCGATGTCGACATCGATACGGCGCTGCGGATGGGCTTCGCGCAGCTCGAAGACGACGTCGTTCAGCGCCGCCGCGAGATCGGTGGTCTCTTCGAGCACGACGCCCATGCCGGCGCCCAGCCGGCTGCGCGCCAGGTCGAGCACGTCGTTGATGAGCTGCGACATGCGTCGCGTGGTGGCGTCCAGGCGCGTGCCCAGGCGAACGAGCTCGGGCTCGGTTCGGCGCGACAGCAACTGGGCGGTGGCACCGACCGCCGCGAGCGGGTTGCGCAGGTCATGCCCCAGCACCGCGATGAACTGTTCGCGCAACTCGGCGGTGGCGCGCGCGTTGACCAGTTCCGTCTCGGCCGCGTTCTGGCGGTCTTCGCTCTCGAGCTGCATCGCGATGAGGTCGGCGAAGGCGGTGAACATCGCGACGATGCGCGGATCGGACACCACGGCCGGCCTTGGGTCGATCGCGCAGAGGTTGCCGAAATACGTGCCGCCCGGGCGGATAATCGGCACCGAGATGTAGCTCTCGATGTTGTAGATGCGCGGTGTGTGGTGGTCGCGGTACGTCGGGTCGAGGCTGGCGTGGTCGATGACCACCGGCTCGCGGGCGGCACGCGACTCGCTGCACAGGGTCGTTGCGACGTCGAGCTGCCCACCGGTCTTCAGACCGAAGTCGATGTCGTCCTGCACCGCGCAGGCCGTCCAGGTGCCGTCGGTGACGCGCGCCACGGCGGCGAAGCCCATGCCGGTGTTCTGGCAGATCAGGCGCAGCAACGACGGCACGGCGCTGATGCGCCCCACCGCGGCAATATCCCGTGCGATGGCCTCGGCGCTGTCGTCCATGGCGTGGTTCAGGTGCTGCTGCCCTCGTCCTCGGCCGGCCAGTCGCGGATGTAGGCCTTGAGCATCTTGTTCTCGAAATTCTGGCTGTCGACGACCGCCTTGGCGACGTCGTAGAAGCTGATCACGCCCATCAGCATGCGCTTGTCCATGACCGGCATGTAGCGGGCGTGGCGCTCGAGCATGATGCGGCGGATCTCGTCGAGGTCGGTCTCGGCGGTGCAGGTCACGGGCGCGTCGTCCATGGCCTTGCGCACCAGCGAACCACCGACCTGGCCGCCGTTCTTGACGATGGCGACGATCACCTCGCGGAAGGTGAGCATGCCGACCAGATCGCCGTGTTCCATGACCACCAGCGAACCGATGTCCTTCTCGGCCATGGTCGTCACGGCGTCGGCCAGGGGTTCGTCGGGGGTGATGGTGTAGAGGGTGTTGCCCTTGACGCGCAGGATGTCGCTGACCTTCATCGTGGTGCTCCTCTTCTGACTCGGCTGATCCGATTGAATATAGCCCAACTCGCTCACAATAGCCGGCCGCTGCCCGCCCCTGCGCCGCGCAGACGTGAGCGGCCGTTACAAGTCCTCAGAGGAGACACATGCCAGGCTATTCCGACCCCGGGTTCGACACCCTTGCGCTGCACGCCGGTGCCGCCCCCGACCCGACGACCGGCGCGCGCGCCGTGCCGATCCACCTCACCACCTCCTTCGTCTTCGAGTCGAGCGACCACGCGGCCGCGCTGTTCAACCTGGAGCGCGCCGGCCACGTGTACAGCCGCATCAGCAACCCGACCAACGCGGTGCTGGAGCAGCGCGTGGCGGCGCTGGAAGGCGGCATCGGCGCCATCGCCACCGCGAGCGGCCAGGCCGCGCTGCACCTGAGCGTGGCGACGCTGATGGGCGCCGGCTCGCACATCGTGGCCAGCACGGCCCTCTACGGCGGCTCGCAGAACCTGCTGCACTACACGATGCGCCGCTTCGGCATCGACACCACCTTCGTCAAGCCGGGCGACCTGGACGGCTGGAAAGCCGCGATCCGGCCGAACACCAAGCTGCTGTTCGGCGAGACCGTGGGCAACCCGGGGCTGGACGTGCTCGACATCCCGTCGGTGAGCGACATCGCCCACGCGGCCGGCGTGCCGCTCTTGGTCGATTCCACGCTGACCTCGCCCTACCTCATCAAGCCCTTTGACCACGGCGCCGATCTGGTCTACCACTCGGCGACCAAGTTCCTCTCGGGCCACGGCACGGTGATCGGCGGCGTGGTGGTCGACGGCGGCAGCTTCGACTGGGAGAAGTCGGGCAAGTTCGCCGAGCTGAGCCAAGCCTACGACGGCTTCCACAACATGGTGTTCAGCGAGGAAAGCACGGTCGGCGCCTTCCTGCTGCGCGCGCGCCGCGAAGGCCTGCGCGACTTCGGCGCATCGATGAGCCCGCACACGGCATGGCTGATCCTGCAGGGCATCGAGACGCTGCCGCTGCGCATGGAGCGGCACATCGACAACACGCAGAAGGTGGTCGAGTTTCTGGCGGCGCATCCCTTCGTGTCGCGCGTGGGCCATCCGCTGATCGAATCGCACCCGAGCCATGCGCTGGCGCAGAAGCTGCTCAAGCATGGCGCACGCGGCGCCGGCGCGGTCTTCAGCTTCGACATCAAGGGCAGCCGCGCGCAAGGCAAGGCCTTCATCGAAGCGCTCAAGCTCTTCAGCCACCTGGCCAACGTGGGCGACTGCCGCAGCCTGGTGATCCACCCGGCCAGCACCACGCACTTCCGCATGACGGACGAGGCGCTGGCGGGTGCGGGCATCTCGCAGGGGACGATTCGGCTGTCGATCGGGCTGGAAGACCCGGCGGATCTGATCGACGACTTGAAGCGGGCGTTGAAGGCGGCAGAGAAGGCGGGTGCTTGAGATGGGCGCTTGTTTTTCCGTTCGTGGCGTTGCTGGGGTGCCCGGTTCGGGGCGGGATCACGCCGACGGGGGACATTCGCGGAGGGGAGTACCCGGTGGCCTGCACACGCACCCCGAACACCAAAGCCAACCGGGTGGAGCACTGAAATGAACTACACCATCAACGGCCACGCCGCCTACGCCTACACCGGCGGCAAAACGCTCGACCCGGCCAAGCCGACCGTCGTCTTCATCCACGGCGTGCTCAACGACCACAGCGTGTGGATCCTGCAGAGCCGCTGGTTCGCCAACCACGGCTGGAACGTCCTGGCGATCGACCTGCCCGGCCACTGCAAAAGCGCCGGAAAGGCGCCGGCGACCGTCGAAGAGGCCGCGCAGTTCATCGTCGCACTGCTCGACGCGGCCGGCGTGCAGAAGGCGGCGCTGGTCGGTCACAGCTTCGGCTCGCTGATCGCGCTGGAGACGGCTGCCCGCGCGCCGGAACGCGTGTCGCACCTGGCCATGGTCGGCACCGCCTACCCGATGGCGGTATCGCCGGCGCTGCTCGACAACGCGCTGAATGCGCCGATGAAGGCCATCGACATGGTCAACACCTTCTCGCACTCGATGATGGCGCCGCCGCCCTCGTCGCTCGGCCCCGGCACCTGGCTCTACGGCGGCTCGCGCGCGCTCATGCGACGCGTGCTGGCGAGCAACCGCGAGGTCAACGTGTTCCACGTCGGCTTCAACGCCTGCAACGACTACGCGAACGGCGAAGCGGCCATCGCGGCGGTGCAATGTCCGGTGCTGTTCCTGCTCGGCGCGGCCGACCAGATGACACCGCAGAAGGCCGCCAAGACGCTCAGCGCCAAGGCGTCGTCGTCCAAAACGGTCGTGGTGCAGGCCGGGCATCAGCTCATGACCGAGGCGCCGGACGCGGTGCTCTTCGCCCTGCGCGATTTCCTGACCGGCTGAGACGCCGCTCAGAGTTCGAACTGCGCCGGCGTCGCGGCCACGGCCGCCATCAGCACGCCGACCAGGGCGCTCGACGGCTGCGCGGCCGGCAGGGCGCCGAGCATGCGGCTCAGCGTCTCGGGATGCGGCAGCAGGGGCCCGAGGAAATGCGTGCCCTGCGCACCCGCGATCAGCAGCGTGGGAAAGGTCTCGACGTCGAAGTCGTCGGCGATGTCCGAATGGTCCTCGATGTCGACCCAGGCGAAACGCAGCCCGGGGTGCGCCGCGGCGATCCGCTCGAAGCCCGGCCGGTAGTCGCGGCAGGTGCCGCACCAGTCTGCGCACAGGCAGACCACCCAGGTGGCAGCGGCAGGATCGGCAACGGGCAGTGTGGGCAGTGCGCTCACGGGGAAGACCTGGACATGTGGAGTGGAGATTATCGAGGTCGCCGCCGACGGCTGCAGCGCCGGGTCAAAGCCTCGCGAGATCGACGTACCGCCCCATCTGGCTCGGCCGCGTCAGGTCTTGGAGATCGTCGCGCACCACCAGCGCATCGCGCAGGCACAGGCTCTCGAGCGCGGCCTTGTGCCACAGGTGCGCGAGCGCGTCGGCGCGCGGCAGCAGCAGTTCGGTCAGCAAGGGCGCCAGGGGCGTGACGTCGGGGTCGGCCAGCAGCACGTAGCGCGGGTCTTCGTTGGCCGGTTCTTCCGCGAGCGGCGCGATCCAGTCGATGGCGACCAGCGTCTCCAGCACCGGCGCCAGCTGCAGCGCATCGACCCGCATCCGCGCCACCAGTTCGCTCGCGCCCAGCCCCTTGGCCGGCGTCGCGTGGGCGGCGTCGAGCAGCTGCAGCGCCTCGACCGCCAGCTGGAACGGCCAGCCCGGCGTGTCGCCACGGCGCGCCACGCCCGCCAGCAGGCTGGGCAGGTAGGCCGCGATCACCGCGCCAAACAGCGCGATCACCCAGGCGACGTAGATCCAGATCAGCAGGATGGGCGCCGTGGCGAAGGCACCGTAGAGCACCGAGTACGTCGGCACCAGGCTCAGGTAGTAGCCCAGCACCCGCTTGGCGATCTCGATGGCGGCCGCGACGAACAGGCCGCCCGCCCACGCATGGGCCCAGCGCACCGAGGTGTTGGGCACGTAGTGGTAGAGCGAGGCCATGCCGCCGGCGAGCAGCACGAATTCGAAGGTATCGAACAGCAGCTTGAGCATGCCCCCGCTGCCGACCACGCCGCGCGAGGCCGAGAAGACATACGACGTGGTGCTCAGGCTCACCGCCAGGATCAGCGGCCCGAGCGTGATGGCCGCCCAGTAAATGAGCACACGTTGCGCCAGCGGTCGCGGGTTGCGCACCCGCCAGATGCTGTTGAGCGTCTTGTCGATGGTCAGGATCAGCGCGACCGCCGTGACCAGCAGCACGATCAGGCCTGCGATGCCGAGCCCGCTGGCCTTGCTCGCGAACTGGTTCAGGTAGCCCAGCACCTGCCGCGCGATGTTGTCGGGGATCAGGCTCTCGATCAGCCAGCGCTGCAGGCGGCCCTGCATCTTGGCGAACATCGGAAACACCGTGAAGAGCGCCAGGGCCGTGGTGAAGAACGGCACCATCGCGATGGTGGTGGTGAAGGTCAGGCTGCCCGCCGTCAGGCCCAGGCGGTCCTCACGAAAGCGCTCGCGCAGCACGGCCGCCGTGTTGCCCCAAGGAAAGTGTGAAAGGTCCCTCCACCATGGCCGGTGTTTCATGGCCGGTATCATGCCATCGGCCCTGCGGCATGCCGCCGCAGACCGCCCTGCGCGCCCGCCGCGCGCGACCCCTCCGTGCCCATGCCGTGATCCAGCCCCAAAGCCCTTCGTCCGCCGTCGCCGCCACCCGCTGGCTGGCCGTGGGCAGCCTCGTCGGCCTGATCGTGCTGGGCCTGGCGTGGGAGATGTGGCTGGCGCCGCTGCGCCCGGGCGGCTCCTGGCTGGCGCTCAAGGTGCTGCCGCTGGTGGTGCCGCTGGCCGGGCTCTACAAGAACCGCATGTACACCTACCGCTGGGTCAGCCTGATGATCTGGCTTTATTTCACCGAAGGCGTGGTGCGCGCCTGGAGCGACGCCTTGCCGCTCGGGCGTGCACTGGCAGGCATCGAAATCGTGCTGTGCCTCATGCTTTTCGTGGCCTGCGCGATGCACGTGCGGCTGCGCCTGCGCGATGCCCGCGCTGCACGGGCCGCCGTTTCGCTGGAGACTTCCACCCCATGACCGATCTGATCGACCAGTTGCGCGCCATCGTGGGCGCGACCCACGTACTGACCGAGGGCGACCTCACGGCCTACGAGCAGGACTGGCGCAAGCGCGAGCGCGGCAAGGCGCTGGCCGTGGTGCGCCCCGCCAGCGCGCAGCAGGTGGCCGACGTCGTCAAGGCGTGCGCCGCCGCCGGCAGTTCGCTGGTGCCGCAGGGCGGCAACACCGGCCTGGCGGTGGGCGGCATTCCCGACGCCAGCGGCACGCAGGTGCTGCTGAGCCTGCAGCGCATGAACGCGGTGCGCGACATCGACGCGGCCAACCTCACGATGACGGTCGAGGCCGGCTGCATCCTGCAGACGCTGCAGGAAACCGCCGAGAAGGCCGGCTTCCTGTTCCCGCTGAGCCTGGCCGCTGAAGGCAGCTGCACCATCGGCGGCAACCTGGCAACCAACGCGGGCGGCACGCAGGTCGTGCGCTACGGCAACACGCGCGACCTGTGCCTGGGCCTCGAGGTGGTCACGCCGCAGGGCGAGATCTGGGAAGGCACCAGCGGCCTGCGCAAGGACAACACCGGCTACGACCTGCGCGACCTGCTGATCGGCAGCGAAGGCACGCTGGGCATCATCACCGCCGCGACGATGAAGCTGTACCCGATGCCCGCGGCGCAACTCACCGCCTGGGCCGCCGTGCCGTCGCTCGACCACGCGGTCACGCTGCTCGGCCTGGCGCACAAGCACCTGGGCGCCGGCCTCACCGGCTTCGAGGTGATGGGTCAGTTCGCCCTGAGCCTGGTTGGCAAGCACATGCCGCAGCTGCGCGTGCCCTTCTTGGGCGATGCCTCGGCGCCCTATTGCGTGCTGCTCGAGAATTCCGACAACGAATCCGAAGACCATGCACGGGCGCGCTTCGAGTCGCTGCTCGAAACCGCCTTCGAGGACGGCTGCGTGACCGACGCGGTGGTGGCCGAGAACCTCACACAGGCCCACCAGCTCTGGCACATCCGCGAGAGCATTCCGCTGGCCCAGGCCGAGGAAGGCCTGAACATCAAGCACGACATCTCGATCGCGGTGTCGCGCATTCCCGCCTTCGTGGCCGAGACCGACGCCCTGCTGCAGCGCGAGATCCCCGGCGTGCGGCTGGTCAACTTCGGCCACCTGGGCGACGGCAACCTGCACTACAACGTGCAGGCCCCGGTCGAAGGCGATGCCAAGGCCTTCCTGCGCGACGAGGAAGAGCGCGTCAACACGCTGGTGTACGACGCGGTCGAGAAGTTCGGCGGCTCGTTCTCCGCCGAACACGGTGTCGGCGAACTCAAGGTGCACAAGCTCGAGAAGCACAAGTCGCCCGTGGCGCTGGGCATGATGCGCGCCATCAAGCGCGGGCTGGACCCGCAGAACATCATGAATCCGGGGCGGGTGCTGCGGGTTTAGCGCAGGTTTTCATGCGCGTAAGATATGCGCATCCATTCTGTACGAGGAATTTGCGATGCTTCGTTTCGACAACGCACCCAAGAAGGCAACCAACCTTTCGCTCAACAGCAAGGTGCTGGAAGTCGCGCGCGAGCTGGGCATGAATGTGTCGCAGACGGTCGATGCCTTGCTGGCCAAGGAAGTCGAGCGACGCTATTGGGAAGGATGGAACGAGCGCAACAAGGAGGCCATCGAGGCCTACAACACGCGCATTCGTCGCGACGGCGTCTGGGGCGCCAAGTACCGCACCTTCGCGGGCAGTCTGGGTGACGGGCGCCAGTCGCCTGATCTCACGTCCGACCCCAAGCCCGAACCCGCCAACCGCAAGGCGACCTGAGCGGATGGCGCGCTTCGACGTCTACGCCAATCCGGACAAGTCCGAACACCGCCACACGCCCTTTGTGCTGGACGTGCAGAACGACCATATCGACGGCGTGGAGACGCGCATCGTCATTCCTTTGCGCGACGCAAGGGTGCATGGCAAATGCCTTGAGCGCGTGCATCCTGCTTTCCGCATCAACGAGCGTGACGTGGTGCTCGACACGCCGACCATGGCCACCTTTCCGCGAGACTGGCTGCGCTCGCCGGTGAGCAGCCTGAAAGCGCAGCAACAGGCCGTGCAAGATGCGCTCGATGCCGTGTTCGGCGCCTACTGAGTTTCAACCGATGACCGATCGTCCCATCCGCTCCCAATACGAAGACTTCATGCGCCACGTCGACACGCACGGCGTGTTCAAGGCCGACCGCACCGGCACCGGCACCCAGAGCGTCTTCGGCCACCAGATGCGCTTCGACCTGACCGAGGGCTTCCCGCTGGTCACCACGAAGAAGGTGCACGTGCGCTCCATCATCCAGGAGCTGCTGTGGTTCCTCACCGGCTCCAGCGACAACAACTGGCTGCGCGAACGCGGCGTGACCATCTGGGACGAATGGGCGCGCGAAGACGGCGATCTCGGCCCGGTCTACGGCGTGCAGTGGCGCAGCTGGCCGACGCCCGACGGCGGTCACATCGACCAGATCGCCGAGGTCATCAAGACACTCAAAACGAACCCCGATTCGCGCCGCATCATCGTGAGCGCATGGAACGTGGCCGAGCTGTCGAAGATGGCATTGATGCCCTGCCACGCCTTCTTCCAGTTCTATGTGGCGCCGCCGCAGGCCGACGGCGAACGCGGCAGGCTGAGCTGCCAGCTCTACCAGCGCAGCGCCGACATCTTCCTGGGCGTGCCGTTCAACATCGCGAGCTATGCGCTGCTCACGCACATGGTGGCGCAGCAGTGCGACCTGGATGTCGGCGACTTCATCTGGACCGGCGGCGACTGCCACATCTACAGCAACCACGCTGAGCAAGTTGCCCTGCAGCTCAGCCGCGAGCCACGTCCCTACCCGACGCTGCGCATCCTGCGCAAGCCCGACTCGATCTTCGACTACCAGTACGAGGACTTCGCCTTCGACGGCTACGACCCGCATCCCGCCATCAAGGCGCCTGTGGCGGTGTGAGCGAAGAACCCTCGCGATGCGCCTCAACCTGATCTACGCCCGCGCCGCCAACGGCGTGATCGGCAAGGACAACGCCCTGCCCTGGCACCTGCCGGAGGACATGGCGCACTTCAAGCGCATGACCACCGGTTGCCCGGTCGTCATGGGCCGCAAGACCTGGGACTCGCTCCCGCCGAAGTTCCGGCCGCTGCCGGGGCGCCGCAACATCGTGGTCACGCGCCAGGCCGACTGGCAGGCCGACGGCGCCGAGCGCGCGGCCAGCCTGCCCGAAGCGATCGCATCGTGTGCCAGCGAAGCGGAGGTCTGGGTCATCGGTGGCGCGCAGATCTACGCCGAGGCGGCACCGCTCGCCCGACGCGCCGTTGTCACCGAGATCGCGCAGGATTTCGACGGCGACGCGCACGCGCCTGTGCTCGACAGCGGTTGGCGGGAGACCGCACGCGAACCAGGCGTGTCGCGCAATGGCCTGCCCTTCAGCTTCGTCACGCTCGAACGCGCCTGAGCGCACGGCGCGAATGCGCCACCCATTCACAACAACAAAGACGCCCATGTCAGACCACGGTTTTCACGTCCACGGCCCGCACGACCACGAACTCGAACATGCCGCGCAGGGCGAACATGGCGGGACCACCCACCACGGCATCGGCGGCAAGCGCATGACCAACCAGATCGCGGTCTGCACAGCGGTCATCGCCACGGTCGGCGCCCTGTTCTCGTACATGGGTGGTGCGACACAGGCCACGGCGGGCCTGGACAAGAACAACGCGGCCATCAAGAAGACCGAGGCCTCGAACCAGTGGAATTACTTCCAGGCCAA
Organism: Variovorax cryoconiti; assembly: GCF_051216395.1. Classification (NCBI taxonomy): domain Bacteria; kingdom Pseudomonadati; phylum Pseudomonadota; class Betaproteobacteria; order Burkholderiales; family Comamonadaceae; genus Variovorax; species Variovorax cryoconiti. The sequence continues at coordinate 701,642 of NZ_JBPJZI010000002.1, read as the reverse complement.
GAGCACCAAGCAGGCGCTGACGGAATTCGCACGCGACATGGCGCCCGACGACCGGAAGGCTGCGCTGCAGGCCAAGATCGACCGCTACGAGAAAGAGAAGACCGACATCCAGGCCGCCGCGCAGAAGCTTGAAGACGAGGCCACGGCGTGGGACCATGAGTCGGAAGCGCAGATGCACCAGCACCATCGCTGGGCACAGGCCACCACGGTGCTGCAGGTGTCGATCGCACTGGCCGCCATCGCGCTGCTGACGCGCAAGAAGTGGCTGGAGTACGGCATGCTGGCGGTCGCAGGCGCAGGCCTGCTCGTCGGCGCGGCGGCGGCGCTGCACCTCTGAGCTCTAGACGAAGGAGACGCAATGAACATCCAGGAACTCCTCGGCATCGACCTGCCGATCATCCAGGCGCCGATGGCTGGCGTGCAAGGCAGCGCCATGGCCGTCGCGGTGTCGAACGCGGGCGGCCTGGGCTCCCTGCCCTGCGCGATGCTCACGCCCGATACGCTGCGCAGCGAATTGCAGGCGATCACCGCGCAGACCACGCGGCCGTACAACCTCAACTTCTTCTGCCATACGCCGCCGGTGCCCGATGCGGCGCGCGAGGCGACGTGGCGCGCCGCCCTGGCGCCCTACTACGCCGAGTTCGGCATCGACCCCGGCAGCGTGCCGACCGGCGGCGGCCGGGCGCCTTTCACCGCGGAGGCGGCCGACCTGCTGGAAGGGTTCACGCCGCCCGTCGTGAGCTTCCATTTCGGCCTGCCCTCGCCCGACCTGCTGGCACGGGTCAAGGGCTGGGGTGCCAAGGTGCTGGCGTCGGCCACCACGGTCGAAGAGGCGCGCTGGCTCGAGGCGCACGGCGTCGATGCCGTCATCGCCCAGGGCCTGGAGGCCGGTGGTCACCGCGGCATCTTCCTGAGCAACGACCTCACGACGCAGGTTGGCACGATGGCTTTGTTGCCGCAGATCGTCCGGGCGGTCCGCATCCCGGTGATCGCCGCAGGTGGCATCGCGGACGCGCCGGGCGTGGCCGCCGCGATGGCGCTCGGCGCGGCCGGCGTGCAGGTCGGCACCAGCTACCTGCTGTGCCCGGAGGCCACCACCACGCCCCTGCACCGCGCCGCACTGGCCAGCCGGCGTGCCGAGCACACCGTGCTCACCAACCTCATCACCGGCCGCCCCGCGCGCGGCCTGCGCAACCGCCTGCTCGACGAACTCGGCCCATTGAGCGACGTGGCACCCGCCTTCCCGCTGGCGACCGCCGCCCTGGCGCCGCTGAAGGCCGCCGCGGAGAAGCTGGGCCGCGATGACTTCTCCACGCTGTGGTCGGGCCAGAACGCCACGGGCTGCCGCGCGATCCCGGCGGCCCAGCTCACGCGCGAGCTGGCCGCCTGAGGCGCACGGTACCGAGAGGGGTCGCCACGGCAATTCGCCTACGCACAAGGCGATCCATCGCCGACACGGACACGGGCCCAGGGTGCGCACACTGAATGTCGGACGGCGCAGGGCCGCCCGGAAACGACAAAGGTGCTGCCATGGTGAACGAATACGTAAAGACCCCTTCCGAAGTCGCCGACGAGGCGCGGCAAGCCGGACGTGATGCGATGAGCGCCGTGCAGGGCCATGCCGCCGAGGCGCTCGACACCGCGAAGGGCGTGGCGGCCGATGCCGAGGACGTCGCCCGGGACGCGACTGCCACGGGCAAGGCCTACGCGCGCAGCGCGGTGGAGGCTGCGGGCGAAAAGCTCGGCATGTTGCAAGACAAGGTGGCCGCCGCCCAGGAATCCTGCACGCGCTACATCGCCCAGGAACCGGTCAAGGCCACGATGATGGCGGTGGCAGGCGGCGCCCTGCTCACCGGGTTGCTGATGGCCGCCGTGCGTGGGCGCCGGAGCTGATCGGATGATCCATCCCATCTACATGACGGCGCTGCGCCGCCCCGACCTGGTCGCGGCGCATCTGCGCAACCATGTCGAGCTGGTGAAGAAGGAACTGGGCGATGCGGGCCGCTCTGTCGCTTACAAGGCCGCCGGTGCCGTCGTCGCCCTCGTTGCACTGATGCTCGCGCTCGGCCTGACAGGTATCGCGTTGATGATGGGCGCCCTGCATGGCAGCTTCCACTGGGCGCTGGTGGCGGTGCCAGGCGTGGCCTGGCTGCTCACCGCGGTGGGTGCGATGGTCGCGATGAAATCATCGGTGCGCGACGACGTGCAGGACGTGAAGGACGAACTCGAAGCGGACTTCGCCGTCCTGCGGACCGTCAAGGAGGCACGCCGTGGACACTAAGAATTCGCTCCCACTGACGCCCAAGCAGAAGCTTGCGCTCTCGCGCGCCGAACTGCTCGAAGCCATGGGTTACCACGACATGGCACCCAGCGACGCCGCGGCCCCTCAACTCGTCTCGACACGCGAACCCCGTGGCGGCACGCCGGTCCCACGTCCGACGACGCGCCGGGGCGTGCTGGCGCGTTGGTGGTCGCGTCATCCCCTCAACAGTGCGGTCGACCTCGGGCGTCCGTTCCTGGAAGACATGGCGCAAAGGCAGCCAGGCCGGTTGATGGCCTACGGTGCCGGCACCGGTGCACTGCTGATGGTCATCAAGCCCTGGAAGCTCCTGTCGCTCGCCACCGTGTTGTCGCTGGCGTTTCGCACGTCGGACCTCACCGGGCTGATCGCTGGCGCCTTCGGTGGCCGCGATGACGACGACGAGCCACCGTTCGACGATCGCGTGCCGCTCAATCAGCAGGTGTCCTGAGCTGCGTCCGTGTTCAATGGACAAACTTCACCGACGTTGCGTACCGGCCTCGGCACGCTCGCAGGCGTAGGCCAGGAAATCCTCGAACTGGCCAGTCTTGTCGAAGACCGCGTCCGCCCCCTGGGACAACGCACGGTCGTTGGCCGCTTCGGCGTAGTTGGTCAGTACCACCACGCGCTGATGCGGCAGCCGGTCGGCGCAGGCCTTGACCACTTCCATGCCCGACCCTTCGGTCAGGAACAGGTCTGCGACCAGAAGATCCCAGCCCTCGCCGTTGCGCGCGAGCCAGCGCAGGGCCTGGTCCTCCGACTCCGCCATGGCGATCACTTCGCAAGGGGTGGAATCTTCGAGCAGGCCCACGAGCAGGTCGCGGATGGTGGGGTTGTCTTCGATCAGAAAGACACGAAGCGTCATGACAGCTGGAAGCAAGAACGGAGCGGGGCAGCAGCCCGCCGGATCCCACGAGGGCAGCACTTCAAGGTGCGGCTGGTGGACGGTGTGCGAACGCATTATCCGCGCTCCATCAGGGCGATCCCTGCAGGAGAAGTTCCCGAGGACGGCACAATCGTCACATGACAGCGATACGTGATTTGAGCGACGAGGACTTGACGCTCCATGCGCAGGAGTGGCGCCAACGCGCCCTGCGCGGCGACAAGTCGGCGCGCGGCGTGGCGCACGCCCTGGAAACCGAACTTCGGCGCCGCGGCGTCGGCGTCGGCGCGCAGACCACGCCGGCCGACCTGGACACCCGCCCGGTGACGCTGCGTCACCCACGGCCCTGGTGGAAGTTCTGGGGCGACTGATCAGCGGGCGGCCTGCATCGGGGGAGACTCGAAGTCGAGCACGATGCGCCCTGCAATCTCGCTTCAATGCATGCGTGTCAAGACATCACGGGCGCACACATCTTGCCGCTGGCTGGGAAATCCAGCGATTTCTGCAGGTCGAGCCGCGTCCCGACGATCGAGCAGCGCACGGCAATGCCGTTCAGCACGGTGTCGAAGCTCGACAATGGAAAATCGCCCGGCTGCAGGCCGTCGCTTCGCATCGTCGATGTCGACGTGGAGGCCTCGTCAGCCACTGGGAGGGGCCGGGCTCCTTGAAACAACAAGTCACATTGCTCATGAAAATCACCACCTGGAACGTCAACTCGCTCACTGCCCGTCTGCAGCATGTGCTCGACTGGCTGATCGCCAACCCGGTCGACATCCTGTGTCTTCAGGAACTGAAGATGAGCGACGACAAGTTTCCGCTCGACGTGCTGAAGTCGGCCGGCTATGAAGCCGCGGTGTTCGGCCAGAAGACCTACAACGGCGTGGCGATCCTGAGCCTCGCGCCGATGCGCGACGTGGCGAAGAACATCGGCGGCTTCAGCGACGAGCATTCGCGCGTCATCAGCGCCACCGTCGACACTGCGAATGGCCCGCTGCGCATCGTCAACGGCTACTTCGTCAATGGGCAGGCACCCGGCAGCGACAAGTTCGCCTATAAGATGCGCTGGCTCGACGCCCTGCGCGACTGGCTGCGCGCCGAGAAGGCGGCACACCCGAACCTGGTGCTGCTCGGCGACTTCAACGTCGCCCCTGAAGACCGTGACAGCTTCGACCCCGACGGCCTGCGCGAAACCATCCACCACACGACCGAAGAGCGAGAGCACTTCAAGGCGCTGCTGGGCCTGGGCCTGACCGATGCCTTCCGCCTGTTCGACCAGCCCGAGAAGAGCTTCTCGTGGTGGGACTACCGCATGCTGGGTTACCAGAAGAACCGCGGCCTGCGCATCGACCACATCCTCGTGAGCGAGCCGCTGGTGCCGCGCGCGGTGGCGTGCACGATCGACCGCGTGCCGCGCAAATGGGAAAAGCCCAGCGACCACGCCCCCGTCACGCTCGAGCTGGCCACCGCGGCCTGACGGCAGGCCGCGCATGATGGCATCGACAAGAACGTACGCCCTGGTGCTCTCGGCGCTGGTCGCTGTGCTGGCGGGCTGCACATCGACGAAGTCCGGCGCACCGGCCGAGGCATCGGCCTCGTCATCCGAAGAGAAGACCGTGGCCGACGAGGCGCCGGGCCGCAGCGACGTGGCCGAGGTGCGGCTGATCACCGCGCAGACGCCAGCTGTCCGGGCCTACCGAAAGACCGGCTCGGGCGCGATCTACAAGGCTTACCCGACCCGCATCCACAAAGGCAAGATCCCGCCGCTCGTGTATGCGGTGGTGGTGGTCGAAACCGACATCGACGCGACGGGCAAGGTGGTGAACGTGGCCTTCAGCCGCACGCCGAGCCATGCCCCCGAGGTGCCACCAATGATCGCCGAGCTGATCCGAAAGGCATCGCCCTTGCCCAGCCCGGGACGGCTCGGTGCACACACCTATGTCGACACCTGGCTGTGGGACAAGAGCGGCACCTTCCAGCTGGATTCGCGCACGCTCGGCCAGCGCAGCCGGTAGTTGACCGACCGGGCCGGCGAGCCCGTCACTCCAGGCCGAGTTCCTGGATCTTGCGCGTGATGGTGTTGCGCCCGATCCCGAGCTTCTGCGCGGCCTCGATGCGACGGCCTCGCGTGTTGGCCAGCGCCGTGAGGATGAGGCGCGACTCGAAGCGGCGCGACAGCGCATCCCACACGTCGGTGCGACCGGCCGCAAGGAGGCTCTGCGCCTCCAGCTCGAGCCCGCTTTCCCAAGCCGATGAGGCACCGCCTTCGGCGATCGCCGCGGGCGCGGCGGCCACGGGTGCCGACGCAGGCATGGCGGGCGATTCGATGTCGGAAACGGTGGAGACAACCGGCAGCGCCGCCGGGGCATGCGCCACCGCCAATGGCACGTCGCCCGGCGGCGGAACGGCCATCACCTCGGGCGGCAGGTCCTTGGCCTCGATCAGCTGCGCCGGCGCCATCACGGTGAGCCAGTGGCAGATGTTCTCGAGCTGACGGACGTTGCCCGGGAAGGAAAAGGTGGCGAGCTGCGTGAGCGCAGCGTCGGAAATCCGCTTGGGCTCGACGCCCAGTTGCTTGGCGCTTTGCTGCAGGAAGTGGCGCGTGAGTGCGGGCACGTCTTCGCCGCGCTCACGCAACGCGGGCAGGCGCAGCCGGATCACGTTGAGGCGGTGGAACAAGTCCTCGCGGAAACCGCCGACCTTGACGCGCTGCTCCAGGTCCTGGTGGGTGGCGGCGATGACGCGCACGTTCGACTTGACCGAGTTGTGGCCGCCCACGCGGTAGAAATGGCCGTCGCTCAGCACGCGCAACAAACGCGTTTGCAGATCGAAGGGCATGTCGCCGATTTCATCGAGGAAGAGCGTGCCGGCTTCCGCCTGCTCGAAGCGGCCGCGACGCATGGTCTGCGCGCCGGTGAAGGCGCCGCGCTCGTGGCCGAAGAGTTCGCTCTCCAGCAGGTCCTTGGGGATCGCCGCGGTGTTGATCGCCACGAAGGGGCCGTTGGCGCGGGGCGAATGCTTGTGCAGCGCGCGCGCGACCAGCTCTTTGCCGGACCCGGATTCGCCGGTGATCAGCACCGTGACATTGCTTTGCGAGAGCCGGCCGATGGCGCGGAACACGTCCTGCATTGCCGGCGCCTGGCCGAGCATTTCGGGCGCGGCCTGCATGCGTTCTTCGGCCACTTCCTCGCGCTGGCTTTCATCGACGGCACGGCGGATGAGCTCAACGGCACGTGGCAGGTCGAAAGGCTTGGGCAGGTATTCGAAGGCGCCGCCCTGGAAGGCCGACACGGCGCTGTCCAGGTCGGAGAAGGCGGTCATGATGATGACCGGCAGGCCGGGGTGCTTGGCCTTGATCTTGTCGAGCAGGTCGAGGCCGGAGCCGCCGGGCATGCGGATGTCGCTGACCAGCACCTGCGGGCCTTGCTGGTCGTCGTCGGCAGCGACTTCCAGCGCCGCCAGGACTTCGCGCGTGTTGGTGAAGCTGCGCGTCGGCAGGTCTTCACGCAGCAGCGCCTTTTCCAGCACGAAGCGGATGGATTGGTCGTCGTCTACTATCCAGATCGGCTTCATGCAGCTCCTTGTCGCCTTGCTGCTAAGGCAGCGGTATCAGTAACTTGAAATCGGTCCGGCCGGGCACGCTGTCGCACTCGATCACGCCGTGGTGCTGCTGTACGAAGGTTTGCGCCAGCGTCAACCCCAGGCCGGTTCCGCCATCTCGGCCCGACACGAGCGGGTAGAAGATGCGGTCCTTGATGGTGTCGGGCACGCCCGGTCCGTTGTCGATGACATGCAATTCCAGTGCCAGTCGATACCACTGCTTGTTGAAGATCACCTGACGCGCGATGCGCGTCTTGAAGGTGATGCGCGCATCGCCCGCAGCGCGGCGCTCGGCCAGCGCCTGCGCGGCGTTGTGCGCGATGTTGAGCGTGGCCTGGATCAGCTGCTCGCGGTCGCCCCGAAATTCCGGAATCGACGGGTCGAAGTCGCGGTCGATGTGCAGGTCGCGCGGGAACTCCGCGAGGATGACCGAGCGCACCCGCTCGCAGACCTCGTGGATGTTCACGTCGCCCACCACGTGCGGGCGACGGTGCGGCGCCAGCAGGCGATCGACCAGCGTCTGCAACCGATCGGCCTCGTGGATGATGACCTGGGTGTATTCGATGAGATCGCGCGACTCGACTTCCATCTGCAGCAGTTGCGCCGCGCCGCGGATGCCGCCCAGCGGGTTCTTGATCTCGTGCGCCAGGTTGCGGATGAGTTCCTTGTTGGCCTGCGCCTGGTCGAGCAGGCGCTCTTCGCGGTCCTGCCGCACTTGTTGCTCCAGCGGTGACAGCTCGACGATCAGTTCGCCCACCTTGTCGCTCTGCGCGAGCGTCACCTGCACCGGCATCAGGTCGTGGTTGACGCGCCGGAGCATTGCCTCGTAGCGCAGCGTGGCGAAGTCGTTGCTGCGGGCGCCGTCGATGGCCGTGCGCAACACGTGCGGCTCGTGGAAGCAGGCGCCGAACTGCGAGCCCTCGAGCGTGCGACGCGAGGTGCCAAGCACGTCTTCGAGCGCGGCATTGGCGAACAGCACCGCCCCGTCGGACTTGACCACCGCGATGAGCGTGGCAAGCAGGTCGAAGGGCTGGAAGCGCTTGGGGGAAGACGTGTTTTTGCCGAAGGCCATGTCAGGGGGTGCTTGACGGTGGCAGGCGACCAATCTCGCGGCGGATGCCGGCGATGTCGCTTTCGTTGCGGGCGATTTCCGCCTTCATCTCGCTCACGCGGTCGAGGTACTTCTGGTAATTGCGCGACTCGCCGCCCTGCTTTTCCGGTTCGCCGTTGTTGTACTCCTTCTGCAGTTCGGCCTGGCGGGCTTCGGCCTTCCGAAGCTCGGACTGAAGCACCGAGCGGGCTTCGCCGTCGCGTGCGCGCTGGTCGGCGCCCTCGACCCGCGGACTCCCCGCCGGCGCGCGCGCCGCGCTGCCGCCCGTGCCGCTGCCCACGGCCCCGCCACCGGGGCGGGGCGTCTGGACGACCGTGACGTTGCCACCCTCCATCACCTTGCAGCCGCGCTTCTGCGCGTCGGCCGCGTTGTTGGTGTATTCGTTGCCGCAGCGCCAGACGCGCTCCTGCGCATGAAGGGCCGGCAGCGCGGCCAACGAGGCGATGAGCGACAAGACAAGTGATGAAGGCTTCATGGTCCTGGGAGGAGATGTACGCAGACAGCGGATTCTCATGCAATTCGAGTGACGCTCCGGCGAGCCGTTCCCGGCCAAAGAAAAAGGACGGCCAAAGCCGTCCTTTTCGAGCAATGCGTCGAAGGCCCGAGGGCCTGCGATCACAGCGAGTAGTACATGTCGAATTCGACCGGGTGCGCAGCCATGCGCATGCGCGTGACTTCCTGCATCTTCAGCTCGATGTACGCGTCGATGTACGAATCGGTGAACACGCCGCCCTTGGTCAGGAAGGCACGGTCCTTGTCCAGATGCTCCAGCGCCTGGTCGAGGCTGTGGCACACGGTCGGGATCAGCGCGTCTTCTTCCGGCGGGAGGTGGTACAGGTCCTTCGTGGCGGCTTCGCCCGGATCGATCTTGTTCTCGACGCCGTCGAGGCCGGCCATCAGCAGCGCGGCGAAACCGAGGTACGGGTTCATCAGCGGATCGGGGAAGCGCGCTTCGACGCGACGGCCCTTGGGGTTCGCCACGAACGGGATGCGGATCGAGGCCGAGCGGTTCTTGGCCGAATAGGCCAGCTTCACCGGGGCTTCGAAGCCGGGCACCAGGCGCTTGTAGCTGTTGGTGCCGGGGTTCGTGATGGCGTTCAGGGCACGGGCGTGCTTGATGATGCCGCCGATGTAGTGCAGCGCGAATTCCGACAGGCCGGCGTAGCCGTCACCGGCGAACAGGTTCTTGCCGTCCTTCCAGACCGACTGGTGCACGTGCATGCCGGAGCCGTTGTCGCCGACGATGGGCTTGGGCATGAAGGTGGCGGTCTTGCCGTAGGCGTGGGCCACGTTGTGGATCACGTACTTCTGCAGCTGGACCCAGTCGGCGCGCTGGATCAGCGTGCTGAACTTGGTGCCCAGTTCCATCTGGCCGGCGTTGGCCACTTCGTGGTGATGCACTTCGACCGGAATGCCCAGGGCTTCGAGCACCAGGCACATTTCCGAGCGCATGTCCTGGAAGCTGTCGACCGGGGGCACCGGGAAATAGCCGCCCTTGACGGCCGGGCGGTGGCCCGTGTTGCCGTGTTCGTATTCCTTGTCGGTGTTCCACGAGGCTTCTTCGGAATCGATCTTCACGAAGCAGCCCGACATGTCGTTCTTCCAGCGCACGCTGTCGAACACGAAGAATTCGGGTTCCGGTCCGAAGTAGGCGGTGTCGCCCAGGCCGGACGCCTTCATGTACGCCTCGGCGCGCTTGGCCAGCGAACGCGGATCGCGCTCGTAGGCCTTGCCGTCGGCCGGGTCGATCACGTCGCAGGTCAGGATCAGCGTCGTCTCTTCGAAGAAGGGGTCGATGTTGGCGGTGTTCGGATCGGGCATGAGTTGCATGTCCGAGGCTTCGATGCCCTTCCAGCCGGCGATGGAAGAACCGTCGAAGGCGTGACCGTCGGTGAACTTGCCTTCGTCGAAAGCAGACACCGGCACGGTCACGTGCTGTTCTTTACCGCGGGTGTCGGTGAAGCGAAAGTCGACGAACTTGACCTCGTTTTCCTTGACGAGCTTCAGTACATCGGCGACGGTCTTTGCCATCAGTTTCTCCTGGTTGGATGAGTGGTTGGAAATACAACGGTGAGGGAATGCAGTTTCTGTGCCATTGGCGGGCACGGGGCCGAGGGCCCCATCCTGCTGCCAAATCCCCAAAAAAAGGCAGGGACAATCTATTTTGGTGCACGCCTGATTAACGCACCAATTCAGGTCCAAGGCGCGCATTGAAGGTGTGCAACCCGGCCATCAACTGCGCATAGGCAGCGTCCAGCAGGGCCGGCGCACCCTTGACGCCGAGTTCGATATGGCGCCCGTACTCGGGGTGGTCCACGCTGGGCAGGCTGAACACCTTGACGCCGGCGTGCGTCGCCTCGATGGCCTCCATCAGCGGGGTAAGGGTCGCTTCCATGGCACCGAAAACGATCACCGATTTCTCGCTCGACTGCCCTTGGGTGAACAGCTCGGCATAGCGGCTGTCGAGCACCGATTCGATCATCGGCCAGGCCATCACCGGGAAGCCCGGCACGAAGTGCACATGGTCGACGCTGAAGCCGGGGATCTTGTTGTAGGGGTTGCGGATGATCTCGGCGCCCTCGGGAAACACGCCCATGTTCAACCGGTGCACGTTGTCGGCGCGGTCGGGCTCGTAGGGCACGCCCTGCTCGCGCGCGGTGTCCTGCATGCGCTCGCGGATGAGCACTTCGGCCTCCGGATGCAGCACCAGTGCGCGCCGCAGCGCCTTCGCCGCGCACTGCCGCGTGTGGTCGTCGGGTGTGGCGCCGATGCCGCCGGTCGAGAACACGATGTCGCCCGAGGCGAAGGCGCGCGTCAATGCCGCCGTGATGCGCGTCGGGACGTCGCCGACGTACTCGGCCCAGCCCAGTTGCAGGCCGCGCGCGGCGAGCAGTTCGATGACCTTGGGCATGTGCTTGTCGAGGCGCTTGCCGGACAGGATTTCGTCGCCGACGACGATCAGGCCGAATGCACGGGTCATGGGGACTCCGGGGGGGAAATGACGAGGGGCGCTGTCGCCTCCGCGCGCTGCAGGCGCAGTTGCGCCAGCGCATCGAGGCAGTAGTGCGCGAACCAGAGCGCCGAGAAGGCGAAGACCAGCGTGTAGATCCAGATGGCCAGCGGTACCAGCACGAAGAAGGCGGCCGCGAACAGCAGGCCCGAGGCCCAGACGATGCTCGGTGCCGCACCCAGATAACCGCACATCACGCCGATGGCCAGCAGCGGCAGACGATGCTGGCGCAGCACGGCGGCGCGCTCCTCGGCATCGGCATGTTCGGCCAGTGCGTCGAAGCTCATCACCCGGTAGGTGAGCCAGCCCCAGATCAGCGGCGGCAGCACCAACACCAGCGGAGGAATGAGCCAGAGCGGCATCGACACCACGAGCGCGACCAGCGCCAGCAGCATGAGCCCGAGCGAGCGCAGCACACTGCCGACGAACGAGGCGCCCTTCTTCTGCGCGAGCGCGGGAAAGCGCCGCTCCGCGACGAGTTGCGTGAGCGCCGGCGCCATCAGCCCGGCGACGACGACCAGGGACACCAGCACGATCACCGGCGTCGCGGCGAAGACCACGACCAGGGGCGCCAGCAGCGCCGGCACATCGCTGGAGAACAGGCCGCCGATCCAGCGCCAGAAGCTTGCCAGCAGCGGCCAGGCATCGAGCGTCTGGCGCATCCAGGCCACGCTCGACGCCCAGTAGAAATAGCCGAAGCCCGCCGCCAGCACGACGATCACGAGCAGCGGCGCCAGCGACAGCACGATCACCCGAGGGCGCATGCAGTAGGCGGCGGCTCGCCAGAAGGAATCGAGAAGAAGGCGCATGGGGTGCCGAGGATAACGCCGCGCCGTGAAGACGCCGCGATGCGGACGACCGAAGGCCTCAGCCGCGCCCGACCATCCGGCGCAGCCCGCGCCATTGCTGCGACCAGAAGCCGCGCCCGTAGTCGCGCACGCGGCCCTGCGCGTCGGGCTCGACCTGGTCGCGGATGCCGGTCGGGTCGTAGCGCGGCTCGAAGTTCACGGTGCGAAAGAGCATGTCCCACCACGGCAGCAGCACGCCGAAGTTGTGCCCCCCCAGGGTCGACGGGCCGGCGGACTCATGCCCGATGCCGATCGCGTGGTGGACCCGATGAAACCGCGGGCTGACCCACAGCCGCTCGCCGAGGGCGCCGAAGCCGGCGCGCAGGTTCGCATGCTGCAGGCTTTCGCTGAGCTGCGTGAACGCTACGATGGCGATGAACTGCCCCGGCGCGACGCCGATGAGCTGCGCAACGACGACGATGATCGTGTCGTGGAGGATGTCGTCGAGCAGGTGATTGCGGTTGTCGCTCCACATCGTCATCTGGCGCTGCGAATGGTGCAGCGAATGCAGGCCCCACCACCAGTTGAAGCGGTGCTGGCCGCGATGGATCAGGTACTCGACGAAATCGAGCACGACCAGGTAGATGGCGAACGCGACCCAGGGCACGTCGGTCACGCCCGGCCAGAGCTCGTCAAGGTGCAGCGTGCCCCAGCCGGCGCCCCGCAACAGGCCCAGCCCGTCGTCGAACAGCGGCTGCAGCAGGAAGAACATGCCCAGGCGGAACAGCCCGAGCCGATGGATCAGCGTGTAGAGCACGTCGGTGCGGATCGCGCGCCGGTCGACCACCGGTTCGGCTGGCCGCCAACGCTGCAGCGGGCCGATCACCGCCAGCAGCACCGCGATCTGGATCAGCCCGACCAGCAGCCAGCCGGTGGCGTCGAAGGCGTCTTCGACGTAACCGCCCAGACCGATGCCATAGACCAGCGGCTGCACGGCCGCCTCGAACAGCCACTGCTGGCAGTTCGAAAAAAGATCGGTGAACCATTCCATCGCCGCGCCGCCTCGGTGCTCAGGGGTGCGCCGCGATCCAGGCGCGATAGGCGGGATGCGCCCGCAGCGTCTCGAAGCAGAAGCCCCTGGCCTTCAGGCCGACGATCAGCGGCTCGAGCACGGCGGGCGCCCACGGGTCCTTGCGCGACCAGATGCCCAGGTGCGCGAGCAGGATGTCGCCCGGCTGGATCCGGTCGAGGGCCTGCTGCAGCAGCTTGTCGTTGGGAAAGGTCTCGCTGGGCAGTTCGTCGCCGAGGAAACCGGCCGGCGCCCAGCCGACGTGCTCGAAGCCGCAGGCCTTGGCGGCGGCCAGCAGCTTGGGCGAGGTCTTGCCACCCGGCGCGCGAAACAGCGGCAACGGTTTCTTGCCGGTGACGTGGCCGATGCGGTCGCTGGCCTGCTGGATGTTCTCGCAGTACTTGGCCGCGCTCCAGGTGAACTCGCGGCCCGCCAGGCCGCCGGCCGACGGACGAACACGGAATCGGGGTTCGATGCCCTTCACGTCACCGCGCCAGTAGACATGGTCGTAGGTGTGCGAGGCGAATTCATGGCCCTCGGCCGCCCTCGCCTTCCACCACAAAGCCCAGTGGTTGTCCAGGCTGTCGCCGTCGGTCAGCGTGCGTTCGGCCGCGCCGAAGAAGGTCACGCGCACGTCCTGGCGCTTGAGCACCTCGGCGATCAGCGGCGCGACGCCCATGTGGCCGGTGTCGAAGGTCAGGTACAGGGGCTTGTCGCACCTCGCCTGCGCCACCGCGCTGCCCGCGACGCAGAAGGCGAGCAGCCCGGCGACGAGGCGGCGGCGCACCGGCCGGTCAGCGCTTGGCATGGTCCAGGGTCCACACGCCATGCGGCGAGCGCCCGACGTTCACCTGGCGCACCACCTTGCGGCTGGCCAGATCGACCACGCTGAGCTTCTTGGCCCAACGCGAGGTGACGTAGAGCGTCTTGCCGTCGGCCGACAGGTCCATGCAGTCCGGACCGCCCGGCACCGGGTAGCTCTCGATCACCTGCAGCGTCTTGAGGTCGATGCGGCTGATCGTGTTGGCCACGCGGTTGCTGACGAACACGCTCTGGCCATCCCCTGCGGAACGGAACGCATGCGCGCCCTTGCCCGTGAGAATCTTGCCGACCGCCTTGGGCTGCGGGCCCGCCACATCGAACACCTGCACGCCATCGCTGCCGGTCAGCCCGACCAGCAGGGTGCGGTCGCCATGGATGCCGAAGATGTCGGCCGGCATGGGGCCGGTGGCGGTGCGCCAGCGGATGGTCTGGGTGGCCAGGTCGATGGCAATGAGCTCGTCGCTGTCCTGCATGGTCACGTAGGCCACGGTGCTGGTCGCATCGATCCAGAGATGGCTGGGCGTCTTGCCGGTGGCGATGCGCTTGGCCAGCGTCAGGTCCTTGCCGTCCCAGCGGTAGATGTCGACGTGGTTCAGGCGGTTGGCCGCGGTCACGAACCACTTCATGTCGCGCGAGAACTGCAGCTGGTACGGGTCGATGATGCCGTAGACCACGCGCTGCACGTCGCCCGTGCGGGGGTTCAGGAAGGTGAGCGAATCGCCGGCGGAATTGGCCACGATCACCGAGCGCTCGTCCGGCGTCATGTAGATGTGGTGCGGCTCCTTGCCTGTCGCGATGCGGCTCTTTTCCGTCCAGGTGGCCGGGTCGACCACGCTGACGGTGGCGTCGAGCGAATTGAGGACGAAGAGCGGCGGCGGTTCAGCAGCCAGGGCGGGCAACGCGTGCAGGGCGCAGGCGAAGAAAAAGGCCGCGAGGCGGCCGGGGGCGGTGGCAAGAAATCGCAAGGGAAGCTTCCGGGGACAGCAGGTCGAACCATAACGTGCAAGCCTTAGCGGCGGCTGACCGCCCGCACGCGAGGCAGGCGAATTTGCCAGCAAAACCACAGGTCAGCGCGCGCTGCGCAGCGCCTCGACCTCGGCGGCACGGAGCCAGCGCCACTGGCCAGGCGCCATGGTCGCCGGCAGCACCAGCGAGCCGATCTGCGACCGATGCAGCGCCTCGACCCGGTTGCCGACCGCCGCCACCATGCGCTTGACCTGGTGGTACTTGCCCTCGGTCAGGGTGAGGCGCAGGTGCAGCGGCGCGACCGCTTCGCAGGCAGCCGCGCGCACCGGCTTCGGGTCGTCGTCCAGCACCACGCCGGCCAGCAGCTTCTGCACCTGGGCATCGTCCAGCGGATGCTTGACCGTCACCTCGTAGACCTTGGGCACATGGTGCTTGGGCGAGCCCATGCGGTGGATGAACTGGCCGTCGTCGGTCAGCAGCAGCAGGCCGGTGGTGTCCTGGTCGAGCCGGCCGATGGCCTGCACGCCCTGCACCGCGCCCTTGTTGGGCCGCAGGCGCAGCGGCGACGGCAGCAGCGTGTAGATGCTGGGCCAGGTCGACGGCTTCTGGGAGCACTCGGTGCCGGCCGGTTTGTGCAGCAGCACATAGGCCTTGTCGTGGTATTCCCAGGCGGTGCCCTGCACGGTGAAGCGCAGGCCGTCGGCGACCGCCACGTCGGCGGCGGGGTCGGTGACGGCCACCCCGTCGATCGTCACGAAACCTTGCTGCAAGAGCCCGGCGCAGACGCGGCGCGTGCCGAAGCCCTGGGTGTAGAGAATGTCCTGGAGTTGCATCGATGGGTCCGGCGGCCGGCTCGGCAGCCGCCGGTAAAGCGTAGGTTCAGTAGCCGAGCGCGAGCCCGGTGTTGCGCCGCGGATCGTTCGCGCCGTAGAAGCGATTGTTGCCGACCGGCTTGCCGCCCAGCGACGGCGCACCGACGATGATCGCCGCCATGTGGTTCGCCGGCTGGGGCACGCCCAGGTTGTGGCCCATGTCGGTCAGCAGCTTGCGGGTGTCGGGGCTGATCGCGAAAGTCTCGACATTGGTGACGTCGGGCAGCCACTGCTGGTGGAAGCGTGGCGCATCGACGGCTTCCTGCACGTTCATGCCGTAGTCGACCACGTTCAGGATCGTGTGCAGCACCGCCGTGATGATCCGGCTGCCGCCGGGCGTGCCGACCACGAAAACCGGCTTGCCGTCCTTGCTCACGATGGTCGGGCTCATCGAGCTCAGCGGCCGCTTACCGGGAGCGATGGCGTTGGCCTCGCCCTGCACCAGGCCGTAGAGATTGGGCACGCCGATTTTCGCGGTGAAATCGTCCATCTCGTTGTTGAGCAGCACGCCGGTCTTGGCGGCCGTGACCTTGGCGCCGAACCAGTCGTTCAGGGTGTAGGTGACGGACACCGCGTTGCCCCACCGGTCGGTGATCGAGTAGTGCGTGGTGTTGCTGCCTTCGTGCGGCGCGACGCCGGGCTTGATGTCCTTCGAGACGCCGGCCCTGGCCGGGTCGATCACGCCGCGGATCTTCTCGGCATACCCCTTGTCCAGCAGGCGGTCGAGCGGGTTCTTCACGAAGTCCGGATCGCCCAGGTAGCTGTTGCGGTCGACGTAGGCGTGGCGCATGGCCTCAATCTGGTAGTGCACCGCCTGCGCGGAGCGGAAACCCAGGTCCTTCAGCGGGTAGCCCTCCAGGATGTTGAGCATCTCGCAGATGATCACGCCGCCCGAGCTCGGCGGCGGTGCGGACACGACCCGATAGCCCCGGTAGTTGCACTCGATCGGCGCCAGCTCGCGCGTGTTGTACTGGTCGAGGTCGGCCTGGGTGATGAGGCCTTTGCCCGCCTGGCTCGACGCTACGATCGCCTGGCCCACCCAGCCCTTGTAGAAGCCGTCGGTGCCTTTCTGGCTGATGGCGCGCAGCGTCTTGCCCAGGTCCTTCTGCACCAGCTTCTGGCCGACTGCGAAGGGCTCACCCTTGTTCAGGAAGATGGCGCCCGACACGCCGTCCTTCTTGAAGTCGCTGGTCGCTGTCAGCAACATGTCGATATCGCCCTGCTCCAGCGCGAAGCCTTTCTCGGCCAGCGCGATGGACGGAGCGATCAGAGCCGCGCGCTGCATCGTGCCGTACTTCGTGCGCGCGTACTCCATGCCCGACACGGTGCCCGGCACGCCGACGGCGAGATGGCCGTTGGTGCTCAGCCCCTTGACGACGTTGCCGTCCTTGTCGAGGTACATGTTCGCCGTGGCGCCGAGCGGGGCCTTCTCGCGGAAGTCGAGAAAGGTCTTGCGGCCATCGGCCAGCTGGACCGTCATGAAGCCACCGCCGCCAAGGTTGCCCGCGGCCGGGTAGACCACGGCCAGCGCATAGCCCACTGCGACGGCAGCATCGATCGCATTGCCACCGCGCTGGAGCACGTCGACGCCGACCCGGGTCGCGAGATGCTGTGCGCTCACAACCATGCCGTTCTGCGCCGCCACCGGCGCCTGCGACGCGGCGTGCACGGTGGGCCATACGGCTGTCGCCAACACGGCGGCAGCCACCGACCAACGCGTGGCCCGGTGAATCATCTTCATGGTGTTGTCTCCTGGTGAAACGCCGATGCTGCACTGGCTTTCAGCCGCCCCGCAAGCCTTTGCGCGGCCGATCATGCAACGCCCGGGTACAGCCACAGCTACCGTCGGCATCGACGCGAACACGTGCTCCGCGCCTGAAGAACGGGTAAACCCGAATTTCGGCAACTCCGACAAGCTCGACAATCAGTGTACTGATCGACTGGGGTCAGATCCATTTCATCCGGACAAGGAGCCTCACGATGTTCCCCAAGAACGCCTGGTACGTCGCCTGCACGAGCGAAGAGGTCAGCGACAAGCCGCTGGGCCGCAAGGTCTGCAACGAATCGATCGTCTTCTACCGCGATGCGGACGGCCGCGTCGCCGCGCTGGAGGACTTCTGCCCCCACCGCGGCGCCCCGCTGTCGCTCGGGCGCGTGGTCGACGGCAAGCTGGTGTGCGGCTACCACGGGCTCGAGATGGGCTGCGACGGCAAGACGGTGGCAATGCCCGGCCAGCGCGTGCGCGGCTTCCCGCCGATCCGCAGCTTCCCGCTGATCGAGCGCTATGGCTTCGTCTGGATCTGGCCCGGCGACGCCGAGCAGGCCGACGCCGCGAAGCTGCCTCACCTCGCCTGGGCCGAGAGCAGCGAGTGGGCCTATGGCGGCGGCCTGTATCACATCCAGTGCGACTACCGCCTGATGGTCGACAACCTGATGGACCTCACGCACGAGACCTACGTGCATGCGAGCAGCATCGGCCAGAAGGAGATCGACGAGACCCCGGTCGCGACACGCGTCGAAGGCGACGAGGTCATCACCAGCCGCATGATGGAGAACATTTCCGCCCCGCCGTTCTGGCGCATGGCCCTGCGCGGCAACGGCCTGGCCGACGACGTGCCGGTGGACCGCTGGCAGATCTGCCGCTTCACGCCGCCGAGCCATGTGCTGATCGAGGTCGGCGTGGCGCATGCCGGCAAGGGCGGCTATTCGGCCGACGCGGCCCACAAGGCATCGAGCATCGTCGTCGACTTCATCACGCCGGAGACCGACACCTCGATCTGGTACTTCTGGGGCATGGCGCGCAACTTCCGGCCCGAAGACAAGGCGCTGACCGAGAGCATTCGCGAAGGCCAGGGCCAGATCTTCAGCGAAGACCTGCAGATGCTGGAGCAGCAGCAGCGCAACCTTCTGGCGCATCCCGCGCGGGCGCTGCTCAAGCTCAACATCGATGCAGGTGGCGTGCAATCGCGCCGCGTGATCGAGCGACTCATCGCGCAGGAGCAGGCGACGACGCCCACCGCTTCGGCGGCCGCATGAACCCGACGCGACGACATCCATGACCGAGACCTCGGAATTCACCGTGCGCGTCGCGCGCAAGACGCCGGAGGCGATCGACATCTGTACCTTCGAGCTCGTTCGCACCGATGGCCAGAGCTTGCCGGCGTTCTCGGCCGGATCGCACATCGACGTGCACCTGCCCTCGGGCCTGACGCGGCAGTACTCGCTGTGCAACGACGCCACCGAAAGCCACCGCTACCTGATCGGTGTGCTGCGCGACCCGGCCTCGCGCGGGGGCTCGCGCGCCATGCACGACGAGATCGAGGAAGGCATGACGTTGCGCATCAGTGCGCCGAAGAACCACTTCCCGATCGCGAGCGATGCGTCGCACAGCCTCCTTCTCGCGGGCGGGATCGGCGTGACACCCCTCCTCTGCATGGCCGAACGCATGGCCCCCATCGGTCATCCCTTCGAGATGCACTACTGCACCCGATCGCCCGAGCGCACCGCCTTTCGCCAGCGCATCGCCGATGCAGCCTTCGCCCCGCAGGTCACCCTGCATTTCGACGACGGCGCGGTCGAACAGAAGCTGGCCATCGAGCAGGTCCTGCGCGCCAGGCCCGACCGGACGCACCTGTATGTGTGCGGCCCCAAGGGGTTCATGGACTGGGTCCTGGCCAGCGCCCGCGCCGCGGGCTGGCCCGAAACGCGACTGCACTTCGAGTTCTTTGGCGGGAACGTTGCACCCTCGGCCACGGACGGCGCTTTCGATGTCCAGATCGCCAGCTCGGGCCGTGTGATCCGCATCCCTGCCGATCGCACCGTCGTGCAGGCCCTCGGCGATGCGGGCGTGGAGGTCCAGGTGTCGTGCGAACAGGGCGTGTGCGGGACCTGCCTCACGCGCGTGCTCCAGGGCGAGCCCGATCACAAGGACCTGTATCTCACGCCCGAAGAGCAGGCGGCCAACGACCAGTTCACCCCGTGCTGCTCGCGCGCGCGCTCGAAGCTGCTGGTGCTGGACCTGTAGCGCACAGGCCCGGAGCGGGACCGCCGTGCCGACGTGGCAGTGGGAGAGAATCGCTCGGCTTCTTCTTCGCCATCGCCGGTCCAATGCGCATGCCACACCCGCCGCACGATCCCTCCCTCATCGACCTCCACGACCAGCCGGGCCATCTGATACGGCGTGCGCACCAGATCTCGGTCTCGGTGTTCCTGGACGTCGTGGGCCGCGAGGTCACGCCGATCCAGTACGCCGTGCTGAAGGTGCTCGGCGAGAAGCCGGGCATTGATCAGCTCACCCTCGCCCAGGAAGTGGCCATCGACACTTCGTCGTGCGCCGACATTGCGGCGCGGCTGGAAGCCAAGGGATGGATTTCGCGCAGCGTCGGCGTGCGGGGACGGCGGCGTCTCGAGTTGACGACGGCAGGCGAGGCGCTGCTCGACAGCCTGAAGTCGCCCATCCAGACTTTGCAGACCACGCTGCTCCATGGCCTCAGTCCCCAAGAGAGCGCGGAACTGCTGAACTTGTTGCGCAAATTCGTCGGGCACAACAACGAGCGAAGCCGGGCGCCGCTGCGCCGTGGCGCATCGAAGGCGATCGTCGGCACGGCGCCGAAATGAAAAAAGGCCAAGTCGCTCATCGAACAACCTGGCCTTTCGAAAATGGTGGAGCTGGGGGGATTTGAACCCCCGTCCGCAAGCCTTCTTCGCACAGATCTACATGTTTAGCGGTCTGATTTGGATCTCGCTTCCGGAGTCGCGCAGTCGCACGCTAAACCGGACGCCAGTGCCCTATTTTCTCGTCCCGACCCAAGGCACCCGGATCGAAACCAGCCCATGTAATTATCCTTGCAGCCGGGAGGTGTCAGATTGCTCCTTCACCCCCTTGCCCAGCCCATCGGCCAACTGTTGCAAGGCTCACTGGCAATTAAGCAGCGAGTGCGAAACGTTCGTCGTTTGCAGTTAGTTTGTTTGAATCTGTTTTACGAGCGCATTCAGCTCGACATGCACCGCTGCGATTCCGAACCCACGTCGAAACCAGTGCAGCCCCAAGCTCATCATTTTAGGCCGTATTCAGCCATTGCAAGAGCGCTACCGGAGAATCAATCGCACCATCGGCCTGCCAGCGCGTCGCGTCTGCCTGCGCGCCCATGTAGCCGTAGGTGGCGGCGACGGTGCGCATGCCCGCGGCGCGGCCCGCGATGATGTCACGCTCGTCGTCGCCGACGTAGACACAGCGCGCCGGGTCGAGGTCGAGGCGGCGGGCCGCTTCGAACAGAGGCTCGGGGTGCGGCTTGGAAAACGGTGTGGTGTCGCCGCTGACCACGGCACCGGCGCTCGAGAACGCCTCGATCGATCGCACCAGCGGCTCGGTGAAGCGTTTTGACTTGTTGGTCACAATGCCCCATGCGAGCCGCTGGGTCTGCAAAGAGCCGATCAACTCGGCCACACCCTCGAAAACATGCGTGTTCAGCAACATGCGCGCTTCATAGTTCTGGAAGAACTCTTCGCGCAGCGCGGCGAAGTCCGGCATGTCGGGCGTGATGCCGAAAGCGATGCCGAGCATGCCGCGGGCACCGGCACCGGCCATGGGCCGATACTGCGCCAACGGCAAGCAGGGCAAGCCCCGATCGACACGCATCTTGTCGGCCGCCGCACCCAGTTCGGGCGCGCTGTCGACCAAAGTGCCGTCGAGATCGAACAGCACCGCCTCGATGGAAACGGCAGCCATCAGCCGGGCTTCCTGGTGGCGAACATGTAGTTGACGCTGGTGTCCGCGCTGAGCCAGTAGCGGCGGGTCAGCGGGTTGTGTTCGAGACCGCGCGTGTGGCGCAGATCCAGATCGGCGGCGCGGCAGTAGGCGGCGAGTTCGCTGGGACGGATCAGCTTCTGGTACTCATGCGTCCCGCGGGGAAGCATGCCGAGCACGTACTCCGCCCCGACGATGGCCAGCATGAAGGCCTTGGCATTCCGGTTGATGGTCGAGAAGAACACCCAGCCGCCCGGTTTGACCAGGTCGGCGCAAGCCTTGACGACCGACGCAGGCTCGGGGACGTGTTCGAGCATTTCCATGCAGGTGACCACGTCGAAGCTGGCTGGCTGTTCTGCCGCCAGCGCCTCGACGCTGACCTTGCGGTACTTCACGTTCGGCGTCGACGCCTCGAGCGCATGCAGTTGCGCCACCTTCAACGCCTTGTCCGCCAGATCGATGCCCAGGACGTCGGCCCCCTTGCGCGCCATGGAATCCGCCAGGATGCCGCCGCCGCATCCGACGTCGAGGGCGCGCAGCCCCGCCAGCGGCACCAGGCCGTCGATCCACTCCAGGCGAAGCGGATTGATCTCATGCAGGGGCCTGAATTCGCTGTCGAGGTCCCACCAGCGGTGGGCCAGCTCGGAAAACTTGGCGAGTTCCGCCGGATCGGCGTTCACGTGTTCTGTCATGGAAGTCATTATCGAAGAGCCCATAAAAAAACCCCGCCGAAGCGGGGTTCTTGTCGAAGATTCTTACGAATCAACGGTTGGCGCGGGTACCAACAACTTCGATTTCCACGCGGCGGTTCTTGGCGCGGCCTTCGGCGGTCTTGTTGTCCGCCACAGGTTGCTTCTCGCCCTTGCCTTCGGTGTAGACGCGATTGCGTTCGATACCCTTGGTCACCAGGTAGGCCTTGACTGCTTCTGCACGGCGAACCGACAGGCGCTGGTTGTAGGCGTCCGAACCGACCGAGTCGGTGTGACCGACGGCGATGATGACTTCGAGGTTCACGTCACGGATCTTCGACACGAGGTCGTCGAGCTTGGCGCGGCCTTCAGGCTTCAGAACCGACTTGTCGAAGTCGAAGAAAGCGTCAGCGGCAAAGGTGACCTTCGAAGCAGCGGGCGGTGCCGGCGGGGCGACCGGAGCAACCGGGGTGCTCGGCGTTGCGACCGTCGCGGGTGCGGCGGGAACCAGGGCGCCATCGCAACCCTTGGCAGCCGTTGCAGGCGTCCAGTTGGCATCGCGCCAGCACAGTTCGTTCGTGCCGTTCTTCCAGACGAGTTCGCCGGTGCCGTTTTGCCAGTTGTCAATGACGGGACCGCCATTTGCTGCGGTGACACGGGTCTGCGCGCCGGCGGCAGTGGCGAGCGCAGCGACTGCAAACATCATCGCCACTTTATTCAGTTTCTTCATGGTTCTCCTCTTGGGGAAAAAGCCGCAGCCGCGCTGCGAATCAAGGACGCTTTAAGTGACCACCACCCAAAACGTTGAGGCGATTGTGCCATAGGGTCTTTGACAAACAGCCCCGCACCGGCGTACGAAGCGTAGGACGGCGGCGGAATAGCCGCCTTGTGTTGCTGCGGTACGACACCGCCAGGGGCGTAAAATTTCGGTCCTTGCTGTCCGCCTGCTGCCCATGACCTCGTTCGCCAAAGAAACACTTCCCATCAGCCTCGAAGAGGAAATGCGTCGCAGCTATCTCGACTACGCCATGAGCGTGATCGTAGGTCGCGCACTCCCCGACGCCCGAGACGGCCTGAAGCCGGTGCATCGCCGCGTGCTCTTCGCGATGCACGAACTCAACAACGACTGGAACCGGCCATACAAGAAGTCGGCGCGTATCGTCGGCGACGTCATCGGCAAGTACCACCCGCACGGCGACCAGTCGGTGTACGACACGATCGTGCGGCTGGCACAGAACTTCTCGATGCGCCACATGCTGGTCGATGGCCAGGGCAATTTCGGCTCGGTCGACGGCGATATGGCGGCGGCGATGCGCTATACCGAAATTCGGCTGTCGAAAATCGCGCACGAAATGCTGGGCGATATCGACAAGGAAACCGTCGACTTTCAGGACAATTACGACGGCTCGGAAAAAGAACCGGCCGTGCTGCCCAGCAAATTGCCGAATTTGCTGGTCAATGGCTCCGGCGGCATCGCCGTCGGCATGGCCACCAATATCCCGCCGCACAACCTGAACGAGGTGGTCGACGCCTGTCTGCATTTGCTGCGGGCCCCGGACGCCAGCATCGACGAGTTGATGGAGATCATCCCGGCGCCCGACTTCCCCACCGCCGGCATCATCTACGGCATCAACGGCATCAAGGATGGCTACCGCACCGGCCGTGGCAAGGTGGTGATGCGCGCCAAGTGCCACTTCGAGGACATCGACCGCGGCCAGCGCCAGGCGATCATCGTCGACGAGTTGCCCTACCAGGTCAACAAGAAGACGCTGCAGGAGCGCATGGCCGAACTGGTGCACGAGAAGAAGATCGAGGGCATCAGCCACATCCAGGACGAGTCCGACAAGTCGGGCATGCGCCTGGTGATCGAACTCAAGCGCGGCGAAGTGCCCGAGGTGGTGCTCAACAACCTGTACAAGCAGACCCAGCTGCAGGACACCTTCGGCATCAACATGGTGGCGCTGATCGACGGCCAACCCAAGCTGTGCAACCTGAAGGACCTGATCCAGGTCTTCCTGCAGCACCGGCGCGAAGTCGTCACCCGCCGCACCGTGTTCACGCTGCGCAAGGCGCGCGAACGCGGCCACGTGCTCGAAGGCCTGGCCGTGGCGCTGGCCAACATCGACGACTTCATCGCGATCATCCGCAATGCGCCGACGCCGCCGGTCGCCAAGGCCGAGCTGATGAGCAAGCCGTGGGACAGCAAGCTGGTGCGAGAAATGCTCACCCGCACCCGCGCCGATGGCGGCGTGATCAATGCCGACGACTACCGCCCCGATGGCCTGGAGCGCGAATTCGGCATGGGCGGCGACGGGCTGTATCGCCTGTCGGAGACACAGGCCCAGGAAATCCTGCAGATGCGCCTGCAGCGCCTGACCGGCCTGGAACAGGACAAGATCGTCGCCGAGTACAAAGAGGTGATGGCCGAGATCGACGACCTGCTCGACATCCTGGCCCGACCGGAGCGCGTGTCGACCATCATCGGCGACGAACTTGCCGTCATCAAGCAGGAATTCGGTCAGACCAAGCTGGGCGCGCGCCGCAGCCAGGTCGAGCACAGTGCCTTCGACCTGTCGACCGAAGACCTGATCACGCCGACCGACATGGTCGTGACACTCTCGCACAGCGGCTATATCAAGAGCCAGCCGCTGGGCGAATACCGTGCGCAGAAGCGCGGCGGGCGCGGCAAGCAGGCGACGGCGACCAAGGAAGACGACTGGATCGACCAGCTCTTCATCGCCAACACGCACGACTACATCCTGTGCTTCTCCAACCGCGGCCGGCTCTACTGGCTGAAGGTGTGGGAAGTACCCGCCGGCTCGCGGGGTTCGCGAGGCCGACCGATCGTCAACATGTTCCCCCTGCAGGAAGGCGAAAAGATCAACGTCGTGCTGGCGTTGACCGGCGACAAGCGCACCTTCCCGTCCGACCAGTACATCTTCATGGCGACCTCCATGGGCACGGTCAAGAAGACCGCGCTCGACGAGTTCAACAACCCGCGCAAGGGCGGCATCATCGCGGTCAACCTCGACGACGGCGACTACCTCATCGGCGCGGCACTGACCGACGGGAAGCACGACGTGATGCTGTTCAGCGACGGCGGCAAGGCGGTGCGTTTCGACGAGGAAGACGTGCGGCCGCTGGGCCGCAATGCCCGCGGCGTGCGCGGCATGTCGCTCGAGGCGGGCCAGGGCGTCATTGCGATGCTGGTGGCCGAAGACGAACAGCAAAGCGTCCTGACCGCCACCGAGAACGGTTACGGAAAGCGCACAAGCATTACCGAGTACACCCGTCACGGCCGGGGAACCAAAGGCATGATTGCCATTCAACAGAGTGAGCGCAACGGCAAGGTCGTCGCGGCGACGCTGGTGCATGCCGACGACGAGATCATGCTGATCACCGACAAGGGTGTGCTGGTGCGCACCCGGGTCGCCGAAATTCGTGAACTCGGTCGAGCCACCCAGGGCGTCACGCTCATCGGCCTGGACGAAGGCGCCAAACTCAGCGGACTGCAGCGCATCGTCGAAAACGATGCCAACGTCGAGAACGACGCCGGCAGCGACGACACTTCCACATCTTCAACGGAGAATCCTCAGTGAAAAATTTCAAGCTTGCGGTCCTGACGGTCGCACTGGCAACCAGTTCGATCGCCATGGCCCAAGACAAGGCCGCGCTCGTCAAGCAGTTGCTCGACGTCCAGCGTCCGGCCGTCGAAGGCATGGCGCGCCTGCTGGTCAACGACTCGGTGGCCCCCATCCTGCAGGCCGGCAGCGAATACCTGCAGACCCAGGTGCCGGCCGAGAAGCGCGAAGCGCTCGGCAAGGCCGCCGAAGCCGAAGTGCAGAAGTACGTCCAGGAAGCCTTCCCGATCGTGCGCGACAAGGCGATCCAGCTGGCACCGACCACCGTCGGCCCGCTGCTGGAGCAGAACTTCAACGAAGACGAACTCAAGCAGCTCGTCGCCTGGCTCAGCTCGCCGCTGAACAAGAAGTTCTCGGACCTGAACCCGCAGCTGGGCAATGCGCTGACCCAGAAGCTGGTGGCCGATGTGCGTCCCACGATCGACCCCAAGCTTCAGGCCCTCAACGTGAGCGTGGCCAAGGCCCTGGGCGCTCCGACCAACGGCCAGCCGCCTGCGGCACAGCAACCGGCCAAGCCAGCGGCCAAAGCGCCCGCCAAGAAGTGACGCACGCGCCGGTGGGCGCCCGCCCGTACAACTTTTCCGCCGGCCCCGCGGCCATGCCCGAAGCCGTGCTCCAGCGCGCGGCCGCCGAAATGCTCGACTGGCATGGCAGCGGCATGGGCGTGATGGAAATGAGCCACCGCGGCAAGGAATTCGGCGCCATCGCCACCAAGGCCGAAGCCGACCTGCGCACGCTGCTCGCCATTCCCGCCAATTTCCACATCCTGTTCATGCAGGGTGGCGGCCTGGGCGAGAACGCCATCGTGCCGATGAACCTGTCGCGCGGCACGGTCGCCGACTTCGTCATCACCGGCAGCTGGAGCGTCAAGTCGCAAAAGGAAGCGCAGCGCTACTGCGACGCGCGCATCGTCGCGAGCAATGCCGACGGCCAACACACGCGATTGCCGGAGCCGTCGACTTGGCAGCTGACGCCCGGCGCCTCGTACGTGCACCTGTGCACCAACGAGACGATCAACGGCATCGAATTCCAGGAGCTTCCCGATCTGGCGGCCCTCGGCAGCGACGCCCCGCTGGTGATCGACTTCTCCTCCCACGTGGCGTCGCGTTCCGTGGACTGGCGCCGTGTCGGCCTGGCCTTCGGCGGCGCGCAGAAGAACCTCGGCCCCGCCGGCCTGACCATCGTCGTGGTGCGCGACGACCTCCTGGGCCGCGCCCTCGAGATCTGCCCGAGCGCCTTCAACTACAAGACGGTCGCCGACAACCAGTCGATGTACAACACGCCGCCGACCTGGGGCATCTACGTGGCCGGTCTGACCTTCGACTGGCTGCTGCAGCAGCGCGAGGGCGAGCTGACCGGCGTGGCCGCGATGGAGCAGCGCAACATCGCCAAGGCGGCACTGCTCTACGGCTTCATCGACGGCTCGTCCTTCTACGAGAACCGCATCGACCCGGCCTGCCGTTCGCGAATGAACGTGCCGTTCTTCCTGCGCGACGAGCGCCGCAACGAGGCCTTCCTGACCGGCGCACGCGATGCCGGTCTGCTGCAGCTCAAGGGCCACAAGTCCGTGGGCGGCATGCGCGCCAGCATCTACAACGCCATGCCGCTCGAGGGGGTTCAGGCGTTGGTGGCCTACATGCGAGAATTCGAGCGGTCGCAGGCCTGAGGCCTGCCCGTTTTCTTCTCGCACGATGTCCCAGACCCCTTCCTCGCCCGCGGCGCCCGAAAACTCCGCCAGCCTCGCCGATCTGCGTGTGCAGATCGACGCACTCGACCAGCGCCTGCTCGACCTCCTGAACCAGCGCGCGCACGTCGCCGAACAGGTCGGCGAAGTCAAGAAACGCGAAGGCACGCCCTTCTTCCGCCCGGACCGCGTGGCGCAGGTGATCGAGAAGATGCAGGGCAGCAACCCGGGCCCGCTCAAGAGCCTGCACGTCGCGGCCATCTGGCGCGAGATCATGTCGGCCTGCCTGGCGCTCGAATCACCCCAGCGGGTCGCGGTGCTCGGCCCCGAAGGCACCTTCTGCGAAGCCGCAGCCGTCGAATATTTCGGCGGCGCGGCCGACCTGATCTATTGCGCGAGCTTCGACGAAGTCTTCCATGCGACGGCGGCCGGCAGCGCCCAGTACGGCGTGGTGGGGGTCGAGAACTCGACCGAAGGCGTCGTCACCCGGTCGCTCGACCTCTTCCTGCATTCCCCGACCCACGTGGTGGGCGAGGTGAGCCTGTTGGTTCGCCACCACCTGCTGCGCAAGGAAAATGCGCTGGGCGGCATCGAGGCCGTGCTCGCGCATCCGCAGGCGCTGGCCCAGTGCCAGACCTGGCTGTCCAAACACCTGCCCCACGCCGAACGCCGCGCCGTCTCGAGCAATGCCGAAGGCGCCCGCCTCGCTGCCGAGAACCCGGCCTGGGCCGCGCTGGCGGGCGAGCGCGCCGCCACCCGTTTCGGGCTGCACATCGTGGCGCACGCCGTCCAGGACGATTCGTACAACCGCACCCGCTTCGCCATCATCTGCCTGCCGCAGACGCTGGCGATGCCGCCGGCCTCGGGCCGTGACTGCACCAGCCTGGTCGTGTCGGTCCCGAACCGACCCGGCGCCGTGCACGACCTGCTGATGCCGCTGAAGGCCAACAAGGTGTCGATGACGCGCTTCGAATCGCGCCCGGCCCGCACCGGCCAGTGGGAATACTACTTCTACATCGACCTCGACGGCCACCCATCGCAGCCCAACGTGGCGGCGGCGCTGGAGGAACTGCGCGGCCTGTGCGCCTTCTACAAGGTGCTGGGCGCCTACCCGGTCACGTCCTGAGAGGCTCGCGGATGTTCGAGCAACTCGGTCTGATCGGCTGCGGCCTCATGGGCGGTTCGTTTGCGCTGGCGCTCAAGCGCGCCAAGCTGGTCAAGCGCGTCGTCGGCTACAGCAAGTCGCCTTCCACCACGGACCGTGCGCGCCAGCTGGGTGTGATCGACGTGGCTGCCCCCTCGGCGCTGCTGGCGGTGTCCGGTGCCGACCTGGTGCTGGTCGCCGTGCCGGTCGCCGCCTCCGAAGCGACCTTCAAGGCGATCCGCCACGGTGTGTCGTCCGACACACTGGTGATGGACGTCGGCTCCACCAAGGGCGACGTGATCGAAGCGGCACGCCGTGGCCTGCAGACGCAGTTCGCCAGCTTCGTGCCGGCCCATCCGATCGCCGGCAAGGAAGTCGCCGGCGTCGAGCACGCCGAAGCCTCGCTGTTCGACGGCCGTCAGGTGATCCTGACCCCGACCAAGACCACGCTGCGTTCCAACGTGCAGCGCGCCACGCAGCTCTGGACCGCCATCGGTGCCCAGGTGCTCACCATGACGCCGCAGGAGCACGACAGCGCTTTCGCGGCCGTGAGCCACCTGCCGCATCTGCTGGCCTTCGCCTTCATCAACGGCATCGCCGAACAGCCCGACGGCGCACGCCTGCTCGAGCGCGGTGGCACCGGCTTTCGCGACTTCAGCCGCATCGCCGCCAGCGACCCCGCCGTGTGGCGCGACATCCTGCTGGCCAACCGCGAACAGGTGCTGCTGCAATCGCAAGCCTTTCGCAAGACGCTGATGCAGTTCGAGGCGCTGCTCGCTGCCGGCGATGCGCAGGCCCTCGAGGAAGCGATCGAGGCGGCGCGCCGCACCCGTTCGCAGTGGCGTTCGCCTGGCAACTGATCCATGTTCTCGACCGCTTTTCTCGACCTTCCCCCTTTTGTCGCAGCTGCGGGCACCGTGCGCCTGCCGGGCTCCAAGAGCATTTCCAACCGCGTGCTGCTGCTGGCCGCGCTGGCCGAGGGCACGACCACGGTTCACGACCTGCTCGACTCCGACGACACCCGCGTGATGCTCGACGCCTTGCGCGCGCTGGGCTGCGGCGTCGAGTTGTCGGGCAGCACCGTGCGCATCCACGGGCTGAACGGCAAGCTGCAGACGCCGCAGGCCACGCTGTTCCTCGGCAATGCCGGCACCGCGATGCGGCCCCTGACCGCGGCGCTGTCGCTGCTGGGCGGTGATTTCGAACTCAGCGGCGTGCCCCGCATGCACGAGCGCCCCATCGGCGACCTGGTCGATGCGCTCACGCAGCTCGGCTGCCAGATCGACTACCTCGGCAACCCAGGCTACCCGCCGCTGCGCATCCACCCGGTCGCGCCCGCGAACCTGACGCTCGATGCGCCGATCCGCGTGCGCGGCGATGTCTCGAGCCAGTTCCTGACGGCATTGCTGCTGGCCCTGCCGCTGGTGGCCGCGCGCAACATCACCATCGACGTCATCGGCGAGTTGATCTCCAAGCCCTACATCGAGATCACGCTGAACCTGCTGGCGCGCTTCGGCATCGTCGTGCAGCGCGATGGCTGGCAGCGCTTCACGATTGCAGCAGGCAGCCGCTACCGCTCGCCGGGCGAGATCCATGTCGAGGCCGATGCCTCGTCGGCCAGCTATTTCATCGCGCTCGGCGCCCTGGCGGCCACCGGCGGCGCGCTGCGCATCGAGGGCGTCGGGGCCGACTCGATCCAGGGCGACATCCGTTTCATCGAGGCCGCGCGCCAGATGGGCGCAATGGTCGAGAGCGGCCCGAACTGGCTGCAGGTCGCGCGCGGCGCCTGGCCGCTGAAGGCCATCGACCTGGACGCCAACCACATCCCCGATGCCGCCATGACGCTGGCCGTGATGGCGCTCCATGCCGACGGCCCCAGCACGCTGCGCAACATCGCCAGCTGGCGCGTGAAGGAAACCGACCGTATCGATGCGATGGCCGCCGAGCTGCGCAAGCTCGGCGCCACCGTCGAGGACGGGCCGGATTTCATCCGGGTGCATCCGCTCGCTGCCGCCGACTGGCGTGCCGCCCGCATCAAGACCTACGACGACCATCGCGTGGCGATGTGCTTTTCGCTCGCCGCCTTCAACCCGGCCGGCCTGCCGGTGCGCATCCTCGATCCGCACTGTGTCGCCAAGACCTTTCCGGACTACTTCGAGACGCTGTTCACCGTCATCGACGTGCCCGAGGTCCCGGTCATCTGCATCGACGGGCCGACCGCGTCCGGAAAGGGCACGCTCGCCGTCGAGGTGGCCCACGAGTTGGGCTACCACTACCTCGATTCCGGCTCGCTCTACCGCGTGACCGGCCTGGCCACCCGCCGCAAGGGGCTCGAACCCGAGCCAGCCCACGAGGCCGAGATCGCCGCGCTGGCGGAAGCGCTGCCCCTGCAGTTCGTCAAGGGCAAGGTGCTGCTGGACGGCGAGGACGTGAGCGACGCCATCCGCACCGAAGCCGCCGGCATGGATGCCTCGCGCGTCTCGGCCCTGCCCGCCGTCCGCGCGGCCCTGCTGTCGCTGCAGAAGCGCTTCCGCCGCCTGCCCGGCCTGGTGGCCGACGGTCGCGACATGGGCACCGTGATCTTCCCGCAGGCCCCCCTCAAGGTCTTCCTGACGGCCAGCGCCGCCCAGCGCGCCGAACGGCGGCATAAGCAGTTGATTTCAAAGGGGATTTCAACTACACTCGACAGTCTTCGCGCCGACCTGGAAGCTCGCGATGCCCGGGACTCTTCCCGCAGCGTCGCCCCTCTGAAACCAGCGCAAGACGCCCGCCGCCTGGACAACTCCCAACTCTCGATCGCGCAATCGGTCGAGCAGGTGTTGAACTGGTGGCAGGAAACACAGCCTTTCAAGTCCTCTTGATCGGTGTTTCAGTCCGGCCAAGTCCCCGCCGCGCGACAGCGCATCGGCTTGCCGGTTTTCGCAACCCAACCGGGCCCCAAGCCCACAACCGCCGTCTCCAGACCCAAGCCAGTTGCAATGGTGCAGCTGCGAACCCTGCGTGACGGAAGGAAAAATCAATGTCCGAATCTTTTGCCGACCTGTTCGAAGAGTCCCTGAAGCGTTCTGAAATGCGCACCGGTGAAGTCATCACCGCTGAAGTCGTGCGCGTCGAGCACAACCACGTCGTCGTGAACGCCGGCCTCAAGTCCGAAGCGTACGTGCCGATCGAGGAGTTCAAGAACGACAAGGGCGAACTCGAAGTCCAGGCCGGCGATTTCGTTTCCGTGGCCATCGGTTCCGTCGAGAACGGCTACGGTGACACCATCCTCTCGCGCGACACCGCCAAGCGTCTGGCCTCGTGGCTTGCGCTCGAGAAGGCGCTGGAATCCGGCGAGTTCGTCACCGGCACCACCAGCGGCAAGGTCAAGGGCGGCCTCACGGTCCTGGTCAACGGCATCCGTGCGTTCCTGCCGGGTTCGCTGATTGACACGCGTCCGATCAAGGACCTGACCCCGTACGAGAACAAGACCCTGGAATTCAAGGTCATCAAGCTCGACCGCAAGCGCAACAACGTCGTGCTGTCGCGCCGTGCCGTGGTCGAAGCCAGCATGGGCGAAGAACGCGCCAAGCTGATGGAAACCCTGAAGGAAGGCGCTGTTGTCCGTGGCGTGGTCAAGAACATCACCGAATACGGTGCGTTCGTGGACCTCGGCGGCATCGACGGTCTGCTGCACATCACCGACATGGCCTGGCGCCGTGTTCGCCACCCGAGCGAAGTCGTTCAGGCCGGCCAGGAAATCACCGCCAAGATCCTCAAGTTCGACACCGAAAAGAACCGTGTCTCGCTGGGTCTGAAGCAAATGGGTGACGACCCATGGATGGGCGTTTCGCGCCGCTACCCGCAATCGACCCGCCTGTTCGGCAAGGTCACGAACATCGCCGACTACGGCGCGTTCGTCGAACTCGAACCGGGCATCGAAGGCCTGGTGCACGTCTCCGAAATGGACTGGACCAACAAGAACATCGCGCCGAACAAGATCGTCTCGCTCGGCGACGAAGTCGAAGTCATGGTTCTGGAAATCGACGAAGACAAGCGCCGCATCAGCCTGGGCATGAAGCAGTGCAAGGCCAACCCGTGGCAGGAGTTCGCGCAGAACACCAAGCGCGGCGACCGCGTCAAGGGCCCGATCAAGTCGATCACCGACTTCGGCGTGTTCGTGGGTCTGGCTGCCGGCATCGACGGCCTGGTTCACCTGTCGGACCTGTCGTGGAACGAAACCGGCGAAGCCGCCGTGCGCAACTTCAAGAAGGGCCAGGAAGTCGAGGCGCTGGTGCTGGCAGTCGACGTCGACCGCGAACGCATCAGCCTGGGCATCAAGCAACTCGACAGCGATCCGTTCACGACGTTCACGACCGTGAACGACAAGGGCCAGATCGTCACCGGCAAGGTCAAGACGGTGGACGCCAAGGGCGCTGAGATCGACCTCGGCGAAGACATCATCGGCTACCTGCGTGCTTCGGAAATCTCGCGCGACCGCGTCGAAGATGCCCGCAACGTGCTCAAGGAAGGCGACGAAGTCACGGCCGTGGTGGTGAATGTGGATCGCAAGACCCGCAACATCCAGCTGTCGATCAAGCAGAAGGACATGGTCGACGAACAAGGCGCCATGGCCAACCTGAGCCAGCAGTCGGCACGCGAGAACGCGGGCACGACGAGCCTGGGCGCCCTGCTGCGCGCCAAGCTCGACAACAACGACAGCAAGTAAGCTGCGTCCGCAAGACAGAGCCGACCGCAAGGTCGCTCTGTCTTTTTTTTCGCCTCCGTTTTGTTCGGCACATGACACGCTCAGACCTCGTTGAAGAACTCGCGGCCCGCTTTTCGCAGCTGACGCACCGCGACGCCGAGTACGCCGTCAAGACGATCCTCGACGCGATGAGCGACGCGCTGGTGCGCGGCCATCGCATCGAGATCCGCGGTTTCGGCAGCTTCTCGGTCAACCGCCGGCCGCCGCGCATCGGACGCAACCCGCGTTCGGGCGAAAGCGTGCAGATTCCGGAGAAGCGCGTGCCGCACTTCAAGCCGGGCAAGGCGCTGCGCGAAGCGGTGGATGCACGCACCGCGGAAATGGACGCCGCTGAACGCAAGCCGTCCGCGCCGTCAGCTCAACCGTAGAATCGGCGAGCCCAAGGGGACGCTGATGAAATACCTCCTGTGGCTGCTCAAGGCAGCCATTTTTTTTACCCTCTTTGCCTTCGCGCTGAACAACCAGCACGACGCCACCGTCTACTTCTTCTTCGGCACCTCGTGGCGCGCGCCCCTGGTGCTGGTGGTGCTGGCCGCCTTCGCGGGCGGACTGGTTGTAGGCGCGCTCGGCATGCTGCCGGGCTGGTGGAAGCACCGGGCCGCGGCACAGCGTCCGGCCGAGCCGCCGCCCGCCACGCCCGCCGTGACCGCGCCGGCGGTACCGAACACCCTGCCGACCGACCTTCCCGCCGTGCGTCAACATGGACTTTGATTTCAGCTGGCTGCTTTTCAGCTTGCCCCTGGCCTTCGTGCTGGGCTGGCTCGCCTCGCGCTTCGACCTGCGCCAACTGAAGCTCGAGAACCGGCAGGCGCCGAAAGCCTACTTCCGCGGACTCAACTTCCTGCTCAACGAGCAGCAGGACCAGGCCATCGATGCGTTCATCGAGGCGGTGCAGAACGACCCCGACACGCAGGAGCTGCACTTCGCGCTCGGCAACCTGTTCCGCCGCCGCGGCGAGTACCAGCGGGCCGTGCGGGTGCACGAGCACCTGCTGGGACGGGGTGACCTGTCCCGCGTCGACCGCGAGCGGGCACAGCATGCGCTCGCGCAGGATTTCCTTCGCGCCGGCCTGCTCGACCGCGCCGAGGCCGCCTTGCAGAAGTTGGAGGGAACGCGCTACCAGAACGAGGCGCGCCTGGCCCTGCTCGCCATCTACGAGCGCTCGCGCGAATGGGCACAAGCCGCCGACGTGGCCGCGAAGCTCGACGATGCGGAGCAGGCGAGCTACGCCACCCGCCGCGCGCACCACCTGTGCGAACAGGCCGCCGAACAGTTCGGCAAGGGCGACGCCGCCGCGGCCGAGGCGTTGCTGCACCAGGCGAGCGCGACCGCCCCCGACGCACCGCGCCCGGCCATCGACATGGCCAACCTGCAACTGCGCCAGGGCGACGCGCGGGCCGCATTCGAAACATTGCTGGCACTGAGCGAGCGGGCACCGCTGGCGCTGCCGCTCTATGCGGCGACCCTGCAGCAGGCCGCTGTCGCCGCCCAGCGCAGTGGCGAGGCACTGTCGCTGCTGCAGCGCCGCTATGCGGCGTTGCCTTCGGTCGACGTGCTCGAGGCCATCATCGCGCTGGGCGGCAACGTGCCGCTGCCCGACGGGCTGGCCGACGACGACGCACCACCGACGCCGCGTGACGGCTACATCGCGCATCTGGCGCACCAGCCCTCGCTGATCGCCGCCTCGCGCTGGCTGGCCGGCGAAACCTTCGCGGACGAGCAGTACCACCCCCAGGTGCAGCGCGCCCTCGACCAGGCCGCACGTCCGCTGATGCGCTACCGCTGCGCCGCCTGCGGCTTCGAGGCGCACCAGCACTTCTGGCACTGCCCGGGCTGCCAGGCCTGGGACAGCTACCCGCCGCGGCGCGTCGAAGAACTCTGAGTCGGCGAACGTGAGGCCAGGATTTGCGCGGGACAACGCGAATTCCTGCCTTGATCTTCGCGGAGACGGCCCTCTAAGCTCCCTGCCGCGCGCGGTAAGAACGCACCACGCGCCGTGTGTTATCCATCCACAAACTCAGGGAGAGTGTCATGTTCAAGAAGATTCTGGCCGTCTCGGCCATGCTGTTCGCCGTCGCCGCTTTCGCGGCGGTCGACGTCAACAAGGGCAGCGCGGCCGACCTCGACGGTCTCAAGGGCGTCGGCCCGGCCATGTCCAAGCGCATCCTCGATGCGCGCCAGAAAGGCGAGTTCAAGGACTGGGGCGACCTCATGGAACGCGTCAAGGGCGTGAAGGCAAAGACGGCTGCCAAGCTTTCTGCTGAAGGCCTGACGGTCAACGGCAAGACTTTCACGGCACCGGCGGCAGTGCCCAAGGGACCGGCGGCCAAGACGGCTGCAGCCCCTGCCAAGTAAGCGCAGACGCGCCTCTCGATCCAGGCCGCCCACGGGCGGCCTTTTCGTTGTGAGGCACGCCTGGGGAAAGGCCCCTCCAGGTGGCCCGATATTTGCACGTATGCTCGCTTCGCATTTTCTTCCTCATCCTGGAGAGCTCATGAATCACAAGTTCGCCCGTGCCGCCATCGCAGCGGTCGCCGCCCTCACCTTCGGCAGCATCGCCTTTGCGCAAACCAAGTGGGACCTGCCGACGGCCTACCCGGCGACCAACTACCACACCGAGAACATTGCCCAGTTCGCCAAGGACGTGGACGCCGCCACGGGTGGCAAGGTGAAGATCACCGTGCACGCGAACGCATCGCTCTTCAAGGCACCGGAAATCAAGCGCGCCGTGCAGAGCGGCCAGGCCCAGGCCGGCGAAATCCTCCTGGCCAACTTCGCCAACGAGAACCCGATCTATGCGCTCGACGGCGTGCCCTTCCTGGCCACGACCTACCCCGAAGCCATGAAGCTGTACACGGCCTCCAAGCCGGCCCTGGAAAAGCTGCTGGCCGCGCAAGGCATCAAGGTGCTGTTCATGGTGCCGTGGGCGCCGCAGGGCATCTATTCGAAGAAGGAAATCGGCTCGGTGGCCGATCTGCGCGGCATCAAGTGGCGCGCCTACAGCCCGGCCACGGCCAAGATCGCCGAACTGATCGGCGCGCAGCCCGTGCAGATCCAGCAGGCCGAGCTGAGCGCCGCCATGGCGACCGGCGTGATCGAGAGCTACATGAGCTCGGGTTCGACCGGCTACGACACCAAGACCTACGAAAGCCTCAAGAACTTCTACGACACGCAGGCGTGGATCCCGAAGAACGCGATCCTGGTCAACGCCAAGTCCTTCGACGCACTCGACGCGCCGACCAAGGCCGCCGTGCTCAAGGCCGCGGCCGATGCGGAAGCCCGCGGCTGGAAGGTTGCCGAAGAAAAGAACGCCGAGTACAAAAAGCTGTTGACCGAACGCGGCATGAAGATCCACAAGCCGTCGGCCAAGCTCGACGCCGACATGCGCCAGGTGGGCGGCATCATGCAGGCCGACTGGCTCAAGGCCGCCGGTGCGGATGGCGCAGCGATCGTCGACGCTTACAAGAAAAAGTAAACGATGCGCCGATTCCTCGATCGTCTGTACGACGGTGCAGGCGCGCTCGGTGCGTTCTGCGTGTTCCTGATCTTCGTGCTGATGATCCTGGCCGGCGTCGGCCGCCAGATGAACTGGCATGTGAGCGGGCTCAATGACGTGGTGGCCTGGCTCTGCGCCGCCGCGGCCTTCCTGGCGATGGCGCATGCCTTCCGCCACGGCGACTTCGTGCGGGTCACGTTGCTGCTCGACGCCGTGCCGCTCAAGGTGCGTCGCGTGCTCGACGTCATCTGCCTGCTGATCGCCTCCGTGTCGGTGGCCTACCTCACCTATGCGGCCACCAGCTTCACCTGGGAGAGCTACGAGTTCGCCGAGATGGCGACTGGCCTGGTGGTCATCCCGATCTGGATCCCGCAGGCGACCTTCGTGGTCGGCTGCTGGCTGCTGCTGATCGCGATGGTCGACGAACTGGTGGGCGTGGTGCGCGGCGAGAAGCCCAGCTACCAGCGCGCCATCGAAGAACGGCATGCCGCCGGCGACTTTTCCTCCGACGTCTGACACAGCACCATGATCGAAACTCTCCTGATGGGCGCGCTGCTGCTCGTCATCATGCTGGTGCTGCTGGCAGGCGGCGTCTGGATCGCGATGACGCTGGCCATCGTGGGCTGGGTCGGCCAGGCCTTCTTCACCAGCACGCTGCCCGCCAAGAACCTGTTCTCTTCCTTCTGGGAAAGCAATGCGAGCTGGGAACTGGCGGCGCTGCCACTCTTCATCTGGATGGGCGAGATCCTGTTCCGCACCAAGCTCAGCGAAGAGATGTTTGAAGGCCTGCGCCCCTGGCTCAACCGCGTGCCGGGCCGGCTGATGCACACCACGATCATCGGCTGCGGCGTGTTCGGTTCGGTCTCGGGCTCCTCGGCCGCGACCTGCGCGACCATCGCCAAGGTCGCACTGCCCGAACTCAAGCGCCGCGGCTACGACGAGAAGCTGGCGATCGGCTCGCTCGCCACGGCCGGCACGCTGGGCATCCTGATCCCGCCGTCGATCACGATGGTGGTCTACGCGGTGGCGGCCGACGCGTCGATCATCCGCATCTTCCTGGCCGGCTTCCTGCCGGGCTTTCTGCTGATGCTGCTGTTCTCGGGCTACATCGCCTGGTGGAGCCTGCGCAATCCTGACAAAGTGCCGCCGGCCGATCCGCCGACCAGCTTCAGGGAGAAGATCCGCCTGTCGGGCAACCTGATCCCGTGCGCGCTGCTGATCGTCTTCATCGTCTGGGTGCTGGTCGCGGGCTGGGCCACGGCCACCGAGTGCGCGGCCTTCGGCGTGCTGGGTTCGCTGGCCATCGCCGCCTACGGCAAGAGCCTGACCTGGAAGAACTTCAAGGACGCGCTGATGGGCGCCACGCGCACCAGCTGCATGATCATGTTCATCCTGGCGGGCGCGGCCTTCCTCACCAAGACCATGGCCTTCACCGGCATCCCGCGTGAACTGGCCGAATGGGTCGACAGCATGCACCTGTCGCCCTATGCGCTGATCGGCGCGCTGGTGGTGGTGTACCTGGTGCTCGGCACCGCGCTCGACGGCATCTCGATGATCGTGCTGACCAGTGCCGTGGTGCTGCCGATGATCCAGAAGGCCGGCTTCGACCTGGTCTGGTTCGGCATCTTCATCGTGCTGCTGGTCGAGATCGCCGAGGTCACCCCGCCGGTGGGCTTCAACCTGTTCGTTCTGCAGAACATGACAGGCAAGGACAGCAACGTGATCGCCAAGGCGGCGATCCCGTTCTTCTTCTGCCTGGTGGTGTGCATCGCGCTCATCACCATCTTCCCGAGCATCGTCACGAGCCTGCCCGACCTGATGATGGGCAGTGAAAAGTAGCGTCGCGATAATCGCGGCATGCTTTTGAACGTCATTTCCATCTGTATCGGCGCATCGCTGGGCGCCCTCGGTCGCTGGGGCCTCGGCCTGTGGCTGGGCGCCGGGCTGATGGCCTGGGGCACCCTCGCAGCGAATCTCGTCGGCGGCTACCTGATCGGCGTCTCGGTTGCGCTCTTCCAGGCGATGCCGGGGCTCGACCCGGTCTGGCGCCTGGCCATCATCACCGGCTTCCTGGGCGGGCTCACCACCTTCTCGAGCTTCTCCCTCGAGGTGGTCACGATGATGATGGAAGGCCGCGCCGGCGTGGCCGCCCTGACCGCCCTCACCCACCTGGCGGGTTCCTTCATGCTGACCTGGCTCGGCTTTCGCAGTATCCAGTGGCTCTCGGCCTGAGGGCGGACACGCGCCCGATGGCCTGAAAAGCCGTCGGCCACGCTGCAGTTTTAGGAGGCTACCGGGCAGGGGCGGTCGATAGAATCGATCGCAATGCCCCTGGTCCTTCTCGTTGCACTCCCCTTCATCGCCAGCGTGCTGGCAGCCCTGCTGCCTTCGAACGCCCGCAACCGGGAGTCGACGCTGGCGGGGCTGGTCGCGCTGGGCTGCGCGATCGGCGCGGCGCTGCACTTCCCCGATCTTGCGAACGGCAACGTGATCCGCCAGCAGGTCGAATGGCTGCCCGCCCTCGGCCTCGACCTGGTCTTCCGCCTGGACGGCTTCGCCTGGCTGTTCTGCATGCTGGTGCTGGGCATCGGCGCGCTGGTGGTGCTGTACGCGCGCTACTACATGTCGGCGTCCGACCCGGTACCGCGCTTCTTCTCGTTCTTCCTCGCCTTCATGGGCTCGATGATGGGCGTGGTGCTCTCGGGCAACATCGTCCAGATGGTGCTGTTCTGGGAGCTCACCAGCCTGTTCTCCTTCCTGCTGATCGGCTACTGGCACCACCGGCGCGACGCGCGGCGCGGTGCGCGCATGGCGCTCACGGTGACCGGCATGGGCGGCCTGTGCCTGCTGGCCGGCGTGCTGGTGCTGGGCCGCATCGTCGGCAGCTATGAGCTCGACGTGGTGCTCGCCTCCGGCGAACTGATCCGCAACCACCCGCTCTACACCACCGTGCTGGTGCTGGTGCTGCTCGGTGCTTTCACCAAGAGCGCGCAGTTCCCCTTCCACTTCTGGCTGCCGCGCGCCATGGCCGCGCCGACCCCCGTGTCGGCCTACCTGCACTCGGCCACCATGGTGAAGCTCGGCGTCTTCCTCATGGCCCGGCTGTGGCCGGTGCTGTCGGGCACCGAGCAATGGTTCTGGCTGGTCGGCGGTGCCGGCGCCATCACCCTGCTGCTGGGCGGTTTCGCGGCGATGTTCCAGCGCGACCTGAAGGCGCTGCTGGCCTACTCGACCATCTCGCACTTGGGGCTCATCACGCTGCTGCTGGGGCTCAACAGCCCGCTGGCGGCCGTGGCCGCGGTGTTCCACGTCATGAACCACGCGACCTTCAAGGCCTCGCTCTTCATGGCGGCCGGCATCATCGACCACGAGACCGGCACGCGCGACATCCGCAAGCTCAGCGGCCTGATGAAGCTGATGCCGATCACCGGCACGCTGGCCATCATCGCCAGCGCGTCGATGGCCGGCGTACCGCTGCTCAACGGCTTCCTGTCGAAGGAGATGTTCTTCGCCGAAACGGTCTTCATCCAGTCGACGCCGTGGGTCGACTTCAGCCTGCCCGTCATCGCCACCCTCGCCGGCGTCTTCAGCGTGGCCTATTCGGCGCGCTTCGTGTTCGACGTCTTCTTCGGCCCGCCCTGCGGCGACGCGGTGCCCAAGCAGCCCCACGAGCCGCCGCACTGGATGCGCGTGCCGGTCGAGCTGCTGGTGCTGATCTGCCTGGTGGTGGGCGTGGCGCCGGCCTGGTCGGTCGGCCCGCTGCTGGCGGCTGCCGCGCTGCCGGTGGTCGGTGGCGTACTGCCCGACTACAGCCTGGCGGTGTGGCACGGCTTCAACCTGCCGCTGGTGATGAGCTTCGTGGCGCTGGCGGGTGGCGCCGTGCTGTACCTGGCGCAGCGTCGCGGCCGCGCGCGAGGTCGCCTCGACTACACGCCCGTGCTGCACCGCTTCGACGGCCAGCGCATCTTCGAGAACCTGCTCGCGCGCCTGAGCGAAGCGGGCCGGCGCAGCCGCCGCCTTTTCGGCACGCGCCGCCTGCAGACGCAACTGCTGCTGCTGGTGCTCGTGGCGGTGGCCGGGGCCACAGCCTCCCTGTGGCTCACGCCCGGCGGTCGCGGCACGCGCGAGCTGCTGCCCTTCTCGCCGATGTTCGCGATGACCTGGATCATCGGCATGGGCTGCGCGCTGGCGGCCGCCTGGCAAGCCAAGTTCCACCGGCTCGCATCGCTGATGCTCGCCGCTGCGGCCGGCCTGGTCTGCTGCATCACCTACATCTGGTTCTCGGCCCCCGACCTGGCGCTCACGCAGCTCGTGGTCGAGGCGGTGACCACCGTGCTCATGCTGCTCGGCCTGCGCTGGCTGCCGATGCGCAGCAAGGCCGCGGTGCAGCCCGCCTCGGCGCGGCTGCGCCCGTGGGGCCGCCGCGGACGTGACCTGCTGGTGGCCGCCACCGCCGGCACCGGCATGGCGGCGCTGGCCTGGACGATGATGACGCGCGAGTTTCCTCAGAGCATCTCGCCCTTCTTCCTCGACAACGCGCTGAGCCTGGGCGGCGGCACCAACGTGGTCAACGTCATGCTGGTCGACTTCCGCGGCTTCGACACCTTCGGCGAGATCACCGTGCTCGGCGTGGTCGCGCTCACCGTGTACGCGCTGCTGCGCCGCTTCCGCCCGGCCATCGAATCGATGGCACTGCCGACGCAGCAGCGTCTGCAGACCGACGACGGCAGCAGCGACCTGATCAACCCGCGCCGCGCCAAGGACAGCGCCATCGGTTACCTGATGGTGCCCGCCGTGCTGGTGCGCCTGCTGCTGCCGCTGTCGGTGCTGGTCGCGGTCTACTTCTTCATGCGCGGCCACAACGCGCCGGGCGGCGGCTTCGTCGCCGGGCTGGTGATGTCGGTCGCGCTGGTGCTGCAGTTCATCGTGTCGGGCACCGAATGGGTCGAGGAGCACCTGCGCATCTACCCGCGCCGCTGGATCGCCATCGGCCTGCTGCTCGCGCTGGCCACCGGTGGCGGCTCGGTGGCGCTGGGCTATCCCTTCATGACGACCCACACCGCCCACCTGCACCTGCCGCTGCTCGGCGAGCTCCATGTGCCGAGCGCGCTCTTCTTCGACATGGGCGTGTTCTCGCTGGTGCTCGGCGCAACGATGCTCATCCTCACGGCGCTGGCCCATCAGTCGGTGCGCAGCCACCGCTGGGCCGACGAACAGGCCGAACGCGAAGCCGCCGAGGCCGATGCCACGCCGACCGCGAAGGGCGCTGCCTGATGGAAGCCGTGCTCGCCATCGCCATCGGCGTGCTCACCGGCTCGGGCGTGTACCTGCTGCTGCGTCCACGCACCTTCCAGGTCATCATGGGCCTGACGCTGATCTCCTACGCCGTCAACCTGTTCATCTTCAGCATGGGCCGGCTGAAGGTCGACAGCGAGCCGGTGCTGATCGCCGGCGTGGCCTCCACGCTGGCGAACACGGCCGACCCGATGCCGCAGGCGCTGGTGCTCACCGCCATCGTCATCGGCTTCGCGATGACCGCGCTGTTCCTGGTCGTGATGCTGGCCTCGCGCGGCCTGAGCGGCACCGACCACGTCGACGGCGAAGAGCGCGCCCGGGAGGCCGGCGAATGACCGAGTTCCTCCGCCTGCTCGACCGCTTCCTCGAGTTCAGCATGCCGCACCTGGTGGCGGTGCCGATCCTGGTGCCGATGCTGACGGCCGCGCTGATGCTGCTGCTCGACGAGAAGCGCCGCCGCATCAAGTCGGCGTTGAGCGTGGTCTCCGGCCTGATCGGCCTGCTGGTCGCGCTGGCGCTGCTGCGCTGGGTCAATGCCGCCGACACCGGCAGCGGCCCCGGCTCCATCGGCGTGTACCTTGCGGGCAACTGGCGCGCGCCCTTCGGCATCGTGCTGGTGGCCGACCGGCTCTCGACCATGATGGTCGCGCTCACCGGCGTGGTCGCCTTCGCCGCGTCGATCTACTCCACCTCACGCTGGGACCGCGCCGGCGTGCACTTCCACCCGATGCTGCAGTTGCAGCTGATGGGGCTCAACGGTGCCTTCCTCACCGGCGACCTGTTCAACCTCTTCGTCTTCTTCGAGGTCATGCTCGCCGCGTCGTACGGGCTGCTGCTGCACGGCTCGGGGCGGCTGCGCGTGTCGGCCGGCCTGCACTACATCGCGATCAACCTGGCGGCCTCGTCGCTGTTCCTGATCGGCGCGGCGCTGCTCTACGGCGTGACCGGCACGCTCAACATGGCCGACCTGGGCGTGCGCATCGCCCAGCTCGACGCGGGCGACCGCGGCCTGGTGCACGCGGCCGCCGCCATCCTCGCGACCGCCTTCTTCGCCAAGGCCGGCGCCTGGCCGCTCAACTTCTGGCTGGTGCCGGCCTACAGCGCCGCGGTGTCGCCGGTGAGCGCGGTGTTCGCGCTGCTCACCAAGCTGGGCCTCTACACCGTGCTGCGGCTCTGGACGGTGCTGTTCGCACCCGACACCGGCGACTCCGCGCAGTTCGGCCACGACGTGCTGGTCGGCATCGGGCTGGCCACGCTCTGCGTCGGCGCGCTCGGCATCGTCGGCACCCAGCGGCTGTCCAACCTCGCCGGCTTCAGCGTGCTGGTGTCGGCCGGCACGCTGCTGGCGGCGGTGGGGCTGGGGCAGCCTGCCATCTGGGCCGGCGCGCTGTACTACCTGCTGAGCTCCACGCTCGCGATCAGCGCCTTCTTCCTGCTGATCGACATGATCGAGCGCTGGCGCAACGCGGGCGCGAGCATCGCGCCGCACGAGGCCGCCGACAACGCGCCCTTCCTGTCGGAAGACCTGACGGCGCACAACGACGTGAACCTCGACGACGAACAGCAGGCGCTTTACGGCCGCGCCATTCCGGCCGGTGTGGCCTTTCTCGGGCTGGGCTTCATCGGCTGCACGCTGCTGCTGGCCGGCTTGCCGCCGCTGTCGGGCTTCGTCGGCAAGTTCGCGATGCTGTCGG
The DNA here is from genome assembly GCF_051216395.1 of Variovorax cryoconiti. NCBI lineage: Bacteria > Pseudomonadati > Pseudomonadota > Betaproteobacteria > Burkholderiales > Comamonadaceae > Variovorax > Variovorax cryoconiti. Next base: position 658,089 of record NZ_JBPJZI010000002.1, on the reverse strand, counting down.
GCCTGCTCGACGCCCCGGTCGTGAGCCGCTCGAGCTGGCTCTTCCTCGGCCTGCTGCTGGCTTCGGGCTTCATGACCTTGGTGGCGCTGAGCCGCACCGGCATCCGCCACTTCTGGACCCAGCCGCTGAGCGCGATGCCGAGCCTGCGCGCGATGGAAGTGCTGCCGGTGGCGGCGCTGCTGGCGGCGTCGGTCGCGCTCACCATCGAGGCCGGCCCCGTGATGCAGCATGCGAGCGCCACGGCCGACGGCCTGTTCGCGCCCCAGGCCTACCGCGACGCCGTGGCCGGCGCACGGCAGGTGCCCAACCCCTCGCCGAACCAACCCAAGGGAGTCACGCCCTGATGCGCCGAATCCTTCCGTCGCCGCCGCTGTCGCTGGCGCTGTTCGTCGTCTGGCTGTTGCTGAACCAGTCGCTGCATGTCGCAACGATGGTGTTCGCCGCCATCCTCGCGGTCGTCGTCCCGCTCATCACCCAGGGCCTGCGGCCCGCGGCGGTGCGGATGCGCCGGCCCGGCGTGGCGCTGCGCCTGACCGGCACGGTACTGCGCGACCTGCTGCATTCCGCGCTGACCGTCGGTCGCGCGCTGCTCACCCGTCGCACGCCGCAGATTCGCAGCGCCTTCGTCGAGATGCCGCTGACCCTGCGTGACCCGAACGCGCTGGCCGTGCTCGCCATGATCTTCTGCCTGGCGCCCGGCACCGCCTGGGGCGAGGTGTCGCTCGACCGCAGCACGCTGCTGCTCCATGTGTTCGACCTGGAAGACGAGGCCGCCTTCATCGAGATGGTCCGCACGCGCTACGAGCGCCCGCTGATGGAGATCTTCGAATCATGACGCCCGTCCTCTTCTGGGCCCTCAAAGGCGCCCTCTTCCTGCTGGCCGTGGCGATGCTGTGCGCCGTCTGGCGGCTGCTGATCGGCCCGACCGCGCAGGACCGCGTGATGGCGCTGGACTGCCTCTACATCAACGGCATGCTGATGATGCTGGTGCTGGGCATCAACTACGCGAGCAACGTGTACTTCGAGGCGGCGATGCTGATCGCGCTGTTCGGCTTCGTGGGGTCGACCGCGCTGGCGAAGTTCCTGCTGCGCGGCGAGGTGATCGAATGACGGGAGATGGCGAATGAACATCGTGCCCGACTTCATCATCGGACCGTTGCCGCTGTGGGCCGAGATCCTCACGGGCCTGTTCGCGGTGCTCGGCGCGGCCTTCGCCGCCGTCGGCTCCTTCGGGCTGGTGCGCCTGCCGACCTTCTTCCACCGCATCCACGCGCCCACGCTGGGCGCCACGGCCGGCGTGTGGTGCCTGACCATCGCGACCATCGTCTACTTCTCGGTGCAGGGCTACAACCTGTTCCTGCACGCCGTGCTGATCGCGCTGTTCGTCGCGCTGACCGCGCCGGTCACCACCATCTTCCTGATGCGGGCCGCGCTGTTCCGCGAACGCCAGAAGGGTGGCGACGTGCCGCCGACCACCGACCGCGGGGACTGAGTTCGCCCCGCCGGAGCGTCAGTTGTTGGCCAGCTCCATGAAGTCGGTCGGCGCGAAGTTGGTGTCGCGCCAGGCATGGCTGCGCGCATGGCGCTCGCTGGCGCTCAGGCGCAGGCGGGCCAGGTCGGCGCGCACCTCTTCCAGCGTGCGCATCTTGCGGATCGGCGCCTGCGCCGGTTCAGCCGGCGATACCTGCATCGCGACGACGGGCTGAGGTGCCACCGGCCTCACGCTCGAACGCGCTGGCGCGGCGTCGCGGGCAGGCCGGCTGAACAATTGACGGATCGAGCGGAGAATGAAGAGAGCGTCCATAGGTCATGCGCGGCTGAGAGTGTCAGACGATTGTTAATCGCCACCCTTTGAAGTCAAAGGAATTACAGCGGCCGCCCATGGAAGATTCGCGTACTTTTGCGCACAAAGGGCGACTTCGGCCTGCGTGAGGACTTCAAGGTACCGTCGCGGCCTCCAGCCGGTCGAGCCACAGCATCGCCGCGCCCCGCGAGTTGCCGCACATCTCCGCCGAAGGCTGCAGCCCGCCGCAGCAGGCCGGGCGCTCCGGGCGCCCGAAGATGGCGCAGCGCTGGTCGGCCATCAGCTGGACGCAGGGCACGCCGGCCGGCTTGCCCTGCGGCATGCCCGGAATGGCGCTGCTGATGGAGGGTGCGGTGCAGCAGGCGCCGCAGCCGGGGCGGCAGTCCATGCGTGCTCAGCCCAGCGCTTCGTGCAGCGTCTTGGCGTTCGCCACGGCGGTCTCCCGCGGCAGCGCCACCGCGTTCTTCACCGCCAGGATCTCCGCCATGACGCTCACCGCGATCTCGGGCGGCGTCTTGCTGCCGATGTAGATGCCGATCGGCCCGCGCAGGCGCGCCAGCGATTCGGCCGTCTGGTCGAAGTGCTCGACCATGCGCGCGCGCCGGGCCTCGGCGTTGCGGCGCGAACCGATCGCGCCGACATAGAAGGCGTCGGTCGCCAGTGCTTCGAGCAGCGCGAGGTCGTCGAGCTTCGGGTCGTGCGTGAGCGCGACCACGCAGCTGCGGCGGTCGGGCCGGAAGGCGGTCACCGCGTCGTCGGGCATCTTGGTGGTCACGGTCACGCCGGGCACGGCCCAGGCGCTGCGGTACTCGACCCGCGGGTCGCACAGCGTGACGGCGAAGCCGCTGAACTTGGCCATGGTCGCGAGGTACTCGGCCAGTTGGCCAGCACCGATCAGCAGCATGCGGTACTCGGGGCCGAAGGTGTTGACCAGCTGGCGCTCGTCGACGCTGAGCGCTGCGGGCGACGAGGCCTCGGCCAGCATCACGCGGCCGTCGGCGAGCGACACGGTGCGTTGCATCAGGCGGCCTTGCTCCAGCGACGCGACCAGTGCTTCGAGCGACGACGGCTCGGGGTCGTATTCCAGCAGCAGCTCGAGCGTGCCGCCGCACGGCAGCCCGAAGCGATGCGCCTCGTCGGCCGTGATGCCGTACTTGACCAGCGCCGGCGCGCCACCCGCGGGCATCGGCTCGGTGGCGCCGTGCAGCCGGCTGTAGCGCGCGATCAGGTCGTCCTCGATGCAGCCGCCGGACACCGACCCGACGACCGCGCCGTCTTCGGCCAGCGCCATGATCGAGCCGACCGGCCGCGGTGACGAGCCCCAGGTGCGCACCACGGTCGTGAGCAGCGCGCGGCGGCCGGCGAGCCGCCAGTCGCGCAGGGTGCGCAGCACCATGACGTCGAGGTTTTCCATGGTCTCTTCCTCAGCCCGCGTCCGATTCCTTCTTGCCGCCCAGTCCCATCTTCTGCATGAAGCCGGCGACCGCGCCTTTCTTCTCTTCGGCCACCGCCTCGCCTTCGGCCGGCGCGGGGCCGTAGCGGCGCTGCATCTCGGCGTCGAAGCGCTTGAAGAAGTCGTCGGCCGTGGACTTGGCCGCGCCGTCGATCAGCCGCTGGCCCAGTTGCGCGATCTTGCCGCCGACCTGCGCCTGCACCGTGTAGTCGAGCTCGCAGCCCTCGGCGCCGTCGGCCGCGGGCTTGAGCGTCACGCTCGACGCGCCCTTGGCGAAACCCGCCACCCCGCCCTGCCCTTCGAAGCTCAGCTTGTAGCCGTCCGGCGGCGTGATGTCCGTCAGCGTGACCTTGCCGGTGAACTTGGCCGATACGGGACCGACCTTGACGGCCGCCGCGACCGTGTACTGGTTGTCGCCGGTCAGCTCGAACTTGTCGCAGCCGGGGATGCACTTCTTGAGCGTCTCGGGGTCGTTGAGCGCGTCCCACGCCTGTTGCTGCGTGACGCCGAGACGGCGGTTGCCGAGCATTTCCATGGTGTTCTTCCTTCTTGTCGTGATCGGGGGGCAGCGGCTCAACGGCCGGCACGCATCAGCGCCGCCAGGCTCGTGGCCAACTGGCCGAGCGCGCTGAGATTGTGGACCGCCAGCATCGCATCTGCATGGCGGTGCAGCATGGCCGCACCGCGTGCAAGGGGAGCGTAGCCGTCGAAGCGCAGCAGCGGGTTGAGCCACAGCACGCGGCGCGCATGGCGCTTGAGCCACTGCAGTTCCTGGTCGAGCACGGCCGGCTCGCCGGTGTCGAGCCCGTCGCTGATGACCAGCACCAGCGTGCGGCGGCCGGTCAGGCGCCGTGCATGCGCGCGCCGCAGTTGCGCCAGCGAATCGCCCAGGCGCGTGCCGCCGGCGAAGTCGTCGATGGCCGCGCTGGCGCTCGCCAGCATCTCGTCGGTGTCGGCCAGGCGAAAGGCCGGCGTCAGGTCGGTCAGGCGCGTGCCGAAAGCGAACACGTCGCGCCGGCCGGCCCGTCGCGTGGCCGCGTGCAGGAAGGCGAGCAGCAGGCGCGCGTAGCGTTCCATCGAACCCGACACGTCGATCAGCACCAGCAGCGGCAAGGGCTGCGCGCGACGTGCCAGCCGGGGCAGGCGCAGCATCTCGCCGCCGGTGCGCGCCGCCTCGTGCAGCACGCCCGGCCAGTGCATGCGCGCGTGCGTGCCGGCGCCGGCCGCCACGCGCAGGCGCCGCGACGCCACGGTCGGCACCGGCAGCGCGATGTCGCGCGCCAGGCGTTCGACCAGTCGGTACTCCGCAGCGCCGAGCGCGTTGAAGTCGGCGTGGTGCAGGCGCTGCAGGTCGCTGGCGGTCATGGCCGCGTCGAACTCGACCTCGCGATCGCCCTGAGCGGGCTGCTCGGCCTCGCGCGGTGCGGCCAGCGCCTCGCGCACCCGCGGGCGGCGCTTCGAGGGCTCCATCTTTCCTTCGGCGCTCGGCAGCATCTGCGCAAGCATCTTGTTGGCGAGTTCCGGGTCGCGGAACCAGGCGTCGAAGAGTTCGCGGAAGACCAACCGGTCCTGCTCGCGGCTGACCATCACGGCTTCCATCGCCGCGCAGAGGTCGTCGCGCGCATCGACGCCGACCAGCACGGCCGCCTCTGTCGCGAGCGCGATGCGCGCTGCATCGGTGGCCACGCCGGCGCGGCGCAGCGCGCGACCGAAGCCGGCGATGTTGCCGGCCATCTTGCCGCGACGCGCGTCGCCCAGCTGTTCCATGGCGTCGCGGCGCAGGCGCTCAGGCGCCCGCGTCTTCCGGTTGCAGCAACTCGGCAGCGAGCGTCTGCGTGACCGCGGCCACGTCGTCGCGCTGCTTGAACAGGATGCCGGCGGTGTCGACCACCACTTCGGGGTCGAGCACCAGCGCATCGAGCGCGACCAGCGCCCGCGCCCACTCCACGCTCTCCGCGATGCCGGGCGCGCGCTGGAAGGCACTGGCGAACGGCGCGCTGCGCAGCCGGCCGACGAAATCGGCCACCTGCTTGGACAACGCGTCGCCGGCCTCGGGCACCTGCGCGCGCACGATGGCGAGCTCGCGCTCCCGCTCGGGGTAGTCGAGCCAGTGGTAGAGGCAGCGGCGCTTGACCGCATCGTTGAGTTCGCGCGTGCGATTGCTGGTGAGGATGGTCACCGGCGGCACCGCCGCCGTGATGGTGCCGAGTTCGGGGATGCTCACCTGGTACTCGCCCAGGTACTCGAGCAGGAAGGCCTCGAAGGGCTCGTCGGCGCGGTCGACCTCGTCGATCAGCAGCACAGCGCCCGGCGCGGGCGTCTGCAGTGCTTGGAGCAGGGGTCGGCGGATCAGGTAGCGGGGTTGGTAGACCTCGGACTCGATGTCGCTCGACGCACCGTGCGCTTCCGCGGCACGCATGTGCAGCAGCTGCGCCGCGTAGTTCCATTCGTAGAGCGCCTCGCGCTGCTCCAGGCCGTCGTAGCACTGCAGGCGCAGCAGCTCACGTTGCAGCGCTGTCGATAGCGCCTTGGCCAGCTCGGTCTTGCCCACGCCGGGCTCACCTTCGAGCAGCAGCGGGCGCTGCAGCTTGAGCGCCAGGAAGACCGCGGTGGCGAGGCGCCGGTCGGCGAAGTACCCGGCCTGCTGCAGGCCGGCGGCGACCGCGTCGATGCTGGAGAAGATCACCCGTGCATCAACCCAGCGCGGCGCGGACGGCACGTTGCGTGAGCACGCTGATCAGGTTGGCGCGGTACGGCGCCGACGCGTGCAGGTCGCTGTTGAGATCGCTCGCATCGATCGGCACCGCGGCGGCGGCCTCGGGCGTGAAGCTCTGGTTGAGCGCGTCTTCCAGCCCGGTGTGGCGGAACACGCCGTTGCCGGCGCCGGTGATGGCCACGCGCACGCCCGCGTCGTACTGCGCGACGAACACGCCCACCAACGGGAAGTGCGACGCCTTCTGGCGAAGCTTCTCGTAGTGCGCGCGCTTCGGCACGGGAAAGCGGATCGCGGTGATCAGCTCGCCCTCTTCCAGCGCGGTGGTGAACAGGCCGAGAAAGAAATCGTCGGCCGCGATCTCGCGCTTGTCGGTGACGACGGTCGCACCCGAAGCCAGCACGGCGGCCGGGTAGCAGGCGGCCGGGTCGTTGTTCGCAACTGAGCCACCAAGCGTGCCCATGGCGCGCACCTGCCGGTCGCCGATGCGCGAGGCGAGGTCGGCCAACGCGGGGTACGCAGACTTGACCGCGGCATCGTTCGCCACGGCGAGGTGGCGCGCCATCGCGCCGATGACGAGCGTGTCGCCGTCCTGCGTGATGCCGGCCAGCTCGGCGATGCCGCCGAGGTCGACCAGCTGTTCCGGCGCCGACAGCCGCAGCTTCATCGAGGCGAGCAACGTTTGCCCGCCAGCCAGCGGCTTGCCGCCGGCGGCGGCGAGCTTTGCGGCATCGGCCACGCTGGCCGGACGTTCGAGGGTGAAGGGATACATGGTGTGTTCCTGGATCAGGGAGTCAGACGGCCGGACGGCCCTGGGTGCTCGCGGCGAGCGATGGCGTCTGCGGTTGCTGCGTCGGCGTGGTGGCGCCCTTCTGCATCGCCTCCCACACACGGTGCGGCGACGCGGGCATGTCGAAGTCTTTCACGCCCAGCGGCGCCAGCGCATCGAGCACGGCGTTGATGACGGCCGGCGGCGAGCCGATGGCCCCCGCCTCGCCGCAGCCCTTGGAGCCGATCGGGTTGTGCGTGCAGGGTGTGCTCAGCGTGTCGAGCTTGAACATCGGGAAGTCTTCGGCGCGCGGCATGGCGTAGTCCATGAAGCTGCCGGTGAGCAGCTGCCCGGTCTCGTTGTCGTACACGCAGTTCTCCATCAGTGCCTGGCCGATGCCCTGCACGATGCCGCCGTGCACCTGACCCTCGACGATCATCGGATTGATGATGGTGCCGAAGTCGTCCACCGCCGTGAAGCGATCGATGGTGACTTCACCGGTCTGCTTGTCGATCTCGACCTCGCAGATGTAGGTGCCGGCCGGGTAGGTGAAGTTGGTCGGGTCGTAGAAGGCCGTCTCATTGAGGCCCGGCTCCAGCTTGTCCAGCGGGTAGTTGTGCGGCACGTAGGCCGTCAGCGCCACCTGGCCGAAGGGGATCTTCTTGTCGGTGCCCTTGACGGTGAACTCGCCGTTGGCGAACTCGATGTCGGCGTCGCTCGCCTCCATCAGGTGCGCCGCGATCTTCTTGGCCTTGGTCTCGATCTTGTCGAGCGCCTTCATGATCGCGGTGCCGCCGACCGACAGCGAGCGCGATCCGTATGTGCCCATGCCGAAGGGCACGCGGCCGGTGTCGCCGTGCACGATGTCGACGTTCTCGACCGGGATGCCCAGGCGCGCCGCCACCAGCTGCGCGAAGGTCGTCTCGTGCCCCTGGCCGTGGCTGTGCGAGCCGGTGAATACCGTCACGCTGCCGGTCGGGTGCACCCGCACCTCGCCCGCCTCGAACAGGCCGGCGCGGGCACCGAGCGCCCCCGCCACGTTCGACGGTGCGAGTCCGCAGGCCTCGATGTAGCTGGAGTAACCGATACCACGCAGCTTGCCGTTCTTCTCGCTCTCGGCCTTGCGTGCGGCGAAACCCGCGACCTCGCCAAGTTCGTTGGCACGGTCCAGCAAGGCCGGGAAGTTGCCCGTGTCGTACTGCAGCGCCACCGGCGTCTGGTACGGGAAGCTGGTGATCATGTTGCGGCGACGGATCTCGTCCTGCCCCAGGTTCAGTTCCCACGCGCAGCGCGACACCAGTCGCTCCAGCAGGTAGGTCGCTTCCGGCCGCCCGGCACCGCGGTAGGCATCGACCGGTGCGGTGTTGGTGAACCAGGCGTCGACCTCGACGTAGATCTGCGGCGTGGCGTACTGCCCGGCCAGCAAGGTCGCGTAGAGAATGGTCGGGATGGCCGTCGAGAAGGTCGACAGGTAGGCGCCGAGGTTGGCGTCGGTGTGCACGCGCAGGGCGAGAAACTTGCCTTGCGCGTCCATCGCCATCTCGGCGTGGCTCACATGGTCGCGGCCGTGCGCGTCCGACAGGAAGCACTCCGAGCGCTCGCCGGTCCACTTGATGCTGCGGTTGAGCTGCTTGGCGGCCCAGGTCAGGCACACGTCTTCGGCGTAAAGATAGATCTTGGAGCCGAAGCCACCGCCCACGTCGGGCGCGATGACGCGCACCTTGTGCTCGGGCAGGCCCAGCACGAAGGCCGTCATCAGCAGGCGTTCGACGTGCGGGTTCTGGTTCGATACGTAGAGCACGTACTCCTCGGTCGCGCGGCTGTAGTTGCCGATGGCCACACGCGGTTCGATCGGGTTCGGGATCAGCCGGTTGTTGACCAGGTCGAGCTTCGTCACATGTGCCGCATTCGCGAAGGCCGCGTCGACACCGGCCTTGTCGCCCAGCGTCCACTTGTAGCACTGGTTGTCGGGCGCTTCGTCGTGGATCACCACGCCGCTCTGCTTCTTCGCTGCGTCGGCCACGCTCACGACCGGCGTGTGCACGTCGTAGTCGACCACCACCGCCTCGGCGGCGTTCTTGGCCTGCTCGACCGTCTCGGCCACGACCATGGCGACGTGGTCGCCGACGTAGCGCACCTTCTTGATCGCGAGGATCGGGTGCAGCGGCTCCTTCATCGGCGTGCCGTCGGGGTTGTTGATGAGCCAGCCGCACGGCAGCCCGCCCATCTTCCCTTCGATGTCCTTGCCGCTGAAGACGCCGAGCACGCCCGGCATTTTGAGCGCTTCACTGGCATCGAACGACCGGATGGTCGCGTGGGCGTGCGGCGAGCGCACGAAGATGGCATGGCTCTGCGCGGCCATGGTCACGTCGTCGGTGTAGTTGCCGGCGCCGGTCAGGAAGCGGTAGTCCTCCTTGCGGCGGACCGCCTGGCCGATGTGGGGGAGATTGGCGAAATCGGATGCACCCATGGTGTGCTCCCGTTTCAGGCCGCGACCGGCTTGGAAGAAGCGGCCATGTCCTTGCCACCCAACTGCACCGCTTTCACGATGTTCTGGTAGCCGGTGCATCGGCACAGGTTGCCGTCGAGCAGCGCGCGGATCTCGGTCTCGCTCGAATTCGGGTGGTAGGTGCACAGGTCGATGGCGCTCATCACCATGCCCGGGGTGCAGAAGCCGCATTGCAGGCCGTGGCATTCCTTGAAGGCCGCCTGCATCGGGTGCATGGTGCCGTCGGGCTGGGCGACGCCCTCGATGGTCGTGATCTCGGCACCGGCCACCTGGCCGACCAGCACATTGCACGACTTGACGGCGCGGCCGTTGACGTGGACGGTGCAGGCGCCGCACTGCGCGGTGTCGCAGCCCACGTGGGTGCCGGTCAGGTGCAGATGCTCGCGGATCGCGTGCACGAGGAAGGTGTTGGGGGGAGCGTCGACCGTGGCCGCGCGGCCGTTGACGGTGAAAGAAACCTGCATGTGGCTGTCTCCGTGAAGGTGATGGCTGGAAAGCGCATGGCATCTTGGACGCCGGCCCGGACCGACATCCTAGGCAAAACCCTCGACGCTTGCAGCGCGCCCCGAAATTTTCGGCGCGGTGCGGTCTGCCCCGCGGCAGCGCCCGCCGTTATTCCTCGCTGGTCCACTCCACCTCGGCGCCCAGACTGCGCAGGTTCTCCACGAAGCCGGGGTGCGCCCGGCGGATGGGCGTCGCATTGCGGATCTCGGAACGCCCCTCGATGCTGGCCGCGACCATGAAGAGCGCGATGGCCACGCGGATGATGTACGGGCTCTCGACCACTGCCGGCGACAGCGGCATGCCGCCGAAGGTGACCAGCCGATGCGGGTCGGCCGAGAAGACATGAGCGCCGAACTTCGACAGCTCGCCGGTCCAGCCCAGCGCACCGTCGTAGACCTTGTTCCAGAACATCGCATTGCCTTCGGCCCGCACGCCGAGCGCAATGAAGATCGGCAGCAGGTCGACCGGGAAATACGGCCACGGCGCTGCCTCGACCTTGGTCAGCACGTTGGGGGTGAAGGGCGTCTGCACCTTCAGTGGGCCCGTACGGCGCGCGTTCGACCAGCCGTCCGCGTGCGTGATCTGGACGCCGAACTTGGCGAAGGTGCGGTCGATCAGCGGGAAGTTCTGCGGCGCGGTGTTGCGCACCACCACGTCGCCGCCGGTGATGGCACCCAGCGCGAGGAAGGTGGTGATCTCGTGGAAGTCCTCGTCGAAGCGGAATTCACCGCCGCACAGCGCGCTGCCGCCGTGCACGGTGAGGCGCGAGGTGCCGATGCCGTCGATGCGCACGCCGATCAGCGTCATGAAGCGGCAGAACTCCTGCACGTGCGGCTCGCAGGCCGCATTGGTCAGCGTCGACGTGCCCTCGGCGGTGGCAGCGCACAGCACGAAGTTCTCGGTGGTGGTGACCGACGCGTAGTCGAGCCAGTGGTCGGTCGCGCGCAGGCGGCCGGTGCAGCGCACCATCAGCGAGCCCTCGGCGCGTTCGACCTGGCCGCCGAAGTGGCGGAACACCTCGACGTGCGGATCGATCTCGCGCACGCCCAGCGTGCAGCCCTTGACGTTGTCCTCCAGCCGGGCGACGCCGAAGCGCGCGAGCAGCGGCGGCACCAGCATGATCGACGAGCGCATCTCTTCCGGCAGGCGGTGGCGCTCGGCATCGAAGCGGGTGGCGTGGTGGTGCAGGTCGAGCGTGCCGCTGGCGTGGTCCATCCGCACGTCGCTGCCGAGGGTGCGGAAGATCTCGAGGATCTTGCGCACATCGGTGATGTCGGGCACGCCCAGCAACCGCAGGGGCTCGCCGGTCAGCAGGGTGGCGCACAGAACGGGCAGCACCGCGTTCTTGTTGGCGGAAGGATCGATGCGGCCACGCAGCGGCAGGCCGCCGTGCACGATGAGATTGGACATGGAAGACGGAGCGCGCCGGGCGCAAGTGCTGAACGAGGCCTGCGACTTTACGCCGCCCGCGCCGCGAATCGCTTCGGACGGTCAGGCGTTCAGGCCCTGCGCCCAATGCACGCCGCTCGCTAGACTGCGCACCGTCCCACACCGAAACCCCATGCGCACCCGCCGCTTCGTCCCCCTGTTCGCCCGCTTCCTCGCGGTCGCCTGCCTGTGGCTGAGCGCCTGCACCGTCGCCCCGGTGGCTGAGCGCCGGATCGATTCGCTGGGCATCGAATTCGTGCGCATCCCGGCGGGCGAATTCCTGATGGGCAGCGCCGAGGATCCGCGCGCCCTGGCGCAGGCCTTTCCGGCCTACGATCCTGCCCGCTTCGCACAACTGGGCGACGAGGGGCCGATGCACCGGGTGCGCATCACCCGCACCTTCTGGCTGGGGCGCCATGAGGTCACGGTCGCGCAGTTCCGCCGCTTCGTCGAGGCCTCGGGCCATGTCCCGGAGTCCATCGCCGACGGCACTGGCGGCTACGGCTTCAACCCGGCCTACGACCCCGCGACCTCGGCCCGGGGCGATGCCTTCGAGGGCCGCAGCCCACAGTATTCGTGGCGCAACCCCGGCTTCGCCCAGGGCGACGACCACCCGGTGGTCAACGTGACCTGGAACGACGCCGTGGCGATGGCCCGCTGGCTGAGCGCCCGGGAAGGCGTCACCTACCGCCTGCCGACCGAAGCCGAATGGGAGTACGCCGCGCGCGCCGGCACACGCACCCGCTTCCACACGGGCGACGACCCGCGCACGCTGCTGCAGGGCGCCAACGTCTTCGACCAGACCGCCGCGCCGAACTGGTCACGCTGGCAGGCCTACGCGCTGGCAGGCGGTGACGGCTACCCCTTCACCGCCCCGGTCGGCCGTTTCGCGCCGAACGCCTTCGGGCTCTACGACATGCACGGCAACGTGTGGGAATGGTGCGCCGACTGGCATGCCGACGACTACTACGCCCACTCGCCGGTCGACGACCCGACCGGGCCGGCCGACGGCAGCGTGCGCGTGCGGCGCGGCGGCTCGTGGCACACCTGGGCCTTCTATGCGCGCTCGTCCTTCCGCAACTGGAATTCGCCGGAGACGCGCTACACGCTGGTGGGCTTCCGCCTGCTGCGCGAGAGCATGCCGAGATCAGGGAAATCCTCGGGTGGATCGGGGATCGAAACGAACGACGAGGAAGCCTTTCGGTGACACTGGCGCACTGCACCGCCCCCTGGAGCCAGGAATGAGTTCAGACGATTGGGCCGATGGCCCACGCCCATCTTTCTACGGACAGCTCCGCAAGGACGCCAACAGCGGCCATCCTCGCCTCGATGACAGCGGCGCGGTCCCCTCGCAGCCGGATGACGCCACCACCAGCCAGCGGGACGGCGGCTGGACCGAGCTGCTGGACGACCCGCCGACCGGGCCTGGCGTGCTCGAAGACAAACGAGAGGCCTTCATCCATCGCCAACTCGAGGAAGCCTTCGTGATCGAGCGATGGCAGCGGCGCTTGCTGGCCATCCTCACGACGCTGGTGATCGGCGCGATCTGCTGGCGCGGCCAGGTGCCCGCCCTGTACCTGGCGGCCTGGGTGGGCATCCGGCTGATCCTGGCGTTGGCCTGGCGCAAGAACCACGGCGCGCGAGACTGGGACAGCCAGGCGTCGGCCGCCAGGGCCAAGCGTCGACGTCAGGTCATCCTGGCTTTCCTCAGCGGGTCGGTCCTGGGCGCCTCCGTCCTGCTGTTCTTCGGGCGGATTCCCATCGGCCTGCAGTTCGTGTGCTGGATGGTGCTTGCCGCGTCCGTCACGCTGCCCGTTCACAGCATGGCGCTGAACGCAGCCCTGATGCGCACCTATGTTCACGCGTTCTTCGTGGCGATCTTCGTCTGCCTCTTCTACCGCGTGCTCACCGCCGACGCACGCATCACGGCCGACATCTTCGATGCGCATCGGCACTACGAAGCCTGGTTCCTCGTCATCCCACTGGTGCAATGGGTTCTGATCACGCGCATCGCCGACCAGGTGCTGGCGAACGCGAGAAAGGGCTTCGAGCTGGCGTTCTACAAAGGCGAACTGATCCAGACCTTGGCCGAGCAGCGACGCAAGGCCGAGGAGGCGGTGCTGACCCGCAACCGTTTCATCGCCACCGCCGCACACGATGTGCGGCAGCCGGTGGTGGCGCTGTCGATCTATGTGGACCACCTGATGGAAGTGCCGGCCGACCAGGCGGTCGTGATGCCGAAGATCGCCAAGGCCACAGCGGCCGTGAGCCGGCTGTTCGACACCCTGTTCGACCTGTCGCGCATGGACCACCAGCAACTGAAGGTTCGCAACGAGCCGCTGAACATCGCGGAGGTGATGGAGGACTTGCGCGACCAGTACGAGCCGGTGGCCCGCGCCAAGGACGTCGAACTCCGGATGCGCACCGTGCGAGGCGAACTCACGACCGACCCCGTGCTGGTCCGCCGCATGATCGGCAACGTCGTCTCCAATGCCATCAAGTTCACGCCGCCGGGAAAGAAGGTGCTCATCTCCGCGCGCACACGAGGGCCCACGGTGCTGGTCGAAGTGTGGGACCAGGGTGTGGGCATCGCCCCGGCGGAACTGCGCAAGGTCTTCCTGGAGTTCTACAAAGTGGCTGGCGCGGGCGAGAACGCTGAAGGCTTCGGACTCGGGCTGTCGATCGTCGCGCGCCTCGCCCATGTGCTCGACACGCGGCTGAGCGTGCGCTCGCGGCCCGGCAAGGGCACGGTGTTTCGGATGAGCATCGGCGCCTCGAAATCGCTCGCGCCCCTCCGCAGCCGCCAGGAACGGACCGCCTAACCGGGCAGCGCCACCACCACGGCCGATTCGTCGACGGTGGCCGTGGCCCGCTGCCGCACCCGCAGGCCGCTGCCGGCGGGTGCGAAGCCGACTAGTTGCAGCCCGCCCTCGAGGGCGACCGCGATCTCGTCGCCGCCTTCCCCGCGCAACGCGCTCGCGACGCTCCCGACCAGGCGGTTGCCGGTGGCACGGCCGCCGGTCGATGCAGTGCTGGCGAATCGCGCCACCCGCACCGCGGTCGCCTTGCACAGCGCGATCACCGTCATGCCCTCGGCAAGACCCAGCAGCTCGGCACTTTCCCGCGTGATGCGCGCGGCAATGGCGCCACCGGCACCGCCCGCCCCCACCTGCATCTGCACGCGCACCGTGCGCCCGGTGGCCACCAGCGCATCGATGGTCGCCGGCAACTGGTTGCGCATGCTGGTGCGCACGGCCAGGCGTGCGACGGTCGCATCGACGCGGGCGCCCGCATCGCCGCCACCGGTGGCCCAGCGCGCATGCACCTCGCGCCGCGCGGCGTCGAGCGCATCGGCCAGTTCCAGCAGATGTCCTCCGTGCGCCGTCAGCAAGGCGCCACCGCCGCCCGCACCGCCGACGGCGCGCTCGACCAGCGGCACGCCCGCCAGGTTGGTCAGCGTGTCGATGGCCTGCCAGGCCGCCTTGTAGCTGACGCCGGCTTCGCGCGCGGCCTGCGAGATGCTGCCGGTGGACGCGATGCCGCGCAGGAGGTCGATGCGCTTGTCACTGGGTCCGTGGCCGAGGGCGTCGATGAATCGGGGGCTGGGCATGCGCAGATTGTGCGTTGGGCGTCGCACCGAAGCGTCTTGCTATGATTTCGCTATTCCAAATTTGAATAGCGCATCGAGAGGACGCGAGATGAACACCCCCTGCCGATCTTCCCGCTGGCTCGGAAAAGCGGCCCTGCTGGCCGCCTTCTCGCTGGGCAGCGTGGCCCTGCACGCGCAGGAGATGGTCGTCTCCGCCGCCGCGAGCCTGACCAACGCGTTCCAGGCCATGGGCCAGGCTTTCGAGAAGACGCGCCCTGGCCTCAAGGTCACCTTCAACTTCGCGGCGTCCGGCCCGCTGCTCGCGCAGATCCAGCAGGGCGCACCGGTCGACGTGTTCGCCTCGGCCGACCAGGAAACGATGGACCGTGCCGCCAAGGCCGGCCTGCTGGCCGACGGCACCCGCGCCGACTTCGCCCGCAACACGCTGGTGCTGATCGTTCCCGCCAGCGGCCCCTTGCCGACGCTACTGGCTGACCTGGGCAGCGCCGCCTACCGGCGCATCGCCACCGGCACGCCCAGTTCGGTGCCGGTCGGCCGCTACACCATGGCCACGGTGCAGGACGCCGGCCTGGCCGCGGCCCTGGAGCCCAAGTGGATCTACGGCGAGAGCGTGCGCCAGGTGCTGAACTACGTGGCCCGCGGCGAGGTCGACGCCGGCTTCGTCTACCGCACCGACGCGCTGATCGAGAAGGACAAGACCCGCATCGCGCTGACCGTGCCGACCAGCACGCCGGTCAGCTACCCGATCGCGCAGGTCGCCGCCAGCAAGAACGCGGCGCTGGGCCGGGACTTCGTCGCCTTCGTGCGCAGCGACGCGGGCCAGCGCATCCTCGACGGCTTCGGCTTCTCGAAGCCCTGATTCGGACGCGCCGCGCTTGCTCACACCGCTCTGGCTCACGCTCAAGGTCGCGCTGCTCGCCACGCTGGTGGCCGGCGCGGTCGGCATCGCGCTGGGCTGGTGGATGTCGCAGCGGCGCTTCGCCGGCAAGAACATCGTCGACGCGCTGCTGATGCTGCCCATGGTGCTGCCGCCGACGGTGCTGGGCTACTACCTCATCGTGCTGATCGGCCGCAACGGCGTGTTCGGCCAGTACCTCGACCGCTGGTTCGGCATCAACCTGATCTTCACCTGGCAGGGCGCGGTGATCGCCGCGTCGCTGGTGTCGCTGCCGCTCATCTACAAGGCGGCGCGCGCGGCCTTCGAAGACGTGGACGGGCGCTTGCTGCATGCCGCGCGCACGCTCGGCGCCGGCGAGTTCGAGATCTTCGTGCGCATCGCGTTGCCGCTGGCGGTGCGCGGCATCGCCGCCGGCCTGATGCTCGCCTTTGCACGGGCCATGGGCGAGTTCGGCGCGACGCTGATGATCGCCGGCAACCTGCCCGGCAAGACGCAGACGCTCTCCATCGCCATCTACGACGCGGTGCAGTCCGGCAACGACGCGCAGGCGCTGTGGCTCACGCTGGTGATCTCGGTGGTATGCGTGGTGGTGCTGGTTGCCTCCAGTCGCATGCTGCAGGCGAAGCATTGACATGAAGCCCACCCCCGACGCGCCTGCGGCGCCTCCCCCTCAAGGGGGCGCACCTAGCGGCCTGGCAAAGCCAGTTCCGCGGGTGCCCTGGCATCCGGCCGCGCCGGCTTCATCGACTGCGGGTGACGAGCAGAGCTATGGAACGGACATGCAATCGGTGCTCGACATCCACGTGCAGACCACGCTCGAATCGCCGGGCCGCCGCTTCGTGCTCGACGCGCGCTTCGTCTCGACGACCTCTCGCACGGCGCTGATCGGGGTTTCGGGGTCGGGCAAGTCGACGGTGCTGATGGCCATCGCCGGGCTGCTGCCGCGGGTGCAGGGCCATGTGCGCGTGGCGGATCACGTGCTGCTCGACACGGCGACTGCCGTCGACCTGCCGGCGCGCGCGCGTCGCATCGGCATGGTGTTCCAGGACTACGCGCTGTTCCCTCACCTGACCGTCGCGCAGAACCTGGCCTTCGGCCTGTGCCGGCTCGGCCAGCGCCCGAGCGAGGCCGAGCGCGCACGCATCGACGCGCTGCTCCGGCAGTTCGATCTCGACACGCTGCGCGGTGCGTTGCCGCGGCATCTCTCCGGCGGACAGCGCCAGCGCGTCGCACTGGCACGCGCGCTGGCGCCGCAACCGCACCTGCTGCTGCTGGACGAGCCGTTGTCGGCGCTCGACACGCCGCTGCGCATCCGCCTGCGCACCGAGCTCGCAGAGATGCTGGAACGCGTGCAAGTGCCGACCCTGCTGGTCACGCACGACCCGAGCGACGTGGAGGCGCTGGCGCAGTCGGCGGTCCATCTTGACGGGGGCCGCGTCACGGCCGCACCGGTCTCGTAGAGGGCGTCGAGCCAACGGCTGAGGCCGTGCGTCGCCTCAGAGCGCGCAGGTGCGAAAGCCGAAGAAGCCGTCGTCGCGCGCCGGCAGCGCGAAGTGGCGGGCGCGCGGCGAGCGCAGCCGCGCACGCGTGGCGAAGGACGCGCCGCGCAGCACCCGCGCTTCGCCGAAGGCCGGTGCCGGGTCGAACACGCTGC
Source organism: Variovorax cryoconiti (assembly GCF_051216395.1). Classification (NCBI taxonomy): domain Bacteria; kingdom Pseudomonadati; phylum Pseudomonadota; class Betaproteobacteria; order Burkholderiales; family Comamonadaceae; genus Variovorax; species Variovorax cryoconiti. Next base: position 640,747 of record NZ_JBPJZI010000002.1, on the reverse strand, counting down.
CGCCACTCCACGGGTCGGCGCGGTAGCCCGGCCAGGGCCGCAGCGTGCCGGCTGTCCACTCGTGCACGCCGCCCCACTGGAAGCCGCGGTGCGCGCCGGCATGGGCGGCGACCTCCCACTCGACCTCGGTGGCGACGCGCCGCCCGGCCCAGCGCGCCCAGGCGTCGGCCTCCCACCAGCTCAGGTGCACGGCCGGCTGGTGGCCGGCGGCCTGCACCACGCGGCCGAAGCGACGCTGCAGGATGGCGCCGCCCTGCCCGCGCCGCCCGGCACCGATCTGCTCGACATGCCGCGGCGCGCGGCGCTCGCCGTGCTGCCGCGCGAGCCAGGCCTGGCCGCCGGGCAGCCAGAGTTCGCGGCGGTCGTAGCCGCCGTCGTCCACGAACTCGGCGAACTGCTGCCAGCTCACCGGCTGCGCGTCGATCTCGAAGGCGGGCACATCCACCGCCAGCGTGCCGCTGTCCTGGGCGAAGCCAAAGCCCGTGCTGCCTTCGGCGCGGCCGAGCGTCCAGCGCGTGGCCGGCATCAGCAGCGGCTCGCGCGAAGCGACCGCGGGCGGCGGCTCCACACCGATCGGCAAGCCGAGCGTCTGCGCGGTCACGACCAGTTCCTCGCCACGCAGGTCTTCATGGAACAGCGCGAGGCGATAGAAGTAGAGCCCGGCGTCGGTCTCGGCCGCGCGATCAAGCAACTCCAGCGTGCATTCGAGCGTCTCGAGCAGGTAGGCACGCGTCGCTTCGGCATCGGGCAGCGGCGCACCGCGCCTGGGTGGCGTCGGCCACCAGTCGTCGGCTCGCGGCTCGATGGACGCCAGCCGCGTCGGGCGAGCTGGGCAATCGATGCCGAAAGCGCGCTGCGTGTTGCGCGCGATCCACCATTCCGAGAACCATCCGATGTGCCCGGCCAGCCAGAGCGGGGACAGCGCGTCGGGCTGCGGCTCGCGTGGCGCTGCATCGGCCATGAGGGCCTCTTCGCACAAGGCCAGCAGGTGCAGCGTGTGGTTGCGTGCGTCGATGAGCGCCAGCGACAGCAGGTCGCGACCGGCGCGGGCCATCTCGAGCAAGTCGATGGCTTGCACGCCGGCCGGCGCGCGGCGCGGTGCGGGGCCGGAGGGTGCGGGCATGGCCTAATTATCAGCGCCGCCGTACACCGATAAAATCCGCTCGCCCTGCACCCGATCCGCCAGCGCACAACGCCGGCGCGTCGGGTGCTCTCGTATGAGGGCAATCCCTAAAAAATGATGGAGCAACTATGCAAGGCTTGATGAAGCTGTCGAAAGCGATCGACTGGCTCAACGCCCTCGTGGGCAAGTACGCGATCTGGATCATTCTGGCGTCGACCGCCATCAGCACCATCAACGCCGTGGTCCGCAAGGTGTTCAACACCAGCTCCAACGCGTACCTCGAGGTCCAGTGGTACCTCTTCGCCTGGTCCTTCCTGATCGCGGCCGGCTTCACGCTGCTCAACCGCGAACATGTGCGCATCGACGTGCTCAACAGCCGCCTGCCCAAGCGCACCCAGATGTGGATCGACATCCTGGGCTTCGCCGCCTTCCTCACGCCGCTGTGCCTCGTGGTGCTGTACTACACCGTGCCGATGACGATCCAGATGTACCAGACCGGCGAGATGTCGGGCAATCCGGGCGGCCTGATCCGCTGGCCCGTGTGGCTGGCGCTGCCGGTGGGCTTCACGCTGCTCTTGCTGCAGGGCTGGTCGGAACTGATCAAGCGGGTGGCCTTCCTGCGCGGTGCCGGCCCCGACCCGACGATCAAGCAGGGTGAGAAGACCGCCGAGGAAGAACTGGCCGAGGTGTTGCGCGAGCGCTCCGACGTGGTGGACCCTGCCGCCCTCCCGCAGCCTCGCTGAGCCAAGCGCAGAGACAAAGAACCATGGAATTCATCACTGCCAACTTCGCCCCGATCATGTTCGCGGGGCTGATCATCTTTCTGCTGCTGGGCTTCCCCGTCGCCTTCAGCCTGGGGGCCTGCGGCCTCTTCTTCGCCTTCATCGGCGTCGAACTCGGCGTGTTCCAGTCGTCCGTCATGGCCTGGCTGCCGCAGCGGCTCATCGGGATCATGGCCAACGACACGTTGCTGGCGGTACCCTTCTTCACCTTGATGGGGTTGATCCTCGAGAGAAGCGGCATGGCCGAGGACCTGCTCGACACCGTCGGCCAGGTCTTCGGGCCGATGCGCGGCGGTCTGGCACTGGCCGTGATCTTCGTGGGCGCGCTGCTGGCCGCGACGACCGGCGTGGTGGCCGCGTCGGTCATCTCGATGGGCCTGATCTCGCTGCCCATCATGCTGCGCTACGGCTACGACCGCCGGATGGCCTCTGGCGTGATCGCCGCGTCGGGCACGCTGGCGCAGATCATTCCGCCCTCGCTGGTGCTGATCATCATGGCCGACCAGCTCGGCAAGAGCGTCGGCGACATGTACAAGGGCGCTTTCCTGCCCGCATTCATCCTCGTGGGCCTGTACGTGCTGTACGTGGTCTTCCTGGCGATCTTCAAGCCGTCGCAGGTGCCGGCCCTGCCGCCGGAAGCGCGTATCTACCGCGAGCCGAACGGCGGTGGCGGCTACACCTCGCTGGTCGTGCTGATGGGTTTCTCGGCCTTCGTCGCCGTCATGATGGCGCGCCACATGGCCGAGATCCACACGTGGTGGGAAGGCACCCTCATCACCTCGGTGGCCACCGACGAGAAGGTGGTCGTCGCGATGTGCGGCGGCACCTTCGTGGCCTTCCTGATCGCGCTCTTCAACAAGGTCACGCGGCTGGGCCTGCTGTCGCGCCTCGCCGAGCGCGTGACCTTCGTGCTGATCCCGCCGCTGCTGCTGATCTTCCTGGTGCTGGGCACCATCTTCCTGGGCGTCGCGACGCCCACCGAAGGCGGTGCCATGGGCGCGATCGGCGCGCTGGTGCTGGGGGCGCTGCGCCGGCGGCTGAACCTCAGCCTGCTCAAGCAGGCGCTGGCGACGACCACCAAGCTCGGCAGCTTCGTGATGTTCATCCTGATCGGCGCCACCGTGTTCGGCCTGGTGTTCCAGGCCGCCGACGGCCCGATCTGGGTCGAGCACCTGCTGACCGGCCTGCCCGGCGGCCAGGTCGGCTTCCTGATCCTGGTGAACGTGCTGATCTTCTTCCTCGCGTTCTTCCTCGACTACTTCGAGCTGTCCTTCATCGTCGTGCCGCTGCTGGCGCCGGTGGCGCAGAAGCTGGGCATCGACCTGATCTGGTTCGGCGTGCTGCTGGCCGTGAACATGCAGACCTCGTTCATGCACCCGCCCTTCGGCTTCGCACTGTTCTTCCTGCGCTCAGTCGCTCCGGAAAAGCCGTACATGGACCGCGTGACGAAGAAGATCATGCAGCCCGTCACGACCATGCAGATCTACAAGGGCGCCGTCCCCTTCGTGCTGATCCAGCTGTTCATGGTGGGCGTGCTGATCGCCTTCCCGGGTCTGGTCACCGGCAGCCTGGACAAGGTGGAGAACGTCGACCTCCGGCAGGTCGGCGACCAGATGCGGGAATCGCTGCAGCCCTCCTCGGAAGAAGGCGGCTACGGCTCCGACCAGGGCGCCGAACCGGCACCGTCGCTCGGCGCCCCGGCACCGACGGGCAGCAACGCCACGCCGTCGGCCCCCGCGCCCGCACCCGAACCAGCTGCCGAGGACGACCCGATGAAGGCGATGCAGGACGCCGTCAAGCCCAAGCCCGCCCAGTGAGGGCATGACACCGGGCACTGCGGTGCCTGCGGTGCCCCGGGACGAAAAAAAGCCGCGCAGTGCGCGGCTTTTTCATGATGCAGGTCGGTCGACCTGCGATCGGAGCGGACTCAGATCTTCACGCCGTTCATGTACTGGTTGAACGGGTACTCCGAGAAACGGTTCCACAGGATCTGATCGCGCTGGAAGGCGCGCATGCTCTGGTGGATCGTCTTGAAGTCGGCCGACTTGGCTTCGTGTTCGGCGAACACTTCCATGGAGGCCTTGAAACCCGCGTCCATCACGGCCTTGGGGAAGGGCTTGAGCTGCGTCTTCTCGGCCACCAGCTTCTTCAGCGCAATCGGGTTCCAGGCGTCGTACTTGGCCGTCATGTCGGTGGCCGCGACCTTGCAGGCGGCATCCAGGATGGCCTTGTTCTCGTCCGACAGCGCGGCGTACTTCTTCACGTTGATGAAGAACTCGAGGTCGGCGCCGCCTTCCCACCAGCCGGGGTAGTAGTAGAACGGTGCGACCTTGTTGAAGCCCAGCTTGGCATCGTCGTACGGGCCGACGAATTCGGACGCATCGAGCGTGCCCTTTTCCAGCGCCTGGTAGACGTCGCCGGCCGGCATGTTCTGCGGCACCACGCCCAGCTTCTGCATCGCTTCGCCGAACACGCCGCCGCCCATGCGCATCTTCAGGCCCTTCAAGTCTTCGACACTCTTGATTTCCTTGCGGTACCAGCCGCCCATCTGCGTACCGGTGTTGCCGGCGCTGGCGGTCTTGAAGTTGTACTTGGCGAAGAAGTCGTCGAGCAGTTTGCGACCACCGCCGTAGTCCTTCCACGACGTGTTCTGGCGTGCGGTCAGGCCGAAGGGCACGGCGCAGCTGAAGGCGAAGATCGGGTCCTTGCCCGTGAAGTAGTAGGCCGCGGACTGGGCCATCTCGATGTTGTCGCCCTGCAGGGCGTCGACGACGCCGAAGGCCGGCATCAGTTCGCCGGCGGGGTGAACGGTGATCTCGAACTTGCCGCCCGACAGGGCCTTGACAGTCTTGGAGAGCATTTCGGCGCTGCCGAAGATCGTGTCCAGCGAACGGGGAAAACTCGACGCCAGGCGCCAGCGGACAGCAGCTTGCGCATGCACTGCAGGCGCGATGCCGGCAGCCAGCACGCCAGCGATGCCGGCATTCTTGATAAGGGAACGACGATCCATTGATTTCACTCCGATTGCAAAGGGGAAAAAACAAAACGCGGCCTCGCCGCGTTGAGTTGAAGACCTTGTGGGTCGCCCGCGATTGTAAGAAGTGCTTACAGGGCGGCCGTTGGGGGTTTACCCTGCGGAATCTGTCGCACCGAAGCGCGCCGTGATGGACTTCGCAATGCCCTCGGCATCGAGACCGACACCCGCGAGCAGCTTGGCCGGATCGCCATGCTCGACGAACTGGTCGGGCAGGCCCAGTTGCAGCACCGGCCTCGTCACGCCAGCGGCCTGCAGCGCTTCGAGCACCGCACTGCCGGCACCGCCCATGATGGCGCCTTCCTCGAGTGTGACGATCGCCTCGTGCGTGGCCGCCACCTGCAGCAGCAGATCGACGTCGAGCGGCTTGACCCAGCGCATGTTGACCACCGTGGCGTTCAACGATTCCGCGGCTTTCAGCGCGGGGTACAGCAGCGTGCCGAAGGCCAGGATCGCGATGCGCGCGCCCTGCCGGCGCAGCTCCCCCTTGCCGAAGGGCAGGCCATCGAGCGTGAGGTGCGGCGTGATGCCGGCCCCGGCACCGCGCGGGTAGCGCACCGTCACCGGGTGGTCCTGCTCGTAGGCCGTGGTGAGCAATGCACGGCACTCGGCCTCGTCGGCCGGGCAGGCGATGCTCATGTTCGGAATGCAGCGCACGAAGGGGATGTCATAGGCGCCCGCATGCGTCGCGCCGTCGGCACCCACCAGGCCCGCACGGTCGAGCGCGAAGACCACCGGCAGGTTCTGGATCGCGACGTCGTGGATCAGCTGGTCGTAGGCCCGCTGCAGAAAGGTCGAGTAGATCGCGACCACCGGCTTGAGGCCCTCACAGGCCAGGCCGGCCGCAAAGGTCACGGCATGCTGCTCGGCGATCCCGACGTCGTGGTAGCGCGTGGGGAACTTCTGCTGGAACTCCACCAGGCCCGAGCCTTCGCGCATCGCCGGCGTGATGCCGACCAGGCGGCCGTCCTGCGCGGCCATGTCGCACAGCCACTGGCCGAAGACCTGCGTGAAGGTCTGCTTGGCCACGGTCGTCGACTTGACCAGACCCACCGCGGGGTCGAACTTGCCGGGGCCGTGGTAGGCCACCGGGTCGGCCTCTGCGAGCTTGTAGCCCTGGCCCTTCTTGGTGACCACGTGCAGGAACTGCGGGCCGTCGAGCTGCTTGAGGTTCTCGAGTGTCGGCACCAGCGAATCGATGTCGTGGCCGTCGATCGGGCCGACGTAATTGAAGCCGAACTGCTCGAACAGCGTGGCCGGAACCACCATGCCCTTGGCATGCTGCTCGAAGCGCTTGGCCAGCTCGAACAGCGGCGGCGCGGCGCGCAGCACGCTCTTGCCGACGTTCTTGGCCGCGGCGTAGAAGTTGCCGCTCATCAGCTGCGCCAGGTAGCGGTTGAGCGCACCGACCGGCGGGCTGATCGACATGTCGTTGTCGTTCAGGATGACCAGCAGCTTGCAGTCCGACACGCCCGCGTTGTTGAGTGCCTCGAAGGCCATGCCGGCCGTCATGGCGCCGTCGCCGATGATGGCCACGGCATGCCGGTCTTCGCCCTTCTGCTTGGCCGCCATGGCCATGCCGAGCGCGGCCGAGATGCTGGTCGACGAATGCGCCGTGCCGAAGGTGTCGTATTCGCTCTCGGCGCGCTGCGGGAAGCCCGAGATGCCGCCCTGCTGGCGCAGCGTGGGCATGCGCTCGCGCCGGCCGGTGAGGATCTTGTGCGGGTAGGTCTGATGGCCCACGTCCCACACCAGGCGGTCGTGCGGCGTGTGGAACACGTGGTGCAGTGCCACCGTGAGTTCGACCGTGCCGAGGTTGGAGCTCAGATGGCCGCCGGTGCGCGAGACGTTGTGCAGCACGCAGGCGCGCACTTCGTCGGCCAATTGCTTGAGCTGGGCGCGGTCGTACTGACGCAGGACCGAAGGATCGTGGATGGTGGGGAGCAGCTCGGCCATGGATTTCTTGTTATCGGTCGCGGTCCACGACCATGGTTGCCAGCGCGCGCAGCGCTTCGGTGTCGTCCAGACCGCTGCGATCGAGTGCGGCGAGCGACTCGTCGAGCAACTGCGACGCCTGCGCGCGGGCGCCGTCGAGGCCCAGCAGCGACACGTAGGTGGGCTTGTCGGCTGCGGCGTCCTTGCCGGCGGTCTTGCCGAGCGTCGCGGAATCGGCGGTCACGTCGAGGATGTCGTCGACGACCTGAAAGGCCAGGCCCAGCGCGGCGCCGTAGGCGCGCAGCGCGTCGAGCGCAGCAGGCGCCACGCCTTGCGCGCAGGCCGCGCCCATCTCGACACTGCCTTGCAGCAGCGCGCCGGTCTTCAGGCGATGCATTTCGCGCAGCTGCGCCTCGTCGAGCGCCAGGCCGACGCTGGCCAGGTCGATCGCCTGACCGCCGGCCATGCCCTGGCTGCCGGCCGCGCGGGCCAGCAGGCGGCACAGCTTGGCCTGCACCTCGGGGGCGATGCCCGTGTCGTCGGGCGTGAGCAGCTCGAAGGCCAGCGCCTGCAGCGCGTCGCCCGCCAGCAGCGCGTCGGCTTCGCCGAACTGCACATGCACCGTCGGCTTGCCGCGGCGCAGGATGTCGTTGTCCATGCAGGGCAGGTCGTCGTGCACCAGCGAGTAGGCATGGATGAGTTCGGTGGCGCAGGCTGCGCGCAGGGCCGCGGCCGCGTCGCCGTGCACCGCCTCGCTGGCCGCCATCACGAGCAGCGGCCGCAGGCGCTTGCCGCCGTCGAGCACCGCATAGCGCATCGCGTCGCCCAGTTGCACCGGGGCGTCGATGCCGACCCAGCGCGACAGGGCCGCTTCCACGTTCGCCAGGTGCGGGCCGCTCCAGGTCGCCAGGCGCTGCGCGTCCCAGCCGGTGTCCGTGCGTACACCCGTGCGTGCGGCCGTCATTCGGCCGACCACGCCTTGAGGCTTCCCGCGTCGAGCACCTTGATCTGATCTTCGACCGCCTGCAGCTTGTCGCGGCAGAAGTTCAGCAGGGCCGCACCGCGCTGGTAGCTCACGAGCAGCTGGTCGAGTGGCATCTGGCCGGACTCGAGTTCGTTCACCAGCCGTTCGAGCTCCTGGAGCCCGGCTTCGTAGCTCGCGGGCAGCGCACCGGTGTCGGGGGCGTCCGCCGGCAAGGGCGGCGGGAGAGTGGAAGGCGCCTTGGGCATGCAGGGGCAAATCGTGGGTGAAACCGTGCATTTTAGTTTCCATGGCGGCCCCCGCCCGTCCGCCGCCCGGATCGGCACCGACCTGTTCCATGTCAAGGCGCATGGAAAAGGCCCCCGGGTACAATCCTTCCCTCCTCCACGCCGGCGCCCGCCGGCGTTGTCCTCTCGGGCGGTCGCACCTCCAGCAGCGCCTCTTTTTCCTTTTCTCCCTGTGGGGAGCTTGGTCAGGTCACCCATGTCTGATTTAAGTCTTCAGCTGCAGCAGGCCCAGAGCCAACTCCCGGTTTCCGCGTACTTCGACGAGGCGCTCTATGCCCGCGAGCTGCAGACGCTTTTCGCCAACGGGCCGCGCTATGTGGGCCACCGCCTCGCCGTGCCCGAACCCGGCAATTTCCACACGCTGCCGCAGGAACATGACGGCCGCGCGCTGGTGCACACGCCCAAGGGCGTCGAGCTGATCTCCAACGTCTGCCGGCACCGCCAGGCGCTGATCCTGCGGGGTCGGGGCGAACTCGACACCCGCACCGGGGGCAACATCGTCTGCCCGCTGCACCGCTGGACCTACGCGGCCGCCGACGCGCGCACCACCGGCACGCTGATCGGCGCGCCCCATTTCGCGCAGGACCCCTGCCTCAACCTGCACAACTACCCACTGGAAGAGTGGAACGGCCTGCTGTTCGAGAAGAACCGCGACGGCAGCGGCCGCAACGTGGCGGCCGACCTGGCCGGACTGGGGCCGCGGGCCGACCTCGACTTCAGCGGCTACGCGCTCGACCGCGTCGAACTGCACGAGTGCAACTACAACTGGAAGACCTTCATCGAGGTCTACCTCGAGGACTACCACGTCGGCCCCTTCCACCCCGGCCTCGGCAGCTTCGTGACCTGCGACGACCTGCGTTGGGAATTCAAGGACAACTTCTCGGTGCAGACAGTGGGCGTGGCCAACCGCCTGGGGCGCGCCGGCAGCCCGGTCTACCAGAAGTGGCAGGAGCAGCTGCTGAAGTACCGCGACGGCAAGCCGCCGAAGTACGGCGCGATCTGGTTGACCTACTACCCGCACGTGATGGTCGAGTGGTACCCGCACGTGCTCACGGTGTCGACGCTCCACCCCATCAGCCCGACCAAGACGCTCAACATGGTCGAGTTCTTCTACCCCGAGGAGATCGTTGCCTTCGAGCGCGAATTCGTCGAGGCGCAGCAGGCGGCCTACATGGAAACCTGCGTCGAAGACGACGAGATCGCCGAGCGCATGGACGCCGGCCGCCGCGCGCTGATGCTGCGCGGCGAGAACGAGACGGGGCCCTACCAGAGCCCCATGGAAGACGGCATGCAGCAGTTCCACGAGTGGTACCGCGCCGCCATGCGGGCTTGACCGCACCGAGGGTGGGCCGCTGATGCAATCGCTCTGGATGGTGCTGGGCGCGCTGCTGTTCGCGACCATGGGCCTGTGTGTGAAGTACGCCTCGGCCTGGTTCACCAGCGCCGAGCTGGTGCTCTACCGCGGTCTGATCGGCATCGTCTTTCTCTGGATGTTCGCGCGCAGCCGGGGCGTGTCGCTCGGCACGCGCTACCCCGCCATGCACGCCTGGCGCAGCCTCATCGGCGTGGTGTCGCTCGGTGCCTGGTTCTACGCGATCGCGAACCTGCCGCTGGCCACCGCCGTCACGCTCAACTACATGAGCAGCGTGTGGATCGCAGCCTTCCTCATCGGCGGCGCGCTGCTCGCCTGGGTGCCCGTGCCGGGGCGCGACGGCAAGGTGCCGCGGCCGCCGCTGCAGGGGCCCTTGATCCTCACGGTGCTCGCCGGCTTCGCAGGGGTGGTCCTGATGCTGAAGCCGAGTGTCGCCGGCAACCAGGGCTTCGCCGGGCTGATGGGCATGTTGTCGGGGCTGACCGCCGCCTTTGCCTACATGCAGGTGGTGGCGCTGTCGCGCGCCGGCGAGCCCGAAGCCCGCACCGTCTTCTACTTCGCCGTGGGCTCGGCCGTGGCCGGTGCCGTGGCGACCGCGATCACCGGCTTCACGCCCTGGGCGCAATGGACCTGGGGCCACGCCGCCTGGCTGCTGCCGGTGGGCGTGCTGGCCGCTGGCGGCCAGCTGTGCATGACGCGCGCCTACGCCACGGCCAAGTCGGAAAGCGGCACGCTGCTGGTGGCCAACCTGCAGTACTCGGGCATCATCTTCGCCGCGTTCTACGGCGTGGTGCTGTTCGACGACCGCATCGACGCGATGGGCTGGGGCGGCATGGCGCTCATCATCGCGAGCGGCATCGCCGCCACCTTCCTGCGGCAACGGTCGCTGCCCAAGGCGCCGGCCGAAGAACATTAGCTCGCCCCCAGGTTGCCCGCACTCCGTGTCGGGCGCCCACCCCCTACCGGGGGCAACACCAGCGGCCCGGCAAAGCCGGTTCCGCGGTGTTCCGCGAAAGAGTCAGGGAGCGCGGTTATCGTTGGGGAATCTGACTTTCGTCGAGGCCAAGAGATGCACCGTCCGTCCTTCACCACTCTGATTTCCTTCGAACAACTGGTCGCCCTGCGCGCGGCCGCCGCCCCGCTGATGGTGTTCGACTGCAGCTTCGACCTGATGAAGCCCGAGGCCGGCGCGGCGCAGTACCGCGACCTGCACATCGCCGGCGCGGTGTACGCCAACCTCGACACCGACTTGAGCGCCGCGCACGGCCGTCCCGGCAAGGACGGCGCCGTGGTCGTGGCGCACGAAGACGGCGAGCCCGCCTCGGGCGGCCGCCATCCGCTGCCCAGCCGCGAGAAGTTCGCCACATGGCTCTCGAGCATCGGCTTTCGCAACGACATGCAGGCGGTGGTGTACGACCGCAACGGCGCCAACTACTGCGGTCGCCTCTGGTGGATGCTCAAGTGGATGGGCCACGAGGCCGTGGCCGTCCTCGACGGCGGCCTGCAGGCCTGGCAGGCCGGTGGCGGCGCGGTGGCCCACGGCGAAGAGCCTGCGCATTTCCAGTCGAACTTCGTGCCCTCGGAACCGCGGGCCATGCTGCGCGTGACGGGCGACGTCGTCGCGCATCTGGGCCAGCCTGACCAGACGCTGATCGACGCGCGCGCCGCTGCACGTTATCGCGGCGAGGTGGAACCTCTGGACCCGATCGCCGGTCACATCCCCGGGGCGCTGAACCGCCCCTTCGCCGAGAACATCGGTCCGGACGGCAAGTTCAAGCCCGCCGCGCAGCTGCGCGCCGAATTCGAAACCTTGCTGGCCGGGCGCGATCCCTCGACGGTCGTCCACCAGTGCGGCAGCGGCGTGAGCGCCGTGCCGAACCTGCTCGCCATGGAGATCGCGGGCCTCGGGCCGACCGCGCTCTATGCCGGCAGCTGGAGCGAATGGAGCAACACGCCGGGGCTGCCGACCCGGCAAGGCGCAGAACCATGATCCGCGGATGCTTCTTCTTTCGTCTTCTCGCTGCCGCCGCGCTCGTCGCGGCCTCCTTCGCGCTGCAGGCGCAATCGCAGCCGGCCCATGTGCACGGCCAGATCAAGCTCGACGTCGTGGTCGACGGCCCGACGGTCGTCGTCACGATGGCGTCGCCACTGGACAACTTCGTCGGCTTCGAGCGCGCGCCGCGCAACGACGACGAGAAGAAGGCGGTCGACGACGCCGTGGCCAAGCTGCGCGCGGCCGACACGCTCTTCACCATCGACCCGGCCGGCAACTGCAAGCTGGGGCCGGTCGAACTGCGCGCGCCGGTGCTGGGCCTGGGCGCGACGCCCGCGGGCGCACCGGCGGCCGGCCATGCCGACCTGGACGCGACCTTCGCCTTCAACTGCGCCAGCGCCGCTGCAACGAAGTTCATCGACGTGGGCCTGTTCTCCGCCTTCAAGGGCCCGCGCCAGATCGAGGTGCAGATCGTCGCGCCGCAAGGCCAGTTCAAGCGCACGCTCAAGCGGCCCAACGCGCGCCTCGCGTGGAGCAAGTGACGCGGCGGTGAACACGGTTCTCGCGATCGAGGCCCTGCGCTTCGGCTGGCCGGGCACCGCGCCCTGCATCGACATCGACCGGCTGCACGTGGCCTCCGGCGAGACGCTCTTCCTGCACGGCCCGAGCGGCTGCGGCAAGAGCACGCTGCTGTCGCTCATGGCAGGCGTGCTGGTGGCCGATGCCGGCCGCGTGACGCTGCTGGGGCACGACTGGGCCGCGCTCTCGGGCGCCGCACGCGACCGCTGCCGTGTGGCGCATGTCGGCTACATCTTCCAGCAGTTCAACCTGCTGCCCTACCTCAGCGTGCTCGATAACGTGCTGCTGCCCTGCCGCTTCTCGCCGCGCCGCCGCGCACAGGCGGCGCAGGAAGGCTCGGCGCGCGTGCAGGCCGAGGCACTGCTCGACGGCATGGGGCTCGATGCAGCGCTCTGGCGCCGTCCGGCGATGAAGCTGTCGGTCGGCCAGCAGCAGCGCGTGGCCGCGGCGCGCGCGCTCATCGGCCGGCCCGAGCTGGTGATCGCCGACGAGCCGACCTCGGCGCTCGACGAGGCGCACCGCGACGCCTTCCTCGACGTGCTGCTGGCCGCCTGCGCCGCACACCACAGCGCGCTGGTCTTCGTGAGCCACGACCGCCGCCTGGCCGCTCGCTTCGGGCGCGAGCTGCGCCTGCCGGACATCAACCGCGCGCAAGACGGAGCGTCGCCGTGACCGCCCTCTTCGCCATCGCCTGGCGCAGTGCCTGGAACCGCCGTTTCACGCTGGTGCTGACAGTGCTGTCGATCGCGCTGTCGACGCTATTGCTGCTGGGCGTCGAGCGCATCCGCACGCAGTTGCGCGAGAGCTTCTCGTCAGCCGTCTCGGGCACCGACCTGATCGTCGGGGCACGCACCGGCTCGACGCAGCTGCTGCTGTATTCGGTGTTCCGCATCGGCTCGGCGACCAACAACATCGCGTGGCAGAGCGTGCAGGCGCTGTCGGCGCACGACGGCGTCGACTGGGTGGTGCCGCTGTCGCTGGGCGATTCACACCGCGGCTTCGCGGTGCTCGCGACCACACCGGCCTACTTCGAGCACTTCCACTACGGCGACCATCAGGCGCTGGTGCTGCGCGAAGGCCAGCCCTTCGAGGCGCTGTTCGACGCCGTCATCGGTGCCGACGTGGCCGAGCGCCTGGGCTACCGCGTGGGCCAGCGCATCACGCTGGCCCACGGCACCGGCGAACTGACGGTGGCCGAGCATGCCGACAAGCCTTTCACGGTGGTCGGCATCCTCGCGCGCACCGGCACGCCGGTCGACCGCACGGTGCACATCGGCCTGCAGGCGATGGAGGCGATCCACCTGGACTGGCGCGGCGGTGCGCCGATGCCGGGCCTGCGCGTGCCGGTGGCCAAGCTGGGCGATATCGACCTCACGCCGAAGAACGTGACGGCCGCGCTGGTGGGCCTGAAGAACCGCGCGGCCGTGTTCGGCGTGCAGCGCTGGGTGTCGACCTACAGCGGCGAGCCGCTGATGGCGGTGCTGCCCGGCGTTGCGCTCGACGAGCTGTGGGACGTGATCGGCGTCGGCGAGAACGCGCTGCTGCTGATGTCGGCCCTGGTCGCGCTGGTGAGCCTCGCAGGCCTGGTGGCGGTGGTGCTCGCCGGCCTCGACCAGCGGCGCCGCGAGCTCGCCGTGCTGCGCGCGGCCGGCGCCATGCTGCGCCATGTGCTGGCGCTGCTGGCCCTCGAGGGTGCGCTCGTCACGCTGGTCGGCGTGCTGCTCGGCGCCGCCGCCACGGCCGTGGGCATCGCGCTGCTGTCGCCGTGGCTGCAGGCACACTTCGGGCTGACGCTGGCGCTCTCGGCCCCCACCGCGAACGAAGGCCTGCTGATCGGTGCCCTGCTGCTGGCGGGCTGGGCCGCCAGCCTGCTGCCCGCTCTGCGCGCCTACCGGCTCTCACTGGCCGATGGGCTCTCGCCGCGTCTGTGACGCGCTGCACCACCCTGCAAGGAACGACCATGAACCCCCTTCGCCGTCGCCACCTCGTGCTCGCCGCCATCGGCAGCGCCATGCTCGGAAACGCCATCGCCGTCGAACCCGGTGCCGTGCGCGAGATCGCCTGGGACGAACTCGTGCCCAAGGACTGGGACCCGATGAAGGAGATCGGCGCCACCGACCCCGGCCAGCTGAAGGACGGCGACCCGCGCGCCGCCGCGCTGATGAAGAAGATGCAGGCCGCCTTCGACAACGCGCCCGCCAACCCCGCCATGGACGGCGCGCAGGTGAAGATCCCCGGCTACATCGTGCCGCTGGAGCAGAAGAAGGCCGGCGAGATCACCGAGTTCCTGCTGGTGCCCTACTTCGGCGCCTGCATCCACACGCCGCCACCGCCGGCCAACCAGATCCTGCACGTGCACCCGGCGAAGGCCGCGAAGTTCCGTTCGATGGATGCGGTGTGGGTGGTCGGCACGCTCAAGGCGGCGCGCAGCACCTCGGGCATGGGCGTGGCCGGCTACCGCATGGAGGCGCAGAGCGTGACGGCGTACACGGCGCCGGCGCCGGCGCCGGCGTCGGCGAAGTAGCGCGGCGCAGCGCTCACGACCGCACGCGCTCCGGCCGCACGCCGATGCCCACCGCATACGCAGGCAGAGCCTGCAGCCAGGGCAGACGCTGCATCCACCGCAGCGGCCACGGCACGTCGAACGGTGCCGCATCGGCGCCATCGCGCTGCAGCACCGGCGCCAGCAAGCGGTTCTGGATCGCCACCTGCACCGCCTGCGTGACCCGCGCCGGAAACAGCCGGCGCTGCTGCACACGGGCGAGCAGCGGCGTGAGCGCGTCGGCATCGACCGAACGGTCCGCCAACGCATCGCGCAGCAGGTTGGCTGCCGCCACAGCATCCTGCACGGCCAGGTTGATGCCCACGCCGCCGATCGGCGACATCGCATGCGCCGCGTCGCCGATGCACAGCAAGCCCGGCTTCCACCACCGGTCGAGCCGGTCGACTGCCACGCTCAGCAGCTTCACGTCGTCCCAGCCGGCGATGTGGTTCACGCGCCCGGCCAGCGAAGGCGCCGCGCGTGCCACCAAGGCGCGGAAGGCCTCGATGCCGCGCGACTGGATGGCCGTGATCTCGCCCTTGGGGATCACGTAGGCGCACTGCCAGTAACTGCCGCGGTCGATGGTCGCCATGAAGTAGCCGGCGCCGACATAGCCACCGGTCTGGTTGTCGTCACCGGGCGATTTGGGCAGGCGCATCCACAGCACGTCGATCGGCGCACCGATCTCGCGGACCAACAGCCCGGCCGCCGCGCGCAAGGTAGAGCGTCGGCCATCGGCGGCGACCACCAGGTCGGCGGCCAGCACGTGTTCAGCGCCCTGCGCATCGCGAAAGCGCACGCCGTCGACGCGGGCCCGCCCGTTTTCGGCCAAGCCCACGGCTTCGGCATCGAGCAACAGCCGAAAGTTGGCGTGGCGTTCGGCCTCGTCGCGCAGGAAATCCAGGAACTCCCATTGCGGCATCAGCGCGATGAAGCCATGCGCCGCCGAGAGCCGCGAGAAGTCGGCCACGGTCACGGGTTGGCCCGAGATGGTGGCCCGCAAGGTGCGGACTTCGTCATGCGGCCGGGCCAGAAAGGACGCCCGCAGGCCGAGGTCGGCCATCACGTCGAGCGTCGACGGATGCACCGTGTCGCCGCGGAAATCGCGCAGGAAGTCGCCGTGTTTCTCCAGCACCACCACGTCGACGCCAGCGCGCGCCAGCAGCAGGCCCAGCATCATGCCGGCAGGACCGCCCCCGGCGATGCAGCAACGGCAGCGATCAGGCACGGTCATGGCGCGGCGTGCTCGACATCCGGCCTGCGCCGGCTCCTCGTCACGGCAGCGGCAAACTCAATCTGGCGCCTGGAACACGCGGTCGTGCTCTTCGTCAGCGGGCACGTTGTCGGCGTCGAGTTCGCTCGCGTCGGTGAGGTCGATGCCGGTCTCTTCGGCCAGCACGTCCGGGCCTTCACTGCCGGCGTCATCGGACTCGGCCGAATCGAAGCCATCGGCGCTCTCCTCGTCGTCGACGTCTTCCGCGTCGGCGATCGGCGGTTGGGCATGGAGGTGCGGAGGGTGGGCTGCATTCATGGTCGGATCCCGTGCAAGAAGTCGGTGATCACGATGCTGCGCCTCAATGGCCGACGACGCAACAGCCAAGAGGCCGCCACGATGTCGGAAGGGGCCTTCGCCGCGGACTTGCGCCGGCGCCCCGATCAGTGCTTGTGGTCGTGCGCTTCCTGGTTGTGCACCGCGTCATGCGCGCCGTGGTCGTGCTCGCCATGCGCGAGCCGGCTCACCCCCGTCACCAGCACGATGCCGGCGACCAGCCAGGCGATCTGCGCGAAGGTCTGCCGCGCCGGCAGTTGCTTCTGCAGCTGCGGAATCAGGTCGGCCAGCGCCACGTAGACGAAGCTGCTGCTCGCCAGCACCAGGAAGTACGGCAGCCAGCCGTGCAGCTGGTCGACCAGCCACCAGCCCACCAGCCCGCCCAGCGCGGTCATGGTGCCGGCCAGCGACACCTTGACCAGCGCGACCTTCGAGGTCGACGAGGTCTGGCGCAGCACCACCAGGTCGCCGATGTGGTGCGGCACCTCGTGCGCCAGCACCGCCAGGGCGGCCACCAGCCCGAGGCGGAGGTCGGCGATGAAGGCCGAGGCGATCAGGATGCCGTCCCCGAAGCAGTGCACGCTGTCGCCGGTGAGCACCGCCCAGCCGCCGGTGCGCGGGGCGTGGGCATGGCCGTGCGCGTGGGCATGGTCGTGCGCGTGACCATGGCTGTGCGCATCGCCATGCTCGTGCCCGTGGTGCCACAGCTCGGCCTTGTCGAGCAGGAAGAAGAAGACCACGCCGAACAGCAGCGTGCCGAACAGCCAGGCCGGCTCGATGCCGCTTTCGAAGGCCTCGGGCAGCAGGTGCATGAAAGCGGTCGCGAGCAGCGCGCCGGCCGCCAGGCTCAAGAGGTGCTGGGCATTGACGCCACCGGTGCTGCGCACGCCCACGCGCATCAAGAGGGCCGCGACCCACACGCTTCCGATGCCGGCGACCAGCGTGGCCGCAAGGATGATCAACAGGTTCATAGATGCTTCTTCGAATGCCCAAACGACAACCGCCCCGAAGGGCGGCTGTTCGTCGTGCACGAGGCGGGTGCCGCCCTGCCCGAAGGCTAGGCGACGCCGTGCCGAGGGTTAAGCGACGCCATGCGTCTTGAACCAGGCCTGGGCCCGGCGCCAACCATCGTCGGCCGCCTCCTTGAGGTAGCTCGGCCGGTAGTCGGCATGGAACGCATGACCCGCGTCGGGGTACACGACGAATTGCGATGCCTTGGCCGCGTCGGATCCGCTGGCCAGGGCTGATTTCATCTTATCAACCGTGTCAAGAGGGATGCCCTGGTCCTTGCCGCCGTACAGGCCGAGCACCGGCGCCTTGAGCTGCGTGGCGACGTCGACCGGGTGCTTCGGCGTCAGTTCGCCGGGCTGGCCGACCAGCCGGCCGTACCAGGCCACGCCGGCCTTGACCTTGCCGGTGGCGGCATAGAGCCAGACAACGCGGCCGCCCCAGCAGAAGCCGGTGATGCCGGCCTTGGAGACGTCGCCGCCGTGGGCCGCCGCGTACTGCAGCGCGCCGTCGAGGTCGGCCATGACCTGCGCGTCGGGCACCTTCGACACCACCTCGCTCATCAGCTTCGGGATCTCGGTGTACTTGCTGGCATCGCCCTGGCGGGCATACAGATCGGGCGCGATGGCCAGGTAGCCCAGCTTGGCGAAGCGGCGGCAGACGTCGGCGATGTATTCGTGCACCCCGAAGATTTCCTGGACGACCAGCACCACCGGCAGGCCGGTCTTGCCCGAGGGTGCCGCCGCATAGGCCGGCACCTGGAAGCCGTTGACGGTGTACTTGATCGGACCGGCCTGCAGGCCGTCGGTGGACGTCGAGATCGCGGTCTGCGCGGCGATCGGCAGGGCGGCCGCGGCATAGCCGGCGCCCAGGGCCGCCTTCAGCGCGGTGCGGCGCGTGGCACCCTGCGAGGTGCTCTCGCCGGGGCGCAGCGAATCGAAGTCGGCGTGCAGGTCGGGGCGGGAATCGTCGAAAGAAGGCATGGACACTCCTGTGAAATCGGCCAGGGGGTTGCGAAAAAAGATGCGCGCCCGAACGGGCGCACGCCGCAATCTAGGCGATGGCGGTGAAACCCGATGCGCCGTGAGGAGATGACCCCGCGTAGGCGCGGTTCGCCAGTGCGCGGGCCAGCACCTGCGCCGGGTCGACCAGCTTCAGGCCTTTCGCCGCGGCGCTGCCCTGCAGGCCCAGCGGCACTTCGGTGCAGCCCATGACGATGGCGACATCGCCATGGCGCCGCGACAGCGCCAGCGCGACCTCGGCAAAACAGGCCTCGGCCAGGCCCAGGTCGCCGGCCTTCACGCCGTCGTAGATGCCGCGCATCACCAGCGCACGTTCGGCAGGCAGCGGCAGGTGGCATTCGAGTCCGGCATCGGCCAGCGCCTGTTCGTAGAGGCGCACGCGGTAGGTGCCTTCGGTGGCCATCAGCGCCACCCGCGTCTCGCCTTGCGCCGCCAGGTGCGCCGCGACCTCGCGCGCCACGTGCAGCACCTCGATCTGCGGAAAGCGCTGCTGCAGCGTGGCGTGCCACGCATGCGCCGTGTTGCAGGCGATGGCGACGGCGCGGCTGCCCAGCGCGGCCAACCGGCCCAGCGCCTGCAGCATCGGCTCGAGCGGCTGGTGCGCGCCCTCGCCCGAACGCTCGAGCGCGCCGGTGCGGTCGGGCACCGGCACCTGCGCGAGCCAATGCTCGGGAAAGGCCTGGTCGCGCACCGGCTCGCCGGCGGCGCGCATGTGCTGCGCGCACGCGTCGACGAAGAGCCGCACGAAGTCGGCGCCCGCCGCCGGGCCCATGCCACCCAGAATGCCCACCACCTGCGTCATGTGTGCTCTCAGGTCGCCGGCTTGTCCGACGGGGTCTTGATGTTGTCCTTGAGCTCCTGGCTCATCGGCAGGCCGATCGGCAGGCCCTTCGGGGGGATCGGGCCGAGGAACCACTTGTTGTAGAGCTTCTCGAACTCGCCCGACTTCATCATGCCGGTGATCACGCCGTCGACCAGCGTCTTGAACTGCGGGTCGTCCTTGGGCAGCATGCAGGCATAGGGCTCGACCTGCAGCGCGTCGCCCACCACTTCGAGGTCGGCCGGGGCCTTCGAATTGGAACGCAGGCCGTACAGCAGGATGTCGTCCATCGCGAAGGCCGCGGCGCGGTCGCTCTCGACCAGCAGCAGCGCATCGGCATGGTCCTTGGCCGAGAGGATGTCGATGTCGAGCTTCTTCTCCTCGTTGTACTTGCGCACGACCAGCATGTTGGTCGTGCCGGTGGTGATGGCCACCTGCTTGCCCTTGAGGTCGGCGTAGTTCTTGATGCCCGAGGCCTTCTTCACCAAGAGGCGCGTGCCGGTGTAGAAGTGGTTGATGGCAAAGGCCACGTCCTTGGCGCGCGCGGTGTTGTTGGTGGTCGAGCCGCATTCCACGTCGATGGTGCCGTTCGACAGCAGCGGGATGCGGTTCTGCGAGGTCACCGACATCCAGGCCACTTCCAGGTTCGGCTTGTTCAGCTTCTTCTTCACTTCCGCCACGATGGCGTTCGACAGCTCGACCGAGAAGCCGATCGGCTTGCCGGGGCCCTCGAGGTAGCTGAAGGGCACGGACGATTCGCGGTACGCCATCGTGATCTTGTTCGACGCGGCGACCTTGGCCAGCGTATCGGCGGCCTGGGCGCCGGTGGCGGTCAGCAGCACGGCGGCCATCAGTACGGAGAGTTTCATGCGAGCCCTTTCGGCGAGAGAAGTGACAGGGGAATGACGGAACGAGCAGTGTAAAAACTTGTTCGCCAAACGCCACCATTCCTTTTGTGCCGAGGGTCATGTTCAAAAGTTATGCGTGGCCCGACCCATGCCCTGCGGCTATGGGCCACCGCGGTTTCGGCATTTCCCGGTGGATGGCGGGCGATCTAAAGTCGTTGCATCGCAGCATCGACAGAAAGCGTTTCATGCACGTGTGTGTGCTCGGGGCGGGCATCGTGGGCCTGGCGACAGCCTGGCACCTTCAACGGGAAGGCCACCAGGTGACGGTGGTCGACAAGGCCACGCCCGGCGCCGGCGCGAGCGGCGGCAACGGCGCGCAGCTGAGCTACTCGTACGTCCAGCCGCTGGCCGACCCGTCGATCTGGTCGCAACTGCCCAAGCTGCTGCTGGCCGCCGACTCGCCGCTCAAGCTGAGGCCGCAGCTCGACCCGCTGCAGTGGCGCTGGGGCCTCGAATTTCTCGCGGCCTGCAATCCGCACACCTCACGCGAGAGCACGGCCGCGCTGCTGGCGCTCGCGGCGTCAAGCCGCGTCGCCTTCGAGGCGATGCGCGCCGACATCGCGCCCGATTGCGACTTCTCGGCCACCGGCAAGCTGGTGCTCTACCAGAACGCCGAGGGCGTCGAGGCCGCGCGCCGGCAGGTCGAGCTGCAGCGCGCGATGGGCAGCATGCAGCAGGTGGTGAGCGCCGACGAGTGCATCGCCCTCGAACCGGCCCTGGCCGGCTACCGCGAACACATCGCCGGCGCGGTGCACACGCCCAGCGAATGTGCGGCGGACTGCCTCAAGGTCTGCCGCGAGCTGGAGCGGGCGCTGCGCGCGCGCGGCGTGCGCTTCGTGCTCGGCACCGAGGTGCGCGGCTTCGACGAACGCCAGGGCCGCGTGGCGGCACTGCACACCGACGGCGAGCCGGTGGAAGCCGATGCCTTCGTCGTCGCGCTGGGCACCGCGTCGCACGCCATCGGACGCAAGCTGGGGACCTCGGTGCCGGTGTACCCGCTCAAGGGCTACAGCATCACGCTCGACGTCGACGAGGCACCGGGCGCCGCACCGCGCGTGAGCGTGACCGACAGCGCGCGCAAGGTGGTGTTCGCGCGCATCGGCCGGCGCCTGCGCGTCGCCGGCATGGCCGAGCTGGTCGGCCATGACGCGGGCATTCCGCCGGGCCGCATCGAGACGCTGGTCGACGCCACGCGCGCGGTCTTCCCGCAGCTCGACCGCTACGACGAACTGCACCCCTGGACCGGCATGCGCCCGGCCACGCCCACCGGGCTGCCGATCATCGGCCACCGGCCCGGCACTGCGCGCAACGTGATCTTCAACACCGGCCACGGTGCCCTCGGCTTCACACTGGCCTTCGGGTCGGCCGCACGGGTCGGCGACGCAGTGAACGCACTCGCGGCCTGAGCCCTCAGCGCCGCGCCTTCGACGCCGGCGTGAAGTCGGCGGAACGCGCGACCACGTCCTTGATCTCCTGCATGAGCGCCCGCGCGCCGGGCGACGCAAATGCAC
Organism: Variovorax cryoconiti; assembly: GCF_051216395.1. Lineage (NCBI taxonomy): Bacteria > Pseudomonadati > Pseudomonadota > Betaproteobacteria > Burkholderiales > Comamonadaceae > Variovorax > Variovorax cryoconiti. Next base: position 619,300 of record NZ_JBPJZI010000002.1, on the reverse strand, counting down.
CCAGCCGTTGCGTCAGCCCGATGCGACGGTGCGTGCGGTCGAGCGGGAAGTCCAGCACCACCAGGCTGCCGTCACGGATTTCGTAGCGCAGCTGATGGGCCGAGATGGCGGTGAGCATGTCGCTTTCGAGCAGCAACCCGCGCAGCACCGCGAGGTCGCCGGTTTCCACCGCAGGGATCGGTGGCGCTTCGTTCGCTTCGGAGAAGAAGCGCTCGAGCATCTCGCGCGAAGGCGAGCCGTGGCGCGACAACGCCCAGGTCGCCTCGCGCAGCCGGTCGAAGTCGATGGCCTGCGCGCGCACCAGCGGATGCCCGGCGCGGGCGATGACGGAGATGCAGTCTTCGAAGAGCGCCTGCTGCTCCAGATTGACGGCTTCGTCCTCGCTGCGCAGTGCGCCCAGGATGAAATCGATGTCGCCGCTGCGCAGCGAGGCGGCCAGCGCGTCGTACGGGCTCTCGACCGTGCCGACGTGCAGCTGGGGGTGCCGCGCGAGCAGCGACGCAATGGCCATCGGCAGGATCTGCGTGCGGCCCAGCGGCAGCGCACCGACATGCACGCTGCCCTGCAGGGTGCCTTCGCTGGCCGCGATGTCCGGCACGATGTGCCGCAGCTCGGACAGCACGCGCTTGAAGTAGAAGGCCACGATGCCACCCGCCACCGTGGGGACCAGCCCGCTCGACTTGCGTTCGAAGAGCGGCACACCCAGGCCATGCTCCAGATCCTTCAATGCCACGCTGATGGCCGGTTGCGTGATGCCGAAGTCGCGTGCTACCGACGGCATGTTCCGCTTTTCCGACAGGCTCGCGATGACGGCCAGGCGACGGCCGTTCAGGATGGCGGTGAACAGCGACTGCGGATCCACCGTGCTGTCGACGCCGCCGCGCGCCACGAGGTGCGTGCGCGCTTCTTCGAACTCGCGCTCGATGCGCCGGGCCCGCACCAGCACCAGTTCGCCGTAGGCGTTGAGCGAGACGCCGCGTGAGCCGCGGTCGAACAAAGGCCGGCCGAGAACCGCTTCCAGCTGCAGCACCGAACGGGTGACTGCGGAGGGCACGCGGAACAGGCCGTCGGCGGCCCGTGCGATGCTGCCGGCGGCCGCGACGGCCGAGAAGGCATGCAGGTGACGCAGGTTGATGCCCAGCGCCGCGCCGTCCCAGCGGTCGATAACTTTGTGTCGCACAACGGGTTCTTTCACAAAGCACACTCTCCTCCCGATTGAACCTCTACCGGCTCTCGGGTAAACCCTAGTCAATAAACAGAACTGATGTCATGGCCAAGTGAAGTCACGCCGAGCCGACGGCTCGGCGCACACACTGGGACGGTCATTCAACGGATTGCCCATGATCATCGACTGCCACGGTCATTTCACCACCGCACCCAAGGCCCTCGAAGCCTGGCGCCAGCAGCAGATCGCCGCCCTCGGTGACCCCTCGTCGATGCCGCGCGCGTCGTCGCTGAAGATCGGCGACGACGAATTGCGCGAGGCCATCGAGAACAACCAGTTGCGCCTCATGAAGGAGCGCGGCAGCGACCTGACCATCTTCAGCCCGCGCGCCAGCTTCATGGCCCACCACATCGGCGACTTCGAGGTCTCGTCGACCTGGGCCGCCCTCTGCAACGAGCTCTGCTTTCGCGTGAGCGCGCTGTTCCCCGACCACTTCATCGGCGCGGCGATGCTGCCGCAGTCGCCAGGTGTCGACCCGCGCACCTGCATTCCGGAACTGGAGCGCTGCGTCAAGGACTACGGGTTCGTCGGCATCAACCTCAACCCCGACCCGTCGGGCGGCCACTGGACCTCGCCGCCCCTGTCGGACCGCCACTGGTACCCGCTCTACGAGAAGATGGTGGAGCACGACATTCCGGCCATGGTGCATGTCAGCACCAGCTGCAACGCCTGCTTCCACACCACCGGCGCGCACTACCTGAACGCGGACACCACCGCCTTCATGCAGTGCCTCGCGTCGGACCTGTTCACCGACTTCCCCACGCTGCGCTTCGTCATTCCGCACGGCGGCGGCGCGGTGCCCTACCACTGGGGGCGCTTCCGCGGGCTGGCGCAGGAAATGAAGAAGCCGCTGCTCAAGGATCACCTGCTGAACAACATCTTCTTCGACACCTGCGTGTACCACCAGCCCGGCATCGACCTGCTGACGCGCGTGATCCCGGTCGACAACGTGCTGTTCGCCAGCGAGATGATCGGCGCCGTGCGCGGCATCGACCCGGAGACCGGCTTCCCCTACGACGACACGCGCCGCTACATCGACGCCACGCCGATGCTCGACGACGCGGCGCGCCGACAGATCTACGAAGGCAACGCGCGCCGCGTGTACCCGCGCCTGGACCGCGCACTCATCCAGCGAGGACTTTGACCATGGCCACCCCCATCCACCCGGAACTCGGCGTCGTCCACCGGCACGTGGCGCGTGCCGATGCGGCCGCTGTCGAAAAGCTGTCGCGCTTCGGCGTGTCCACCGTGCACGAGGCGCTCGGCCGTCTCGGGCTGATGGCTCCGCGCATCCGTCCCATCTACCCCGACGCGCGTTTCTGCGGCACCGCCATCACCGTGCTGCTGCAGCCGGGCGACAACTGGATGCTGCACGTGGCGGCCGAGCAGATCCAGCCGGGTGACGTGGTGGTCGCGGCCTGCACCACCGACAGCACCGACGGCTTCTTCGGCGACCTGCTGGCGACCTCGTTCCAGGCGCGCGGCTGCAAGGGCCTGGTCATCGACGGCGGCGTGCGCGACGTGCGCGACCTCACGCAAATGGGCTTCCCCGTCTTCAGCCGCGCCATCCATTCGAAGGGCTGCATCAAGTCGACGCTCGGCTCGGTGAACGTGCCGGTGGTGTGTGCCGGCGCGCTGGTACAGCCGGGCGACGTGGTGGTGGCCGACATCGACGGCGTGGTTGTCGTGCCGGCGGCGCTCGCCGCGCGCGTGGCGGACGCCGCCGAAGCGCGCGAGGCCAACGAGACCGGCAAGCGTGCGCGCTTCGCCGCCGGCGAGCTGGGCCTGGACATGTATGCGATGCGCGAAGGGCTGGCCAAGGCCGGCCTGCGCTACGTCGACTGACAACGCACCGTCACCGCCTCCTTTCGTTTTCACCTCCCTGGACACCGACCGCATGAACACCGTCTCCCGCCGACTTCTCCTCTCCGTCGCCAGCGCGATGGCCCTGGGCCCCTTCGCCTCAGTACGCGCCGCCGACGCCTACCCCTCCAAGCCGCTGAAGATCGTCGTGGGCTACAGCGCCGGCGGTGCGGTCGATGCCATCGCCCGTTCGGTGGGGCAGCGGCTATCAACGCTGCTTGGCCAGCCGGTCGTCATCGAGAACAAGCCGGGCGCCGGCACCAACATTGCGGTCAAATCGGTGATCGCCAGCCCGGCCGACGGCTACACGCTGCTGATGGCGGCGAACGCGCTGGCCGTGAACCCGTCGCTGTTCCAGCCTGCGCCCTACGACATCGACCGCGAGCTCACGCCGATCGCCTCGGTCGGCCGGGTGCCGGTGGTCTTCGCGGTGCGCGCCGAGTCGGCCCTCAAGACCCTGCCCGACCTGGTGGCGGCCGCCAAGGCCAAGCCGAGCGGGGTGACGGTCGCCACGCCCGGCAACGGCGCAACGCCGCACCTGGCGATGGAGCTGTTCCAGCACACGGCCGGCCTGTCGCTCAAGCACGTGCCGTACAAGGGCGGCGCCCAGGCCATCACCGACGTGCTCGGCGGCCATGTCGACGTGGTCGCGGTCAATGCGCTGGAGGTGCTGCCGCTCGCCAAGTCGGGCAAGCTGCGCGTGCTGGCGGTGATGAGCGCGGACCGCGCCGCCGTGCTGCCGGGCGTGCCGACCGTTGCGGAGTCGGGCTACCCGGGTTTCGAGGCCAGCGTCTGGTACGGCATCGTCGGCCCGGCCGGCCTGCCCAAGCCGGTGATCGCGCAACTGCACGATGCTGTGCAGAAGGCCATCGAATCGCCCGAGGTGCGCGACCAATTGGCAGCGGCCGGCGGCGTGCCGCTGCCCGGCCCGACCGCGCAGTTCGAGAAGCTGATCAAGACCGACGTGGCGCGCTACGGCAAGCTGATCCGCGAAGCCAACATCAAGCCCGACTGAACGCACCACGGCTGCGTACTGCCGATGACGCCGGGCGACATCGTTTCCGTCTAAGACGCCAACCATGTGCACCGTGATTCGCGGCATCTCGTCGATGGCGACGCGTGGGCTGCTGGCCGAGCTGGCGTCGCTGTACGCGGCGCGTGATGCCGTGTGTGGGACCGTTCGGGTGTCCTTCGAATCGGTCGGCGGTGTCGATGCGGCGCAGCGCGTGAACGACGGTGAAGCCTTCGACCTGGTGGTGCTCGCGTCGGAGGCCATCGACCGGCTCGCGACCGCCGGCCGCGTCGACGCTGCGCACACGGTCGACATCGCCAGTTCCTGTGTCGGCGTGGCCGTGCGCGCGGGTGCGCCGCGGCCGGACATCGCCAGCGAAGACGCGCTGCGCCGGGCGGTCTGCCGGGCCGGCCGCATCGCCTTCTCGACCGGCCCCAGCGGCGTGGCGCTGAATGCGCTGTTCGTGCGATGGGGCATCGCCGACGAGATCGCAACCCGGCTGGTGCAGGCGCCGCCCGGCACGCCCGTCGGCGTGCTGCTGGCGCGCGGCGACGCCGAGCTGGGCTTTCAGCAGATGAGCGAGCTGCTCGGTCTCGAAGGCGTCGCCCTGCTCGGGCCGCTGCCGACGGCGGTGCAGATCACGACCGTGTTCTCCGCCGCGCCCGTGCGCGGCTCGGCCTGCCAGGTCGCGGTGAACGACCTGCTCCGCTTCATGGCGTCGGCAGCGGGCGACGCTGCGCGGCAGCGACACGGCCTGCTGCCACCCCCCGCTTCACCGGCCCGCTGACGGCGCGAAGCGGACGGCTCAGTGCACGTGGCCGGCCGGCGCGGCCGTGCCCTCCGGCGCACCGACGGGCACCTGCACGTCGAGCGTGCTCGACACGCCCTTCGCGTCTTCGAAGCGCAGCGTCATCGGCACGGTCGCGCCCTTGGCCAGGGGCTGCTTCAGGTCCATCAGCATGACGTGGTAACCGCTGGGCTTGAGCTCGACGGTCTGGCGCGCCGGCAGCGCCAAGCCACCCTTCACTTCGCGCATGCGCATGGTGTCGCCGTCCATCTTCATCTCGTGCACCTCGGCGACGCCCGAGGCCGGCGTCGACACGCCGACCAGCCGCGCGCCCGCGGGCGCGTTGAGCTTCATGAAGGCCCCGGTGCCGCTTTGCCCCGGCACCGTGGGGCGCACCCAGGCATCGCGCACGTCGACCGCGGCGACGCCGGGCGCGAGCACGTCGAGGCGCGCCGCGGGGAAGGCCGGCTTGTCGACACCGGTGCCGGGCAGCTGTGCCCAGTCGGCGCTGCCCTTGTCGCAGGTCTGCAGCACCTTGAAGTACAGCGGGCCGGGCGTGGCAGTGAGCTTGCCGCGCACGATGAACTCGGCGCGCTCGCTGCCCGGCAGCGCGGTCGCGGGCGACTCGGCCTTCCACGCCACTTCGCGCGGGTTGCTGGCGAGCGTCCAGCCTTTGCGTGCCTGCGCTTCGATCAGGCGAAATCCTTCAGGCAGTTGCACCGTGATGCCGGTGGTGGCCTGGGCGTCCTTGCAGGCATGGCCGACGCGGAAGGCCGCCTCGTAGTCGCTGCCGGCCGCGGCGCCGCCGGGCGGCAGGGTGACGTGAGCGCTGGCGGCGGTGCTGGCGAACAGTGCGACGAGCGCGAGGCGCGAGAGGTGGTGCGTACGGTGCGTCATCTGGGTTCCTTTGGAGGTGATCGGGTCAGAGGTCGAAGCGCAGCTCGGCCGTGTAGGTGCGCTGCGGGTAGGGGTGGAAGTTCCAGTACTGCGCGTTGTTGGCGTTGTCGATGCCGAAGGCGGCAGACCACTGCTTGTCGATCTGGTAGCGCACGCGCAGGTCGACCGTGAAGTACTTGCTGGCGCCGAAGTAGGCATCGCCATTCACGTCGCTGTTGTCGAGGTTGGCGTACTGCCGGCCGCTGTAGCGCGCCGCCACGGTGAAGGCCCATTGCGCATCGGGCTTGTAAGTGGCGTAGACGGTGGAGCGCCAGCGCGGCACGCGCGGCTGCCACTTGCCGACGCTGGCCGGGAAGACCGCGTTCGCCACGGTCTTCGAGTCGGCGTAGGTCAGGCTGCCACCCAGGTCGATGCCGCCCAGCCCCAAGTGCTGAGCGACGTTCTGGCCGGTGTAGGCGAGTTCGATGCCGTTGGTGCGCACCTTGTCGACGTTCTGCACGCGCGACACGGTGGAGTTCGGGATGAGCTGGCTGAACAGCGCGTCCTTCGTCGTCTCGTGGAACAGCGTGGCGCGGGCCAGGCCGTTGCCCAGGTCCTGCTCCAGCGAGAGCTCGCCGGTCCACGACTTCTCGGGCTTCAGCGTCGGGTCGTTGATGAAGGACAGCGCACCACCCGAGGTCGCGCCGTACAGCTCGCCGACGGTCGGGTAGCGCACCGATCGGCCGACCGCGCCCTTGAGCACCGTGGCGCTGGCGAGCTGATACGCCAGCGCGGCCTTCGGCGACACGTCGGCTTCGCTGCGGTCGGCGTAGCGCAGCGTGCTGGTCGCCGTCGACGTGGAACCGTCGCTGGCGCGCCAGTCTTCGTAGCGCAGGCCGAGCACCGCCTTCCACTTCGGCGCGAAGGACCAGGCGTCCTGCAGCCACAGGTTGGCGGTCTCGCTGCGGCCGCCGACGTCGCTCACCAGCGTCGAGGGCGTGCCGTCGAGCCAGGTGCCGGCGACGTTGGTCTTGCGGATGGCCAGCTTGTAGGCGTCGCGGCCGATGCCGAAGTCGACGATGTGCGCGCCGCCCACGCCCTGCGGGCGCCAGGTGCCCTTGGCGGCGAGCGTGTTCCAGCCGGTGCCGTCCTGGTCCTGCAGCGTGCCGGCGCCGCCGACGGCGGCCAGCGGCAGCGCAACCGTGGCGGCGCGCTGCTGGTCCTTGGCGTAGTCGTAGAGGCTCGCGGCCACTTCCCAGTCCCACTCGCCCTGGGTGTGACTCTTCACCGACAGGCCGTGCATGACGTGCGTCTGCGCGTCGTTGGTCAGCGGAAAGGCGGTGGCGCCGAGTGTGTAGCTGCGGCCGTCGATGTTGACCGGACCGCTGTAGACCGGCGCGCCGGCCGCGTTCTTCAGGTAGCTCTCCGAGCGCCCTTCCGAGGTGTTCTGCCACACGCCGAGCGTGTAGGTCGCACGCACGGTCGGCGTGAGGTCGTAGGCCAGCTTGAGCTTCGCGTGGTCCTGCACCGTGTGGTACTGCGTGCCGGTGCCGAGGATGGTCCAGGGCGTGTTGGTCGTGTTGAGCCCGCGCACCGCGCCCGTCACCGGCCCGCCGGCCGAGCCGGGCGTGCCCGACGCCACGGTGGCCGTCGCGAAGCTCAGCGGCTGGCCGCGGCTGTCGGTGCGGTTCAGGTCGATCCACCACGACCAGTCGCCGCTCCTGCTGCCGAGCGACGCGCTGGTCTGCCAGCTGTTGAACGTGCGGTTGGTGCTGTACAGGTCGTTGGGCTGCGACGAATAGCCGGCCTTCACATGGGCTTCCAGCTGCGTCGGCATGCGCGTGACGAAGTCGACCACGGCGCCCGCCGAGTTGCCCGGGTAGGCCGCGGAGAACGGCCCGTACATCACGTCGACCCGCTCGATCTCTTCGGGCGTCACCAGGCCCCAGCGCGGCGCGAAGTTGCTGCCGTTGGCGATGCCGTTGCCCAGGTAGTTCGACAGCAGGATGCCGTCGGCATAGACCGCGGAGCGCGCGCTGTTGCCGGTGCCCGAGGCGCGCGTCGACAGGATGGCGTGGTTGTAGTCGCCGATGTAGCGCTTGCGCACCAGCAGGCTCGGCAGGTACTTCAGCGCGTCCTCGCTGTCGGTGGCGTTGATGCGCGTCTCGATCTCCTCGCGCGTCACGCCTTCGATGGTGGTGGGAATCTGGGTCGGCAGCGAGGTCGGCTGACCGCCGGTGACGGTGACCACGCCGAGCGAGCGGCTGCGCGCGGGCGCCCCGTCGGCATCGGGCGCCGGTTCGGTGGATGGGGACGGCTGCGCCAGGGCCAGCCAGGGAAATGCGGCGCCGAGCGCCAGCGAAAGAACGCGTTTCTTCAAGAAGACTCTCCTCGGCACGCGCGGTGCCGCCTCGATGCGAAAGGTGCGCGGCAACGCCCGCCGTGCGGGGGTCGCGCTACACCGTCGAAAGCAGGGTCAGAGGAGAGAAGGCGGCCCGCGCGCCGGCAAGGGCGCGGCCGTGGCGGCGGCGATGCGCGCCGCGGGAATCGACTGCACCGCCCGTGCCAGCGGCAACGGGGTCGGCAGCGTGAAGCCGACGGTGGACGGCGGTGCGCCGGTCAGCACGCACAGCGGGCAGTCCATGTGGCTGGGGGCCAGCTCCTGCGCGCCGTCGTCGGTCTGCACGATCACCTTGATCGCGCCGGCCGCGGAGCACACGAGTTCCATCGCCTGCGGATGCACCACCGGCGCGGCCACCGCCACGCCCAGCGACAACAGAAACCACGCCAGCACGCAGCGGTGCAGGATGGCGAGGTGGCGCAGGGTGGACATGGGAGCGGATTATGCGGGCTGGCTCGAGCGACCTTCAGGCCATCTGCTCGATGGCCTCGCGCATCGCCTGCGTGATCGCACGCACCGCCACCGAATCGGGCCGCCCCGCCACCCGCAGCGCGCGCACCGGCACCGGGATGTGTGGCTCGAGCGCCAGCACGTCGACCTTGGCGCGGTCGGCCGAGCCCGCGGTGCAGCCGTCGACCAGCGCCACGCCGAGCCCGTGGTGCGCCATCGCGAGCGCCGCGTGGTAGGTCTGCACGGTGACCACGGCTTGATGGAAGCCGATGCCCGCCTGGCGACACGCCTGGCTCAGACTGGTGCCCACCGGGTCGCGGCTGTCGAGCCCGACCACCGGCAGGTCGACCAGGTCATGCAGCGCCACCGAGCCGTTGCGCACCAGCGCGCGCGGCAGCAGGCCCTTCGGCGCGATGCACACCATGCGGCTGTCGGCCAGCGATTCCTGCAGCAGCGACGGGTGCACGGCCGGGCTGAAGGCGAAGCCGACGTCAGCCTGTTGCGACAGCAGCGCCGACATGATCTGCGGCGAGTGCAGCGATTCGACGATGACGGCCACGCCGGGGTGCTTCTCACGAAAGGCTTGGAGCGCGCGCGGCAGCACCTCGTAGCTCAACGCCAGCACGGTGAGGATGCGCAACTCGCCGGCCGCACCGGACGAGCGCAGGTTGGTCGCGAGCCGCTGCACCTCGTCGAGCTGCGCGAACAGCCGCTCGATGTGCGGGTACAGCGTCAGCGCCTCGGTGGTCGGCGTGAGCCGGCCCTTGGCGCGCGCGAAGAGCGAGAAGCCCAGCTGCAACTCCGCATGCTGCAGCGTGCGGCTCACGGCCGGCTGCGTGATGTTGATGAGCCGCGCCGCCGCGCTCACGCTGCCGGTGAGCATGATGGCGTTGAAGACTTCGATGTGGCGCAGGCGCATGGCGTCGGGTCAGTGCGCCTTGTCCCAGTTCGGCCCGACACCGAGTTCGGCCAGCAGCGGCACCTTGAGGTCGGCCACGCCGGCCATCAGCTTCGGGATCTCGCTGCGCACCCAGTCGACCTCGGCCTCGGGCACCTCGAACACCAGTTCGTCGTGCACCTGCATGATCATCTTGGTGGTCCGTTTCTCTTCGTCGAGCACGTTCTGCACCTTGACCATGCTGAGCTTGATCAGGTCGGCCGCCGTGCCCTGCATCGGCGCGTTGATGGCCGCGCGCTCGGCGCCGCCGCGGCGCGGGCCGTTGGGCGAATTGATCTCGGGCAGGTACAGGCGCCGGCCGAACACGGTCTCGACGTAGCCCTTTTCCTTGGCGCTCATGCGCGTCTCGTCCATGTACGCCTTCACGCCCGGGTAGCGCGCGAAGTAGCGGTCGATGTACGACGCAGCGGCCTTGGTCTCGATGCCCAGGTTCTTCGCCAGGCCGAAGCTGCTCATGCCGTAGATCAGGCCGAAGTTGATGACCTTGGCGTAGCGACGCTGCTCGCTCGACACCTGGTCGACGGCGACACTGAACACCTCGGCCGCCGTCGCGCGGTGCACATCGATGCCTTCGGTGAAGGCCCGCAGCAGCGATTCATCGCCGCTGATGTGCGCCATGATGCGCAGTTCGATCTGCGAGTAGTCGGCACTGGCGATCACGCTGCCCGCCGGCGCCACGAAGGCCTCGCGCACGCGTCGGCCTTCGGCGGTGCGGATCGGGATGTTCTGCAGGTTCGGGTCGTTGCTGCTGAGCCGGCCGGTGACCGCCACCGCCTGCGCGTAGTGCGTGTGCACGCGCCCGGTCCGTGGGTTGGCCAGCTGGCCCAGCTTGTCGGTGTAGGTGCCCTTGAGCTTGGACAGGCTGCGGTGTTCCAGCAGCTTGGCCGGCAAAGGAAAATCGTCGGCCAGCTTCTCCAGCACCTCTTCGTCGGTACTGGGCGCGCCGCTCGGCGTCTTCTTGACGACGGGCAGGCCCAGCTTGGTGAAGAAGATCTCGCCGATCTGCTTGGGGCTGCCCAGGTTGAAGGGCTGGCCCGCGAGTTCGTACGCTTCCTGCTCCAGCTGCATGATGCGGGTACCGAGCGCATGGCTCTGCGCAGCGAGCGTGGGCGCATCGATCAGCACGCCGTTGCGCTCGATGCGGTAGAGCGCCTCGCTGCTCGCCATCTCCAGTTCGTAGACGAAGCGCAGCTTCTCGTCGGCTTCCAGCTGGGGCCAGAGCACGCGGTGCACGTCGAGCGTCTGGTCGCTGTCCTCGCAGGAATATTCCGCCGCCTTGTCGATCGCGACCTGGCTGAAGGAGATCTGCTTGGCGCCCTTGCCGCACAGGTCTTCGTAATCGATGCCGCTGCGGCCCAGGTGGCGCTCGGCCAGACTGGCCAGGCCGTGCGGCCGGTGCACTTCGAGCACGTAGCTCTGCAGCATGGTGTCGTGCGCATAGCCCTGCACCTCGATGCCGTGGTTGGCGAGCACGTGGCGGTCGTACTTGACGTGCTGGCCGAGCTTCTTCTTGTCACCGTTCTCCAGCCAGGGCTTGAGGCGTGCGAGCACCTCGTCGCGCGGCAGCTGCTCGGGCGCATCGGGGTAGTTGTGCGCGACCGGGATGTAGGCCGCCTCGCCCGGCGTCACGCTGAAGCTCAGGCCGACGATCTCGGCGCGCATCTCGTCGAGCGAGGTGGTCTCGGTGTCGATCGCCACCAGGTCGGCGGCCTCGATCTTGGCGAGCCAGGCGTCGAACTGCGCCCAGGTCATGACCGTGTCGTAGGCCAGGTTGCTGGCCTTCTCGGCCGCCTCGTCGCCCAGGTTGTCGATCGCGGGTTCGTCGAACAGGCCGGGGCCGGCGTCGCTGGCCTTGCTCTTCTTCTTCCGGTTGTTCTCTTCGATCAGCTCGGGCGGCACCGCGTGGGACTCGAGCGTCTTGACCAGGCTCTTGAAGCCGTAGGTTTCGTAGAAGGTCTTGAGCGCGTCGACCTGCTGCGGGCCGATGGCGATGCCGTCGAGCGCGGGCAGGCCGGTGATGTGCTCGGCCAGATCGCAGTCGGTGCGGATGGTCACCAGGCGGCGCCCCTGCGGCAGCCAGTCGAGCGCCTTGCGCAGGTTCTCGCCGGCCTGGCCCTTGATCTCGTGCGCGTTCGCGACCAGCGCGTCGAGCGAACCGTACTGCAGCAACCACTTGGCGGCCGTCTTCGGGCCCACCTTGTCGACGCCGGGGACGTTGTCGACGGTGTCGCCGACCAGCGTCTGGTAGTCGACCATCAGCGACGGCGGCACGCCGAACTCGGCGGTGACGCCGGCCACGTCGCGCTTCTTGCCGTTCATCGTGTCGATGATGGTGATGTGCTCGTCGACCAGCTGGCTCATGTCCTTGTCGCCGCTGGACACGATGACCTCGATGCCCTGCTGCGCGGCGGTCTTGGCCAGCGTGCCGATCACGTCGTCGGCCTCCACCAGCGGCACGTGCAGCACCGGCCAGCCGAGCAGCCGCACCACCTCGTGGATCGGCGGGATCTGGCTGCGCAGGTCGTCGGGCATCGGCGAGCGGTTGGCCTTGTACTCGGGGTACCAGTCGTCGCGGAAGGTCTTGCCGGGTGCGTCGAACACGCAGGCGGCATAGTCGGCGCGCACCTCGCGGCGCAGCGACTGCATCATGTTGATCATCCCGCGGATGGCGCCGGTGGCGGGGCTGCTTGGGTTGCCGGGCTCGGCCCGCAGGTCGGGCATGGCATGGAAGGCGCGGTAGAGGTAGCTCGAACCATCCACGAGCAACAGCGTTTTCTTGTCGGTCATTGGACCATTTTGCCCGCCCGGGCGCGGCGCCCTGGACACCGCGGCGTACGTGCCCGCAGTACGCCCTGTCACGCCCCGCGCCGACAGCGGGCATGCAGGCCGGCACCTACAATCTCGCCATGCCCTCCACCCCCCCCTCCTTCTTCCGCCACGCGCTGCTGGCTCTCGTCTGCGCCGTGCCCGTCGTCGCCGTCCAGGCACAGACCGCCGCGCAGCCCACGCCGGTGCCGCCTGCCGAGGCCAAAGCCGAAGCGCGGGCCGAGGGCCGACGCAACCAGAAGATCGAGAACATCCACGTCGAGGACGGCGGTGCCGCGGTCGACGAGGTGCGCTACGGTGGCCAGACCCAGAGCATCACGGTGCAGCCGAAGGCCAACGTGCCGTCCTACCAGGTGCTGCCCAACGACGGCGGCCGCGAGCGGCAAGGCCAGGGCGAGACAGGCTCGGGCGGCAACGGCCCCCGCGTCTGGAACGTGATGAAGTTCTGAGCCGGGCGTGGCGGTCTACACCGACGTCGGGTTCGACGAAGCGGACGCGCTCGTGCAGCGCCTGGGCCTGGGGGCCCTGCGCCAGCTGGACGGCATCCAGGGCGGCATCGAGAACACCAACTACTTCGCGACGACGGACCAGGGCGCCTACGTCCTGACGCTGTTCGAGCGCCTGGGCCGCGAGCAGCTGCCCTACTACCTGTGCCTCATGGAACACCTGGCGGCACGCGGCATTCCGGTGCCCGCGCCGGTCGCCGACCCCACCGTGACGCCGCCCAAGGCTTCGGGTCTGGAACGGCCCGCCGACGTACCCTGCGAACTGGTGCACCTCGTGGCCGGCAAGCCGGCCGCCGTGGTGCAGCGCCTGTCGGGCCGGAGCGAATTGGCGCCCAGCGCCGCGCACTGCGCCGAACTCGGCCGGTGGCTGGCGCGCATGCACCTGGCGGGTCGCGACTTCGATCGCGTGCAGCCCAACCTGCGCGGTTTGGCGTGGTGGAACGACACCGCGCCGGTGGTGCTGCCGCACCTGGACGAATCGCAGGCGGCCCTGCTGCGCGGCGAGCTGGCCTACCAGAACCACGTCGCCCAGTCTTCCGCCTATGCAGCGCTGCCGTGCGGCCCGGTGCATGCCGACCTGTTCCGCGACAACGCAATGTTCGACAGCACCGCCGATGGCGAACAGCCCCGGCTGAGCGGCGTCTTCGACTTCTACTTCGCCGGCACCGACACCTGGCTGTTCGACCTAGCGGTCTGCCTGAACGACTGGGCGGTCGAGCTGCCCACCGGCACGCACGACCCGCTGCGCGCCGACGCCCTGCTCGCGGCCTACATGGCGGTGCGCCCGCTGACCGGCGCCGAGCGCACGCTGCTGCCCGCCATGCTGCGCGCTGCCGCCCTCCGCTTCTGGATCTCGCGCCTGTGGGACTTCCACCTGCCGCGCGAGGCGAGCATGCTGCAGGCGCACGACCCCACCCATTTCGAGCGGGTGCTGCGCGAACGCGCGCGCCAGCCGCTCGCGGCGCCCTCACCGAGCGCCACCGCCCCACTGGCGGCCTGAACGGATCCCGATGAAACTGAATATCGTCCCGGCACGCACCGGTGTGCTGTGGGTTCGCACCGGCCTGCAGACCTTCGCCAAGCGGCCGCTCGCCTTCGTCTCGCTCTTCTTCTTTTTCATGGCGCTGGTGTCGATCGCATCGCAGGTGCCGCTGGTCGGCACCGCGATTGCGCTGATGCTGCTGCCGACCATGACGCTCGGGCTGATGGCCGCCAGTGCCGAGGCCGCGCGGGCCGGCGCCGGCGCGAAGCCGCCCGCCGCCGCGGTGTTTTTGGCGGCGCTGCAGGCCGCGCGCACCGGCTTCCGTCCGATGCTGGTGCTCGGCGTGCTCTACGCCGTGCTCTTCATGCTCGTGATGGGCATCTCGGCGCTGGCCGACGGCGGGCAGTTCGCCAAGGTGTACCTGATGGGCGGCACGGTGAGCCGCGAGATGGCCGAGGCCGCCGACTTCCAAGCGGCCCTCTGGATCGCGATGCTGCTGTACCTGCCGCTGTCGCTCGCCTTCTGGCATGCCCCGGCACTGGTGCACTGGCACGGCGTGCCGCCGGCCAAGAGCCTGTTCTTCAGCTTCGTCGCCTGCTTCAAGAACTTCGGCGCCCTCTTCGTCTTCGGGCTGACCTGGGTCGGCGTGTTCATCGGCTCGGGCATCGTGCTGAGCCTGATCGCCACGCTGTTCGCCGCGGTCGCCGGTGAAGGTGCAGGCGCCGCGGCCGGGGCGTTGATGCTCGGTGGCGCGATGGTGATGGCCGCGATGTTCTTCACCAGCACCTGGTTCACCTTCCGCGATTCGTTCATCGACTGACGATCGCGCATCTTGCGCATCGCGTGCCCGTCAGACGGGCGTGAGTTTCGCCACCGACAGCGCCAGCCACTTCACCCCGTGGCGCGGGAAGTTGATCTGCGCGCGCGCATCGTCGCCGGTGCCTTCCAGCGCCACCACGGTGCCTTCGCCGAACTTGTTATGGAACACCTGCATGCCCGAGCGCAGGCCGTGCGAGGGCGCGGCCTTCTGGGGCGGCACCGGGGGGCTCGCGAACGACTCCTTGCCGAAGCCACCACCGCCGTAGCTGCTGCCACCACCGGCACCGCGCGAGGTCGCATAGCCGCCGCCATAGCCGAAGGCCGAGGGCGCGAAGCCCTGGTTCTTCGGCGTGAGCCACTTGAGCGCGCCTTCGGGCAGCTCGTCGTAGAAACGGCTCTTGAGGTTGTAGCGGGTCTGGCCGTGCAGCATGCGCGTCTGCGAATGGCTCATGTACAGGCGCTGGCGGGCACGGGTGATGGCGACGTACATCAAACGGCGTTCTTCCTCCAGCCCGTCGAAGTCGCTCATCGAGTTCTCGTGCGGGAACAGGCCCTCTTCCATGCCGGTGATGAACACACAGTCGAACTCCAGGCCCTTGGCCGCGTGCACCGTCATCAGTTGCACGGCGTCCTGCCCCGCCTGCGCCTGGTTGTCGCCGGATTCGAGCGCGGCGTGCGTGAGGAAGGCGGCGAGCGGGCTCAGCGTCTCGCCGGTCTCGGCGTCGGGGGCCAGCGGCTCGATGACCTCGTCCAGCACCGGCCGGTTCGGGTCCAGCCCCTGGCTCGCCGGCGATTGCCGCAGCTCGTCCACCGGGAGCGCGACGGCATCGCGGCCGAAACCTTCCTGCGTGACGAAGCTCTCGGCCGCATTCACCAGTTCTTCCAGGTTCTCGATGCGGTCGGCGCCTTCGCGGTCGGCCTTGTAGTGCTCGATGAGGCCGCTGTGGTCGAGCACCAGCTCGATGATCTCGCGCAGCGAGATGCCGACCGTCTGCTCGCGCAGCACGTCGATCTTGGCGACGAAGGCCGACAGGTTGGCCCCCGCCTTGCCGCCCACGGCGCTCACCGCGTCGTGCAGCGAATGCCCGGCCGCACGCGCCGCGTCTTGCAGCAGTTCGATGCTGCGCGCACCGATGCCGCGCGGCGGGAAGTTGACGATGCGCAGGAAGCTGGTGTCGTCGTCCTTGTTCTCCAGGAGGCGCAGGTAGGCCAGCGCATGCTTGATTTCGGCGCGCTCGAAGAAGCGCAGGCCGCCGTACACGCGGTACGGCACGGCGGCATTGAACAGCGCGGTTTCGATCACCCGGCTCTGCGCATTGCTGCGGTAGAGCACGGCCATTTCCTTGCGGTCGATGCCGTCGCGCGCGAGCTGGCGCATCTCCTCGACCATCCATTGCGCCTCGGCGAAGTCGCTGGTGGCCTCGTACACGCGCACCGGCTCGCCGGGGCCCTGTTCGGTGCGAAGGTTCTTGCCCAGGCGCTTGGTGTTGTGGCCGATCAGCGCGTTGGCCGAGTCGAGGATGTTGCTGAAGCTGCGGTAGTTCTGCTCGAGCTTGATCTGCTGGCGCACATCGAACTCGCGCACGAAGTCGGCCATGTTGCCCACGCGCGCACCACGGAAGGCGTAGATGCTCTGGTCGTCATCGCCCACCGCGATCACGCTGCTGTCGCCCGGCAGGAAGCGGCCGTCGACCGTCTGGCCCGACAGCATCTTGATCCATGCGTACTGCAGGCGGTTGGTGTCCTGGAATTCGTCGATCAAGATGTGGCGAAAGCGCCGCTGGTAGTGCTCGCGCACCGGGTCGTTGTCGCGCAGCAGTTCGTAGCTGCGCAACATCAGCTCACCGAAGTCGACCACGCCTTCGCGTTGGCACTGTTCTTCGTAGAGCTGGTAGAGCTCGACCTTCTTGCGGTCGTCCTCGCTGTGCACCTCGACGTCGCGCGGGCGCCGACCGTCTTCCTTGGCCCCGGCGATGAACCACTGTGTCTGCTTGGCAGGAAAGCGTTCGTCGTCGACGTTGAACTGCTTCATCAGCCGCTTGATGGCCGAGAGTTGGTCCTGCGTGTCGAGGATCTGGAAGGTCGACGGCAGGTTGGCCAGCTTCCAGTGCGCACGCAGCAGGCGGTTGCACAGCCCGTGGAAGGTGCCGATCCACATGCCGCGCACATTGACCGGCAGCATCGAGGTCAGCCGCGTCATCATCTCCTTCGCCGCCTTGTTGGTGAAGGTCACGGCGAGGATGCCGCCGGGCGACACCTGCCCGGTCTGCATCAGCCAGGCGATGCGGGTGGTGAGCACCCGCGTCTTGCCGGAACCGGCCCCGGCGAGGATCAGCGCGTTGCCCGCGGGCAGCGTGACCGCCGCGAGCTGCTCGGGGTTGAGGTTGGTGAGCAGGGGCGAGGCGGCCGCTGGAAAGGAGGGAACGCCGGCGGAGGCGTCGTGCGAGCCGAAAAGGGACATCCCGGCATTGTAGGAAGCCGGGGTCCGCGCGGCGCCGATGGTGCTTATTTCACCAGCTTCAAGGTGCCCTTCATGATCGCCGAGTGACCGGGGAAGGAACAGAAGTAGGTGTAGCTCTCGGCCGCGCCGAGCTTGGCCACCGCGAAGGTCACGCTGTCGCTTTCGCCACCGCCGACGATCTTTGTGTGCGCCACAACGCGCGCATCGCCGGCCTTCACGTAGTTCTGCGGCAGGCCGGCGGCGATGCCGTCGGTCGCCACGGCCTGCACGTCGGCCGTCTTGGCCAGCACCCAGTTGTGGCCCATGGCCTGCTTCGGTAGCTTGCCGGCGTGCTTGAGCTTGACGGTGAAGTCCTTGCACGTCTTGCTCACCTCGATGGTGGCCTTGTTGAACTGCATGGCGTCGTTGCCTTCGATCTCGACAGTGCAGTCGGCGGCGAAGACGGAAGACGAGGCAAGTGCCAGAACGGCGATGGCAGCGAGACGATGGCGAAGCATGGGGAATATCTCCAGAACAGTGAAGCCGCGCGGAAGCGCTGCGGTGCCTGCAGTGTGGAAGGCCGGTGCGGCACCGGCACTGACCTGCATCAAGGCGCGCGCGACACGTTGCAGCTTTGAAACACCGCGTCAGGAAACGTTGCCGTGGATCAAGGACGCATTTCCCGGACGTGCAGACACTGGCTCCCGGCTTCCGACCCCACGTGTCGGTCACAACTGGAGTTCCTAGACATGAAGACGAACCTTGCCCGCGCCCTCGTTGCCACCACCCTGCTCGGCACGCTGTACGCCGTTCCTGCGCTGGCGCAGGAAGCCCAGGGCAACTGGCTGGTGCGCGCGCGCGCCGTGCGCCTCGACCCCGCCAACAAGTCGGACGCCATCGGCGCACTGGCCGTGCCGGAGGATGCGATCACGATCAACAGCAAGACGATCCCCGAAGTCGACATCACTTACTTCTTCACGCCGAACATCGCGGCCGAGCTGGTGCTGACCGTGCCGCAGAAGCAGCGCGTGACGGTCGAGCAGAGCGCCCTCGGCGGCCCGGTGGACATCGGCACCTTCAAGCACCTGCCGCCGACGCTGACGCTGCAGTACCACTTTCTGCCCGAGGGCACGTTCCGCCCGTACGTCGGTGCCGGCTTCAACTACACGCGCATCAGCTCGACCAACCTGAACGTGCCGACCGTCGGCCGTCTGGACCTCGACCACAACAGCTTCGGCCTGGCCGTGGGCGCGGGTTTCGACATCAAGGTCGCCAAGAACGTGTTCCTGAACTTCGACGTGAAGAAGGTGCAGATCCGCACCGACGTGCGCCTGAATGGCAACAAGCTGTCGACGGTCAAGGTCGACCCGCTGCTGATCGGCGTCGGCATCGGCTACCGTTTCTGAACGGGCGGACCGGTTCGCGAATAAGGTCTATACGAAAGTCATCACGTACGCGAGCCGGCACCCCCCTAGAATCAATCACCGGGCCCAAGTTTCTTGTCGCCCGGTTTTTTTGCGTCTGCAGGATGCGAATCGACCGGGCCGAGACCAAGCGCCCACGCCGCCGGAAATCGGTCCGCGGTGCACCTTCACAGGAGCTTGGTTTCTCATGCAGATCTTCGATTACGACAACATCCTGCTGCTGCCGCGCAAATGCCGCGTGGAAAGCCGTTCGGAATGCGACGCGAGCGTCACGCTCGGCGGCCGCAGCTTCCGCCTCCCGGTCGTGCCGGCCAACATGAAGACGGTGGTCGACGAGACCATCAGCCTCTGGCTGGCGCAGAACGGCTATTTCTATGTGATGCACCGCTTCGATCTCGACAACGTCAAGTTCGTGAGGCACATGCACGCCAAGGGCACGTTCGCCTCGATCTCGCTGGGCGTGAAGCAGGCGGACTACGACACGGTCGACCAGTTGGCCGCGGCCGGCCTGGCGCCGGAATACATCACCATCGACATCGCGCACGGCCATGCCGACACGGTGAAGAACATGATCGCCTACCTCAAGGACAAGCTGCCCAAAAGCTTCGTGATCGCGGGCAACGTGGGCACGCCCGAGGCCATCATCGACCTGGAGAACTGGGGCGCCGACGCGACCAAGGTCGGCATCGGCCCGGGCAAGGTGTGCATCACCAAGCTCAAGACCGGCTTCGGCACGGGTGGCTGGCAGCTGAGCGCGCTCAAGTGGTGTGCACGGGTGGCGACCAAGCCGATCATTGCCGACGGCGGCATCCGCGACCATGGCGACATCGCCAAGAGCATCCGATTCGGCGCGTCGATGGTGATGATCGGTTCGCTGTTCGCGGGCCATGAAGAGTCGCCCGGCAAGACGGTCGAGGTCGACGGCGTGCTCTTCAAGGAGTACTACGGCTCGGCCAGCGACTTCAACAAGGGCGAGTACAAGCACGTCGAAGGCAAGCGCATCCTCGAGCCGATCAAGGGCAAGCTGGCCGACACGCTGATCGAGATGGAGCAGGACGTGCAGAGCTCCATCAGCTACGCCGGCGGCAAGGCGCTGATGGACATTCGCAAGGTCAACTACGTGACGCTCGGTGGCGCCAACGAGGGTGAACACCTGCTGATGTAGCGCCTGTGCACTGCCGCGTCAGGCCTCCAGCAGGGCCAAGGCGTGGCGGTGCAGCGCACGGGCCGGGTCGGCCAGCGCCTCGACGATGCTGAAGTGGTTGAGGCCCGGCAGCAGCTCGCACACCGGCACCACCTTGCGCCCCCATGCCTTGCGGATCCCGGCATTCTGGGCATGGAAGGCCTCGCTCTCGTCGGCGCCGGCCACGCTGTAGAGCGTGCCGCGCTTCGGTGCCGACCACAGTGCCGGGCTGGCGCGCCGCGCGTCATGCTCGGTCAGTCGCAGCGAGTCGGCCAGGAAAGGCACATGCCGGATCTCCCGCAGGTCGTGCAGGCCCGAGATCGACAACGCGCTGCGTACCAGCCCGGCGGGCAAGTCCGGCGCCACCGCCTGCCAGTCGCAGGCCAGCAGCATCGCCGCCAGGTGCCCACCCGCCGAATGGCCCGCCACGGTGATGCGTGAGGGGTCGCCGCCGTGCGCGGCGACATGGCGCCAGGTCCACGCCAGGGCCCGCACCATCTGTAGCGCGATCGCGGGGATGGTCACCGGGGCGGTCTCGGTGCCGGGGCACAGCGCATAGTTGGGCAGCACGACGCAGGCGCCGCGCGCAACGAAGGGCGGTGCCACGAAGGAATGATCGCTCTTGTCGAGCGAGCGCCACCAGCCGCCGTGGATGAAGAAGAGCACCGGCGCATCCGACGAAGCGCCGGGGAAGATGTCGAGAGTCTCACCGGTTGCATCGCCATAGCGGACATCGAGCACGCCGGGCGTGGCGGCGCGCGCCTACGCCGAGTCGCGCGTCCAGCGCGCGAGGTGCTCGCCGCTTTCAGGCACGCGGGCGCGATTGTTGTACATGCGCTCGAGCCAAGCGGGGTCATAGGTCGTCATGAATTCGAACTCCTTCACGGTCGAGGATAGCGCCGCGCCCTTCAACGTTCAGCGGCCCCGGCCCCCGGTGGGATCTGGGTAGAATTCGCCCTGCGTTGGGGGGGTAGCTCAGCTGGGAGAGCGCCGCGTTCGCAATGCGGAGGTCGTGAGTTCGATCCTCATCCTCTCCACCAACTCGATCCCAAAAGCCTCGGCGTCCGCGCCGAGGCTTTTTTCGTGGTGCGCCGCCCTCAGGCGTCGAGGGCGAGATGCTGGCCGTGCAACGCCTGGGCGGCGGGAGATGCCAGGAAGGCCACCGTCTGCGCCGCGACATCGGTCGACACCCAGTCCGCCGGATTCGCATCCGGCATGGCCTGCCGGTTGGCAGGCGTGTCGAGCACGCTGGGCGCGATGCTGTTGACCCGGATGCCATGCGGCGACAGCTCGGCCGCCATCGCCTCGACCAAGCGCTGCAGCGCACTCTTGGACGCAATGTACGCGGACATCGAGGCCAACCCATGCCCCGCGATCTTGGCCGTGACAGCGATCACGCTGCCACCCTGGCGCTCGATCATCGACGGCACGAAAGCCTGCGCCACCGCGACGAACGACCAGGCATTGAGGTTCATCATGCGGTCCCAACCGGCGCGATCGAGCGTGTGCACGGATGCGCCCATCTCGAAACCACCGGCCACGTGCACGACGGTGTCGACGTGCTGGAAGGCTTGAAGGATCTGGCCGGCGGCGGCCTGCATGCCGGTGTCGGATGTCACGTCCGCCGCGATCAGCAGATGGCGCGAGTTGTCGAGTCCCGGAAAGGCATCGACCAGTTGGCGCTCGCTGTGACCGATGAGCGCCAACCGGACGCCGTCGCTCATGAAACGCTGAACCACGGCACGCCCGAGCGCGCCGGCAGCGCCGGTGATCACAACGTGCGACGGTTCGGAGGCAGAAGGAAGAGAGGTGGCCATTGTTGGATTTTTGACGGGGGGGAGCCGCGCATCCTACGACAGCCCGATTTCTATGGCTATAATCGCAGTCTTGCCTGATGACAGCGATGTCGATGTCAGTCAGGGGCTCTTAGCTCAGTTGGTAGAGCAGCGGACTCTTAATCCGTAGGTCGAGTGTTCGAGTCACTCAGGGCCCACCACCAACACCCGCGCAAGCGTTGAAAAGCCTGCTACCTCACGGTAGCAGGCTTTTTTCATGGCAAGGCTCGCGCCTCGCACGCCCTCCCCCGGAAAGACAAAAGGCCCGCCTTCGTGACGAAGGCGGGCCTTTTGTTTTTACCGATCACTCAAGCCGGCCATCAAACCGGCGCAAGGCCGGTGATCACTCAGCGGCTGGGCTTGAACGCGCGCTTCGCTGCATCGCGCGGCACGAACACCTTGCCGCCGCCGGCTGCGCCACGCGGACCGCCGAAGCCTTCGTTGCGCGGGGAGAAGCTCTCGCCACGCGGCGCGAAGCCTTCGCTACGACCCGGGCCACCGGCACCACGCGGTGCGCTGTCGCCCCAGCCCGGCTTGCGGCCGAAACCGCCGCCGCCTTCGTCACGGCCGCCGCCGAAACCGGCGTTGTGGCCTTGGTGCGGGCGGGCACCGGGTGCCGCACCGCGCGGACCGCGGTCGTTGAAGTTGCTGGCACCGGCATAGCCGCCGCCGTTGCCACCGCGCGGACCGGCACCGCCGCCGCCGAACTTGCGCTCGCCACCACGCGAATGGGTGTCGCGGCCAGCGCCGCCGAAGTTGCCTTGCGGACGCGATTGCGGCATGCGTTGCTGGGGTTCCAGGCCAGGAATGGTCTCGGCCTTGAACTGCTGATGGCTGTAATGCTCGATGTCCATGATCTTGCGGCGATCGCGGAACTCGGCAAAGGTCACGGCGATGCCGTCGCGGCCGGCACGGCCGGTGCGACCGATGCGGTGCGTGTAGTCCTCGGCCTTCATCGGCAGGCCGTAGTTGAAGACGTGGGTGATGGTCGGCACGTCGATGCCGCGGGCGGCGACGTCGGTGGCCACCAGGATCTGCACCTGGCCCTGGCGCAGTGCCATCAGGCGGCGGTTGCGCAGGCCCTGGCTCAGGGCACCGTGCAGCGCGACGGCGCTGAAGCCGTCCTGCTGCAGGTCGTTCGCGAGGCCGTCGCATTCGACTTGCGTGCTGGCGAACACGATGGCCTGGTTGATCGTGGTGTCGCGCAACCAGTGGTCGAGCATCTTGCGCTTGTGCTGGGTGTTGTCGGCCCAGAACAGCACTTGCTTGATGTTCGCGTGCTTTTCTTGCGGCGAGTCGATCTGGATCTTTTGCGGCTGGCGCATCACGCGCGTCGCGAGCTGCTGGATGCGCGGCGCGAAGGTCGCGCTGAACATCATCGTCTGCTTGCGCTCGATGGTGAGCTGGTTGACTTCGGCCAGGTCGTCGGCAAAGCCGAGGTCCAGCATGCGGTCGGCTTCGTCGACCACGAGGAAGCGCACCTGGTCGAGCTTGATCTGCATCGAGCGTTGCAGGTCGAGCAGGCGGCCCGGCGTGGCGACCACGAGGTTGGCGTTCTGCAGCTTGGCAATCTGCAGCTGGTAAGGCATGCCGCCCACCACGCTGGCCACGCGCAGGCCGCGGCAATGCTTGACCAGGTCGATGGCGTCGTGCGCGACCTGCTGGGCGAGTTCGCGCGTCGGGCACAGGATCAGGGCGCCGGGCGTGGCGGCCTTGAAGTTGCGGTTGCTGGTCGGGTCCTTGCGCTTGGCCTTCTTGGGCGGTGCTTCGCCGCGGGCGATGGCTTCGGCAGCCAGGCGGTCGGCCTCGGCCTTGAGCGCCGCAGCGGCTTCAGCTTCTTGCGCGAGCAGCGTGTGCAGCACGGGCAGCAGGAAGGCGGCGGTCTTGCCGCTGCCGGTCTGGCTGGACACCAGCAGGTCGATGAAGCGGGCGTTGCCTTCGTCGGAGCTGGTCATCGCCAGGGGGATGACTTTTTCCTGGACGGAGGTCGGTTGCTCGAAGCCGAGGTCGGACACGGCGGCGACCAGCTCGGGCGCCAGGCCCAGCAGGACGAAGCCGTTGGGCTTCTTCGGGGCTTCGACTTCAGGCGCGACGTCGTCGGCCAGGTCGAGCACGACGATGTCGTCGGCGCCGGAGGATTCGGAATCGGAAAGCGAAACAGCAGCGGATTCACCGGCCACGGCGAATTCGTCGGATTGCACAGGCGCGAAATCGCCCTGCGCTTGGAGGTAAGCGTCGGTCATAGAGATAGCTCATACGCGAGCGCTGCCGTAAGCGGCGCCCCGTCGGGTGGTTAAAAACATCAACCATCCAACGACATTCAGCAAGAGCCTTGACCCCGATGCACCACGGTGTACCGGAGGTCTGCCTTGGCTGCGGCCCGTTCATCGGGCGCGGTGTGCAAGATAGGGAGATGCGAGAAACGCTGCACTGTGCAGCGAAGCCCGAGATTATGACACGGGCTCGGGTTTTTACCTAATCCTCAAGGCGAAGGAAGGTTTGGCGGTAGTGCGCCAGCTCGTCGATGGATTCGTGTACATCGGCCAGCGCCGTGTGGGCCTGCTGCTTCTTGAACGCGTTGTAGGCGGCCGGCTTCCAGCGCTTGGCCAGCTCCTTCAGCGTGCTCACGTCGAGGTTGCGATAGTGGAAGTAGGCCTCGAGCTTGGGCATGTACTTGACCAGGAAGCGGCGGTCCTGGCCGATGGTGTTGCCGCACATCGGCGAGCCCTGTTTGGGGATGTAGCGCCCGATGAACTCGATCAGCTGCTTCTCGGCCTCGGCCTCGTCCACGGTCGACGCCTTCACCTTGTCGATCAGGCCGCTGCGGCCGTGCGTGCCCTTGTTCCAGCTGTCCATAACGTCGAGCACGGCGTCGCTCTGGTGAATCACGAAGACCGGGCCTTCGATGCGCACCGACAGGTCGGAGCTGGTCACCACGACGGCGATCTCCAGCAGGTGTTCTTTTTCCGGGTCCAGGCCACTCATCTCGCAGTCGAGCCAGACCAGGTTCTGGTCGCTTTTCTTCAGCACGGGGGTGGGGGCGGCGGGGGTCGATTCGGCGATTTCAGGCATCGGGCGATTGTCGTCGAAGGTGCCCCTGCACCGAGCGGGCCCGCCGACGCGGGGGCTAAACTCGGCCCGCCATGTCCGATGCACTCACCTTCACCTATGCGTTCGCCGCCGCCCTGCTCGCCGGCCTGGCGGTGAGGTTCTGGCTGGCCTCGCGCCAGATCCGCCACGTGGCGCGCCACCGCGACACGGTGCCCGCCGCCTTCGCCCAGACCATGACGCTGGACGCGCACCAGAAGGCGGCCGATTACACGATCGCCAAGAGCCGCTTCGGCCTGGTGGAGATGGCCTGGAGTGCGGCCGTCCTGCTGGCGTGGACGCTGCTCGGCGGCCTCGACATCCTCAACAAGGTGCTGCTTGCCTGGCTGGGCGGCGGCATGCTGCAGCAACTGGCGCTGCTGGCGGCCTTCGCGCTGGTCGGCGGCCTGCTCGACCTGCCCTTCACGCTGTGGCAGACCTTTCGCCTGGAAGAGCGCTTCGGCTTCAACAAGATGACCCTTCGGCTGTGGCTGGCCGACGCCGTGAAGGGCACGCTGCTTGGCGCGCTCATCGGCCTGCCGATCGCGGCACTCATCCTCTGGCTGATGGGCGCCGCAGGCAACCTGTGGTGGCTGTGGGCGTGGGCCGTGTGGATGGGCTTCAACCTGCTGCTGATGCTGGTCTACCCCACGTTCATCGCCCCGCTCTTCAACAAGTTCAGGCCGCTCGACGATGCCAGTCTGCAGGCCCGCGTGACGGCGCTGATGCAGCGCTGCGGCTTCGCGGCCAAGGGCCTGTTCGTGATGGATGGCAGCCGCCGCAGCGCGCATGCCAACGCCTACTTCACCGGCTTCGGCGCCAGCAAGCGCGTGGTGTTCTACGACACCTTGCTGCGCCAACTCAACGCCGGCGAAGTCGAGGCGGTGCTGGCCCACGAGCTGGGGCATTTCAAGCGCCGCCACATCGTCAAGCGCATGGCGGCGATGTTCGCCCTGAGCCTGGCCGGCTTCGCGCTGCTCGGCTGGGTGTCGGGCCAGTCGTGGTTCTATGCCGGCCTGGGCGTGCAGCCCAACATGGGCGCGCCCAACGACGCGCTGGCACTGCTGCTCTTCATGCTCGCCGTGCCGGTCTTCACTTTCTTCGTGGCCCCGCTGCCGGCCTGGCTCTCTCGCAAGCACGAGTTCGAGGCCGACGCCTATGCCGTGGCGCAGACCAGCGGCACCGACCTGGCCGCCGCGCTGCTCAAGCTCTACCAGGACAACGCGTCGACGCTCACGCCCGACCCGCTGTTTGTCCAGTTCTATTACTCGCACCCGCCTGCCTCCGAGCGCCTTGCGCGCATGGCCGCGGCCTGACCTCCGGAGATCGTATTCATGCCCAGCACCAGCATGCTCAGCTTCAAGGATTGGAAGTCCACACCGCGGCGCGCCCTGAGCGCGACCGAGATCGTGAGCGCCCTCGCCCGCCTCGACGGATGGAAGCTCACCGGCAACGATGCCGATGTCGCCATCGAGAAGACCTACGCCTTCGCGAACTATTTCGAGACCATCGCCTTCGTGAACGCGCTGGCGATGGTGGCGCACCGCTTCGACCACCACCCCGACCTGTCGGTGCACTACAACCGCTGCGTGGTGCGCTTCAACACGCACGACGTGTCCGGCATCTCGCAGACCGACCTCGACTGCGCGGCGCAGGCCGACGCGTTGCTGGCGGCGGCATGAGCGCAGCGCCGGGCCGCCCCAAGCAAGCGCGCACCGCAGTGCGAAGCACGAAGGTTTTCCAATGACCGGAGACCGCGCGCTTGGCTAAGCAACGCGGCGCCGCAGCCGAAGCGGCACTGCGCGATGGCCTGGTCGTCGCGAGCCATGGCCGCCATTGCCTGGTCGAGACGCCCGAGGGCGAGCGCCTGATCTGCCACCCGCGCGGCAAGAAGAGCCAGGCCGTCGTCGGCGACCACGTGCGCTGGCAGGCCAGTGAGGACGAAGGCACGATCGAGCAGGTGGTCGAACGCAAGAACCTGTTCTACCGGCAGGACGAGATCCGCACCAAGTCCTTCGCAGCCAACCTCGACCAGGTGCTGATCCTCATCGCGGCCGAGCCCGAGTTCTCGGAACACCAGCTGGCGCGCGCACTGATCGCGGCCGAGGCCGAGCGCATCACGCCCATCATCGCGCTGAACAAGAGCGACCTGGTCGTGCCCTTCGAGCGCGCCTGGGCCCGGCTGGCACCGTACCGCCGCATGCACCAGGGCGTGCTGCCGCTGTCGCTCAACGCCTCCGCCGAGGTCGACCGTGCGACGCTCCTGAAGCTGCTCGACGGCAAGACGACGCTCGTCCTCGGCCCCTCGGGCGCGGGCAAGAGCACGCTCACCAACCTGCTGGTGCCGGGCGCGTCGGCCCTGACCAACGAGATTTCCTACGCGCTCAATTCCGGCAAGCACACGACCACCAGCACCACGCTGTACTGGGTCGACGCCGAACGCCGAACGGCACTCATCGATTCGCCCGGTTTCCAGGAATTTGGTCTCAACCACATCGAGCCGATGCAGCTCGCACGGCTGATGCCCGACATCGCCGAGCATGCGAACGACTGCAAGTTCTACAACTGCACGCACCTGCACGAGCCGGGCTGCGGCGTGATCGCGCAGGTCGATTCCGCCACCCACGCCGGCGCCATCAACGCCACGCGCTACCGCATCTACGGCGAGCTCTTCGCCGAACTGAGCCAGCGACGCTTCCCATGAAGGTCCTGCTCTATTCGCACGCCTTCCATCCCTCGCTCGGCGGCGTGGAGACGGTGTCGATGGCGCTGGCGCAAGGCTTCGTCGCCAACGGTGTCGCGTGCCGGGTGGTGACGCAGTCCGAGGCGGGCGGCGGCGTTGCACCGGACGTCGGGTTCGAGGTGATTCGCCGTCCGGGCCGGGCCGAAGCCCGCGCGCTGGTGCGATGGGCCGACGTGGTGCTGTTCAACGGCGCCAGCCTCGCGCTGCAGCCCTGGGTGCTGCTGCAGCGCAAGCCCTTCGTCTGGGTGCACGTGGGCTACCAGGCGGCCTGCATCGACGGGCTGGGCTGGGTCGACAACGCACCGGCACCGATGACGCCGCTGGCATCGGTGCGCTTCCATGCACGCCGCAGCGGCTGGGGCTTCGCGCTGCGCGAAGGCCTCAAGCTGGCCCTGCGGCGCGCCGTCGCGGAACTGGCCGTGCATCGGAACGTCGCGATCACACGCTGGATGGACACGGCGCTGCCGCTGCCGCGTCAGGTCCAGATCTACAACCCCTTCCCCATCGCGCAGTTCTCCGGCGCCGACCGGCCGGACCCCGCCTTCGAGTTCTTCTACATGGGCCGCATGGTCCAGGAGAAGGGCGTGGACGTGCTGGTCCGTGCCTTTGCCGAGGTGCTGCGGCGGCACGGCCCCGGCCCGCGCCTGCTGCTGATCGGCGATGGCGGTGCGCGCCCCGACGTCGAGCGGATCATCGCGGAACACGGGATCGGCGACGCGGTGGTCTTCGCCGGCAAGCAGTCCGGCCCGGCGCTGGTCGACTGGGTCGGCCGTGGTGGCATCGGCGTGCTGCCCTCGGTCTGGTACGAACCCATGGGTGGCGTGGCGATCGAGCTCATGGCCGCGGGCAAATGCCTGATCGTGTCCGCGCAGGGCGGTCTGGCCGAATGCGTCGGCGAGGCCGGCCTGGTCTTCCCGAACGGTGACGCGATGGCGCTGGCCGACCGCATGCTGGAACTGCTGAACAACCCGGCCCGCCGCCACGCGCTGGCCGCGTTGGCGCGCGAACGTGCGCCTCAGTTCCTGCCGGAACGCTTCGTGGCGCAATACATCGCGCTGCTGCAGGACGTGATCGCCCGCCGCTGAGAGTCGGGCTCAGCCGACCACGGCAGCCAATGCATCGACCAACGCACTGCACTGGGCCCGCGTGCCGATGCTGATGCGCAGGTACTGATCGATGCGCGGCTGGCGAAAGTGCCGCACCAGCACGGCTCGTTCGCGCAATGCCGCCGCCAGCGCGGCCGCGTCGTGCGCAGGGTGCCGCACGAACACGAAGTTGGCATGCGACGGCTGCACCTCGAAGCCGAGGTCCTCCAGTTGCAGCACCAGGCCTTCTCGCGTGTCGACGATCGCGTCGCGCGTCTGCTGGAACCAGGCCTCGTCCTCCAGCGCCGCCACGGCACCGGCACTCGCCAGGCGATCGATCGGATAAGAGTTGAAGCTGTTCTTGACCCGCGTCAGCGCGTCGATCAGCGGCGCCTGGCCGCAGGCAAAGCCCACGCGCAGGCCGGCGAGCGAGCGCGACTTCGACAGCGTCTGCACCACCAGCAGGTTCGGATAGCGATCGATCAGCGACACCGCGCTCTGCGCCCCGAAGTCGACATAGGCCTCGTCCACCAGCACCACGCGCGCCGGACAGGCAGCCAGCAGGCGTTCGATGTCGGCCAGCGGCAGCGACCGTCCGGTCGGGGCGTTGGGGTTGGCGATCACGAGGCCGCCGCAACCCTGCGCGGCCCGTGCCGCCATCGCATCGACATCGATGCTCAAGGCGTCGTCGACCGGCTGCAGCGCGCAGTCGATGCCGTAGAGCTGCGCATAGACGCGGTAGAAGCTGTACGTCACGTCGGCAAACAGCAGCGGCTCGGCCTGCTGGAAGAAGGCGAAGAAGGCGTGTGCCAGCACTTCGTCGGAACCATTGCCGGCAAAGACCTGGTCAAGGGTCAGGCCGTGGTACGCCGCCACCGCCTCGCGCAGCGCCACCGACTCGGGGTCGGGGTAGCGCTCCAGGCCGTTCGCCGCCGCGGCCTGCACCGCGTCGAGCACGCGCGGCGACGGTGAATACGGGTTCTCGTTGGTGTTGAGCTTGATCAGCCCCTCGATGCGCGGCTGCTCGCCGGGCACGTAGGGCTCGAGCGCGCCGATGCGCGGGCTCCAGAACGTCGGGATGGGGGCCATCGGCAGGGCGCGACGTCGGTCAGCCCAGCAGGCGCGCGAGCGTCAGCAGGGCCAGCAGCACCATCCACATCACGACCGATCGCCACACCAGGCCGACCACGCTGCGCAGATGGCCCAGGTCGGGCTCCCGGCCTCCGGTGCTGCCGGTGTCGATGACCGGGTCGGTCCAGCCGGTATCGACCACTTGCGCGCTCGCCAGCGGGTCGGTCGGCGCCATGGGCCGCAGGCCACCGCCGCCGAGCCGCACGTTCACGGCGCCGGAGGTGGCTGCGAGGATCACGCCGTCGTTCGGCTCGGGGAAGCGGCGGGCATCGTTGCGCCAGCTGTCGATGGCGTCCTCGAAGCTGCCGACCACCGCGAAGCCCAGTGCCGTGATGCGCGCCGGCAGCCAGTCTGCGGCCAACCAGGCGCGTCGTGCCGCCTGCTGCACCCACACGCTGGAGGGCTGCACGATGGCGCCATCCTTGTGCGCCCAGTAGCGTGCGACGAATTCGCTCATGCGGTAGAACACCGCGCCGGCCGGGCCCAGCCCGAAGGCGGCCAGCACGGAGAACCAGGCCAGCACGCCGAACACATGCCGGTGTGCCGCGATGACGGAATGCTCGATCACGTGGCGAACGATCTCGCTGCGCGGCAGGTTCGCCGCGTCCACATGCTGCCAGTGTGCGAGCAGCGAGCGCGCCAGCGGCTCGTCGCCCTCTTCCAGCGCATCGCGGATGCCGGTGAAGTGGTGACTGAATTGTCGGAAGCCCAGCGTGACATAGAGCATCGCAACGCTCCACAGCACGGCGAAGGGCAGCCCGAGCGTGAGCACCAGCAGCCAGTGCACGCCCAGCGACAGCAGGGTCGGCACGAACACGGCGAGCGCCCAGGCCACCCAGCCATGGTGCGATTGGCCGGCGTCGAAGTTGCGGCTGGTCCAGCGCGTCCAGGCCAGCACGCCCCCATAGACCGGGTTGTGGGTTGCGAGCGGGCGCACCTGCTCGATCAGCAACGCGCACAGGATGGCAAAGAAGCTCATCGGTCGATGATAGCGAGTGGTCGGCCGAGACCGGGGCACCCGCGGAACTGGCTTTGCCAGGCCGCTGGGTGCGCCCCCTCGAGGGGGCGGCGGCGACACGCAGTGCGCCGCTTCGGGGGAGGGGCTTTACTTCAGGCGGACAGGAAGCGGTAGAGGTTGCGCAGCATGCCGGCCGTCGCACCCCAGACGAAACGCTCCTGAGGCCCGTCCTGGTAGGGCATGGAGAACCACTGCCGCGCATTCAGGCCTTCGC
Source organism: Variovorax cryoconiti (assembly GCF_051216395.1). Lineage (NCBI taxonomy): Bacteria > Pseudomonadati > Pseudomonadota > Betaproteobacteria > Burkholderiales > Comamonadaceae > Variovorax > Variovorax cryoconiti. The sequence continues at coordinate 588,435 of NZ_JBPJZI010000002.1, read as the reverse complement.
CCACCATGGCATGGCGCCGATGGTTCGCCGGGTCCATGAGGTGCGCCAGCGGCACCTCGAAGGCATCGGCCACCTCCGACGGGCTGAGGCTCAGGTGGAAGCCCGGCCGCACCAGCGCGATAACAGGCGTGACGATGAAGGAAGTGACCGTGGTGTAGGTCGGCAGGCTGCCCAGCACCTCGATGTAGTCGGCCGACAGGCCCACCTCTTCCCACGCTTCACGCAGCGCAGCGGCGGTGATGTTGGCGTCCTCGGGGTCGACGCGCCCGCCCGGGAAAGCGACCTGGCCCGAGTGCGTCGACATCTGCGTTGCACGCTCGGTCAGCAGCACCGTGGGCACGTCGCGCTGCACGATGGGCACCAGCACGGCGGCCTGGGCCGGTGCGCGGTCACCGATGCGCGGCTCACGGCGCAGCTCCGGCGTCCAGGCGGGCGGCGTCGCGAAACGGGCACGCAGGGCACGCGCCGTCAACTGCGAGGCCGGCACCGCGGGAAGGTCGCTGTCGACACGCACCACCGGCACTTCGCGCGGATCGAAGGCCGCCAGAGAGACGGCGTTGATGGGTTCGATCGGGGCGACGGCTTCCATGGTGGCGGGAATGGGATTCAAAGGAACGAACGGAGTTTCGACAGGTACAACGCGAGAGGTGGCTCAAAGGTACACGACACGCCCGCATGCGCATCACCGAGGCATGCAAGCACCGCGCCAAAATGCAAAAAGCCGCCCGGATCGGCGGCTTTTTGCGAAGCATGGAAGACGCAGCTTACTGAGCGGCGGCAGCCTTCATGCGCTTGCCCGGCAGCTTTTCCTTGATGCGTGCCGAACGGCCGCTGCGCTCACGCAGGTAGTACAGCTTGGCGCGGCGGACGTCGCCACGGCGCTTGACTTCGATGGCGGCGATCAGCGGGCTGTAGGTCTGGAACGTGCGTTCCACGCCTTCGCCGCTGGAGATCTTGCGCACCGTGAAGCCGCTGTTGAGGCCGCGATTGCGCTTGGCGATCACGACGCCTTCGTAGGCCTGCACGCGCTTGCGGCTGCCTTCGACGACGTTCACGCTGACGATGACCGTGTCACCGGGCATGAAATCAGGGATGGTCTTGCCGAGCCGGGCGATTTCTTCCTGCTCGAGGGTCTGGATGAGGTTCATGATTTCCTGGATTCGATCGTGACCGCGCTGCACTAAAGGCGTCGTCTCTTGGATGACGCGGCCGGCCAGAGGATCGGGGAGCCAAAGATTATAGCTTTTTTTTCAACGCCAGCTCATCGGCCTTGGTGAGCTGGCCCGCTGCACGCGCCGCTTCCACCAACTCCGGCCGTCGTGCCGCGGAGATCGCCAGGCGCTGGTCGCGCCGCCAGCGTTCGATCTGCGCATGGTGGCCGGACATCAGCGGAGCCGGCACGGCCAAGCCGTTCCAGACTTCAGGACGGGTGTAGTGCGGGCAATCCAGCAGCCCGTCGAGCGCGGGATTGAAGCTGTCCTGCACATGGCTGGCCTCGTCGCCCAGCACGCCGGGTTGCAGTCGCGCGACCGCGTCGAGCAGCGCCATGGCCGCAATCTCGCCGCCCGACAGCACGAAGTCGCCAAGGCTGATCTGGTGCGTCACGCGCGCATCGATGAAGCGCTGGTCGACGCCCTCGTAGCGACCGCAGACCAGCACGGCGCCCTCCCCAGCCGCCCAGGTTTCGACCGCTGCGTGGCGCAGCGTGTCGCCGATCGGCGAGAACAGCACCACCGGGGCTGGCGCACCGCGCGCAGCGAGGGCGGCGTCGAGGCAGGCCGACAGCGGCTCGGCCAGCATCACCATGCCCGGCCCACCGCCGAACGGGCGGTCGTCGACACGTTTGTAGTTGCCTTCCGCAAAGTCGCGCGGATTCCAGAACACGAGCTCGACCTGCCTGGACTCGTAGGCGCGACGCGTCACGCCGCTGGTGAGCAGCGGCGCAAACAATTCGGGGAACAGCGTGAGAACGTCGAAGCGCATGGCGACGCCGGCGCTCAGTAGTCGGGCTGCCAGTCGACCGTGATGAGACGGCCCGCCAGGTCGACCTGGTCGACGAAGGCCGAGACGAAGGGCAGCATGCGCTCGATCGGCTTGCCGTCTTCTTCTGCGCTCAGCACCAGCGTGGTCTGCGGGCCGGTGGCCAGCAGTTCGCGCACGGTGCCCAGAACGATGCCTTCGCGATTGACCACCGACAGGCCGATCAGGTCGACCCAGTAGTACTCGTCGTCGCCCGCCGTGGGAAAGCTCGAACGCGGCACGAAGACGCGCGCGCCGCGCAGGGCCTCGGCGGCCGTGCGGTCAGGCACGTCGTCCGATGTCGCGACGACGCAGTTGGAATGTTCCTTGGCCTCGCGGATCGCGAGCCGGAAGGCGCCGGGCGCTCGAGCTGCTGCCACGGGGCCGGAAGGCTGGATGAACCAGCGCTTCGAAGAGAAGAGCGCCTCGGGTTGGGCGCTGTGGGGCAGGACCTTGAACCAGCCCTTGATGCCCCAGGCGTCGGCGATGCGCCCCACCTCGATCGCATCCGCCGGCAATTCGGCGGCTTCGAGCGTGGGCAGCATCCCGGGCCGAGCTTAGGCCGCCGCCTTGGGGGCAGCAGCAGCGGCTTGCTTGATCAGGCGGATGACCGTCGGCGAGGCTTGCGCACCGACGCTCTTCCAATAGGTCAGGCGATCCTGCGCGATGCGGATGCTTTCTTCGTTTTCCTTGGCGGTCGGGTTGTAGAAACCCAGACGCTCGATGAAGCGGCCATCGCGACGAACGCGCTTGTCCGACACGACGATGTTGAAGAACGGACGACCTTTGGAGCCGCCGCGGGAGAGTCGAATGACGACCATGATTTATCCTTCGGGTGGTGCAGCAAACCCGCAAGGTTCGCCCACAAGAGTTCTTCCAGCGTCGAGACACGCGACATGGCCACCCGGCCAGCGACACGCTGAAAAGCCTGCGATTATAGCCCGCGCCCGGTTTTTGGCTCCAGAATCGTGTCGAGCGTGCATCCACGCACGCTTTCACTGTCTTTTCCCCGCACCCGCCACGAGCATCCGCCGCCATGCATCCCCTCACCATCCGCCCCAGCCGCGACGACGACGTCGCCGCCATCGCCGCCATCTATGCGCACCATGTGCGCAACGGCACCGGCACCTTCGAGACCGAGCCGCCGAGCGCGGACGACATGGCCACGCGCCGTGCCGACGTGCTGGCCAAACAGCTCCCTTACCTGGTGGCTGAGCGCGATGGCCAGGTCCTCGGCTTCGCCTACTGCAACTGGTTCAAGCCACGGCCGGCGTACCGCTTCTCCGCCGAGGATTCGATCTACCTGGCCGACGCCGCGCGCGGCCAGGGCGTGGGCAGCCAGCTGCTGGCCGCCCTGTCGCAAGCCGCCGAAGCAGCGGGGGTGCGCAAGCTCATCGCGGTGATCGGCGACTCGGCCAACGCCGGGTCGGTCGGCGTGCACCGGGCCCAGGGCTTCGCGCATGTCGGCGTGCTCAAGGACTGCGGCTGGAAGTTCGGCCAATGGCGCGACGTGGTGCTGATGGAAAAGTCGCTGGGCGCCGGCAGCACCACGGCGCCTGAATGAAGCACCGCGTGAAGAACAAGACCCTGGCCGCCTGGCTCGCCTTCGTCGGCGGACCGCTCGGCCTGCACCGCTTCTACCTGCACGGCCTGGGCGACATGCTCGGCTGGCTGCTGCCCATTCCGACCGCCCTGGGCCTCTACGGCGTCGAACGCGCGCGCCTGTACGGGCTGGACGACGGCCTGAGCTGGGCGCTCATCCCCTTGCTGGGTTTCACCATCGCCGGCTGCGCGCTGACGGCCATCGTCTACGGCCTGACGACGGCAGAAAAATGGAACGCGCGATTCAATGCGGCCGCGCCGGCCGATGCGCCTTCCGGCCAGACCGGGTGGATCACCATCGGCGCGGTGGTCGTCTCGCTGCTCATCGGCAGCACGGTGCTGATGGCCAGCATCGCCTTCAGCTTCCAGCGCTATTTCGAGCATCAGGTGGAAGAGGGTCGGAAGATCTCGCAGTAACGAACGCCCTTGACGGCTATCAAGGCAGCGCGCTCTACCCACACCTAGCATCGGGCAAACCCTCAAGGAAAGCGCATGAAACTTCTGTACGCCAGCGACTTCAAGATCAAGCTGGAAAACTTCGACCTCACCCGCAGCGAGAACATCCTGCGCATCATCTGCGGCGCCTTCATGTTCCCGCATGCCCTCGGCAAGTTCGCCGCGCTCGGCACCTTGTCTGCCGGCACCGTGGGCTTCTTCGCCAAGGCCGGGTTCCAGCCGCCCGAGTTCTGGGTCTGGCTGGCGGCGTTCATGGAAGTGGCCACCGGCGTCGGGCTGGTGTTGGGCATCTGCACCCGCTATGCCGCCCTCGGTGCCGCCGGCGCCCTGGCCGTGGCGGTCTATGCGCTGCAGATGGTCAAGGGCTTCGGCTGGACCTGGAACACCGGCGGCTACGAATACCCGGTGTTCTGGGGCATCACCTGCCTGGCCGTCGCGATCTGGGAATTCCGACGTGTCTACGGCGACAGCACCTTCAAGGCGCGCGCCTCGATCGGCGACCAGCCCGTCAGAACACCTGCAGGCTGACCCAGTACGCAAAAGCCGCGACGAAGGCCGACGCAGGGATCGTGAAGATCCACGCCCACACGATGTTCCCTGCCACGCCCCAGCGCACTGCGCTCGCGCGCTGCACCGAGCCGACGCCGACGATGGCGCCGGTGATGGTGTGCGTGGTCGACACCGGGATGCCCAGCGCCGTCGCCAGGAACAGCGTCAGCGCCCCGCCGGTCTCGGCACAGAAGCCGCCCACGGGCTTCAATTTGGTGATCTTCTGACCCATCGTCTTCACGATGCGCCAGCCGCCGAACATGGTGCCCAGGGCGATCGCGGTGTAGCAGCTGACGATGGTCCAGGTCGGCGGTGCGTCGGCGCCCGAATGGCCGGTGGCGATCAGCAGCATCCAGATGATGCCGATGGTCTTCTGCGCATCGTTGCCGCCGTGGCCCAGGCTGTACGCACCGGCCGACACCAGCTGCAGCCGCCGGAACCAGCGGTCCACCCGCGAGGGCGTGGCGCGCCGGAACACCCAGGCCACCAGCACCATCATGGCCGAGCCGAGCGCGAAGCCCAGCAGCGGCGACACGAAGATGAAGGCGATCGTCTTCCAGATGCCGGCCGCCACCAGCGCGCTCGCGCCGGCCTTGGCAATCACCGCACCGACGATGCCGCCGATGAGCGCATGCGACGAACTGCTGGGGATGCCGTAGTACCAGGTGACCAGGTTCCAGGTGATCGCACCGATCAGCGCACCGAAGACCACGTGCACGTCGACGATGCCCGGATGCACGATGCCCTTGCCCACGGTCGCCGCCACGCTGAGGTGGAAGACGAAGATCGCGATGAGGTTGAAGAAGGCCGCGAAGGCCACCGCCTGGGCCGGCTTGAGCACGCCGGTCGACACCACGGTGGCGATCGAGTTCGCCGCATCGTGGAAGCCGTTCATGAAGTCGAACGCGATCGCCAGCAGCACCAGCAGCACGACGACCCACAGGCCTACCTGAACCGTTGCCATGCAGCCCCGCGACTCAGGAGTTCTCGAGGACGATGCCCTCGATCACGTTGGCGACGTCCTCGCACTTGTCGGTGATGGTCTCGAGCAGCTCGTAGATGGCCTTGAGCTTGATGACCTCGCGCACGTCGGGCTCCTCGCGGAACAGCTTGCTCATGGCGCTGCGCATCACGCGGTCGGCGTCGGATTCGAGCCGGTCGATCTCCTCGCAGGTCTTGAGCGTCGCCTCGGCCACGGCCGGGTCCGCGATCTTGCCGAGGTACTTGACGGCGTCCTTCAGGCGGTCGCAGCACTTCACGCTCAGCGCGGTGAGGCGGACGATCTCTTCGGTCATGTGGCGCACGTCGTACAGCGCCATCGTCTCCGCCGAGTCCTGGATCAGGTCGGCCACGTCGTCCATCGTATTGATGAGCTTGTGGATCTGCTCGCGGTCGATCGGCGTGATGAAGGTCTTGTGGATCAGCCGGTTGACGTCGTGCGTCACGCGGTCGGCCGCGCGCTCGGCGTTGTCGACGTCGCGGTTGTACTGTTCGCGCAGGTGCAGGTCGTTGTAGTTGGCGACCAGGTTCTCGAAAGCACGCGCCGCTTCGACGATGCGTTCGGCGTGCTGGTTGAACATCTCAAAAAAATTGCCCTCTCGGGGCAGCAGCTTGCCGAACATGACGTTGGCTCCTTATTCGATGCGTGTGTCGTCGTGATGACGATTTCGTGACAGCCGGGAGTGTAAGGGCGCGAGCCGCGCCACCCGCTCAGCCGGGGAGCTGCAGGGTCGGCAGGTTCCAGCGGGCGTAGATACCGCCCAGGCGCAGGCCGGCGATGACCGCGAAGCCGATGTAGAAAGCGGGTCGGCGCGCCATGCCGCAGCGCTGCAGCAGCAGGTAGAGCGCAATGCCGCCGATGGCGGCCGAGCCGTAGATGTCGCCCGACAGCAGCAGCGGCACGCGGTTGGTCAGCACATCGCGCAGCACGCCCCCGGCCGCGCCGGTCATGGTGCCGGTCAACACCACGATGAGCGGCGACAGGCGGGCCGCTTCGGCGATCTGCGCGCCGGTGATGGCGAAGAGCGCGAGCCCGAGCGCGTCGGCCAGCAACAGCGCGATGCCGGGCGGGGGAAAGTAGTGGACGTAAATCACCGTGGCCACCGCGCTCGAGAGGATGACCTGCAGGTAACGCGTATCGCGGATCCAGAAGATCGGATGCCGCCCCAGCAGCAGGTCGCGCAGCGTGCCGCCGCCGATGGCGGTGACGGCCGCGATCACGACCACGCCCAGCAGATCGAGGCCCGCGCGGCCGGCGGCGAGCACGCCGCTGACCGCGAACACGGCCACGCCGATCAGGTCGAGGACGTAGAGCAGCGGCGGCACCGGTGGCGCCTCACAGCCGCTCGATGGCCTGGTGGGCCACGGCCGCGAGTTGCTGCGCCGACACCAATTCGGGCGCAATTTCCGACAGTGGCACCAGCACGAAGGCGCGCTGGTTCATGCGCGGATGCGGCAGGGTGAGCCGGGGCGTTGCCAGCACCGTGTCGCCGTGGCGCAGCAGGTCCAGGTCGAGGGTGCGGGGCGCATGGTGGTACGGGCGCTCGCGCCCGGCGTGCTGCTCCAGGCGCTGCAGCGCGTCGAGCAGAGCCTCGGGCGCCAGGCCCGTGTCGATGGCCACCACCGCGTTGATGAAGTCGGGCCCGCTCGCCTCGAAAGGCGCCGTGCGGTAGAGCGAAGAACGCGCCGTGACCCGCGTGCGCGGAATCATGTCGATCTGCTTCATCGCGATGCGCACGGTCGCCGGCGCATCACCCAGGTTGGCGCCGAGCGCCACGAACGCCACGGTCATGGCCGCAACGTCAGGCGGCCCCGCCTTCACCCGCGCCACCCGCGCCGCCGCCGGTACGCGGCTTGCGGCGCCGCCGGCGCTTGCGCGGTGCCTCGCCGTCGGGCGGCACCGCACCGGCGGTCTCGCCGGCGTCATCTGTCTCGTCACGCTCGGGCTCATCGCGGTCCGACCCGACGGCAGCGGGCGCCTCCGTGCGATCCGTGCGTGGGGCCGGCTTGGCGCGCACGCGGGTGCGGGTCGGCGCCTTCTGTTCTTCGCGGACCTGGTCGAGCAGGTCCTGCCGGCGCAGGTCGTCGGCGGTGCTGAATTCCTGCCACCACTCGGCGATGGCCTCGCTCACCTCGCCCACGTCGGCGCGCAGCCGCATGAAGTCGAAGGCCGCACGGAAGCGCGCCTGCTCGACCAGGCTGTAGGGCGTGGCACCGACGCGCTTGTCGAAGCGCGGCTGCATCATCCAGATCTCGCGCATGTCGCCGCCGAGCTTGCCGCGGCCCGACACGTCGCCGATGCGGGTGTTGAAGACGTCGTCGATCGCATCCTGCAGCGCCGGGAAGGCCGGCTGGCCGCGCTGGCCGTGGCGCCCTTCGAGGCGCTGCGCCCAGCCGTCGCGCACGTCGGCCCACAGCACGCAGGCCAGCAGGAAGCTCGGCGCCACCGGCTTGCCTTCGCCGACGCGGCGGTCGGTGTCCATCAGGGCGGCCTTCACGAAGGGCTGCTCCGCGCGCTCCACCACCACGTCGAGCAGCGGGTAGATGCCGGTCGCCAGGCCCAGCTTGCGCAGCTGGGCGATGGTGGCCACGGCGTGGCCGGTCTGCAGCAGCTTGAGCATTTCGTCGAACAGGCGGCTCTGCGGCACGTCGGCCAGCAGCTTGCTCGATGCGATGAGCGGCGCGGCGGTCTTGGGCTCGATCTCGAAGCCCAGGGCGGCCAGCTTGGCCGAGAAGCGGATCGCGCGGATGATGCGCACCGGGTCTTCGCGGTAGCGGGTGATCGGGTCGCCGATCATGCGCAGCACCAGCTTCTTGGCGTCCTTGATGCCGTTGTGATAGTCCACCACGATGCCGCTGGCCGGGTCGTAGTACATGGCGTTCACGGTGAAGTCGCGGCGCGCCGCGTCTTCTTCCTGCGGGCCCCAGACGTTGTCGCGCAGCACGCGGCCGCTCGAATCGACGGCGTGGGTCATGCCCGCGAGCTCGCCCTTGCTGGTGCGCTCATTGCCCTTGACCTGCTCGGCCGCCGCGTTGTCCATGTAGGCGCGGAAGGTCGAGACCTCGATGACTTCGTGCTCGCGGCCGCGGCCGTACACCACGTGCACGATGCGAAAGCGCCGGCCGATGATGAAGGCACGGCGGAACAGGCTTTTCACCTGCTCCGGCGTGGCGTTGGTCGCCACGTCGAAGTCCTTCGGCCGCAGGCCCAGCAGCAGGTCGCGCACCGCGCCGCCCACGACGTAGGCCTCGTAGCCGGCGTCCTGCAGGGTCGTCACCACGTTCTTGGCGCGTTCGTCGACCAGATTGGCGTCGATGCCGTGCACGCTGGCCGGGACTTCCTGGCGCTTGCCGAAGCGCGTCTTGGCGCTGGCACTGGCTCCACCCGATTTGCCGAGCAGTTTGTCGATGAATGTCTTGATCATTGGAGAAAAGGTCGGACGCGGTGCGCCCCGGTTGGCGTTATTGATTTTCGAGCATCGATCGGATCAGCGGGATCGTCACCGCGCGCTGGGTCTGCAGCGCATAGCCGTCGAGCTGGTCGAGCAGCTCCATCAGGCTGCCGAGGTCGCGGCTGAAGCGGTGCAGCATGTAGTCGAGCACATCGTCGCCCAACAACACGCCGCGCGCGTCGGCGGCCTTGCGCAGCACCGCGCGGCGCTCGGCCTCGCTCAGCAGCTGCAAGTGGAACACATGGCCCCAGCCCAGGCGGGTGCGCAGATCTTCCCGTAGCGCCAGGTCGGCCGGCGGCAGGGCACCGGCGGCCACCACGCCGCGCTGCAGGGTCTGCGCATTGACGAACCAGTTGAAGGCGGTGTGCTGCTGCACAGCGGTGTAGAGATGCACGTCGTCGAGCACCACGGCGCCCCAGCGCTCGTCGAATTCGGGCGGCTCCAGCAGGCCGGCGTGCAGCCAGCCGACCAGGGCGCCCTGCTCGCGCAAGGCGCTGCGCACGCCTTCGAGCAGGTGCGTCTTGCCGCTGCCGCTCTCGCCCCACAGGTAGGTGGGCACCGGCGAATGCAGCGTCGGCGCGTGTGCATCGCCCACCCACACGCGCAGGTGGCGCAGGGCCGCCTCGTTCGGACCGGCGAAGAAACCGGCCAGCGTGGGGCCGGTCGAAAGGCCGATGTCGAGCGCAAGCTGCTTCATGCCGGGAGCGAAGCGGGCGGCTGGCGTGGCACGGAGGACGCAAACAAGGGGTTCATGGGACCGGGCGCGAGGGGCCCTTAAAATCGTCTCGAATTCTATCGGCCCGGCCGTTTCGGTTGCCGGCGCCCCGCCCACCCTCTTCGTCGTCCTGCCCGCCAAGCCTTCTCTGCCCATGAACTCCAACACGCCCACCCCGCTCAGCTACAAGGATGCCGGCGTCGACATCGACGCGGGTGACGCGCTGATCGACCGCATCAAGCCCCTGGCCAAGAAGACCATGCGCGAAGGCGTGCTGGCCGGCATCGGCGGCTTCGGCGCGCTGTTCGAAGTGCCCAAGCGCTACAAGGAGCCGGTGCTGGTGAGCGGCACCGACGGCGTGGGCACCAAGCTCAAGCTGGCCTTCGAATGGAACATGCACGACACGGTCGGCATCGACCTGGTCGCCATGAGCGTGAACGACGTGCTGGTGCAAGGGGCCGAACCACTCTTTTTCCTCGACTACTTCGCCTGCGGCAAGCTCGACATCGACACCGCCGCGGCGGTGATCGGCGGCATCGCCCGCGGCTGCGAGCTGTCGGGCTGCGCCCTGATCGGCGGCGAGACCGCTGAAATGCCCGGCATGTATCCGGCCGGCGAATACGACCTGGCGGGCTTCGCGGTCGGCGCGGTCGAAAAGTCGAAGATCCTCACCGGCCAGGGCGTGAAGCCGGGCGACGTGGTGCTGGGCCTGGCCTCGGCCGGCGTGCACTCGAACGGTTTCAGCCTGGTGCGCAAGGTGATCGAGCGCGCCGACAGCGACCTGCCCGCCACGCTCGACGGCAAGCCCTTTCGCGACGCGGTGATGGCGCCCACCCGCCTGTACGTGAAGCCGGTGCTCGAAGCGCTGGCCAAGCACCCGATCAAGGCGCTGGCCCACATCACCGGCGGCGGCCTGCTGGAAAACATCCCGCGCGTGCTGCCCGAAGGCACCGCTGCCCACCTGAAGAAGGGCAGCTGGCCACAGACCGAACTGTTCGCCTGGCTGCAGAAGGTGGCCGGCATCGACGACATCGAGATGAACCGCACCTTCAACAACGGCATCGGCATGGTGGTGGTTATCGACGCCGCCGAGGCCGCCGCCTGCGCCGCCACGCTGCGTGCCGCCGGCGAGACCGTGCACGAGATCGGCGTCATCGCCGAGCGCGCGGCCGGTGCTGCCGTGGTCGTTTCCTGAGCACGCCTGCCAGCGTGAGCGCGCCCGTCGCCGCCCCCTCGCGCGCCGTGCTGATCGCCAGCTATCTGCTGATCGCGGGCGCGTTGCTGCTGGTGATGTGGCAAGGCCTGCTGCCGGGCCTGCTGTGCGTGTGCATCGGCTTCCTGGCCACGCGTCGGCTCGCACGCGGGCTCGACGCCGTGATCCGGCGCCGCCGCGCTGCACTGCAGGCGCCCTTCACCTCGCCGTGGGCGCGGGCCATCGCAGCCACGCTCGTGATGCTGGCGCCGCTGGTGGTGATGGCGCTGGCCTTCTCCCAGGCGCGCGAGTTCGTGCTCAATGCCCCCGACCAGTACAAGGAGCTGCTCGACTACATCGCCCGCACCGTGCTCGAGCTGCGCCTGAAGCTGCCACCCGACATCGCCGTCTACCTGCCCGAAGGCGCGGCCGATGTGCAGCGCCTGGTGGCCGGCTACCTGCGTGCGCAGGCCGGCATGCTGGCGCTCACGGGCCGGGCCTGGCTGGGCGGCCTGCTGTTCGCCTACGTCGGCCTGCTCGTCGGCGCCCTGGCCGGTGCCGGCGTGACGTCGCTCGGTGGCGGGCCGCTGACCGTGCAGCTGCGGCGGCGCGTCACGTTGTTCGGCGAGGCGTTCGGGCAGATCGTGGCGGCCCAGTTCTGGATCGCCGCGTTCAACGCGCTGCTGACCGCCGTCTTCCTGCTGTTCCTCCTGCCGCTGTGGGACCTGCGCCTGCCCTACACGCCGGCGCTGATCACGCTGACCTTCGTGGCCGGCCTGGTGCCCATCGTCGGCAACCTGCTGTGCAATGCGGTCATCACGATGGTCGGGCTGTCGGTGTCGCCCATCGCCGCCATCGCCTGCCTGCTGTTCCTGATCCTGATCCACAAGGCGGAATACGTGATCAACGCCAAGGTGGTGGGCAGCCGGACGCACATGGCCGTGTGGGAGCTGCTGGCCGTGATGTTCATGGCCGAGGCGGTGTTCGGGCCGGCCGGCCTGGTGGCTGCGCCGCTGTTCTACGCCTACCTCAAGAAAGAGCTGCAGGCCGCGCAACTGGTCTGACGCCTAGGACACAGCGCTACGCGCACCCCCTGGGTTTCCATGTGGACACGGTACGGTCACTTTGCTATCGTATTGTGGACGGCGTACACAAATCCACCGCCACGCCGCCCCCTCTGTCCGACCCCGTCCCAAGGAGACCCCATGTCCTCTTTCAACGCGTACCTTTTCTTCGACGGCACGGCGGCGCAAGCCATGCCCTTCTACAAGAGCGTGCTCGGCGGCAAGCTCGATGTCATGACCTTCGCGCAGATGCCGGGCGCCGAGCAGCAGACCATGTCCGCCGCCACCGCCGACCGCGTGATGCATGCGATGCTGAGCTTCGACGGCGGCCAGCTGATGGCGTCCGACACGATGGAAGGCCAGCCCTACGAGGGCATGAAGGGTTTCGCGCTCACGCTCAACAAAGACACGGCGGCCGAAGCCGAGCAGGTGTTCGCCGCGCTGGCCGACGGCGGCCAGGTGACGATGCCGATCGGCCCCACCTTCTGGGCCGAGCGCTTCGGCATGTGCACCGACCGCTTCGGCACGCCCTGGATGGTCAACGGCGGCATGCAGCCGCATGGCTGACGCGACGGCACCGCTGACGGTGCAGGCGCCGGCCGACGAGCGCCGTCGCTGGCTCGCGCTGATGGTGCTGTGCCTGGGCGTGCTGATGATCGTGCTCGACACGACCATCGTGAACGTCGCCCTGCCCTCCATCCGCCAGGATCTGGCCTTCAGCGAAACCGCGCTGGTCTGGGTGGTCAACGCCTACATGCTGACCTTCGGCGGCTTCCTGCTGCTGGGCGGGCGGCTCGGCGACCTGTTCGGCCACCGGCGCGTGTTCCTCGCCGGCATCGTGGCCTTCACCATCGCATCGCTGGCCTGCGGGCTCGCGAACTCGCAGGCGCTGCTGATCACGGCGCGCGCGGTGCAGGGCCTGGGCGGTGCGGTGGTGTCGGCCGTGTCGCTTTCGCTGATCATGAATCTCTTCACCGAGCCGGCCGACCGCGCCAAGGCGATGGGCGTCTACGGTTTCGTCTGCGCGGGCGGCGGCAGCATCGGCGTGCTGCTGGGCGGCCTGCTGACCGGCGCGCTCAGCTGGCACTGGATCTTCCTGGTCAACCTGCCGATCGGCGTGGCCGTCTACGCGCTGTGCGTGGCGCTGCTGCCCGCGCACCGTGGCAACCGCAGCGCCATGCGGCTCGACGTGGCCGGCGCCGTGAGCGTGACCGCTGCGCTCATGCTCGCGGTGTACGGCGTGGTCAACGGCAACGAGGCCGGCTGGGGATCGACGCAGACGCTCGTGCTGCTGGGCGCGGCGGTGCTGCTCTTCGTGGCCTTCCTGATGGTCGAATCACGCGTGCGCGATCCGCTGGTGCCGCTGGCGCTGTTCCGCCTGCGCAATGTGGCCACCGCCAACGTCGCCGGCGTGTTCTGGGCCGCCGCGATGTTCGCCTGGTTCTTCATCTCGGCGCTCTACCTGCAACTGGTGCTGGGCTACAGCCCGATGCAGGTCGGCCTCGCCTTCCTGCCGGCGAACCTGATCATGGCCGCCTTCTCGGTGGGCCTGTCGGCCAAGTTGGTGATGCGCTTCGGCATCCGCTGGCCGCTGGCCGCCGGGTTGCTGATCGCGGCGGTGGGCCTGGCGTGCTTCGCCCGCGCGCCGGTCGGCGGCGACTTCGTCGTGCACGTGCTGCCCGGCATGCTGCTGCTCGGACTGGGCGCGGGCATCGCCTTCAACCCGATGCTGCTCGCGGCCATGAGCGACGTGCGCCCGGAAGACGCCGGCCTGGCGTCCGGGGTGGTCAACACCGCCTTCATGATGGGCGGCTCGCTCGGTCTGGCGGTGCTGGCCAGTCTGGCCGCCGCGCGCACCGGCACGCAGCTGGCGGCCGGTGCGCCCCAGGCCGCCGCGCTCAACGCGGGTTACCAGGTGGCCTTCGTCGTCGGTGCGGTGTTCGCCGGCGCCGCGGCCCTGCTGGGTGCCGTGTTCCTGCGGCCCGGTGCCGTGGCGCCGACCCGCGATGCCGGCAGCGCGCACCCATGAGTCCGCCCATCCATCTGTTGCTGAGGCTTCGTTCGTCCCTGCTGTTCCACACCCACCGGAGATCGCCCATGCCCCGCTACGTCGACGGATTCGTCCTGCCCGTGCCCAAGGACAACATCGCTGCCTACCGCAAGATCGCGCGCAAGGCCGGCAAGATCTGGCGCGAACACGGCGCGCTGGAATACATCGAGTGCGTCGCCGACGACGTGAAGCCGGGCAAGCGCACGTCCTTCCCGCAGAGCGTGAAGCTCAAGGCCGACGAGGTGGTGGTGTTCTCGTGGATCGTCTACCCCTCGCGCAAACAGCGCGACGCGATCAACGCCAAGGTCATGGCCGACCCGCGGCTGAAGTCGATGATGGACCCGAAGTCGATGCCCTTCGACATGCAGCGCATGTTCTTCGGCGGCTTCAAGACGCTGGTCGAGCTCTGACGCAGCGTCGCAAAGCGATGTCCTGAATTGATCGATTCAGGTCCGGCACGGGACGGACGGCCGGCTTGCTGCGCCTCAGAATCAGGCGCACCATCCCCATTTGCCACCGTGCCTCCCCGCCATGAAGACCTGTCTCATAGTGATCGATGTCCAGGAATCGTTCCGCCATCGCCCCTATTCCACCGAACGCGACATCGGCGCCTACCTGGCGGCCCAGAACGCGTTGATCGACGGCTGCCGCGAGGCCGACGTGCCGATCGTGCGGGTGTTCCATGTCGACGGACCAAAGACGGCCGACAACCCCTTCGCCGTCGAATCGGGCCACGTTCGCCCCCTCGAAGGCCTGGCCCCATTCGACGCGGCGGAGACCTTCACCAAGCACCGCCACAGCGCCCTGGTCAACACCGGGCTCGATGTGTGGCTGACACGGAACGGCATCGGCCGGCTCATCGTGAGCGGCATCCGCACCGAGCAATGCTGCGAGACGACGACGCGCCATGCGTCCGACCTCGGCTGGCAGGTCGACTACGTGACCGATGCGACGCTCACCTTCGACATGGTGCAACCCGACGGCCGGCCGCTCTCGGCCGCCGAGATCAAGGACCGCACCGCCACCGTGCTGCAGGACCGCTTTGCGACGCTGTGCAGCGTGCCGCAGGCCCTGCAACGCGCCGGCGCGTTGCAGGCCGCGTGAGGGCGCATCGGCATGCTCGAACTCCGCCCCGCCTGCGAACACTGCGCCGCTTCGCTGCCACCCGCGTCGGCCGACGCGCGCGTCTGCAGCTTCGAATGCACCTTCTGCGCGCACTGCGCCGACACCCTGCTGCAGCAGGTCTGCCCCAATTGCGGCGGCAACCTGGTGCCGCGGCCGATCCGGCCGGCGCAGGACTGGAACGGTCGCGGCAACTCCTTGCAGCAACACCCGGCCGCGACCCAGGCCAAGCACCGCCACGCCGATCCCGTCGCGCATGCCGAGTTGCTGCAGCGCTTGGCCGGCCGGCCGCCCGAGGCGCGTTGAAAGCCAGAGACCTCCGTTGAACGCCAAGCCACCGATCCGCGTCGCCATCGCGCTGCTGCCGAACAGCCTGGTGCTCGACTGGGCCGGTCCGGCCGAGGCGCTGCGCATCGCCAACCAGCTGCTGCTCGCCAGCGGGCACCCCGAGCGCTTCGTCATCGACTTCGTGTCGCCAACGCCGAGCAGCGTCGGCTCGGTCGGCGTGACGCTGAGCGGGCTGGCGCCCTTGCCCACGGCATGGGACGGACCGGCGTGGATCGTGCTGGTCGGGTTGCCCGGCCGCACCATCGCGATCGACAACGACGAAGCGCGTGCGCTGCTGCACTGGCTCGGCGGACAGCGCCTTGCACTCGGGCAGCTGGAACTGGTCACCATCTGCGCCGGCACGCTGCTCGCGGCGCATGCAGGCCTGCTGACCGGGCACCGCGTGACCACGCACCACCACCACCTCGCCGAACTGCGCGCGGTGGCGCCCGATTGCGAGGTGGTCGCCAACCGCGTCTTCGTGCTGGACCCGCCGGTCAGCAGCAGCGCCGGCGTGACGACCGGCATCGACCTGATGCTGCACCGCATCGGCGAGGTCTGTGGCGAGGCCCTGGCCGCGCAGGTGGCGCAGACCATGGTGGTGGCGCTGCGGCGCGGCCCGCACGACCCGGAGCTGTCGCCTTTTCTCGCGAATCGGCATCACCTGCACGCCGCGCTGCACCGCGTGCAGGACGCTGTGAGTGCCCAGCCGCAGGCCGACTGGACCGTACCTCGCATGGCCGAGGTGGCCCACACCTCGCCGCGGCATCTCACGCGGCTGTTCATGGAACACGCGGGCGTGGCGCCGCTGGCCTACCTGCGCCGGCTGCGTCTGGCGTCGGCGCAACTGGCGCTGCAGGCCGGCGCGAACGTGACACGGGCCGCGGAACAATCCGGCTTCGGCTCGGACACGCAGTTGCGCCGGGCGTGGCGGCAGTTCGGCCTGCCCGGGTCGCCGTCGTCAGCCACCCAGAACCCCTGACACGGCGATCAGCGCGCGCCGCTGCCGCCCTGCGCGGCCAGCGGCGCAGCGACCGCGTCCGGCGTGCCGGCCCGCAGCCATTCGGCGGTGTGGGTGCCCAGCGCGTCGAGTTGCAACGCGATCAGGCCGAGCTGCGTGCGCACCAGGCCCACGGCTTCCTGCGTGTCGGCATCGGCCTGGCCCACGCGCGCCAGCGCCTCGCGCACAGGGCTGCCGACGGCCAGGTCCGGGACGCCGGGCGTTCCGCGCACGAAGGCCTGCGCCAGCGCATCGAGTGCCGCTGCCGCGCCCTCGATGCTGTCGAACAGGGCGGCCGACCGCGCCTCCGCGAGCGCCGTGCGGTGCGCGCCGAGCGCCGAGACATAGCTCAGCAGCGTGTGCGAGCGGATGAGAAAGCGCAGCGCCACGCCGGCATTCGGCCGCACCAGGCCCGGCTCGCGGAACATGTCGCTGACCGCGGTCGACAGCGCCGCATCGGCGTTGTGGGCGTTGCGCCGCGCCAGGCGGTAGGCCAGGTCGTCGCGCGCGCCCGAGCGGTACTGGGCCGCAATCTGCCGCAGGTAGGCCGCGTGCGTCTGCAGGGCCGCGGCGGCGAGCTCGTTGATGCGGCGCGCCGCCCAGTGCGGCAGCACCAGCACCATCGCCAGGCCCGCGAGCGCGCTGCCGATGGCGGTGTCGATCAGCCGCGGCCACAGCAGCAGCCCGCCGTCACCGACCTGGTTGAAGAACATCAGCACCAGCAGCGTGACCGCCGCAGTCGCCAGCAGGTAGCGACGCGCCCGCGCGCCGAAAAAGAACACGCCCGCCGCCACCGCCACCAGCGACTGCAGCCAGGGCTGCGGAAAGAGCGTGAGCACCGCCCAGCCGAGCACCACGCCCAGCGCGGTGCCGGCGACACGCTCGGCCATGCGCGCCATCGTGTCGCCGTAGGTCGGCTGGATGACGAAGAGCGTCGTCAGCAGGATCCAGTAGCCCTGCGCCGGGTGGATCAGCAGCATCACGCCGTAGCCGGCGACGAGCGCCACGGCCAGCCGCACCGCATGGCGGAACAACGGCGAGCGCGGCGTGAACTGGCGCCGCACCCGCTCGAACGCGTCGCGCCCGCTGCGCGGCGAACGGTCGTACAGGTCCATGTCGGTCCGGCCGGCCTGGGCCGCGGGCTGGCTGGCACCTGCGAGCTGGCCGTCGAGCTGCGCGAGGTTGCGGGCCAGCGCCTCGACCGAGGCCAGCAGCGCCAGGCGCTGCGGCGTGTCGGCGCGCGTGCGCTCGTGCGCGATGGCGCTGCGCAGGTCGGACAGCGCCTGCACCGGCGCGCCGCCGGCGACGAAGGGCTCGCGCCGCGCGATCGACAGTGCCAGGCGGCGGCAGGCGTCGGCCTGCAGCGCCAGCACGCGCTGGCAGCGGTAGAGCACGTCGCTGTGGAAGAAGGCGTCGGCCAGCGCGTTGTAGTCGTCGTGCGACGAGCTGGCGCGCTCGTGCACGTCCTGGGCGATCAGGTAGAGGCCGCGGTAGCGCGTGATGCGGCCGGTCGGTGTGCGCGGCCCGACGCGGCGGAAGATGCTTTCCTTCGCGGCGTTGAGCGCGCCGACCACGCCGGTGTTGAGCTGCGCCAGCGACAGCCGCTTGCGCTCGATGTCGACGCCGCGCACCGGCTCGAACAGCGAGGCCTTGAAGCCGACGTAGTCGGCCAGCGCATGGAAGAGCTTGACCAGCAGTGCCTGCACCGGCTCGGCCGGGAACAGCGCGGCCCAGCCCACCGACCACGCGCCGTACCAGGCGGCGCCCGACAGCAGCAGCGCCACCTCGTGCCAGCGCGGCTGGCCGCCGGCCGCGTGGTCGAGGCTGAGCGTGGCGTACATCGCCAGGATCAGCGTGGCATGGCCGATGGCCTTGAAGCGCGCCTCGATGGCGCCGAGCATGGTCAGCGCGAAGGCCGCGATCGCCAGGCCGGCGATGAAGAGCACCGGCCGGCCGAACAGCGCCTCGACCGCGAAGGCCATCAGCGCGAAGCACCCCAGCGTGACGGCCTGCGCGCGCCAGCGGCCCTGCCAGCTGTCGTCGGTTTCGGCCAGCGCGCTGGCGATGATGCCGAGCGCCGCGGGGATCAGCGCATGCAGGTGGCCCGTACCGACGCACAGCGCCATGGCACTGCCCAGCGCCAGCAGCACGCGCAGCGGCTGGCCGCCGGCGGCGAACAGCCAGCGGCGTGGCGACAGGGCGAGCGCGGAATCGGTCATGGCCGGATGCTGCAGGATGCGTGCCACCGCATGCGGCGCATCACGCGGGGTTCACGTCGGGAGATAGCCGCAGAAACGCAGCACGTGGCCGTCGGGCTCGCGCAGCGCGAACTCGCGCAGGCCCCAGGGTTGGGAGGTCGGCGCCTCGAGGATGTCGACGCCGCGCTTCAGATAGGCGGCGTAAAGGCCATCGATGTCGTGGCCGACATGGATCACGATCTCGCCGCGCCAGGGCCGTGTTTCGCGCACATTGACCTGCCAGAGCCGCAGGTAGACCGCCTCGCCCTGCCCGGCCGCCGGCACGTGCTTGACCCGCGCATAGCTGGGCGGCTCGCCGGCGATGAAGTCCAGCGTGAAGCCCAGCACGTCGCAGAAGTAGCGGGCGGCGCGGGTCGCGTCCGCCACCGGCAGCACCGGCTGCACGCCGTGGAACTGGTGCCGCGGGCCGAGGTCGTCGGCCATCAGTTCAGCGCCCGGCGCAGGGCCGCCACGCGCTCGGCGATGGCGTCGAGGTCGAGCGCCTCTTCGGCGTGGCGCAGGTAGGTCTCCAGGTCGCGCACCGCCGAGGCGGTGTTGCCTTGCGCGGCGTGCGCCAGGCCGCGGTCACGGTGCTCGCCCCAGGCCTCTGGCAGCAGCGCCACCAGACGGTCCTGCACGGCGATGGCGCGCTGCCAGTCTTCCTGCGCGCGGTGCACTTCCTTCAGGTTGCGCAGCATGCGGCCGATGATCTCGCGCGGCGGGGCCGGCTGCAGGTAGAGGCCCAGCGGCACGTCGAAATCGCCGACCAGGCCGTTGCTCTGCTTGTAGGGCTCGAGCCGCTCGCTCAGGTCTTCGCGCGAGAGCGACTTGCCAGTGAAGGGGTCGATCACCACCTGGCCCTTGGGCAGCGTGACCTTCATCATGAAGTGGCCCGGGAACGCGACGCCCCGCGCCTGCAGGCCCAGCCCCTGGGCCAGCTCCATCCACAGCACCGCCAGCGAGATCGGGATGCCCCGGCGCGTGCGCAAGACCGCGTTCAGGTAGCTGTTGTCGGGGTCGTAGTAATCGTTGACGTTGCCGCCGAAGCTCAGGTCGTGGAAAAAGAACTGGTTGAGCGCGCGCAGGCGCGCCAGCGGCGCCGCGTCCGACGGCAGGCGACGCTTCAGGCGGGCCAGCAACTGGTCGACGTCGCCCAGCACCTGCTGCACGTCGAGGTCGGGGTATTCGTCCTGCGCCAGCGACGCGGCCGCCTCGAGCAGCGGAAACTGATCGTCGCTCTTGACGAGCGAGTCGAAGTATTCGAGGGCGGTCGGTGCCGAGAAGCTGAACGTCATGTGGCTCTTTGTAGAGGACCGCGCCGGGAGCGTCAAGACGACGATGCGGCCGCGCCTTATCGCTTGATGAAACTGCGCAGCCGCACACCCAGGAGGGTCAATGCGGCGAAATAGAGCATGCCGGCACCGGCGATGAGCAGCGCCAGCAGGCCGATGCGCTGCAGCCGGGCGGCTCGCAGCGCCACCCAGTCGAAATGCCGGGCGCCCCAGTACAACAGAAGGCCCAGCAGCGCCGCCGACACGAGCACCTGCAGGACGAACTTGCCCCAGCCGGGTTCGGGCTGGTAGCTGCCGCGCCGCACCAGGCCGGCCAGCAGCCACAGCGCGTTGACGACCGCGCCGATCGCGATGGTCAGCGTCAGGGCGGCGTGCTGCAGCAGCGGCACCAGCACGAGGTTGAGCAGCTGCGTGAAGACCAGCACGCCGACCGCGATGCGCATCGGCGAGCGCATGTCGTGGCGCGCGTAGTAGCCGGGCGCCAGCACCTTGATGGCGACGATGCCGACCAGGCCGGCGCCATAGCCCATCAGCGCGACAGTGGTGCGCTGTACGTCGACCTCGCTGAAGGCGCCGTTGTGGAACAGCACCGCGACCAGCGGTTTCGAGAACACCAGCAAGGCCACCGCGCAGGGCACCGACAGCAGCACGACGAGGCGCAGGCCCCAGTCGAGCAGCGAGGAATAGCGCGCGTCGTCCTTGGCCGCGCGGGCGCTGGCCAGCTGCGGCATCAGCACCACGCCGAGCGCCACGCCGAGCATCGCGGTGGGGAATTCCATCAGGCGGTCGGCATAGCTGACCCAGGTCACGCTGCCGGGCGCCAGGTGCGAGGCGATCTGCGTGTTGATGAGCAGCGAGATCTGCGCGACGCTGACGCCGATCAGCGCCGGCAGCATCAGCTTGAGGATCTTGCGCGTCGTCGGGTCGTTCCACGACGTGCACAGGGCGCGCCAGCGCACGCCGATGCGCGGCAGCATGCCGATGCGGCGCAGCGCCGGCAACTGGATGCCCAGTTGCAGCGCGCCGCCCACCATCACACCGACGCACTGGGCGTAGATCGGCTCGATGCCCCAGCGCCGGAACAGCGGCGCGCCGAGCACGATCGAGGAAATCAGCGCCAGGTTGAGCAGCACCGGCGAGGCGGCCGGCACCGCGAATTGGCGCCAGGTGTTGAGCACCCCGCCGGCCAGCGCCACCAGCGACATGAAGAAGATGTACGGAAACATCCAGCGCGTCATCAGCACGGCGGCGTCGTAGCCGTGCGGCGTCTGTTGCAGGCCGCTGGCCATGGCCCACAGCATCAGCGGCGCCCCCGCCACACCGGCGATGCACAGCAGCACCAGCGCCCAGGTCAGCAGCGTGGCGACATGGTCGACCAGCGCCCGCGCGCCGGCGTCGCCCTGCTCGGTGCGCGTGGCCGACAGCACCGGCACGAACGCCTGGGTGAAGGCGCCCTCCCCCAACACCCGCCGGAAGAGGTTGGGAATGCGAAAGGCCACATTGAAGGCATCGGTCAGCGCGCTGACCCCAAACACCGACGCCATCAGCAGGTCGCGGATGAGCCCGGTGACCCGGGACGCGAGCGTCAGGAGCGAAACGGTGGAGGCGGATTTGAGCAGGGACACGGCGGCGAAGTGTAGGCCCCGCGCCCGTAGCGCCCCCCGGCCCTCTTCGCCAGGGATGCCGCGGAACCGGCTCCGCCGGGCCGCTGGCATCGCCCCCGGTAGGGGGAGGGAGGCCACACGAAGTGGGCAAGCCTGGGGGCGAGCCATGACTCGGGCTATAATGTTCGGCTTTGCTGCATCATCCCCAGACACCAGGAACCTAAAACATGGCATCCGCAAAACCCAAGAAAAAGAACCCGCGCCTCGCGTCGGGCCGCAAGCGCGTCCGCCAGGACGTCAAGATCAACGCCGCGAACACCTCGCTGCGTTCCAAGTACCGGACCGCGGTCAAGAACGTCGAGAAGGCCGTGTTGGCCGGCGACAAGACCAAGGCCACCGAACTCTTCGCGAAGGCCCAGAGCATCGTCGACACCGTCGCCGACAAGGGCATCTTCCACAAGAACAAGGCTGCGCGCGACAAGAGTCGCCTGTCGGCCAAGGTCAAGGCACTCGCCCTGGCCGCACCGGCGCCAGCCGCCGCCTGACCTTCCGTCAGGCCAAGCCCGGACCGGTTCGCCGGTCCGCCGTTTGACAGGGGTGCGCTGCAGCAAAAGTGAGAAACCGCCTTCGGGCGGTTTTTTCATGGGCGCTCGTTTTCCATCCGGCCCGGCGCAGCCGTATTGCGCGGCGCATCGTGCAGATATGCGCAGTTTTCGGGTGAACCCGCCTGCAGGAACGCTGTGGATTGCCGATAGCAACAACATCGGGGGTGCTCAAGAGACGCCATCGATCAGGCCAACACCACCCGGAGACACCATGAGCACAGTTCTGAACGAAGTCGACGAGCGCACCAATCTCACCAGCAGCAATCGGTTCGAACTGCTGTTGTTTCGCCTCGGTGAAGCGCCGAACTCGGACCGGCGGGAACTGTTCGGCATCAACGTCTTCAAGGTGCGCGAGATCATCGTGACGCCCTCCATCACGGCGATCGCGGGCTCGTCGCCCCACGTGATGGGCGTGACCAATATCCGCGGTCAGCTGATGCCGGTGATCGACCTGGCGAGCGCGGTGGGATGCGTGCCGAAAAACGGTCGCAACATCCTGCTCGTGACGGAATATGCACGAACGACCCAGGCCTTCGCCGTCGAAGAAGTGGACGAGATCGTGCGACTCGAATGGAGCCAGGTGCTGTCTGCGGAAGGCAGTACCTCGGCCAGCGGCCTGATCACCAGCATCGCCCGGCTGGACGGCGACGTCCACGGCACGCGGCTGGCGCAGGTTCTGGACGTCGAGCAGATCCTGCGCACCGTGCTGCCGCCGCCCCCCGAAGACACGACGGCCGAGGCGGTCGACGTGAGGGTCAAGCTGCGCCCCGGCTCGATCATTCTGGCGGCGGACGATTCGATGCTCGCGCGCTCCCTGATCCAGCATGGGCTGACGGCGATGGGCGCGGAACACGAGATGACCAAGTCCGGGAAGGAAGCCTGGGATCGGCTGGAGGCGATCGCCAAGGCCGCGGAAGCCGAGGGCAAGACCGCCGCCGACAAGGTGGCCCTGGTCCTGACCGACCTCGAGATGCCCGAGATGGACGGCTTCACCCTGACGCGGAAGATCAAGGCCGACCCGCGCTTCAGCTCGATTCCCGTGGTGATCCATTCGTCGCTCACGGGGACCACCAACGAGGTCCATGCCAAGGGCGTCGGCGCGGATGCCTTCGTCGGCAAGTTCGTCGCGCAGGAACTGGCCGAGACCATCGAGCGGATGCTGCTGGCGCGACGCTAGAAACGACTCGCCCCGCCAGTCGCCCGGCCGCGCCTCAGGGCTTGGCCGGCGGTGGCGTGTCGGGGACGACGCAGGCTTCGGCGATCTGCAGGCCGTTGTCGCGCGCGAAGTTCATGACGAAATCCCAGGCCATGACATCGTGGTCGCGCAGGTCGGTGTGGACGATCACGCACTTCACGCCGCCGACGCTGGTCGGCACGCACCAGGGCGAATAGCTCAGGTGGCTGCCCGGCGTCGCGCCGCCCGGGCGGAAGGAACTCATCACGCCAGCGAGCCGTTCGGCCCAGTCGCTCGGGCGAAAGGTGCGCCCGTCGGACGTGATGCCCTGGATGAAAACTTCTTTGGCGCGGGGAGAAATCATCGGTGGGAAGAAGGCGTCACAAGGCGTTGTGCTGCGACGCACAAGATTCTATCCGCGGGCTCGTCCCACGGCATGTCGGCCGACATTGCTGCGATGCGGAATCGGCAACAAAGCCGCAAAGCCCGCCGCCTAGAATCGCCTTCCCTTCCCCGGAGAACCGCATGAGCGCCCTTGCTGTCGAACCCACCTCGCCCCACGTCATGAACACCTACGGTCGCCTGCCGATCGCGCTGTCGCACGGCCAGGGCTGCCGAGTCTGGGACACGAACGGCCGCGCCTACCTCGACGGGCTGGGCGGCATTGCGGTCAACACGCTGGGCCATAACCACCCCGAGCTGGTGCCCGCGCTGCAGGACCAGCTCGCGAAGATCATCCACAGCTGCAACTACTACCACGTGCCGGGCCAGGAAAAGCTGGCCACCAAGCTGACCGAACTGGCCGGCATGACCAATGTCTTCTTCTGCTGCACGGGCCTCGAGGCCAACGAGGCCGCGCTGAAGCTGGCGCGCAAGTTCGGCCACGACAAGGGCATCGAGCGCCCGGAGATCGTCGTCTACGAAGCGGCCTTCCACGGCCGCTCGATCGCCACGCTGTCGGCCACCGGCAACCCGAAGATCCAGAAGGGCTTTGGCCCGCTGGTCGAGGGTTTTATCCGCGTGCCGCTCAACGACATCGACGCCCTGAAGAAGGCGACCGTGGACAACCCGAACGTGGTCGCGGTGTTCTTCGAGGCCATTCAGGGCGAAGGCGGCATCCACCCGATGGCGCTGGACTACATGCGGCAGGTGCGCGCCCTGTGCGACGAGCGCGACTGGCTCATGATGATCGACGAAGTGCAATGCGGCATGGGTCGCACCGGCAAGTGGTTTGCGCACCAGTGGGCCGGCATCGTCCCCGACGTGATGCCGCTGGCCAAGGGCCTGGGCTCGGGCGTGCCGATCGGGGCGGTCGTGGCCGGCCCCAAGGCCGCGAACATCTTCGGCCCGGGCAACCACGGCACGACCTTCGGCGGCAACCCGCTGGCCATGCGCGCCGGCATCGAGACCATCCGCATCATGGAAGAGCAGAAGCTGCTCGACAACGCGGCCACGGTCGGCGCCCACCTCAAGAGCGCGCTGGAACGCGAGTTCGAAGGCCTGGCCGGCGTCAAGGAAGTGCGCGGACAGGGCCTGATGCTGGGCATCGAGCTCGACCGGCCCTGCGGCATCATCCTGAATCGTGCCTGCGACGCCGGCCTGCTGCTGTCGGTCACGGCGGACAGCGTGATTCGCCTGGTGCCGCCGCTGATCCTCAGCGTGGCCGAAGCCGACGAGATCGTCGCCATCCTCGCGCCGCTGGTCAAAGCCTTCCTGGCGGAGCCGACCCCATGACGACCGGCACGACCCTCCGGCACTACCTGCAGTTCTCCGATTTCAGTGCGGACGACTACGCCTACCTGTTCGAGCGCGCCGCGATCATCAAGAAGAAGTTCAAGGCCTACGAGCGCCACCAGCCGCTGGTCGACCGCACGCTGGCGATGATCTTCGAGAAGGCCAGCACCCGCACGCGCGTGAGCTTCGAGGCCGGCATGTACCAGCTGGGCGGCTCGGTCGTGAACCTCACGACCGGCGACAGCCAGCTGGGCCGCGCCGAGCCGATCGAGGACAGCGCCAAGGTCATCAGCCGGATGGTCGACATCGTGATGATCCGCACTTTCGGCCAGGACAAGATCGACGCCTTCGCCGCCAACTCGCGGGTGCCCGTCATCAACGGCCTGACCAACGAGTTTCACCCCTGCCAGATCCTGGCGGACATCTTCACCTACATCGAGCACCGCGGCTCGATCCAGGGCAAGACGGTGGCGTGGGTCGGCGACGGCAACAACATGGCCAACACCTGGCTGCAGGCGGCCGACATCCTGGGCTTCACGGTGCACGTGAGCACGCCCAGCGGCTACGAGGTCGACCAGTCGATCGCGGGCATCCGCTCGGCCGAGAGCTACCAGGTCTTCAAGGACCCGATGGCAGCCTGCCGCGGCGCCGACCTGGTGACCACTGACGTCTGGACCAGCATGGGCTACGAGGCCGAGAACGAGGCGCGCATGGCCGCCTTCGCCGACTGGTGCGTCGACACCGACATGATGCGCATCGCGCAGCCCGACGCGCTCTTCATGCACTGCCTGCCGGCGCACCGCGGCGAAGAGGTCGAGGCCGACGTGATCGACGGCCCGCAGTCGGTCGTCTGGGACGAAGCCGAGAACCGCATGCACGTGCAGAAGGCGCTGATGGAGTTCCTGCTGCTGGGGCGCCTGACGGCCTGAGAGCGCCTTGCCCCGTCGGCGCTGCCGGCCGGGCTCAGCGGATGCGCTTGCTGATGCCGGCGACTCGTTCCATGACGACCATCAGCACCAGCGTCACCAGCACCATCAGGGTCGAGACGGCGGCGATGCTCACGTCCAGGCGCCCTTCCAGGTCCTGCCACATGCGGATCGGCAGCATGTCGGTGGAGGCATCGCGCAGGAACAGCGACACCGGCACGTTGTCGAACGAGGACATGAAGCTGATGAACGCGCCCGCGGCCACGCCCGGCGCGATCAGCGGAAGCGTCACGCGGCGGAAGGTGTACGCGCGGCTCGCGCCCAGGCTGGCCGAACTCTCGAGCAAGGCCGGTGGCAACTGCGAGAGCGCCGCGACCGTGGTGCGGATGACGTAAGGCACGCCCACCACCGTGTGGCCGATCACCAGCGTCCAGAGCGACAGCTGAATGCCGATGCGCGAGAAGTAGATCAGCGACGCCAGCCCGAAGGCCAGCGCCGGCAGGATCAGCGGCGACATGAAGAAGGAATCGAGCACCCGCGCCATCGCCTTCTCCGAGCGCGCGATGGCCATGGCCGCGCCGACCCCCAGCACCACCGCGAGCATCGTGGATGCGCAGGCCACTTTCAGGCTGTTGAGTGCCGCGTACTGCAACTGGAAAGCATCGGGCAGCGAGGCGTACCACCGGAAGGAATAGCCCGGCGGCGGAAACTTGAGCGAAAAACCGTTGGTGAACGACAGCACGATCACGATGACGGTCGGCGCCAGCAACAGCACCGTGGCGATGACCGCGATCGCGCCGAGGACCCCCGTCAAGGCGATGGCCGAGCCTTCGTACTTGCGGCCGGCGCTCATGCGCCTGCGCGGCTGAGCCGCCCGAGGAGGTTGAAGACGCTGACGCAGGCCATCACTGCGATGAGAAAGACCAGCGAAATCGCCGCGGCGAAGGGCCAGTTCTGCAGCGACGAGGCCTGCTGGTAGATGTACATCGGCATGAAGAGCATCTGGCCGCCACCGATGAGCGACTGCGAGATGAAGGCGGTGATGCTGGCCGCGAAGGTCAGCAGGCAGCCGGCCAGGACCCCGGGCAGCGTGAGTGGCAAGGTGATCTTGACGAAGGTCCGCAGCGCGCTCGCGCCGAGCGCCGACGACGCATCTTGCAGGTTCGGGTCGAGCTTCTGCAACGCCGTGATGAGCGGCAGCACCATCAGCGGCAGTTGCACGTTGGCCAGCGTGACGATCAACCCGCCGCGGGTGTAGAGCAGTTTCAACGGCGCATCAATCCAGCCGAAATCCGCCAGCACCGAATTCACGATGCCCTGGCGCCCGAGGATCACGACCCACGCGAAGGTGCGCACCACCACGCTGGTCAGCAGCGGCATCAGGATGGCCAGCATCAGCAGCTTCTGCAGACTGCCGGGGCTGCGCACATAGCACCAGGCCAGCGCGTAGCCGAGCACGAGGCACAGCAGCGTGGTCTGCAGGCCGAGCCACAGCGTGTCGAACAGCACCGGCAGCGTGAAGCCGTCGGTCGCGATCTTCACGTACTGGTCGAAGCCGAAGGACTTGAGCTCCGGCGTGGCGTAGAAGCTGATGACGACCAGCAGCAGCAGGGGCGCCAGGAAGAACAGCACGAAGAACGCCCCCAGCGGCGTGGCGAACGCCAGGCTGTAGCCGGTGACGGGCGGACCCTTGAGGACGGCGGCGGTCATCGTGCGTGCTCGCGCTCAGCGCGCCATCAAAGCTTGATTTCGCGGTTGAAGCGATCGATCCAGGCGGCGCGGTTCTCGTTGATCTTCTTCCAGTCCTGGAAGACGAACTTTTTCTTCATCTCGGCCGTGTCCTTGACCAGCACCTTGGCGATCTCGCCTTCCATCTTGACCTTGCCGTTGGTCGGTACCACCAGGTAGGGTGCCTGCATCAGCTTGCCCTGCACCTCGGGCGACAGCGCCACGTCGATGAGCTGCGCGGCCAGCGCCTTGTTGGGCGAGTTCTTGACGATGTGGATGCTGGTCTTGAAAGCGATGGCGCCTTCCTTGGGCGCCACGAACTCGACCGGCACGCCGCGTGCCTTCAGGATCTGGATGGCGTTGAAGTTGCCGGGGCTGATGTCGATCTGGCCCTGCTGGTAGAGCGCGGCCAGCGCGCCCGGGTTGGCGGCCACGGCGGCCAGGTTCGGCTTGAGCTTGTCGATGGCCTTGAAGCCTTCCTCGACATTGCCTTCGCCGCCGCCGTGCATGCGCGCGATCTCGACCAGGAAGCCGGTGCCCAGCGTCGAATTCAGGTTGGTGATGCCGACGCGGCCCTTGTATTCGGGCTTCCACAGGTCGGCCCAGGAAGTCGGCGGCGTCTTGATCTTCTCGGGGTTGTAGGTCAGGCCCACCACCTGGAAGAACATCGACGGCCCCATCGGGTCCTGCGCCTCGGGGATCAGGTCCTTGTAGTTCTTGCTGCCGGCAACGGGGAAGGGCTCCACCAGGTCCTGCCCGATGGCGGTCAGCGCCGGACCCGGGTCGTGCAGCATCACGTCGATGGGCGGGTTGTTGCGCGCCGCCGCGACCTTGGCGATCTGGTCGACCGAGAGCATCGCGTCGAGCAGCACGTCCTGGCCGGTCGCCTTCTTGAAAGCGGGCACCAGCACGTCGCGGTGCGCCTCTTCCCAGCTGCCGGTGAAGGTGGCGAACACCAGCTTGCGCGCCTGCGCCTGGCTGATGCCGGGGAAGAGCTGCATCGCACTCAGCGTGAGCGCACTGCCGAGTAGATGACGACGGGACAGTTCCATGGAAGACCTCGTGAAAGTGAGTGGAAGTGAGACGGGATGCGTCGGGATGGAGCGAAATCTCAGGGGGCGGCGAACACCGTGACGCCCTCGGGCGACGCGGGCCGCAGCCGGACGCGGGTACCGGCGGCGCGCGGCCCCATGCCCGGTGTGCGGGGCTCGGACAACTTGAGCCGCAGGCCCGAGGCGGTGCGGATCTCGTGGACGATGGTGGCGCCCAGCGGCATGCCCAGTTCGACCGTGCCTTCGAGGCCGTCCGACGCGGTGTCCGCGTCCAGCCGCATGTTCTCGGGCCGGATGCAGGCGACCACCCGCGCGCCCGGCGCGACGCCTACCGGCGCCCGCGCGGCGAGCCAGGTGCCGTCGTCCAGCAGAACGCCGGCGTGCGCACCGGACACGTCGCCCAGCACGCCCGGCAACACATTCGCGGTGCCGACGAACTGGTTCACGAAGTAGGTGGCCGGCGTGTCGTACACCGCCGAAGGCGCGGCGAACTGTTCGAGCCGGCCCTGGCTCAGCACAGCCACGCGGTCGGCCATGCCAAGCGCCTCTTCCTGGTCGTGCGTGACGATGATGGCGGTGGTGCCGGCCGCGCGCTGGATGCGCTTGATCTCGATCTGCATGTCCAGCCGCAGGCTCTTGTCGAGCGCCGAGAAGGGCTCGTCGAGCAACAGCACGCGCGGCTCGATCGCCAATGCGCGGGCCAGCGCCACACGCTGCTGTTGCCCGCCCGACAGCTGCTTGGTGAGGCGGTCGGCCAAGTGCCCGAGCTGCACCATCTCGAGCATCTCGGCGGTCCGCTTGCGGGCGGCCTGGCGGTCGGTGCCGCGTGCCGCCAGGCCGTAGCCGACGTTGTCCGCCACCGTCATGTGCGGGAAGAGCGCGTAGTTCTGGAACACGATGCCGACCTGGCGCCGCGCCGGCGGCAGGTCGTCGATGCGGCGCCCGCCGACCACCACCTTGCCCGAGGTCTGTTGAATGAAGCCCGCGATGATCCGCAGCAGCGTCGTCTTGCCGCAGCCGCTCGGGCCCAGCAGCGCGACGAGTTCGCCGGCCTGCACTTCCAGGGTCACATGGTCGACGGCCAGCGAGCCCGCATAGCGATGCACGATGTCGTCGAGCGTCAGGCTTTGTCCGGTGGTCGATTCCATGGTCTTCACACATGCAATCGGCATGCCATGTTTGTATCCAATGTGCGCAGACTGATCTTTTGCAGCGTCAGCGTTGCGCCGAGACAGCCTGCTCTACCGCCACTGAAAACGGACGCGATCGTCCGCAGATACCCGTCGTCGTCATTTGGTGCAATCCAGCACTGAATTGGATACAACTTGTCGATCAGATGCACCGAAAAGGCGGCCAGGCGCGCTACCCGGGCGTCGTCCGCGCCATCAGCAAGCGCACGCCCATCGCGCCCGCGGCCGTGAGCAGAACGGCGAAGGCCGTCGTGGTCCCCGCCGCAGCACCGAGCGCGGCGAAGCCGATCGGCGCCAGCGCCAGGCCGGCGTAGCCGAAGAGCAGCACCGCACCGCTCACCGCGCCGGCGCGTTCAGGGCCGGCCAGCCGGGCGATCTCGGCGACCATCACGCCGTTCCAGCCGCTGGCGCTGAGCCCCAGCACCCCCAACAGCAGGGCCAGCGCGGCGGGCGGCGGCACCCCCGGCCAGAGGAAGAGCGCCAGGCCGGCGGTACCCATCATCAGCCCGAGCACGCCGACGAGGCGCACCGTCGAGACGCCCGGCCGCTGCGCCACGCGGCCCCAGAGCAGGCGGCCGACCAGCCCCGCGGCCTGCATCAGCGCGACCCAGCCGGCCGCCACAGGCACCGGCAGCGACCAATGGCGCACCGCATGGCTCATGGTGAAGAAGTTGAGGCACACCTGCGTGGCCATGAACACGACCGTCGTGGCCGTCAGCACCCGCAGCGCCGGCGATGCGGCGAGTGCGCGCAGCCCGCTCGCATCGAGGGCCGCGCCGGGCGATGGCACGCGGCGGACGGCAGGCGGCGCGCCGTCCACCCGCTGCAGCGCGAAGCAGCACAGCGCCACGGCGAATGCGAAGGCCGCGACCGCCCCGAAGGCCACGGCCGCGTGCACCAGCATCAACGAAGGCAGCAGCAGCGAACCGGCCACGGCACCGATCTGGTTGCCGGTCTGGCGAACCGAAAAGACCCACGGCCGCCGCGCGGGCGGCGTCACCCGCGACAGCACGGCGGCACTGGCGGGCGTCTCCGGTCCGAAGGCCAGGCCCAGCAGCACCGCGGCCGGCCACAGCGACCAGCGCGCGGGCCCCAGACCGAGCGCATCGGCCACGACGCACAGCATCGCGAGCAGCACGCACACCATGCAGAGCCCCGCCAGCGGCAGGTCACCGACGCGGCCGATCAGCCAGCCGGTCGCGAGCGACGACAGGGCGCCGACACCGAACAGCGCGGTGCCCAGCCACCCCAGCGTGGCGAGGTCGACGCCCAGTTGCGGCGCCAGCACCGAGAGCGAGAACGCGCCCATGGCCACGACCGCCTGCACCGCCGTCATGGCGGGCAGCGTGCGGCCGAGCGCCGTGATCAAGGGGTCGCCCGCGGACCAAGCAAGCGCGCGATGGCATCCGGCAGGCCGGCGTTGGGCTTGACCGGCGGCGGCGCGAAGCTGCCGCTGCGCGCCTTGCCCGGCGACAGCGCCACCATCGTCTCCGCATGCCGCACGGCGCTCGACACGCCATCGACCACCGGCACCGGCAGCTCGCCACGCACCGCGCGCGCCAGGCCCGCCAGCGGTGCGCCGGCGAGGATGATCACCTCGGCGCCGTCCTCGGCCACGGCGCGCTCGCACAGCGCGCGCAGCGCCTCTGCATGGTCGGTCTGCACGCTGCCGATGCCGGCCAGCGGCTGGTCGAGCGCACGGATGCTGGCGAGCCTGCCGATCAGCCCGTTCGCCTCCACCACCTCGCGGTACCAGGCGCTGATGCGCTGCGAGATCGCGACGATCGAGAAGCGGTGGCCCAGCAGGCAGGCGCTGGCCAGCGCCGATTCGCTGAGGCCCAGCACCGGCACCGGCAGCGCCTCGCGCAGCCCGCCCAGGCCCGGGTCGCCGAAGGCCGCGATGATCACCGCGTCGTGCCCCTCGACATGCTCGGCCGCCACCTGCGCGGTGGCGTAGGCGCCGATCAGCGCCTCGAAGCGCGTCTCGATGTAGGCCACGCCGAAAGGCGCGGTCTTCATCGTGATCTCGGTGCCGGGCGCCGCCGTGCGTCGCGCTTCGACCTCGATCAGCGCCGTGACGCTCTCAGAGATGTTGGGGTTGATGATCAGCAGGCGCATGGCGTCAATCGCTCAGGCGGCGCGGCGGGCCGGCATCAGCGACGGTGCGCCGCAGGCCAGCAGCTGGCCGCGGCCCGGCTGCGGATGGAAGTCGCGGCCGTCCCACACCACCTCGCCGCGGCTGAGCGTCAGGCCCGGCCAGGCCTTCAGGCGCATGCCTTCGTAGGGTGTGTAGTCGACCTCGTGGTGCAGTTGCTCGTTCTTCAGGATGAAGTCGCGCTCGTCCCAGATCACCAGGTCGGCGTCCGCGCCGATCGAGATGCTGCCCTTGCGCGGGTGCAGGCCGTACGCCTTGGCTGGGCCGGTCGCGGTCAGCTCGACGAAGCGGTGCGGCGTCATGCGGCCGGCCAGCACGCCTTCGGACCAGAGCAGCGCCATGCGCGTCTCGATGCCGGGGATGCCATTGGGAATGTGGCGAAAGCCGACCTCTTCGCCATTGGGCTTCTTGCCTTCGGGCGCATCGAACTTGAAGGGCGCGTGGTCGGACGAGAACACGGTGAAGAGCCCGTCGTTGAGCCCGTCCCAGATCACCTGCTGGTTCGCCTTGTCGCGCGGCGGCGGGCTGCACACGCACTTGGCGCCCTTGTAGCTGTCGTCGATGCCCAGGTCTTCGGCCGTCAAGAAGAGGTACTGCGGGCAGGTCTCGGCGAACACGCTCAGGCCGTGCGCGCGCGCCCAGCGGATCTGCTCGACCGCCTCGCGGCCCGACACATGCACGATCAGGATCGGCACGTCTACCAGCTCGGCCAGCGCGATGGCGCGGTGCGTCGCCTCGCGCTCGACCAGCATCGGCCGCGAGTGCGCGTGGTAGCGCGGCGCGGTGCGGCCGGCGGCCTCGAGCCGCTTGGTCAGCCATTCGATGCAGTCGGCGTTCTCGGCGTGGATCATCGCCATCGCGCCCTGCTGGCGCGCGACGTCGAGCACGTCCAGGATCTGGCCGTCGTCGAGCTTCATGTCGTCGTAGGTCATGTAGATCTTGAACGAGGTGAAGCCTTCGCGGATGAGTTCGGGCAGCTCGACCTTCAGCACCTCGGGTGTCGGGTCGCTCACGATCAGGTGGAAGGCGTAGTCGACGTGCGCCTTGCCCTCGGCACTCGCGCGGTAGTCCTCCACCGCGGCGCGCAGCGATTGGCCCTTCTGCTGCGCCGCGAACGGGATCACGGTCGTGGTGCCGCCGCAGGCCGCCGAGCGCGTGCCGGTGTTGAAGTCGTCGGCGTTGCGCGTGGGCGGCGGCATCGGCTGGTCGAGGTGGCAGTGCGCGTCGACGCCACCCGGCGTCACGGCGCGGCCGGCCGCGTCGATCTCGCGCGCACCCGGCCCGATGCCGAGCCCGAGCTGCACGATGCGGCCGTCGCGGATGCCGATGTCGCTGGTGAAGGTGTCGCTGGCCGTGATGGCCTTCGCGTTGCGGATGACGAGGTCGAAGTCAGGCATGGGGTACGTCTCTTGAGAATCTGTGAAGCGATCGGCGGTTCAGGCGGCCATCCAGCCGCCATCGACCATGAGTTCGGCGCCGGTCACGAAACGGGCGTCGCTGCTGGCCAGAAAGAGCACAGCGCGTGCCACGTCGTCAGGCCGCCCGAGGCGCGGCCAGGGCGTGCGGCGCTCCGCGCGTTCCATCACCACGGGGTCGACGGCCCGACCGCCGGCACCGGTCTGGATCTTGCCCGGTGCCACCGCGTTGCAGACGATCTGTTGCGCCGCATAGTCGGCCGCCACCTGCCGCGTGAGGTAGGCGATGGCGGCCTTGCTGGTGCCGTAGGCCAGGTCGCCCGGCGCCGCGATGATGCCGTGCTGCGACGACAGGTTGACGATGC
Source organism: Variovorax cryoconiti (assembly GCF_051216395.1). NCBI lineage: Bacteria > Pseudomonadati > Pseudomonadota > Betaproteobacteria > Burkholderiales > Comamonadaceae > Variovorax > Variovorax cryoconiti. Next base: position 554,411 of record NZ_JBPJZI010000002.1, on the reverse strand, counting down.
GCCCGCGCACCTCGTCGACCAGCGGCTGCGTCACCATCTGCCGGACCGCGGCGCGGCAGCATCGGTACACGCCCGACAGGTTCACGTCGAGCACGCGCTGCCAGTCGGCTTCTTCGAGCTCGAGCAGCGGCCGGGCATGGCGAATGCAGGCGTTGTTGACCAGCACGTCGAGCCGCCCGAAGCGCGCGACGGTCTGCGCCACCAGCGCGTCGACCTGCTCGGTGCGTGCGACGTCGGTCGAGACGAAGACCGCGTGCCCGCCCTCGGCGGCGATCACATCGACCGTCGGCGCGCCGCCCTCGATGACCTCGGTGGTCACATCGGCCACGACGACGATCGCGCCGTGCGCGGCCAGCGTGCGTGCGATGGCACGGCCGATGCCCGACGCGGCGCCGGTGACGATGCACACGTGGCCGGCCATGCGAGCAGACGCGATCGACGAAGAAGTGGATTCAGACATGGGCGGGCGAAGCGGCATGCGCGGTGCGTGGGGCGGCGCCATGGCGCTCGCGCCAGGCCAGGAAGTCCTTCGCCGCGGCCGCGAGATCGAAGCGCGGCGCGAAGCCGGTGTCGGCACGCAGGCGCGCAATGTCCATCGGCGCGCGGTCGTAGGGGGCGTAGTAGTCGACGTTGGTCGGCTCGCCCGCGCGCGCCAAGCGCCAGGCGAAGTCCGGATGCTGCGCGACGAGCGCGTCGCACCAGTCGCTCATCGACCCCATGAAGCCCGCCGCCACGTTGTAGACGGCGTGCGGCAACCGCGGACGGTCGAGCAGCGCACTGATGGCCGCGGCCACGTCGCGCACGTAGAGCCAGTCGCGCCGGCTGTCGCGCGGCAGCGCGGCCGGCTCGCCACGTTCGGCCAGGCGCAGCACCTGCAGCGGCGCGCTGAGCGTGTCGCGCACGCCGGTGTCGGCCTCCCACGGGCCGAAACAGGTGCCGAGCCGGCCGACCACCAGGTCGAGCCCATGCAGCGCGGCCAGGCGCAAGGCGGCGCCTTCGGCCGCCTGCTTGGAAATGCCGTACAGCCCTTCCGGGCGCAGCGGTGTGCCGTCTTCTTGCAGCGCAGCGACACCGTTGCCGCTCGCGCCGTAGACCGAGCCGGAGCTCGCATGCAGCACGCGCGTCACGCCGCAGTCGGCCGCGGCGGTGAGCGCTGCGATCACGCCACCGACATTGACCTCAAAGATCGCGCCGGGCGTGGCGCGCTCGCGCCTGGCATCGGCCGTGATCGCGGCCAGCGTGACCAGCCGCTGCGGCCGGTGCAGCGCCATGGCCTGCCGCAGCGCGTCGGCGTCACGCACGTCGCCCACCACCATGCTGAAGCGGCCCGACAGGCCGTCGAAGGCCTTCGCTGCCGCCGGCGGCAGCGGCGCGCGGTCGAAACCGATCACGTCCTCGCCGCGCCACATCAGGTGCTCGGCCAGCGCCAGGCCGACGAAACCGCAGGCACCGGTGATGAAGGTCGACACCTCAGGCTTCCACGGTGGCGGGTTCGGGGCGCAGCAGCGACAGGATGTGGCGCTTGTAGTCGTTGAACTGCGGGCTGGTGGGGTCGCGCGGGCGCGCCAGATCGATCTTGATCATCTCGCGGATGCGCCCCGGCCTTGCCGACATCACGGCCACGTGCGTGCCGAGCGCGAGCGACTCGTCGATGCCGTGCGTCACGAAGACGATGGTGCTCTGGCTCTCGCGCCAGATGCGCACCAGCTCGCCGTGCATCTCCATCTTGGTCTGCTCATCGAGCGCGCCGAAGGGCTCGTCCATCAGGATCACCTCCGGGTTCATGAGCAGCGCGCGCGCAATGCCCACGCGCTGGTTCATGCCGCCCGACAGCTCGCTCGGGAAGTGGTTCTCGAAGCCCTTGAGGTTGACCATCTCGATGAAGTGCTGCGCCTTCTTTCGACGGATGTCCTTGCCAACGCCCTGCATCGTGAGATGGAAGGCCACGTTCTCCCACACGGTAAGCCACGGCATCAGCGTCGGCTGCTGGAACACCACGCCGCGGTCCGCGCCCGGCGCGGTGACCACCTGGCCACCCACCTTCACCGTGCCTTCGGTCGGATGGTCGAAGCCGGCGATGAGGTTGAGCAGCGTCGACTTGCCGCAGCCGCTGGGGCCGAGCAGGCAGAGGAATTCGTTACGGCCGACCTCGACGCTCACGTTGTCGAGCGCCTTCACCGCGCTCTTGCGCTTGGGGTCGTCGAACAGGCGCGTGACGTTCTGGATGGTGATGAGGCTCATGTCATCCCTCTTTCGCTTGAAGGGTCGAGCCGCGCTGCCAGCGCAGCACGCGCCCGGCGATCAGCTTGATGGCGAGGTCGCTCAGGTAGCCGAGCAGGCCGATGCTCACCATCGCGGCGATCACGATGTCGTAGCGCAGGAAGTAATACGAATCCCACAGCACGTAGCCGACGCCGCTCTTGACCGCCACCATCTCGGCGGTCACGGTCAGCATCCAGGCCGAGCCGACGGCGATGCGCAGGCCCGAGAAGATGCTCGGCAGCGCCGCGGGAAAGACGATGTAGCGCAGCAGCTTGCCCGGCGTGCCACCGGTCATCGCGCCGGCGCGCAGCAGGTTGCGGTCGCAGGTCTTCACGCCGTGGATGGTGCTCAGCAGGATCGGGAAGAAGGAGCCGAGGAACACCAGGAAGATGGCCGGCTTGTTGGCGATGCCGAACCAGATGATGGCCAGCGGGATCCACGACACCGGCGGCACCGGCCGCAGGATCTGCAGCACCGGCTCGATGAGGCGTTCGACGGTGCGCGACCAGCCGATCGCCATGCCGATGGAGACGCCCAGCAGCGTCGAGATCGCGAAGCCTGCGAACACGCGCGTCGCGCTCGCCGCCACGTCGAAGATCCAGTGACCGCTGTAGGTCTGCGTGTTGCCGTCGGTGCCGATCACCCAGTCGGCCCAGGCCACCATCACCTGCGACGGCGCCGGCAGCAATGCGGGCGGCAGCACGCCGGAGCGCGAGAAGATCTCCCAGCCGACGAGCAGCAGGAACGGGACGATGGCGCGTTCGATGCGGCGGTAGAGCCGCTTGATCAGCGCCGGCCGCGCGGCAGCGGTTGGCTGCAGCACCGGCAAGGTCGGGGCGGAAGACGAGAGCGCCATTGCGTGTGCCGATCGATCAGTAGCCCAGCGCCGACTTCGGCTTGCCGGTGGCCGCTTCGAGGAAGCGGTAGTCCATGTTCTTCTCGACCGCGGCGCTCACGTCGGTGTTGATGTACTTCAGGTCGCGCATCATCTGGGCGATGGCCACGGCCGAGGCACGGTGCATCTGGTAGTCGGGGTACAGGTTGGCGACGGCGCCCGTGGCAACGGCCTTGTCGAGGCCCGTCACCTTCTGGATCGTGTCGATGAACAGCGCCTTGTCGCTGGCCATCAGTTCGTTCACCTTGATGATCGAACGCACGGTCTGCTCGACGCCCTTCGGACGCGAGGCGATCACGTCGGAGCGCGTGACGATCAGGTTGGTCAGCTTGCCGGCGGCCTGGTCATACGGGAAGGCGAAGAACTTGGCGGCCTTCACTTCGCGGATCTGCGTGGCGAAGGGGTCGACCGAACAGATCAGTTCCACCTCGCCGCGGCGCAGCGCCTGCACGTGGTCCGACGGGTTCGGGATGTTGATGAACTGCACGTCCTTGTTGATGTCGATGCCCTGCTTGGCGAAGGCGCCGCGCATGTGGATGTCCTGCGCGTTGCCGCGCGAGGCCGCCACGCGGAAGGGCTTGCCCTGCGCCTTGTAGTCGGCGATCAGCTTCTTCAGGCCGGCCCAGTCGTTCTCGGCCAGCGGCACATCGTTGCCCACCAGGATCTGCGAGCCGCCGTTGATCTGGCCCGAGATGGCCACCACGTCGAAGCCCTTGTCCAGCGCCGTGGCGTAGTGCAGGTAGGTCACCTGCGCCACGTCGATGCTCTTGGAGAGCAGCGCGGTCAGGACGTCGTTGCCGGTGTTGAAGGCGATGGCTTCCAGCTTCACGTCGGTCGCCTTTTCGGGCGTGAGCGCCAGCGGCGTGCAATGGGCGCACTTGGCGTAGCCGAGCTTGATGGCGTCCTGCGCCTGGCTGGCCAGCGGCACGACGGCGGCGGCCACGACGATGAGTTTCGCGATGAACTTGAACATGGTGTTCCTCGAAGGTTGGAGGGAGTCCGCACAGGGACCTGCCTCTTGTCGTGCAAACACCGTGCCAGCTTTGAATCCAATTCAAACGTCAAATTGGATACAAAGTGTCCGTCGATGGTGCAAGGTGCACCTTGATGCAGCGGTTATTCCCAGTAGCGCTTGCCCTCGTCGCCCCACAGCTCACGCGTGGCCGCCTCCGCTTCGGCGCACACGGCCTCCATGTCGACGCGCGTCGGCAGGCCGTCCTCCACCAGGATGTCGCCCGCCACCACCACCATCCGCACGTCGCGGCCCTGCCCCGTATGCACGAGGTTGCCCAACGGGTTCACGTGCGGGCGCAGGTGCGGCCGGTTGGCGTCGAAGACCACCAGGTCGGCCGCCTTGCCCACCTCCAGGCTGCCGATCTCGCCCGCCATGCCCAGCGCCTTCGCGCCGCCCATCGTTGCCATGTGGAAGACATGGTGCGGCTGCCAGCTGTCGTCGACGCGCCCTTCCTGCACGCGCGCCGTGACCAGCGCCCAGCGCATCAGCTCGACCATGTCGCCGTGCTGCGTGTCGGTGGCCAGCGCCATGTTGACGCCGGCACGCTGGAGCATCGGCGTGGGTGCGAGCCGGCCAGAGGTGGCGTTGCACTTCGGGATGTGCACCGCGTGCGCGCCGGCCGCGGCCATCTTCTGCGCGTCCGATTCGGTGACGTAGATGCAGTGGCCGCCCATCAGCTGTTCGTTGAGCAGGCCGACGTCGGCCAGCACCTCCGTCGACGTGCGGCCGCTGCGCTCGCGCACGCGGTCGACCTCGACCTGGCTCTGGCCCAGGTGCGTGCTCACCGTCAGGCCGTGCGCCGAAGAGGCCGCCGCGACCTCCTTCAGGAAGCCGTCGGAGCAGGTGTCGACGGCATGCGCCGCCAGGTTGACGCGCACCCGCGGGTGGCCTTGCCAGCGCGCATGCAGTGCCAGGCCCGCGTCGAGTGTCTTGCGGCCGATGGCCGCCTCGTGGCGCCAGTCGCCGTGCGCCACGCGCGCGAAGTCGACGTCGTGGATGCGCCAGCTCGGGCACAGGCGCATGCCGAGCTCGACCATCGCCTCGGTGCCGACATCGGCGTGCACGAAGTTGTCGCCGATCACCGTCGAGCCGGCCAGCAGCGCCTCCAGCGCGCCCAGCCGCGCCAGCGCGCGCGCCTGCGACGGGTTCACGCGTGTGCCCTTGGGAATGCCGGGCATGTACGACGGCGCGAAGCCGAGGTCGGCCGCCACGCCGCGCACCATCGTCAGGATGCTGTGCGTGTGGACGTTGACGAAACCCGGCGTGACGAAGTGGCCGGGCAGGCGCAAGGTGCGCGTGGCCGTGTACCGGGCCGGCGGCTGCGCGTCGAGCCAGGTGATGCGGCCGTCGCGGATGCCGATGGCGCCGTCGCGGATCTCGGGGCGCGCCGGGTCGGCCGTCAGCGCGATGGCGCCGAGCAGCAACAGATCGAAAAAGGGAACGGGGGATGCGGCGTTGTCCATGCCCACGCCGAAGCAATGGCCGTGCCGCGTTTTGTATCCAATCGCCCGGCGGTCGGCCGGCAGTCCTCAGCCGAGCAGCACTTCGGCCAGGTCGATCTCGGGCTCGTCCTCGACGTGCAGGTTGAGCGACTTCTCGATGTGATGCAGGTGGTCGGTCATGAGGGCGACCGCCGCCTTCTTCTGCCCGCCCTCGATGGCATCGATGAGCAGCGTGTGCTCGTCGTTCGGGCAGGCCGCCACGGTGGGCGCCTCGAAGGTCAGGATGGCCAGGCAGGTCAAAGGCGTCAGCTCGCGCATCATGCGCGCCATGATGCTGCTGCCCGACAACTGTGCGAGCTGCACGTGGAACTCGCCCGACAGCCGCACCGCCGCACGGCGGTCACCCACGTCGTGGGCCTGCTGCTCGCGCTTGACCAGCGCACGCAACTGCTTGATCGCGGTGGGCGCCTTGCCCTCGGCGATGCGGTCGATGAGCCGCAGCACCACCGCCGGCTCGAGCGTGCGGCGCACCTCGAGCACGTCGTGCGCCTCGTCCACGCTGGGCGTCGTGACGAAGGCGCCGCGGTTGGGAATGAGCGTGACCAGTTGCTCCACCGCCAGGCGCTGCAGCACGCCGCGCACCTGCGTGCGGCTCACCGCAAACAGCTCGGCCACGCGCTCCTCCGACAGCTTGGTCCCGGGCAGCAGGCGGTGCTCGACCACGGCTTCGTAGATGCGTTCGTAGATATCGGCCTTGGAGGCCGTCTTGGACGACGGCTTCAGGGCGCGGCGGGACGTGGAGATGGCCATGGTGCGGCTGTGTTCGGGAAGAGGTGCGACAGAGGCCGGATGGTACCCAGAAGACCGCGGCAGCGCCGGCGTCAGTGCCATTCGCCGAACAGGCTGCCCCAGCCGACGACCCGGCGCGTGTCGACGCCGCACAGGCGCAGCGCCTTCCAGACCGCCGTGCTCACCGTGTCGTAGATGGGAATGCCGAGCTCGGCTTCCAGCGCCGGCACCAGGTGCGCCGCGCGCAGGTTGGTGCAGAAGGTGCTGATGCATTGCGGCGACGCCTTCGCGACCTCGCGCACCATGCGCATGATCTCTTCCGGTGTGACCTCGGCGAACTCGAAGTTCACATGGTGGCCCAGGTGCTGCTCCGCCAGGCACTCATAGCCGTTCGCACGGTAGTTGGCGACGATGCGCTCCTGGACATCGGCGAGGTAAGGCGTGGCCAGCCCGAAGCGCTTGCGGCCCGACAGCTGCATCGCCTCGTTGAAGGCCAGCACAGAGGTGCAGGCCGGGATGCCCGTCTCTTCGGTGATGCGGGCGCACAGCGCCTCGTCGGCCTCGAAGCCGAGCCAGCCCGACGACGTGCCGTTCCAGGCGATCACGTCGACCCGCGCGTCGGCCAGCAGCCGCGCCGCTTCGAGGATGGGCGCGATGTCGAACTGCCCGAGCGCCTGCGAGCGCAGCGAGATCTCGGTCACGCGAAAGCGCGCGAAATGCGCCGACACCTCGGGCAGGTCCGCCACCATCGCCGACGTGATCGGCTCCAGCGCGGTATTGGACGAGGGGGTCAGCATCCCCAGCAGAACACGTTTCATCGGACCCATCTCTTGAAAACTCGGCGGGATCGAGCGATCCCGGACAGTGGGGTTGTGCGCAATCTTCATGCCATCGGGCGATGTATCGCCCCGCGCCGCCAGAGAGACGGCGCCACCCCAGGCCGGTGCGGTCGGCGCGCCAAGATGGCGTGGTGCGCACCATATGTGCACAACTCAAATCCATATTGTGTCCAATCCATTAGCGCATTGGAGCCAATGAATGCAGGGACATCCGCCCTCCATTGGCATGCTTCTTGTGAAGACCAGCCCATGCACACCGACACCGCCACGCACGACAGCCCATTGCACACGTGGACGGCGCGGGCCCTGGCGACACAGGTGGCGGCCGGCGCGCTGCGCGCCGTCGACGTCGCGCGGCACTTCATCGCCCGGGTCGAGGCGCTTAACCCGGGCCTGAATGCCATCGTGCAGTTCGATCCGCAGCAGGTGCTGGACGAGGCCGTATCGGTCGACCGGCGGTTGGCCGCCGGCGAATCGCTGCCAATGGCCGGCGTGCCCTTCACCGTCAAGGACAACCTCTGGGTCGAAGGCCGCCGCATCGCGCAGGGCTCGAAGCTCTTCGAGGACTTCATCGCGCCGCGCGATGCCTGGGCCGTGGCCCGGCTGCGAACGCTCGGCGGCGTGGTGCTGGGCATCACGAACTGCTCGGAGTTCGCCTGCAAGGGCGTGACGACCAACCTGCTGTACGGCGCCACGCGGCATCCGATCGACCCGTCGCTCACGCCCGGCGGCTCGTCGGGCGGCGCGGTCGCGGCCCTCGCGTCGGGCCTCGGCCTGCTGGCGCTGGGCACCGACGCGGGCGGCTCGATCCGTCGGCCGGCCGCGCATTGCGGGCTGGTCGGCTTCAAGTCCAGCCCCGGGCTGATCCCCCACCCGTGGGGTTTCGCGGAGCCCAACTACGGCCTGTCGGTCATCGGGCCGATGGCGCGCAACGTGGCCGACTGCGCCTGGCTCTACGATCACCTGCTGGCCTATGACGCGGGCGACCCGGCCGGCGTGCCGATCGCCAGCGGGCTCGACGCGCTGCCGACGCTCGACGCGCCGCCGCAGGCGCTGCGCGTCGCCTGGAGCCCGCACCTGGGCTGCGACTTCGCGGTCGATGCCGATGTGCTCGCCGTGCTGCAGCAGCGCGTCGATGCCCTGCGCGCCACCGGCTGGCAGATCGTCGATGCCGACCCGCCCTGGCCCGCGGAAGCCCGCGAGTACCCGCTGATGGCCCTGCAGGTGGCCGGCCTGCATGCGCTGTACGGCGGCCGCCTGGCGAGCGACCGCGCGCGCATCGACCCGGTGCTGGTCGGCCAGATCGAGGCCGGCGCCGCGGTGACGCCGGCCGATGTGGCACGCGCGCTGCGGCTGAAGGAACGCATCGCGGGCAGCCTGTCGCGCTTCTTCGAATCCTTCGACGTATTGCTGTGCCCCACCACGCCGGTGACGGCCTGGCCGCTCGATCAGCTCGGCCCAGCGGTGATCGGCGGCCGCCCCGCCGGGCCGCGCGGCCACGCGGCCTTCACGCCGCTCTTCAACTACTGCGGCGTGCCGGCGTGTTCGGTGCCCGCGGGCACGGTGCGCGGGTTGCCGGTCGGGCTGCAGGTGGTGGCACCGCGCTACGAGGACGCCCGGGTGCTGCAATGCGCGCGCGGCATCGAGGCACTCGACGGCGCGTGAACGGCCCGGCGCGTCAGTGCGTCGCGCTCTTCGAGAACAGGTTGATCACCAGCACGCCCGCGACGATCAGCGCCATGCCGCCGATCGCCGCCGCATCGAGGCGCTGCTTGAAGATGAACCAGCCGACGACCGCGGTGAGCACGATGCCCACGCCGGACCAGATGGCGTAGACGACCCCGATGGGCAGCACCTTCAGCGTCAGCGAGAGGCAATAGAAAGAGCCGGCATAGCCCGCCGCCGTGACGAGGCTCGGCCACAGGCGCGTGAAGCCTTCAGAGGCCTTGAGGAAGGACGTGGCGATGATCTCGAGCACGATCGCGGCGCCAAGGATGAGATAGGTGTTCAAGCGGTGGGTGCCTCGGTGGATGACAGGGCCAGCAGGGATTCGCCGAGCGATGCGCGCTGCGACGCGGTGAGCTTGTAGACGCCCAGCAGATCAGACAGCCAGAGCCCGTCCGCCGCCAGACGCATGATGAGTTCGGCGTTGTCCGTGGCCGCATCGCCGGCCCGGTTGTCGGCCACCCAGCTGCTCCAGCGTTCGGCAACGGCCCGGTCGATCACGGCGGCGACGAGGATCGCGCGCCAATGCGCCTGTTCACTCGCCTCGTCGACGCCGTGCAAGGTGGTGCGCACATAGGCCCGCGCCGCGCTGCCCGGGCCGGTGTCTACGTCGCGCGCGACCGCCAGCTCCGCCTGGAACTGCTGCATGTAGCTGTCGCACATGTCCGACAGCAACTGCTCGCGGGTGCCGAAGTGGTGCTGCACCGCCCCCTTGGTCACGCCGGCGAGTTCGGCCACGGAGCCCATGGAAAGCGGCTCGCCGTGCGCGAGCAGCTCGGCAGCGGCGGCGATGAGGTTGGCGCGGACCGCATCGGGGTCCTTGCGTCGGCGGTGGGCTTCAGACATCGCGGCAGTCTAACATTACGAAAAGAATGTTTTAAGCGAGTCATTTTGCGGCTTGCTGTTTACCTGTCGACTTGATATGTGTACTCTGTCCACAAATCGAAGGAGCAGGCCATGAACTACCCGGACATCGTTGCGCGCCAGCACTGGCAAACCGCCCGCGACGCGTTGCTGAAGGAAGAGAAGGAACTCACCCGTGCCCGCGACGCGCTGAACGCGCGCCGGCGCCAGCTGCCGATGACGCAGATCACGCGCGACTACCTCTTCCGTTCGACGGCCCGTCACGACCTGCGGCTGATCGATCTGTTCGAAGGGCGCGACCAACTCGTCGTCTATCACAACATGCTCACGGCGGACCACATCTGCCCTGGCTGCTCGCTCTTCAGCGACAACCTGATGAACGACTTCTCGCACCTGCATGCACGGCGCACCACCTTCGTGATGGTGGCGCGCGCCAGCGTGCCGCGTATCGAGGCGGTCAAGCGGCGCATGGGGTGGACCTTTCCGTGGGTGTCCTGCGAAGGCACCGACTTTCACGAAGACCTGGTGACGGCGCAGAACAACGCGTACTTCGGCCTGTCGGTCTTCATTCAGAAGGACGGGCGCGTGTTCCAGACCTGGTTCACCTCCGGCCGCGGCGTCGAGGAGGCCAGCAACACCTTCAAGCTGCTCGACCTCACGCCCTGGGGCCGGCAGGAAAGCTGGGAGCGCTCGCCGCCCGGCTGGCCGCAGGAGCCGACCTTCAGCTGGACGCGGCTGCACGACGAATACACCGCCCACCCCTGAACGCTGCCCAGGCGGCGGCTGACTGAGCCCTGTGCCAGCACGGGCGCCTCGGTTCCCCGCTTTTCGCATGGCCGTTGGAAATAACCGACACCACGACCCGCGGAGCGGCGCTAACTTCGCGCCATGTCAGTCCATCTTCCTCGGCTCTGGGACATTTCCCCCCCCGTGTATGAGGGTGCGCCGGTCTTCCCCGGCGACACGCCCTACCGGCAGCGCTGGGCCGCGCGCATCGGCCCGGGTTGCCCGGTGAACGTCAGCGAGATCACGCTGTCGCCGCACGTCGGCGCGCATGCCGACGCGCCGCTGCACTACGCGCCCGACGGCGCCACCATCGGCGACGTCGACCTCGCGCCCTTTCTCGGCCGCTGCCGCGTGATCCACGCCATCGCGTGCGGCCCGCTGATCGAGTGGGCGCACATCGAACACGCCGTGGCCGACCTGCCGCCGCGCGTGCTGGTGCGCACCTACCAGCGCGCGCCGGTCGAGCGCTGGGACGACGCCCTCGCCGCCTACGCACCCGCCACCATCGAACGCCTCGCCGCACTCGGCGTGACGCTGGTCGGCATCGACACCGCCAGCATCGACCCGGCCGACAGCAAGACCCTCGACAGCCACCAGGTGATCCGCCGCCTGAACCTGCGCGTGCTCGAGAACCTGGTGCTCGACGAGGTGCCCGAAGGCGACTACGAACTCATCGCGCTGCCGCTCAAGCTGGTGAGCGCCGACGCGTCCCCCGTGCGTGCCGTGCTGCGCGAACTTCTTCCATGACCTCCACGACCATGACCCTCGACGACTGCCGCGCCCTCGACCGCGCCGACCCGCTGCGCGACCTGCGCCCCCTGTTCACGCTGCCCGAGGGCGTGATCTACCTCGACGGCAACTCGCTCGGCGTGATGCCGGCCGCCGCACCCGCACGCATCGCCGAGGTGGTGGCGCAGGAATGGGGCACCGGGCTGATCCGCTCGTGGAACACCGCCCGCTGGATCGACCTGCCGCAGCGCCTGGGCAACAAGCTCGCGCGCCTGATCGGTGCCGCGCCCGACGAGGTGATGTGCACCGACAGCACCTCGATCAATCTCTACAAGGTGCTGTTCGCCGCGATGAGCCAGGCGATCGACAGTGGGGACAGCAAGCGCCGCACCGTGGTGAGCGAGCGAAGCAACTTCCCGACCGACCTGTACATCGCCGAGTCGCTCTGCCGCGAACGCGGCTTCACGCTGACGCTGATCGACAGCGTCGACGCGCTGCCCGCGGCGCTCACGCCCGAGGTCGCGGTACTGATGCTCACGCACGTGAACTACCGCACCGGTGCCATGCATGACATGACGGCCGTCACGGCCGCCGCGCATGCGGTGGGCGCGCTCACCGTGTGGGACCTGGCGCACAGCGCCGGCGCGGTGCCGGTGACGCTCAACGAGAGCAACGCCGACTTTGCGATCGGCTGCGGCTACAAGTACTTGAACGGTGGTCCCGGTGCGCCGGCCTTCGTGTGGGTGAACACGCGCCATGCGAGCCGCTTCGAGCAGCCGCTGTCGGGCTGGTTCGGCCATGCCGCGCCCTTCGAGTTCACGCCGCACTACCGCCCGGCCCCGGGTGTGGCGCGTTACCTGTGCGGCACACAGCCGATCATCAGCCTGTCGGCGCTCGAATGCGGGCTCGACACGCTGCTCGCCGCCGAGCCCTTCAACGCGGATTTCGGTCCGATGGCGGCCTTGCGCGCCAAGTCGCTGGCGCTGACCGATGCCTTCATCGCGCTGGTCGAGGCGCGCTGCCCCGACCGCTTCACGCTGGTCACGCCGCGCGACCACGCCCAGCGCGGCTCGCAGGTGTGCCTGGCAATGGCCGAAGCGACCGAAGCCCAGGGCAACGCCGCCTACGCCATCGTACAGGCGCTGATCGCCCGCGGCGTGATCGGCGACTTCCGCGCCGGCGACGCACAGACGCCGCACATCCTGCGCTTCGGCTTCACGCCGCTCTACCTGAGCTTCGAGGACGTGTGGGATTCGGTCGAGCATCTCGTTCAGGTGCTCGACAAGGAAGAGTGGAAGCGCCCCGAGTTCAACGAAAAGAACGCGGTGACCTGACATGAGCGAACCCGAAAAGATCGTCCACGACGAGAAGGCGCAGCTCGACTTCAGCCAGTCGATGAGCTACGGCGACTACCTGCATCTCGACGAGATCCTGAATGCGCAGCACCCGCTCTCGCCGGCGCACGACGAGATGCTCTTCATCGTGCAGCACCAGACCAGCGAGCTGTGGATGAAGCTCATGCTGCACGAGCTGACGGCCGCCACGCGCTGCATCGCGACCGAGCAGTTGCCCGACGCCTTCAAGATGCTGGCGCGCGTGACGCGGATCATGGAACAGCTGGTCGGCGCATGGACCGTGCTCTCGACCATGACGCCGCCCGAGTACAGCGCGATGCGGCCGTACCTCGCGAGCTCCAGCGGCTTCCAGAGCGCGCAGTACCGCTGCATCGAATTCGCGCTGGGCAACAAGAACGCCGCGATGCTCAAGCCGCACGCACACCGGGCCGATCTGCTGGCGCAGGTGGACGCAGCCTACCGCGCGCCCTCGCTCTACGACGAAGCGCTGCGCCTGCTGGCGCGGCGCGGGCTGGCCGTTCCGTCGGGCCACGTGGAACGCGACTGGACGCAGCCCTACGAAGCGAGCGACGAGGTCGAGGCAGCCTGGCTTGCGGTCTACCGCGACCCACGCCAGCACTGGGACCTGTACCAGCTGGGCGAGAAGCTCACCGACATCGAGGACGCCTTCCGGCTCTGGCGCTTCCGCCACGTGACGACGGTGGAGCGCGTCATCGGCTTCAAGCGCGGCACCGGCGGCACCGGCGGTGTGAGCTACCTGCGCAAGATGCTCGACGTGGTGCTGTTCCCCGAGATCTGGACGCTGCGCACCAGCCTTTAGGGCCTGTTAACGCTATTTCCGGAGATTGCGTTAACAGGCCCTAGTTCGGCCGGGTCGATCCCCGGTACCCATCTCCCCCGCGCAGGGCTATTCTGTGCAACGCAACGGGAGACAGCGATGACCGAAGACAGTTTTTCCACCACCGAACTCGACGTCTTGCGCGCGCACGGCATCGTGCTGTTCGCCGATCGCGTGATCTTCGAGGCAGAGCCGCCGATGACGACCGGACAGATCGCCGAGGTGCAGGCGGCGTGCGCCGGGCCGATCCCGGCGGAGCTCGTCGCGCTGTGGCAGCAGACGGCCGGCGGCAGCCTCGACTACGACCTCACGCTCTCGATGAAAGGCAACGAGGAAGCGATCAGCTGGAACGAGCTCTTCTTCCACGGCAGCCCGGGCTACCGCGACCTGCAGGGCTGGATCGCACACGAGCAGGCGTGCGCGGAAGAAGCCGCGGAGGAAAGCGGCAAGCCCTGGAGCGGCCGGCTCACGCACCTGCCCTTCGGCGGCTTCGAGTACCTGGACCGCATCTACGCCGTGGTCGAACCCGGCGACGCGCATGGCCAGATCATCGCGTGGAAGCAGGGTCTGCCCCCGGCCTGGACGCATCGCCTGCACGAAGACAGCATCAGCCCGATCGCGCCCGACCTGCGGGCCGCGTTTGCCGCGCTGCATCTCAACGAAGACCCGCTGGCGCCGTCGGGCGACTATTTCTCGGGGCAGACGCTGATTGAGTACCTCGATGAGCGGCACCAGTCGCACGGGCTGGAGATCGCGCTGATGGACAAGCTGGTCGCCTTCTACCGCCGTGCCATGGTCGACTGGCGCACGCCGCTGGCCGACGGCACGCTGCGCCACCACGGCGCACTGGCGCATGTGGCACTGCGCCATGCGATTGCCACGGACGACGCCGAACTCGTGGCCGCACTGGCAGCAGCCGGCGTGCCCTTCGACGGTCCGCTGTCGGGCAGCGCCATGGCCACCGACGTCGCGGTGGGCGCACGCGCCTTCGCCGCGGCCGCGGCGTTGGTGCGGGCCGGTGCGCCGGTTGCGCCGGAGGCGCTGAGCAACATCGACAGCGCCATCGCGCCGGAGCTCACGGCCGCCTTGCTGGCGAACGGCGCCGAACCCGACATGGCGGCGATGGTGAAGTGCGTTGCGTGCGGCGCGCCGGCCAGCGCGCGACTCATCGCTGACGCGTGCGCACGCGTGGACATCGACGTACCCGCGGCCTACGAGACGCATCGGGACGCGATGCTGGACGAACTGCGCTCCTCGCTGGCGAAGGTGCGCGATCCGAGCCAGGCGTTCTCGCACTACCTCGGGGCCGAAGGTCTCGCCACGCGCATCGAGCACCTGGAGAGCTTCGCACTGTGACACGCCGAGCGTCTGCGGACGTTCGGCGCACGGTTCGATCAGTGCGCGTACAGCCAGGGCTGATCGAGGAGGCGCGCGCCCAGCGTGCGCATGGCCAGATCCCGCGCCATGCGCAGCGGGCCGGCGGCATGAAAGATCTGTGCATTGCGGCGTGCCCGTGCCTGCACCCGCGCGTTGCGCTGCCAACGTGCGTTGGCGTAGCGACGCAAGGCATCGGGTACGACATCGCTGTCGACTGAACGCAAGGCCTCGGCCAGCGCCACCGCGTCCTCGATCGCCATGCCGGCGCCCTGCGCCAGGTACGGCAGCATCGGGTGCGCCGCGTCGCCGACCAGCGCGATGCGCTCGTGCGCCATCTGGGTCGGGCCGGTGAGTGGCGCGCGGTCGTGCAGTGTCCAGGCACGCCAGGTCGGTACGGCGCTCAGGTAGCCCTGCAACGTCGTGCTGCAGCGTCCGGTGGCCCGCTGCAGCGCCTCGAGGCTGGTCGTCTGGTCCCAGTCGCGCGCATCGCCGGCCGGCGCGGCTTCGGCCAGCACCACCACGTTGAGCAGTTCGCCCCCGCGCACCGGATAGACCAGCGCGTGCAGCCGATCGCCCAGCCACACGCGCACCTGCGTGCTGCGCTGCGCCAGCGGCAGGGCGGCTTGCGACAGCAGGCCACGCCAGGCGGTGTGGCCGGTGGGCCGCGGCGCGGGGCCGGGCTCGCCGAGTTCCGCACGCACGACGCTCCACAGGCCGTCGGCCCCGATCAGCGCATCGCCCTCCCAGGCCCGTGCGCCGTCGGCGGCGACCGTCACCGCATCGTCGGAGCGCTCGATCTGCGTCAGGCGCGCCGGGTGGTTCAGCGCGACATCGGTGTGTTCGCGCACGGCGGTCAGCAGCACGCCATGCAGGTCGGCGCGGTGCACGCAGCAGTACGGCGCGCCGTAGCGCTGCAAGGCCGTGCCGCCCAGTGGCAGGCGGGCCAGTTCATGGTCGTCATGGGCCGCACGCACCACCAGCGTGTCGGGCCGCGCGGCGATGGTGTCGAGCGCATTCGCCAAGCCCAGGGCATGCAGGCGGCGCACCGCGTTCGGCCCGAGCTGGATGCCGGCACCGACTTCGGCGAAGACGCCGGACTGCTCGAACAGCTCGACCCGGTGGCCGCCACGTGCCAGCGCGAGCGCGCTCGTCAGGCCGCCGATGCCGCCGCCGGCGACCAGAAGCTGCAGTGCCATCCCTCAGCGGGCGGCGCTGGGCGGCGCGTCGGTGGCGGCCTGGCCGGTCTTGGCCGAGCCGCAGCTACCGCAGCTGTCGCATGAACCGCAACCCGAGGTCTTGGCAAGCGACGCGGCCAACGCGTCGGCGCGCTGCGCATCGACCAGGCCGGCGCGGTGCGAGCCGGCGGCAAGCTTGGTCGCGGCCGAGCGCCGCCAGCCCGCAGGCATCCAGCGCCACACCGCATAAACGGCGGCAAGCGTCACGATGATTCCGACGATCAGGTTCTGTGCCATTCGTTTCAACCCCAGCCCAGTGCGAGCGCGATTCGATAGGTGATGAAGCAGGCCAGGTAGGCCAGCCCGAACAGGTAGCCCGCCATGATCCACACGTACTTCCACGAATTGGTCTCGCGCTTGACCGCGGCGAGCGTCGAGATGCACTGCGGCGCGAACACGAACCAGACCAGCAGCGACAGCGCGGTGGCGAGCGACCAGCTGCCCGCGAGCAGCGGCTCCAGCGCGGTGGCCACGTCGTCGCCGGTGGCCGACAGCGCGTACACCGTACCGAGCGCGCCCACCGCCACCTCGCGCGCCGCCATGCCGGGCACCAGCGCGATCGAGATCTGCCAGTTGAAGCCGATGGGCGCGAAGATGTGCTGCAACGCGCCACCGATCCTGCCGGCCAGGCTGTACTGGATGGCCGGCCCGGTCGCGCCCTCGGGCGGCGACGGGAAGGTCGACAGGAACCACAGCAGGATGGTCAGCGTGAGGATGATGGTGCCCACGCGCTGCAGGAAGATCCAGGCGCGCTCGTACAGGCCGAGCAGCAGGTTGCGGGCATTGGGCCAGCGGTACGCGGGCAGTTCCATCATCAGCGGCGAATGCTGCTGGTTGTCGCGGAAGCGCTTCATCACCCAGGCCACCGCCATGGCCGAGACGATGCCGAAGACGTAGAGCGCGAAGAGCACGACGCCCTGCAGGTTGAAGATCCCGCCCACGGTGCGCGCCGGGATGAAGGCCGCGATCAGCAGCGCATACACCGGCAGCCGCGCCGAGCAGGTCATGAGCGGCGCGATCATGATCGTGGTCAGCCGGTCGCGCCAGTTGCTGATGGTGCGCGTCGCCATCACGCCCGGAATGGCGCAGGCAAAGCTCGACAGCAGCGGGATGAACGAGCGGCCCGACAGGCCGACGGTGCCCATCACGCGATCGAGCAGGAAGGCTGCGCGCGGCAGGTAGCCGGAATCTTCCAGCGCGAGGATGAAGAGGAACAGGATCAGGATCTGCGGCAGGAAGACGATCACGCCGCCGACGCCGGCCACCACACCGTCGACCAGCAGGCTCTGCAGCATGCCCTCGGGCACCACCGCCTTCACGGCCTCGCCCAGCCATTCGGTGCCGGCCTTGATGGCGTCCATCGGCACGTTGGCCCAGCTGAACACCGCCTGGAACATCAGGAACAGCGTGACCGCCAGCACCAGCATGCCCCACAGCGGGTGCAGCACCACGCGGTCGATGCGGTCGCTGGTGGCCAGACTGCCGACCGGCTCGGTCACCGCCAGGCCGAGGATGCGCCGCACCTCGCGCTGGGTGGCGAGCACGTCATCGAGTTCCGGGGCCACCCAGGGCACCGGCGCGGTGGCCACCACCGGCGTGTCGAGCGCGGCAAGCAGGTCGCGCGCCCCCCCGGCGTGCACGCCCACCGTTTCGATCACCGGCACGCCGAGCTCGCGCGAGAGCACGGCGGCATCGACCACGATGCCCTGGCGCTTGGCCATGTCGGTCATGTTGAGGGCCACCACCATCGGCAGGCCGAGTTTCCTGGCTTCGAGCACCAGCCGCAGGTTGAGGCGCAGGTTGGTCGCGTCGGTCACGCACACCAGCAGGTCGGGGGGCGGTTCCTTGCTCTGGCCGGTGACGACATCGCGCGTGACGGCTTCGTCGGCCGACAGCGCGTTGAGGCTGTAGGCACCGGGCAGGTCGAGCACGAAGACGCGGCGCCCGCCGGCAGTGAGCAGCGTGCCTTCCTTGCGCTCGACAGTCACGCCGGCGTAGTTGGCCACCTTCTGGCGGCTGCCGGTCAGCAGGTTGAAGAGCGCGGTCTTGCCGCAGTTGGGGTTGCCGAGCAGGGCGACGCGCTCGGGCGGGGCGGCCGCGGCGCGGGTGGCGTTGGGACGGAAGTCGAGCGTGGCTTCAACCATGGTGGCTCGCTCCGCGGGTGACGTGGATGAAAGCGGCCTCGTGGCGACGCAAGGCGAAGGTGGTGTGGCCCAGGCGCACCGCCAGCGGGTCGGCGCCCGGCATGCCGGTGGCCACGATGCGCACCGCCTCGCCGGGCACAAAACCGATCTCGGTCAGACGCAGCACCAGCTCACGGTCCTGGGCGGCTTCGGGCCGCAGCACGTCGAGCACCGTGGCCCATTCGTTGATCGGTAGCTGGTCGAGGCTCAGCGCCCCGGCCGACGCGCCCGCGGCCACGGGGGCCGCCAAAGTCGTTGTTGTCACCCGAACATTCCATCGAGATAAAGATGAGAATTATTCTCGAAAACGATCGACAGGGCCAAAGAAGGCACGACGAAGCCCCTTGGTCCTAGTGCGACAAGACGACGCTGGAACGAAAGAACGCCGATGCCCCCCGAGGGACATCGGCGTTTCGTCAGTCGCTGGTCAGCGGCTTCGCGGGTCGAATCAGGCCGCCAGCAGCTGCCGCAACACGAAGGGCAGGATGCCGCCGTGCTTGTAGTAGTCGACCTCGATCGGCGTGTCGATGCGCAGGCGCACCGTGGCTTCCTGGTGCGTGCCATCGGGCCGGTGCACCACCAGTTTCACGTCCATCATGGGCTTGAGGTCGCCCTCGATCACCACGTCGATCTTCTCGTGGCCGGTCAGGCCCAGGCTTTGCCACGAATCGGCGCCGCGGAACTGCAGCGGCAGCACGCCCATGCCGACCAGGTTGGCACGGTGGATGCGCTCGAAGCTGCGCGCCACCACGGCCTTGATGCCCAGCAGCTGCGTGCCCTTGGCCGCCCAGTCACGCGACGAACCGGTGCCGTATTCCTCGCCGCCGAAGACCACGGTGGGCACGCCCTGCTCGATGTACTTCATCGCGGCGTCGTAGATGAACATCTTCTCGTTGCCCGGCTGGAACAGCGTGAGGCCGCCCTCTTCCTGCGTGCCCTTCTCGTCCGGCGGCAGCATGAGGTTCTTGATGCGCACGTTGGCGAAGGTGCCGCGCATCATGATCTCGTGGTTGCCGCGGCGCGAGCCGTAGCTGTTGAAGTCGGCCTTTTGCACGCCGTGCGCCTTCAGCCAGATGCCCGCGGGCGAGCTCTCCTTGATGGCGCCGGCCGGCGAGATGTGGTCGGTGGTGATCGAGTCGCCGAAGAGCGCCATGATCCGCGCGCCCGAGAAGCCCGGGTTGGTGGCGGCCGGCTTCATCTTGAAGCCCTCGAAGAAGGGCGGCTCGGCGATGTAGGTCGAGGTGGGCCAGTTGTAGACGTCGCCGCTCACGCCCTTGATGCTGCTCCACAGCTTGCCGGGGTTCTCGGCGATCTGCTCGTAGTTCTTGCGGAAGGCCTTGGCGTTCATCGCGAAGTGCAGGTTCTCGTCGATCTCCTTGGCGGTCGGCCAGATGTCGCCCAGGTACACGTCCTTGCCGTGCTTGCCCTTGCCCACCGGCTGGGTCATCAGGTCGACCATCACGTTGCCGGCGATGGCATAGGCCACCACCAGCGGCGGCGAGGCCAGGAAGTTCGCCTTCAGGTTCGGGTGGATGCGCGCCTCGAAGTTGCGGTTGCCCGAGAGCACTGCGGCGGCGACCAGGTTGTTGTCGGTGATGACTTCGTTGATCTCCGGCGTGAGGTCGCCGGCGTTGCCGATGCAGGTGGTGCAGCCGTAGCCCGCGAGGTAGAAGCCCAGCTTCTCCAGGTACGGCATGAGGCCGGCCTTCTCGAGGTACTCGGTGACGATGCGCGAGCCGGGCGCCAGGGATGTCTTGACGTGCGGCTTGACGGTGAGTCCGGCCTCGACCGCCTTCTTCGCCAGCAGGCCCGCGGCCAGCAGCACGCTCGGGTTCGAGGTGTTGGTGCAGGAGGTGATGGCGGCGATCAGCACGTCGCCGTTGCCGATGGTGACCTGGCCCTTGGGCGCCGCGGGGGCGGTCGCGCTCACATGGGCCGCGGCCTTGGTCGAACGGTTGGCGACCATCTCGACCACCTGGCGCGGCGCGCCGGGCGCGGGCGCGGGCGCCTCGACGTCGTTGGCCTGGCCGTTCCTGGTGAGCGGGTAGCGGATCTTCAGCTTGTCGGCCGGCTGGTTGAAGCCGTTGGCGTCGTTCGGCTTGCTGTAGAGCTCGGAGAACTTGGTGGCCAGGTGGCCGAGGTCGATGCGGTCCTGCGGGCGCTTCGGCCCGGCCAGGCTGGGCGAGACGGTGCCCAGGTCAAGGCGCACGATCTTCGTGTAGCTGAGTTCGCCGGGTGCCGGCATGCCGAACAGGCCCTGGGCCTTGTAGTAGGCCTCGAAGCGCTCGATTTCCTTCTGGGTGCGGCCGGTGCCCTTGAAGTAGGCCAGGGTCATCTCGTCGACCGGGAAGAAGCCCATGGTGGCGCCGTACTCGGGCGCCATGTTGCCGATGGTCGCGCGGTCGGGCACGGCGATCGACGCGGCGCCAGGGCCGAAGAATTCGACGAACTTGCCCACCACCTTCTCGCTGCGCAGGATGGCGGTGACGAAGAGCACCAGGTCGGTGGCCGTCACGCCTTCACGCAGCTTGCCGGTCAGTTCAAAGCCGACCACGTCGGGCGTCAGCATGTAGACCGGCTGGCCCAGCATCGCGGCCTCGGCCTCGATGCCGCCCACGCCCCAGCCAACCACGCCGATGCCGTTGATCATGGTCGTGTGGCTGTCGGTGCCGACCAGCGAGTCGGGGTAGTACGTCGGCACCTCGGCCTTGTCGTCGGCGGCCTTGTAGACGCCACGCGCGAGGTATTCGAGGTTCACCTGGTGCACGATGCCGAAGCCCGGCGGCGTGACGCCGAAGGTGTCGAAGGCCTGCATGCCCCATTTCATGAACTGGTAGCGCTCGTTGTTGCGCTGGAACTCCAGCTTCATGTTGAGGTCGAGCGCCTTGGGCGTGCCGTAGTGGTCGACCATCACCGAGTGGTCGACGACCAGGTCGACCGGCACCAGCGGTTCGATGGTCTTGGGGCTCTTGCTGAGTTTCTGCGCCACGCTGCGCATGGCGGCCAGGTCGGCCAGCAGTGGCACGCCGGTGAAGTCCTGCAGCACCACGCGGGTGACGACGAAGGGGATTTCCTCGGTGCGCTCGGCGTTGGGTTGCCAGTTGGCCAGCTGCTCGACATTTTCGACGCCGACCTTCTGGCCATCGCAATTGCGCATCACCGACTCGAGCACGATGCGCAGCGAGACCGGCAGCTTGGCGATGTTCGGGTATTGCTTGGCGAGTTCCTTCAGCGACCAGTATTTGCCGGACCCTCCCGATGCCGTCTTGAATGTCTTGAGGGCGGATGCGAAAGGGTGTGCCGGTGCTTTGGCCATGGGAACTCCTGTGAATCGTGGGGGCACCTGAAAGATAGCAGGCTTCGAAGTCATTTGCTGTCGGAGGGATGGCCGTGAAACGACCACAGCAGCCGTCGGCGACGGCCCACACGAAGGCGCGGCATTGATGCGCCCTCGGGCCGCATCGCACTCCTTAGCTTGATGCAATACCTCAGAACCCTCAAGCATCAAGGAAGACAAGCGCCATGACCACCTCGAACGATCATCAAAAACTCTGGGACCTGATCAAGGACACCCGCTTCGGCATGTTCGTGCACCGTCACCACGACGGCTTGCTGCACAGCCACCCGCTGACCACGCAGAACAAGGCGATCGACGAAGGCGCCACGCTCTACTTCTTCGTGCCCAAGGATGGCGAGATCGCCCGCAGCGTCGCGACCGACAACGCTGTGAACGTGGCCTACGCCAACACCGACAAGGACAGCTATGTGTCGGTGTCCGGTCGTGCGGCCCTGCTGGAGGACCAGGCCAAGAAGGAAGAACTGTTCACCGCCATGGCCAAGGCCTGGTTCCCCAAGGGCGTGACCGACCCCAACCTCGGCCTGCTCACGGTGCACATCGACAACGCCGAATTCTGGGATGTCGACGACAGCAAGATGGTGCAGATCTTCAAGATGATGAAGGCGGCTGTCACCGGCGAGCCGCCCAAGAACATGGGCGACCACAAGACGCTCAACGTGGGCTGAGCGGCGGACCCGATGCTCGCCCCTCGTCTCGACAGGCGTCTCGACGTCCTGCTGGACCGCACACGTCCCGAGCCGCCCGGCCTGGCCGACCTGGTGGCGGCAGGGCTCGATCGGCTTCCACTGCCCGGCACCGGGCGCACGCTCGAGCGCTGGCAGGCGCTCGCGGCGGTCGCCGCCTGCGATCTGTCCTTGGTCAAGCGTTTCGAGGGTCATACCGACGCGCTCGCCATCCTGGCCGAACTCGGCGGGGCAGAAGCCCCCGAGGGCAGCCGATGGGGCACCTGGTGCGCCGAGCCGCCGAGCGCACGATTGGCTTTGCGACGGCGCGGTGAGCGATGGGTGCTCGAAGGCACCAAGGCCTGGTGCTCGGGCGCGGCTGACGCGACCCACGCGCTCGTCAGTTGCTGGGACGAGGACGGCGCGCCGCGGCTGGCGGCCGTGGCGATGGCGCAACCGGGCGTCCGGGTCACGGACCAGGGTTGGCATGCCGTCGGCATGTCGGCGACCGGCAGCGTCGACGTGCAGTTCGACGGCGCCGAGGCGCTGCCGGTCGGCGAGCCGGGCGACTACGTTGCGCGGCCCGGCTTCTGGCAAGGCGGGGCGGGCATCGCGGCGTGCTGGTACGGCGGTGCATGGGGCATCGCCGAGATGACGAGAGCCCAGTGCGGTCCCCGGCCCGATGCGCATCGGCTGGCGCATCTCGGCGCGATCGATGTCGCACTGGCCGGCGCTGCCGCCGTACTGCGCGAGACCGCCGCGTGGATCGACGAGCAGCCCTCCTCGCTCGCCCACCCGTGTGCCTTGCGCGCCCGGCTGGTGACGGAAGCGGCGGCATCGGCGGTGCTCGAACACGCCGGCCGCGCACTGGGCGCCGGCCCGCTGTGCCGCGACCCGCGCTTCGCCCGCGCCATGGCCGACCTCCCCGTGTTCCTGCGCCAGAGCCATGCCGAGCGCGATCTGGCAGCGCTGGGTGAAGCGCTGCTGCCGCCTCAGGAGGCTCCGTGGGCGCTGTAGACGACAAGGCGATCGCCGGACTCGGCACGGCGGAAGATGCCTGGCTGCCCTGGCTGGCGGCACAGCGGCTGCGGTCGGCGTCTGCCGCCGACCTGCTGGCCGCGGACCGTCGGCTGGTCATGGTCGCCCCCCATCCCGACGACGAAGTGCTCGCCATCGGCGGCCTGCTCGCGCAGTGGTCTGACCTGCGGGGCGACGTGCTGATCGTGGCGGTGACCGACGGCGAAGGCAGCCATGCCGGTTCGGCGCAATGGCCGCCCCTGCGGCTGACCGCCGAACGCCCGCTGGAGAGCGCCGAAGCCTGGCGCCGGCTGGGCTTTGGCCAGGCGACGTGCGAACGGCTCGGCCTGCCGGACGGTGGCGTGGAGGCACAGCGTCATGTGCTGGTCGACCGCATGGCTGCCCTGCTGCGGCCGACCGACGTCGTGTTCACGACCTGGCGCCACGACGGCCATCCCGATCACGAGGCCACGGGACGGGCCTGCGCCGTGGCCTGTGCGCAGGTCGGCAGCACGCTCGTCGAAGTGCCCGTGTGGGCGTGGCACTGGGCCGAACCCGGCGACGCGCGCCTGCCCTGGCACCGTGCCGTCCAGCTCCCGCTCGATGCGTCCAGCGCCGCGCGCAAGCGCCATGCGGTGGGCGCCTTCACCAGCCAGCTGCGGTCGGACCCGTCCACCGGTGCCGGCCCCATCCTGCGCAGCACCACCGTGCAGCGGGCGCACCGACCCTTCGAGATCTTCTTCGCCGAGCCCCATGATGTCCCACGATGACCCGAAGCCGGCGGACCGGCGGCCCTACTTCGAATCGCTCTACGGCAGCGACGACGACCCCTACGGCCTGCGCACCCGCTGGTACGAGCAACGCAAGCGCAACGTGCTGCTTGCAGCCTTGCCACACCGGCGCTACGCCACGGCCTACGAGCCGGGCTGCGGCGCGGGTGAGCTGACGGTGGCACTCGCCGCGCGCTGCGACGCGGTGCTGGCCAGCGACTTCACCGCGGGCGCCGTCGAATCGGCCCGGCGGCGCACGGCCGGCCTCGCGAACGTCCGCGTCGCCTCGCACAACCTGCCGGACGACTGGCCCCACGACGAAGCGCCGTTCGACCTGATCGTGGTGTGCGAACTCGGTTATTTTCTCGATGCGCCGGCCATGTGCACGCTGGCCGAGCACTGCGCCGCATCGTTGACACCCGACGGCGTCCTGGTCGCCTGCGACTGGCGGCCCGACTTCGACGAACGCGCCCTCGCGACCGATGCGGTGCACGGCGCCTTCGCCAACACCGGGCTGGCGCGCACCGTGCGTCATGCCGAGGACGATTTCCTGCTGGAGCTGTGGTGCCGTGACGCGCGTTCGGTGGCACAGCGGGAGGGCATCCGGTGATCGGCGTCGTCGTGCCCGCGCATGACGAGGAAGCCGTGATCGGCGACACCGTCGCCGCCCTTCTCGTCGCGGCGGCCCACCCCGCGCTGCAGGGTGAGGCGGTCGAAGTGCTCGTAGTGCTCGACAGCTGCAGCGATGCGACCGGCCCCATCGCCCGCTTCGCTGGCGCACGCACCTTGGCCGTCGACGCCCGCAATGTGGGCCGGGCGCGGGCGGCGGGTGCCGACCGACTGCTGGGTGAAGGGGCGCGCTGGCTCGCTTTCACCGACGCCGACACCCGCGTCTCGCCGGAGTGGCTGATGCGCCAGCTCGAGATCGATGCCGACGTCGTGTGTGGCTCGATTGGCGTGGACGACTGGAGCGTGCATGGCCACTACGCCGACTCGCTGCGCGCCCACTTCGCACGCACCTACACCGACGCCGATGGACATCGGCACGTGCACGGTGCGAACCTCGGCGTTGCTGCCGAGGCCTATGTGCGCGCTGGCGGCTTTCCTGCGCTGGCCTGCAGCGAAGACGTGGCCCTGGTCGAGGCGCTGAAAGAAACGGGCGCCCGCATCGCCTGGAGCGCTGCGCCGCGCGTGTCGACCAGTGCACGCCACGATGCCCGAGCGCGCGGCGGCTTCGGCGACACGCTGCTGGCGGTGATCGCGGCCGGCTTGGCCATCACCAGCGCGCCGCAGCTGGCCGAGTAAGGGCGCGAGGGGCCCATGCAAAAGGCCCACCGAGGTGGGCCTTTCGTTCATCCGCACAGGGCGTGATCAGGCAGCGACGCCAGCCGCCACGTCCCGGTACTCGTCGAGCTTGTCGAAGTTGAGGTACTGGTAGATCTGCGCGCTGGACGCATCCAGCACGCCGACGCTCGCCATGTACTCTTCCTTGGTCGGGATGCGGCCCAGGCGCGAGCAGATCGCAGCCAGCTCGGCGCTGCCGAGGTACACGAAGGTGTTCTTGCCCAGGCGGTTGGGGAAGTTGCGGGTCGAGGTCGACATCACCGTCGCGCCTTCGCGCACCTGCGCCTGGTTGCCCATGCACAGCGAGCAGCCCGGCATTTCGGTGCGCGCACCGGCATTGCCGAACACGCCATAGTGGCCTTCTTCGGTGAGCTGGTGCGCGTCCATCTTGGTCGGCGGCGCAATCCACAGCTTGACCGGGATGTCGCGCTTGCCTTCGAGCAGCTTCGACGCCGCGCGGAAGTGGCCGATGTTGGTCATGCACGAGCCAATGAACACCTCGTCGATCTTGGCGCCGGCCACGTCGGAGAGCGTCTTCACGTCGTCCGGGTCGTTCGGGCAGGCCACGATCGGTTCGTGGATGTCGGCCAGGTCGATCTCGATGACGGCCGCGTAGTCGGCGTCGTCGTCGCCCTTGAGCAGTTGCGGGTCCTTGAGCCAGGCTTCCTGCGCGGCAATGCGGCGAGCCAGCGTGCGACCGTCGGCATAGCCCTCGGCGATCATCCAGCGCATCAGCGTGATGTTGCTGTTGATGTACTCGATGATCGGCTCCTTGTTCAGGTGCACCGTGCAGCCGGCAGCCGAGCGTTCGGCCGAAGCGTCGCTCAGTTCGAAGGCTTGTTCCACCTTGAGGTCGGGCAGGCCTTCGATTTCCAGGATGCGGCCGGAGAAGACGTTGACCTTGCCCTGCTTGGCGACCGTCAGCAGGCCCGACTTGATCGCGTACAGCGGGATCGCGTTGACCAGGTCGCGCAGCGTGACGCCGGGCTGCATCTTGCCCTTGAAGCGCACCAGCACCGATTCGGGCATGTCCAGCGGCATCACGCCGGTGGCCGCCGCGAAGGCCACCAGGCCGGAACCGGCCGGGAAGCTGATGCCGATCGGGAAGCGCGTGTGGCTGTCGCCGCCGGTGCCGACGGTGTCGGGTGTCAGCAGGCGATTGAGCCAGCTGTGGATCACGCCGTCGCCCGGACGCAGCGAGACGCCGCCACGGGTGGCCATGAAGTCCGGCAGCTCGTGGTGCATCTTGACGTCGACCTTCTTCGGGTACGCCGCCGTGTGGCAGAACGACTGCATGACGAGGTCGGCCGAGAAGCCCAGGCAGGCCAGGTCTTTCAGTTCGTCGCGCGTCATCGGGCCGGTGGTGTCTTGCGAGCCGACCGAGGTCATCTTCGGTTCGCAGTAGGTGCCCGGGCGCACGCCGGTGCCTTCCGGCAGACCGCAGGCGCGGCCGACCATCTTCTGGGCGAGCGAGAAGCCCTTCTTGGTGTCGACCGGGCTGGTCGGCAGGCGGAACAGCGTCGACACCGGCAGGCCCAGCGCCTCGCGCGCCTTGGTGGTGAGGCCGCGGCCGATGATCAGCGGGATGCGGCCACCGGCGCGCACTTCGTCGAACAGCACGTCGCTCTTCACGGTGAACTCGGCAATGACCTTGCCGTCCTTGAGCGCCTTGCCGTCATAGGGGCGCAGTTCGACCACGTCGCCCATGTCCATCTGGCTCACGTCCAGCTCGATCGGCAGCGCGCCCGAGTCTTCCATCGTGTTGTAGAAGATCGGCGCGATCTTGCCGCCCAGGCAGACGCCGCCGAAGCGCTTGTTCGGCACGAACGGGATGTCTTCGCCGGTGAACCACAGCACGGAGTTGGTCGCGCTCTTGCGCGACGAGCCGGTGCCGACCACGTCGCCGGCATAGGCCACCAGGTGGCCGCGGGCACGCAGGTCTTCGATGAACTTCACCGGGCCGCGCTTGCCATCTTCTTCCGGCACGATGCCGGGACGCGCGTTCTTGTGCATCGCCAGGGCGTGCATCGGGATGTCGGGACGCGTGGTGGCGTCGGGCGCGGGCGACAGGTCGTCGGTGTTGATTTCGCCAGCCACCTTGAAGATGCTGACGGTGATGCTTTGCGGCACTTCGGGCCGGCTGGTGAACCACTCTGCATCGGCCCAGCTTTGCAGCACGGCGCGGGCGTTGGCGTTGCCCGCGTCGGCCTTTTCCTTGACGTCGTGGAACTGGTCGAACATCAGGAGCGTCTTCTTCAAGCCTTCGGCCGCGACGGCGCCGACCTCGGCGTCGTCGAGCAGGTCGATCATCGGGCTGATGTTGTAGCCGCCGAGCATGGTGCCGAGCAGCTCCGTGGCGCGGGCGCGCGACAGCAGCAAGTTCTTTTCGGTGCCATGCGCCACCGCCGCCAGATAGCTGGCCTTGACCTTGGCCGCGTCGTCGACGCCAGCGGGCACACGGTACGTGAGCAGGTTCAGAAGGAACTCCCCGTCTTTCAACGTGGCGTTCTTCAGCAGCTCGATCACTTCGCCGGTTTGCTTGGCGGTGAGGGGCAACGGTGGAATGCCGAGCGCGGCGCGCTCAGCGACATGGTCAACGTAGGCTTGCAACATCTTTTTTCTCCGGAAACTGGGACAACTGCGGCTCGCGCTCACGCCCAAGCAAGAGCCGCGCCGCGCAAGCGGCTCTTGGGGACGCCGTGCCTGCTTACTTCTTCGGGACGTCGGCGCCCTCGAACAGGCTCTTGGGTGGGTTCTTCTTCATTTCTTCGGCAAAAGCCACTTGGGCCGGCGCCATGCACTCGTCGGCCAGGCGCAGGCCCTGCTTCTGGTTCATCAGCATCGACTTGTTGGCGATCTGCAGCCACATCGCGCCGGCCCGCGGGTCCTCGAGGCGGATGGCGCCGGTGCGACTTTCGACCGGGTGCATGCGGTACTTGGCGCCCTTGGTCGATACGGTGAAGAAGCCGGCTTTCTTGTCGTCGGCGGTGATGGTCACGTCGGCGCCCAGTTCGCACTGGATCTTGCCGGTGTACACGCGCTGGGCGACAGCCAGGTCGGCCTCGTTCAGCGTGATGTCGGTGCTGGTGTCGATGGGCGTGACTTCTTCGACGGCCTTGGCGGCGCGGGGCGTCACCTGGCGCTTCTTGGCGGCGGTCGTGGTGGGCTTGGCGGCGGCCTTGGCAGCCGGCTTCGCCGGCGTGTTGGTCTGTGAAGCGGTCTGTGCGTTGACAGCCAGGGGCAGCGCCAGCGCTGCGGCGGCGATCAGTGCGAGGGTCTTGTTCATGGGGTGATTTCCTTGGGGGATGAAGGTCAGTGTTTCGGAGCGTTGAACCAGGCCTGCGCCTCGGCGGGCAGCGGACGGCCTGTGGCATGGGCGCGCTCGAGCACCTGCCAGAAATGACGGTAGCTCGCGCGGTCGTGGAGCGTCCCGTCGATGCTGACAGGGGCCCAATTCTGGCGTACGGCGGCATCGACGATGCGGGTGGCCAGGTCGATCTGGCCTTCGTCGGGCGCGAAGGCCTCGAGGATCGGACGGATCTGGCTCGGGTGGATGCTCCACATGCGGGTGTAGCCGAACGCGTCGGCCGCCCGCTTCGCCGCGGCCCGCAGGGCCAGGACGTTGCTGAACTCGGTCACGACGCAGTGCGAAGGCACCTTGCCGTGGGCGTGGGCGGCCGAGGCGATGGCGAGCTTGGCGCGCACCACGAGGGGGTGGGTGAACTGGCCGAGCGCGCCCATGCCGTCGGCTGGAATGGCGCCGGCATGGGCCGACACGAAGTCCATCAGCCCGAAGCTGAGCGACTGCACGCGCGGATGGGCGGCGATGTCGAAGGCCCGGTGCACGGCCAGCGGCGACTCGATGAGCACGTGCAGCGGCAGATCGCCCGCGCCGGCGGCGTCGAGCGCGGCTGCGGCCTTGGCGACGTCGGCGACGGATTCGACCTTGGGCACCATCAGGTGGCTCAGTCGCTGGCCGGCGCGGCCGGCGATGGTGGCCATGTCGGCCTCGAAGGCCGCGTGGTCGACCGGGTGCACGCGCACGCCGACGCGCAGGCCGGTGGCCGCGCCGAGCGCCAGCTCGGTCACCAGCTGCGCATGCTCGGCTTCGCCGCCCACAGGAGCGCCGTCTTCGCAATCCAGGGTCACGTCGAACACGCAGGCGCCGAACTCCTCGGCCATCTCGGCCTGGAGCACGAGGCTCTTCTTCATGCGCGCCTCGACGCCGCTGTAGTGGTCGCACACCGGCAGCACGATGGCGCCGGCCTGCGCGCCGAGCAGCACGTCGCGCGGGTGGGTCATGGGGGTTGGCGACGCGCTCATGCCTTGCAAGCCACGATGAACATGCGCGGGAAGGCCAGCAGCAGCTTCCCGTCCGCGCGCGGCGGATAGGCCTGTGCGATCCGACGTTCGTAGGTCGCGAGATAGCTCGCCTTCAGCGCGGCGTCGAGCGGGTCGACGAAGGGCTTGAGCCCGGTGCTGCTCACCCATTCGACGATGCCCCCCGCCGACGCCATCGGGTGCTGGTAGATGGTGTGCCAGACGTCGACGTGGGCGGCGTCGCGCGCCAGCAGATCGTAGTAGCCGCCGATGCCAAGCAGTTCGGTGCGCAGCTTGTCGGCGTCGCCGATCGGTGCCTTCCACGGCGCCTCGGACGCGACTTCGCGCATCAGACGGTGCGTGGGTTCGGCCCGGTTGTCGGGCATCTGGATGGCGAGCACGCCACCGGGGGCCAGGGCGGCGAACAGGCGCGGGACCAGCGTGTCGTGGTCGGGCACCCATTGCAACGCGGCATTGGCATAGATGAGATCGGGAGCGACATCGGGCGTCCAGCGGCCGATGTCGCCGAATTCGAACCGGGCCTGCGGCAGCCGCTTGCGCGCGCTGACCAGCATGGCCTCGGAGTTGTCGATGCCCAGCACGTCCGCTTGCGGGAAGCGGCGTGCCAGCAGCTCGGTGGAATTGCCCGGCCCGCAGCCGAGGTCGACCACCCGGGCTGCCTCCGCCAGCGGAACGCGCGCCAGCAGCTCGGCGGCCGGACGCGTGCGCTCATCCTCGTAGCGGGTGTAGAGCGCGGGGTTCCAATCGAGCATCGACGTGGGCTGTGCTTACTTGACCAGGTGGGCGACGCCGGCCTGCTCGTCGGTCAGTTCCTTGAGCGTCTTGTCGATGCGTTCCTGGCTGAAGGCGTCGATTTCGAGGCCGTCGACGACCTTGTACTCGCCGTTCTCACAGGTGACCGGGAAGCCGAACATGACGTCCTTCGGAATGCCGTACTGGCCGTCCGACGGAATGCCCATCGTGACCCACTTGCCGTTGGTGCCCAGGGCCCAGTCGCGCATGTGGTCGATGGCGGCGTTGGCAGCGGATGCAGCCGACGACGAACCGCGTGCTTCGATGATGGCCGCACCGCGCTTGCCGACGGTCGGCAGGAAGGTGTTGGCATTCCATTCCTGGTCGTTGATCATCTTGGCGACGCTTTCGCCACCGATGGTCGCGAAGCGGTAGTCGGCGTACATCGTGGGCGAGTGGTTGCCCCAGACGGTGAGCTTCTCGATGTCGGCCACGGCCTTGCCGGTCTTGGCAGCGATCTGGCTGGCAGCGCGGTTGTGGTCCAGGCGCAGCATGGCGGTGAAGTTCTTGCGCGGCAGGTCGGGCGCGCTCTTCATGGCGATGTAGGCGTTGGTGTTGGCGGGGTTGCCGACCACCAGCACCTTGACGTTGCGGCTGGCCACGGCGTTGAGCGCAGCGCCCTGCGCCGTGAAGATGGCACCGTTGACGGCCAGCAGTTCGGCGCGTTCCATGCCCGGGCCGCGCGGACGCGAGCCGACCAGCAGCGCGTAGTCAGCATCCTTGAAGGCGGTCATCGGGTCGCCATGGGCTTCCATGCCGACCAGCAGCGGGAAGGCGCAGTCGTCGAGTTCCATCATCACGCCCTTGAGCGCCTTTTGCGGGCCTTCGACAGGCACTTCGAGCAGTTGCAGGATGACCGGCTGGTCCTTGCCGAGCATTTCGCCGGAAGCGATGCGGAACAACAGGGCGTAACCGATTTGGCCGGCGGCGCCGGTGACGGCAACGCGAACAGGCTTTTTGCTCATGGGAAAGACTCCAGAAGGTGGTGAAAACGGTGTCGGCCAGCACAGCGGCTGCCCAGGTGTCCGCGGCGGGCGGACCCGTGTGGCGGAACAGCCTCGCATTTTATGCCGATTCGCGGTTTTCGGCGCACATGTCTTATGTCTTATATAAGATACAGCCCGTCTGCGCGCCGCGAGGTGAGCGAACCGCCATGAACACGCCCACCTTCCCCGACCCCGCCACGCCGTCCTTCAGTCCGCTGTACCAGCAGATCAAGGCGCTGATCCTGCAGAGCCTGCAGGCGGGCGAATGGAAGCCCGGCGAGCCGATCCCGAGCGAAATGGAGCTGGCTGCGCGCTTTCGCGTGAGCCAGGGCACGGTGCGAAAGGCCATCGACGAACTCGCTGCAGAAAACCTTGTGCTGCGGCGCCAGGGCAAGGGCACCTTCGTCGCGACCCATGCCGAGCAGCAGGTGCAGTACCGCTTCCTGAAACTGGTGCCCGACAGCGGCGACACCGCCACCGAAGGCCCGGCCGAGCGGACCATCGTCGACTGCAAGCGGCTGCGCGCCTCCGCCGACGTGGCGCGCGCACTGGCGCTTCGCACCGGCGACGCGGTGCTGCAGGTGCGCCGCGTGCTGGCGTACGCCGGCGTCCCGACCATCCTCGAAGATCTCTGGCTGCCCGGCACGCCGTTCAAGGGCCTCACCGCCGAACGCCTGCGCGCGTCGCGCGGCCCGATGTACGCGATGTTCGAAGCCGAATTCGGCGTGCGCCTGGTGCGCGCCGAGGAAAAGATCCGTGCCGTGCTGCCCGATGCCGAACAGGCCCTGCTGCTCGATGTCGCCACCGGCACGCCGCTGCTGAGCGTCGAGCGCGTCGCGCACACCTACAACAACACCCCGATGGAGCTTCGGCGCGGCCTCTACCGCACCGACACCCACCACTACCGCAACGATCTGGGCTGATGCACCGCCGACACCACGCACCGGCAGGGAGCACCCTGCCCGCCAACAACGCATCGGACGCGGCAGCGTCCGACCATTCCAGTGCGGTGACGCGGTGGCGTCCGCTGCCCGATGGTGCATTGCAATAGAATTTTGCGTTGTTTGCATTTCCGACGAAGACAAGCAGCCACCCCCGAAAAGCAACGAAAGCCCCCATGACCGAGCTTGCCAAAACACCCCGTCCGCCGAGACGCGAGTTCCGCAACATCAATGCCTTCACAGATCTCACCACCTACCGCCTTCCGCCCGCCGGCATCGTCTCGATCCTGCACCGCGTCAGCGGCGTCGTGATGTTCCTGTTGCTGCCGTTCATCATCTGGATGTTCGACACCTCCGTCTCCTCCGAGATCTCCTTCGCGCGCTTCAAAGCCGCCTTCAACAGTGGCCTGGGCTTCGTGCCGGGCTGGTTCCTGAAACTGGTCGCACTGGCCTTGATCTGGGCCTACCTGCACCACTTCATCGCCGGCCTGCGCCACCTGTGGATGGACGTGAGCCATGCCGCCGTGAACAAGGAGTTCGGCAAGAGCTCCGCCATCGCCACGCTCGCCCTGAGCATCCTGCTGACCGTCGTCCTCGGCGCGAAGCTTTTCGGCCTGTACTGAGAAGGAGCCGACATGTCTGTGAATTACGGCGCCAAGCGCATCGTCGTCGGCGCACATTACGGTCTGCGCGACTGGCTCAGCCAGCGCATCACCGGCGGCCTGATGGCCCTCTTCACCATCCTGGTGCTGGCGCAGTTGCTCTTCGCGCGCGGCCCGATCGGCTACGACACCTGGTCCGGCATCTTTTCAGCCCAATGGATGAAGGTTCTCACCTTCGTGGTGATCGCTTCGATCCTCTACCACGTATGGGTGGGCATGCGCGATGTCTGGATGGACTACGTCCAGCCGGTCGGCATCCGCCTCGCTTGCCAAATTTTCACGATCGTCTGGCTTGTGGGTTGCGCGGGTTGGGCCATTCAAGTGCTCTGGAGACTCTGAACAAGATGACTGCCTATACCAAAGACCAAATCACCAAGCGCAAGTTCGATGTCGTCATCGTCGGCGCTGGCGGCTCGGGCATGCGTGCCTCGCTGCAACTGGCGCGCGCCGGCCTCAACGTGGCCGTGCTCTCCAAGGTGTTCCCGACCCGCTCGCACACCGTCGCCG
Organism: Variovorax cryoconiti; assembly: GCF_051216395.1. NCBI lineage: Bacteria > Pseudomonadati > Pseudomonadota > Betaproteobacteria > Burkholderiales > Comamonadaceae > Variovorax > Variovorax cryoconiti. The sequence continues at coordinate 520,697 of NZ_JBPJZI010000002.1, read as the reverse complement.
CGCAAGGCGGCGTGGGCGCGTCGCTCGGCAACATGAGCGAGGACAACTGGCACTACCACTTCTACGACACGATCAAGGGCTCCGACTGGCTCGGCGACCAGGACGCCATCGAGTTCATGTGCCGTGAAGCCCCGAAGGTGGTGTACGAGCTCGAACACTTCGGCATGCCCTTCGACCGCAACCCGGACGGCACGATCTACCAGCGCCCGTTCGGCGGCCACACGGCCAACTACGGCGAAAAGCCGGTGCAGCGCGCCTGCGCCGCCGCCGACCGCACCGGCCACGCGATGCTGCACACGCTCTACCAGAAGAACGTCGAAGCCCGCACTCAGTTCTTCGTCGAATGGATGGCGCTGGACCTGATCCGTGACGCCGAAGGCGACGTGGTCGGCGTGACCGCACTGGAGATGGAAACCGGCGACCTGCACATCCTGCAGGCCAAGACCGTGCTGCTGGCCACCGGCGGTGCCGGCCGGATCTTCCAGGCCTCGACCAACGCCTTCATCAACACCGGCGACGGCCTGGGCATGGCCGCGCGTTCGGGCATCCCGTTGCAGGACATGGAGTTCTGGCAGTTCCACCCGACCGGCGTGGCCGGGGCCGGCGTGCTGCTGACCGAAGGCTGCCGCGGCGAAGGCGCCATCCTGCTCAACAGCAACGGCGAACGCTTCATGGAACGCTATGCGCCCACCATGAAGGACCTGGCACCGCGCGACTTCGTGTCGCGCTCGATGGACCAGGAAATCAAGGAAGGTCGCGGCTGTGGTCCCAACAAGGACTACATCCACATGAAGCTCGACCACCTGGGCGCCGAGACGATCCACAAGCGCCTGCCGTCGGTCTACGAGATCGGCATCAACTTCGCGAACGTCGACGTCACGAAGGAACCGATCCCGGTCGTGCCGACCATCCACTACCAGATGGGCGGCATCCCGACCAACATCAACGGCCAGGTCGTGCTGCAGGACGCGGACAACCAGAGCGTGGCGGTCAACGGTCTCTACGCCGTGGGCGAATGCTCCTGCGTGAGCGTGCACGGCGCCAACCGCCTGGGCACCAACTCGCTGCTCGACCTGCTGGTCTTCGGCCGCGCCGCGGGCAACCACATCGTCCAGTTCAACGACAAGCTGAAAGAGCACAAGCCGCTGCCGGCCGATGCGGCCGACCGCACGCTGGAGCGCCTGAACCAGCTCGAGGCCTCGACCAGCGGCGAATACGCGCAGGACGTGGCCAACGAGATCCGCACCGTCATGCAGCAGCACGCGGCGGTGTTCCGCAAGCAGGCGTCCATGAACGAAGGCGTGGGCAAGATCGCCCAGGTGCGTGAACGCGTCAAGGCGATCACGCTCAAGGACAAGTCGCGGGTGTTCAACACCGCGCGCATCGAGGCGCTGGAAGTCGACAACCTGATCGAAGTGGCCCAGGCCACGATGATCTCCGCGGCCGCCCGCACCGAATGCCGCGGCGCCCACACGGTGGAAGACTACGAGCGCCCCGCCGACGACCCGGTCGCACCGCTGGGCCGCGACGACAAGAACTGGATGAAGCACACGCTCTGGTACAGCGAAGACAACCGCCTGGCCTACAAGCCTGTGCGTCTGAAGCCCCTGACCGTCGACAGCGTGCCGCCCAAGGTCCGCACGTTCTAACGCTCCCAGCTCATAAAAAGCACTCACAAGGTCACCACGATGAAGCGCACATTCCAGATCTATCGCTACGACCCGGACAAGGACGCGAAGCCGTACATGCAGACCATCGAGATCGAACTCGACGGCCACGAACGCATGCTGCTCGACGCCCTCATGAAGCTCAAGGCACAAGACCCGACGCTGTCGTTCCGCCGCTCCTGCCGCGAAGGCGTCTGCGGTTCCGACGCGATGAACATCAACGGCAAGAACGGTCTGGCCTGCCTGACCAACATGAACACGCTCAAGGGCACCGTCGTGCTCAAGCCGCTGCCCGGCCTGCCGGTGATCCGCGACCTGATCGTCGACATGACGCAGTTCTTCAAGCAGTACAACTCGATCAAGCCGTACCTGCAGAACGACAACATCCCGCCCGAGAAAGAACGCCTGCAGAGCCCCGAAGAGCGCGAAGAGCTCGACGGCCTCTACGAGTGCATCCTGTGCGCGAGTTGCTCGACGAGCTGCCCGAGCTTCTGGTGGAACCCCGACAAGTTCGTCGGCCCGGCCGGCTTGCTGCAGGCCTACCGCTTCATCGCCGACAGCCGCGACGAAGCCACCGCCGAGCGCCTGGACAACCTTGAAGACCCGTACCGCCTGTTCCGCTGCCACACGATCATGAACTGCGTGGACGTGTGCCCGAAGAACCTGAATCCGACGAAGGCCATCGGCAAGATCAAGGAACTGATGGTGCGTCGCGCCATCTGAACCGGGAAGAATCAGCCTCATGCACGCCGCCGCCGACCTCGACCAGCCGCTGGACGTTCGCGCGCTCAGCAAGCTGAAATGGCGCACGCGTCGCGGCCTGCTGGAAAACGACCTTTTCATCGCACGCTTCTTCGAGCAGCACGAAAGCCGCTTGACCGTGCGCCAGGCCAAGGCGATGGAGACATTGATGGATCTGTCGGATCACGATCTGCTCGACCTCCTTTTGCAGCGAAAGGAGCCTGAGCCCGCATGGGCCGGGGCGGACGTGGTCGATCTGCTGCGGCTGATGCGCGTCTGACGGCGCGCCTGTTCAAGTCTTCCCGAACATCAATCTCAAGAGAAAGAAAGTCGAAATGAAAGCCTCCGACACCAAAGCCACCCTGTCCTTCAGCAACGGCGGGGACAACGTCGATCTGCCGGTCTACAAGGGCACGATGGGCCCCGACGTGATCGACATCCGCAAGCTGTACGCACAGACCGGCATGTTCACGTACGACCCGGGCTTCATGTCGACGGCGTCGTGCCAGTCGGCCATCACGTACATCGACGGCGACAAGGGCGAATTGCTCTACCGCGGCTACCCGATCGAGCAACTCGCCACCAACTGCGACTTTCTCGAGACCTGCCACTTGCTGCTGTACGGAGAACTGCCGGACGCCGGCAAGAAGCAGGACTTCACCAAGCTCGTGAGCAACCACACGATGGTCAACGAGCAGATGCAGTTCTTCCTGCGCGGCTTCCGCCGCGACGCGCACCCGATGGCCATCATGACCGGCCTGGTCGGCGCCCTGTCGGCCTTCTATCACGACAGCACGGACATCAACAACCCGAAACACCGCGAGATCGCCGCGATCCGCCTGATCGCGAAGATGCCGACGCTGGTGGCCATGGCGTACAAGTACACGATCGGTCAGCCGTACATGTACCCGCGCAACGACCTGAGCTACGCGGGCAACTTCCTGCACATGATGTTCGCCACGCCGTGCGAAGAGTACAAGGTGAGCCCGGTGCTCGAGCGCGCGCTCGACCGCATCTTCACCCTGCACGCCGACCACGAACAGAACGCATCGACCTCGACCGTGCGCCTGTGCGGTTCATCGGGCACCAACCCCTTCGCAGCGATCGCCGCCGGCGTGGCCTGCCTCTGGGGCCCGGCCCACGGCGGCGCCAACGAAGCGGCGCTCAACATGCTCTACGACATCCAGAAGGCGGGCGGCGTCGAGAAGATCGGCGAGTTCATCAAGCAGGTGAAGGACAAGAACTCCAACGTCAAGCTGATGGGCTTCGGTCACCGCGTGTACAAGAACTACGACCCGCGCGCCAAGCTGATGCAGGAAACCTGCAAGGAAGTGCTGAGCGAACTGGGCCTGGAAAACGACCCGCTTTTCAAGCTGGCCATGGCCCTCGAGAAGATCGCCCTGGAGGACGAGTATTTCGTGTCGCGCAAGCTTTACCCGAACGTCGACTTCTACTCGGGCATCGTGCAGCGCGCCATCGGCATCCCGGTGCCGCTGTTCACGGCTGTGTTCGCACTGGCCCGCACGGTGGGCTGGATCGCCCAATTGAACGAGATGATCGGCGACCCGGAATACAAGATCGGCCGCCCGCGCCAGTTGTTCGAAGGTTTCACCCCGCGCGACGTGAAGCCCATCGCCCAGCGTTGATGCGCTGTCGAAGGCCACGCCGGCCTTCGCGCTCGAAAGCTGCCTGCGGGCAGCTTTTTTGCGTCTTGGCTGACAGAAGCGGATGGGCGGCTTCGATAACTTCATTGCCAGAGGGTGATTCCACGCTCAATACCGTCAACAAACCGCTTGAAGGAGTTCTGTCATGAAAAAACTTACCGCAATGATCGCCGTCGTCTTCGCATTCGGCGTGCCGCTGGCCGGCTGCAACACCGTCAAGGGCGCAGGTCAGGACATCCAGAAGGGTGGCGAAAAGATGGAAGACGCGGCCAAGAAGCGCCAGTAATCGGTCGATCGTTCCGATCGCAGCACAAAGCGGGCCTTGCGCCCGCTTTTTTCATGGCAGCGCCCGTCGCGACGCGCCTCATCGCGACCCGGCAGCCAAGTCATCTCGGATCACGATGGCACGAGCAGGCACTCTCAGGGAGAATACGCACCCCACCTCTTCTCACACGATGCCGTGACCGCGTCCGAACGGACCTTCGCCCGCCGAATCGACCTGACCTCGCTCCAGCTCTACGTGGCGGTGTGCGAGCTGGGCAGCATCGGGCGCGCGGCGGAGCGGGAATTCATCGCGGCATCGGCCATCAGCAAGCGGCTGTCCGACCTCGAGGCCACGTTGGGCACGCCGCTCTTGTACCGCCATGCGCGCGGTGTCGACCTCACGCCCGCCGGCGAGAGCCTGCTGCACCACGCCCGTTCGGTGCTCTACAGCCTCGAGAAGATGCAGGGCGAATTGAGCGAGTACGCCGACGGTGTGCGCGGCCACGTGCGGGTGCACGCCAACATCTCGGCCATTGTGCAGTTCCTGCCGGAAGATTTGGGCGCCTTCCGCCGCGACCATGAAGCCATCAAGATCGACCTCGAGGAGCACCTGAGCACCGAGGTGCTCCGCGCGGTGCACGAAGGCGCGGCCGACCTCGGCATCTGCCACGCCGGCGACGGTGGCAGCGACCTGCAGAGCCTGCCCTACCGGCACGACCGGCTGGTGCTCATCGTGCCGGCCGACCATGCATTGGCAAGCCGCAACGCCCTCGCCTTCGCGGATTCACTGGACTACGACCACGTCGGCCTGCACACGAACAGCTCGATCTACGTGGCCACGCGGCAGGCCGCGCTGGACGCGGGCCGCAGCATCAAGCTGCGCATCCACGTGACAGGCCTCGACGCGATGTGCCGGATGATCGAGAACGGCCTGGGCATCGGCGTGATGCCCGGCCACGCCTTCGCGCTGATGCACGGCGGCATCGGCCAGCGGCTGGTCCGTGTCGAACTGACCGACGCCTGGGCGCGCCGCGAGATCCGACTCGTCGCGCGCGATTTCTCGACGCTGCCGGTGGCCGCGCGTGCGCTGGTGGCACACCTGCAGGCGTCCGGCGCCGCCTCCGAACAAGAAACGCTCGGGCTCGCTGCCTGAGCACGAACCCTCACCCTCCCCACGAAAGAAGACAGTCATGGCACGCACGCTCTACGACAAGCTCTGGGACGAACACGTCGTCCACACCGAGGAAGACGGCACGTCGATCCTCTACATCGACCGGCACCTGGTGCACGAAGTGACCAGCCCGCAGGCCTTCGAAGGCCTGCGCGTGGCCGGCCGGAAGCTCTGGCGCATCAGCTCGGTGGTGGCCACCGCCGACCACAACACGCCGACCACCCACTGGGAGCTGGGCTACGACGGCATCACCGACCCGATCAGCAAGGAACAGATCACCACGCTCGACAGCAACATCGCCGAGTTCGGTGCCGCCGCCTTCTATCCGTTCCTCAGCAAGCGCCAGGGCATCGTGCACGTGATCGGCCCCGAATCGGGCGCGACGCTGCCGGGCATGACGGTGGTCTGCGGCGACTCGCACACCTCCACCCATGGCGCCTTCGGCGCGCTGGCGCACGGCATCGGCACCAGCGAGGTCGAGCACGTGATGGCCACGCAGACGCTGCTGGCCAAGAAGGCCAAGAACCTGCTGGTGAAGGTCGAGGGCAAGCTGCCGCTGGGCTGCACCGCCAAGGACATCGTGCTGGCCATCATCGGCCGCATCGGCACGGCAGGCGGCACCGGCTACACGATCGAGTTCGCCGGCTCGGCCATCCGCGACCTGAGCATGGAAGGTCGCATGACGGTCTGCAACATGGCGATCGAAGCCGGCGCGCGCGCGGGCCTCGTCGCGGTGGACGACAAGACCATCGCCTACGTCAAGGGCCGCCCCTTCGCGCCGACCGGCGTCGAGTGGGACCATGCCGTGAGCTACTGGAAGACGCTGCAGTCCGACCCGGGCGCGCACTTCGACCAGGTGGTCGAACTCGATGCGACGCAGATCCTGCCGCAGGTCACCTGGGGCACCTCACCCGAAATGGTGATGCCGATCGACGGCCGCGTGCCCGATCCGGACAAGGAAAAAGACGCCAACAAGCGCGGCGCCATCGAGCGCGCGCTGGTCTACATGGGTCTTGAGCCGAACAAACCGATGAACGACATCTTCATCGACAAGGTGTTCATCGGCTCCTGCACCAACAGCCGCATTGAAGACATGCGTGAAGCCGCCGCGATCGTGAAGAAGCTCGGCCAGAAGGTCGCGAAGAACGTCAAGCTCGCGATGGTCGTGCCGGGCTCGGGCCTGGTGAAGGAACAGGCCGAGCGCGAAGGCCTCGACGTGATCTTCAAGGCGGCGGGCTTCGAGTGGCGCGAACCGGGCTGCTCGATGTGCCTCGCGATGAACGCCGACCGGCTGGAGCCGGGCGAGCGCTGCGCCAGCACCAGCAACCGCAACTTCGAAGGCCGGCAAGGCGCCGGCGGCCGCACGCACCTCGTCAGCCCGGCCATGGCCGCCGCGGCCGCGGTGCACGGCCATTTCGTCGACGTCCGCCAATTCGCCTGAGCAGGAGACACACCATGCAGAAATTCACCGTACACAAGGGCCTCGTGGCGCCGATGGACCGCGAGAACGTCGACACTGACGCGATCATCCCCAAGCAGTTCCTGAAGTCGATCAAGAAGACCGGCTTCGGCCCCAACCTCTTCGACGAATGGCGCTACCTCGACCACGGCGAACCGGGGCAGGACCCGGCCAGCCGCAAGCCGAACCCGGACTTCGTGCTGAACCAGCCGCGTTACGCGGGCGCCTCGGTGCTGCTGGCGCGCAAGAATTTCGGCTGCGGTTCGTCGCGCGAGCACGCACCGTGGGCACTCGACCAGTTCGGCTTTCGCGCCATCATCGCGCCGAGCTACGCCGACATCTTCTTCAACAACAGCTTCAAGAACGGCCTGCTGCCAATCGTGCTGCCCGAGGCACAGGTGGCGCAGTTGTTCGACGAGACATTCGCCTTCCCGGGCTACACGCTCACGGTCGACCTGGAACGCCAGGTGGTCGTCAAGCCGGACGGCGCCGAACTCGCGTTCGACGTGCAGGCCTTCCGCAAGTACTGCCTGATCAACGGGCTCGACGACATCGGCCTGACGCTGCAGAAGAAGGACAAGATCAAGGCCTTCGAGGCCGAGCGCCTGGCCACCAAGCCGTGGCTGGCCAAGGCTTCGCTCGTTTGAGCGGCTAACGTTTCAACTCAACCAGAAAAATCAGTTCATGAAAATCGCAGTCCTCCCCGGCGATGGCATCGGCACCGAAATCGTCGCGGAAGCCATCCGCGTGCTCGACGCGCTCGAGCTCGACTTCGAAATGGAAACCGCCCTGGTCGGCGGCGCCGCCTACGACGCGCACGGCCATCCGCTGCCCGACGCCACGTTGAAGCTCGCCAAGGAAGCCGATGCGGTGCTGTTCGGCGCCGTCGGCGACTGGAAGTACGACAAGCTCGAGCGCCAGTTCCGCCCCGAGCAGGCCATCCTCGGCCTGCGCAAGAACCTGGGCCTGTTCGCCAACTTCCGCCCGGCCATCTGCTACGAAGAACTGGTGGACGCATCGAGCCTCAAGCCCGAACTGATCGCCGGCCTGGACATCCTGATCATTCGCGAACTGACCGGCGACATCTACTTCGGCCAGCCGCGCGGCCGGCGCACCGCCGTCGACGGGCACTTCCCCGGGGCCGAGGAAGCCTTCGACACGATGCGCTATTCGCGCCCCGAGGTCGAACGCATCGCCCGTGTGGCCTTCGAGGCCGCCCGCAAGCGCAGCAAGCGCGTGACCAGCGTCGACAAGGCCAACGTGCTGGAGACCTTCCAGTTCTGGAAGGACATCGTGACCGAGGTCGGCAAGGAGTACCCGGACGTCGCGCTCGACCACATGTACGTCGACAACGCCGCCATGCAACTGGTCAAGGAACCGAAGAAGTTCGACGTGGTGGTCACCGGCAACATGTTCGGCGACATCCTGTCGGACGAGGCGGCCATGCTGACCGGTTCGATCGGCATGCTCCCGTCGGCGTCGCTCAATTCCAGCAGCCAGGGCCTGTACGAACCGAGCCATGGCAGCGCGCCCGACATTGCTGGCAAGGGGGTTGCCAACCCATTGGCTACAATCCTGTCTGCTGCCATGATGCTCCGCTTCTCCCTCCAACAACCCGAAGCTGCCGACCGAATCGAGTCGGCGGTCAAGTCGGTGCTCGCCGCCGGGCTGCGCACCGGCGACATCTGGTCGGAAGGCACGAAGCGGGTCGGCACCCGCGAGATGGGCGACGCGGTCGTTGCAGCAATCACCAAAAAGACGATTACCGGCTAACCGCAGCCCGCTTCGTCACGCCCCTCCCCGGCTCGACGAGCCGGGCGCAAAGAGAAACCACTTTTTTCTTTCTTGATAGGGCACATGGAAATGGCGAACGCATCTCAACCTCTGGTCGGCCTCGTAGGCTGGCGCGGCATGGTCGGCTCGGTCCTGATGGACCGCATGCAGGCCGAAGGCGACTTCGGGCTCATCGAGCCGATGTTCTTCTCGACCTCCAACGCCGGCGGCAAGGCCCCGGCGATGGCCAAGAACGAGACGGCCCTGAAGGACGCGCACGACATCGACGCGCTCAAGAAGTGCGACATCGTCATCACCTGCCAGGGCGGCGACTACACGAGCGCGGTGTTTCCCAAGCTGCGGGCCGCCGGCTGGAACGGGCACTGGATCGACGCCGCCTCCACGCTGCGCATGAAGGACGACGCGATCATCGTGCTCGACCCGGTCAACCTGCCCGTCATCCAGAACGCCCTGACCAAGGGCGGCAAGAACTGGATCGGCGGCAACTGCACCGTGAGCTGCATGCTGATGGGCGTCGGCGCACTCTACAAGGCCGGCCTGGTCGAGTGGATGACCAGCATGACCTACCAGGCCGCGTCCGGCGGCGGCGCGCAGCACATGCGCGAGTTGCTGACGCAGTTCGGCACGCTCAACGCCGAAGTGCGCGCGCTGCTGGACGACCCGAAGTCGGCCATCCTCGAAATCGACCGCAAGGTGCTGCACAAGCAGCAAAACCTGTCGGCCAGCGAAACGGCGAACTTCGGCGCGCCGCTCGGCGGTTCGCTGATCCCCTGGATCGACAAGGACCTCGGGATCGGCAAGAACTCGGATGATGCCGAGTGGGGCATGTCCAAGGAAGAGTGGAAGGGCGGCGCCGAAACCAACAAGATCCTCGGCCAGGGGCCGGGCTTCGATGTTGCCCCGGTGCCGGTGGACGGTTTCTGCGTGCGCATCGGCGCGATGCGCTGCCACAGCCAGGCGCTGACCTTCAAGCTCAAGAAGAACGTGCCAATGGCGGACATCGAGGCCTTGATCGCGGCCGACAACGCCTGGGTCAAGGTCGTTCCCAATACGCGAGAGGCCACCGTCAAGGACCTGACGCCCGTCGCCGTGACCGGCACCATGAGCATCCCGGTCGGCCGGTTGCGCAAGCTGGCGATGGGCCCGGAGTACCTGGGCGCCTTCACCATCGGCGACCAGCTGCTGTGGGGCGCTGCGGAGCCGCTGCGTCGCATGTTGCGCATCCTGCTGGACGCGTAAAACGTCACACGAACGCCCAGAAATGGGCGCTCGTTGCTCTGTTGCAACGCGTAGACCATGCCGAAGTTGGCGCGCACTGGGGTGAACGGGCCTGTCGCCTTGTCAGTGCAGAACGATGGTGTTAACGTCCTCTTACACTTTGGGCCGCGGTGCCCCTCTTCCAGCATGACAAGACATCCGTTGCCTGCGGTCCGCGATTCGGCCACCCGCCTGAACCCGACGTCACGTGGTCGTGCCCGGCTCTCATTGCTCAGCGCGGCGATCGTCCTGGGACTGGGGTCGGCCCTCATCGATGCCCACGCGCTGTCGCTGGGCCGCATGAATGTGCAGTCCGCCATCGGCGAACCCCTGCGCGCCGAGATTGAAATCGCTGAAATGAGCGCCGCCGAGGCCGATGGCCTGCGCGTCAACATCGCCTCGCAGGACGCCTTCCGCGCGGCCGGCGTGCCCTACAACGCGGCCCTGTCCGACGTGCGCAGCGCGCTGCAGCGCCGCGCCGACGGCCGCTACGTCGTCCGGCTGACGAGCAATCGCTCGGTGTCCGACCCGTTCATCGATCTGCTGCTCGAAGCCACCTGGAACACGGGCCGCATCGTTCGCGACTACACGGTGCTGCTCGACCCGCCGGCCAGCCGTTCGACCGCCACCGCCGCCGCGCCGGCTCCCGTGTCGCCGCAGATCAGCATCGGCACCGGTTCCGCCTCGATTCCGCCACCGTCGGCTCGCCGCCCCACGCGTCCGGCGATCGCCGCCGTGCCTCCCCCCGCCGAAGCACCCGCGGTGCGGACCGCGGAGGGCAGCGGTGCGGGCCAGCAGGTCACCGTGCAGCCCGGCGACACCGCCAGCAAGATTGCGGGCGCCTACAAGCCCGCCGATGTCTCGCTCGATCAGATGCTGGTCGCGATGCTGCGCGCCAATCCCAATGCCTTCATCGGCGGCAACATGAACCGCATGAAGGCCGGCGCGGTGCTCGACCTGCCCGACGCGTCGCAAGCCGCCGCCACGCCAGCGCCCGAGGCCCGCCGCACGGTGGTCGCCCAGAGCCGGGACTTCGGCGACTACCGCCGCCGGCTGGCCGACAACGCACCGACCTCGGCCGTGGTCCCCGCCGACCGCCAGAGTTCGGGCCGACTGGAGGCCAATGTCGAGGACCGCAGCAAGGCGGCCGCGGCACCGGACAAGCTCACCATCGCGCAGGCCCGCGCCGCCGACGACAAGCTGGCCCAGGCGCGCCAGGCGCAGGAAAGCAGCGCCCGCGTGGCCGAGCTGTCCAAGAACATCAGCGACCTGAACAAGCTGCAGTCGGCTGGCGCCACCGCGTCGGCTCCGGCAGGCGCCGCCCCGGCCGCGCCTGCGTCGGCCAGTGCGCCGGTCGCACCGGCTGCCGTGCCGTCCACCACCACGCCGACAGCCGCAGCGCCGGCGGCACCTGCCGCGTCCAGTGCAGCACCGACGGTGGTCGCACCGGCCGCCGCCACGGCTGCGCTGACACCGCCGCCAGCGCCGGCACCTGCTCCCGACGCAGCACCGAAGCCCCCCACCAAGCCGGCTGCGCCACCGCCGCCCCCGGAATCCAGCTTCCTGGACGACCTGCTCGACAACCCGCTGATGCTCGGCGGCGGCGCGCTCATCCTGCTGCTCCTCGGCTTCCTCGGCTACAAGGCGGTCAAGCGCCGCCGCCAGGACGCCGGCGACAGCGTCTTCCTGGAAAGCCGCCTGCCCAAGGACTCGTTCTTCGCTGCCAGCGGCGGGGAATCGGTCGACACCAAGAACCGCTCGGTCGTCTCGTCGCTGTCGTACTCGCCCAGCCAGCTGGATGCCGGCGATGTCGATCCGGTGGCCGAGGCCGACGTGTACCTGGCCTACGGGCGCGACCTCCAGGCCGAAGAGATCCTGCGGGAAGCGCTGCGTATCAACCCCGAGCGCATCGCCATCCACCTCAAGCTGCTCGAAATCCACGCCAAGCGGCGCGACCTCCGTGCCTACGAGGCACTCGCGTCCGACGTGCACAAGCTGACCGGCGGCCAGGGCAACGACTGGAACCGCGTGGTGGAGATGGGCAAGGAGCTCGACCCGGGCAACCCGCTGTACGAAGCGGGTGTGCGCCCGGTCGGTGGCGACAGCGTTCCGCCGGCAGCGGCTGCCGTTGCCGTGGCAGCGGCTGCCGCTGTGGTCGCGGCGCCACCGCCGGCCGCCCCGGTCGCCGCGCCGCCGCCCGCCTTCGTCCCGTCGGTGGCCCCGCTCGACTTCGACCTCGACCTGAGCCGACCATCGCCCCTGGACACGACGACGACCATGCCGGCGCCGATCACCGAACCGGCCCCCGTGAGCGCCAGCCTGCCTCCGATCCAGGCGCCTGCGCCGGAACGCTTCGCGGCAACCTCCCGCGACACGCTGCGCGACATGTCGCCGATGAGCCCGCAGGCGGACTTCGACACCGATTTCAACACCGCCCCCGCCGCGCTGGAGATGCCCGGCATGTCGCGTTCGATGGGCACCGAGGAACACACGCAGCCAGCGACGCTGCGTGCGGGCCTGCCCAGCGATTCCGGCTTCATCGAGTTCGACATGAGCGCGCTCGCGGGCCTGAACCAGCGCGAGTCCAACGACACCGAGCCGGGACAGCTCGAGCCGCTGGACGAAGCCAATGACAACCCGCACGCGATCAAGCTGTCGCTGGCGCGCGAACTGCAGGCCCTGGGCGACACCGAAGGCGCGCGCTCGCTGGTCGAGGAAGTCGAAGCCGAAAGCTCCGGCGACCTGAAGGTTCAGGCCAAGCAACTGCTGGCGCAACTGGCCTGAGAGGCTGACACGACGCATGCGCCGGCGGCCTGTTCGACCCACGTGAGGCTGGCCCTCGGCGTTCGCTACAACGGCCAGGCCTACCAGGGCTGGCAGAGCCAGCTGTCCGGTCAGACCGTGCAGGACAAGCTGGAAGCGGCCCTGGGCCGCTTTGCCGATCGCCCCATTTCCACGCTGTGCGCCGGCCGTACCGACGCCGGCGTGCACGGCCTGATGCAGGTGGTGCACTTCGACACCGACATCGAACGCACGCCCTTTTCCTGGGTGCGCGGCACCAACCGCTACCTGCCGGACGACATCGCGATCCAGTGGGCCCACCCGGTGCCCGACGCCTTCCACTGCCGGGCCAGCGCGGTGGCGCGCCGCTATCTCTACGTGCTGTCGCAGTCGCCGGTGCGACCCAGCCTCGATGCGGGTCGTGTCGGGTGGTCGATGCGATCGCTGGACGGTGCGGCCATGCGCAACGCCGCCGCCCAATTGATCGGCGAGCACGACTTCACATCGTTCCGCGCGTCGGCCTGCCAGGCGAGGTCGCCGGTCAAGACGATGCGCCGCATCACGGTCACGCAAAAGGACGTCGCCCCCGACGGCGAGCGCTGCCAGTGGCACTTCGAGTTCGAGGCCGACGCCTTCCTGCACCACATGATCCGCAACCTCATGGGCTGCCTGGTGCGCATCGGGCACGGCGACGAGCGGCCCGAATGGATCGCCGAAGTGCTCGCGGCGCGCAGCCGCAAGGTGGCGGCGCCGACCTTCTCGCCGGCCGGGCTCTACTTCGTCGGCCCCCTGTACGACGCGGCCTGGGGGCTCCCCGCCGAGGCGACCCTGGGCGCCAGCGGCGCTGCGTATGATGGCCCGCCATGACCGCGCCGACAGCTGCCCGAACCCGCATCAAGATCTGCGGCCTCACGCGTGAGGCCGACGTGGATGCGGCGGTCGACGCGGGCGCCGACGCCGTGGGCTTCGTGCTCTATCCGGCCAGCCCGCGGGCCGTGACCGCGCAGCGCGCGGCGACGCTCGCCGCGCGCCTGCCGCCCTTCGTCACGCCGGTGCTGCTTTTCGTGAACGAAGCGCCGGAGCAGGTGATGGGGGCGCTGGCCGCCGTGCCCGGCGCGATGGCCCAGTTCCACGGTGACGAGACCCCTGCGCAGTGCCGTGAAGCCAGTGGCCACGGAACGTACCGTTACATGCGCGCGGCCCGGATTCCGCTGGGCGCGGCGGGGGCGGACTTCGACCTCGTAAAATACGCTTCCGATTTCTCCCACGCCCAGGCCATCCTGCTCGACGCCCATGTCGACGGGTTCGGCGGTGGCGGCAAGGCATTCGATTGGTCACTTCTTCCAACCGCCGTCGACGCTCACCTCGTCTTGAGTGGTGGACTCACACCTGCAAACGTGGCCGATGGCATTCGCCAGCTCCGGCCGCGATGCCCATCGCTGGCCGTTGATGTGAGTTCCGGCGTCGAGGCCTCCAAAGGCATCAAAGACGCCGGAAAGATCCGCGATTTCATCGCTGCCGTGCGCGCAGCCGACCTCGCACCCCTTTGACCGGCCGCACCGTCTCTTTGTCGACGGGCGCGGCCCCATCGATCGAGAGAACCATGCAAAGCAGCTATCAACAACCCGACGCCGCCGGCCATTTCGGCCCCTACGGCGGCACGTTCGCGAGCGAAACGCTCACCCACGCCATCGCCGAACTGCGCGAGGCGTATGCGAAGTTCAAGGATGACCCGGCCTTCCTCGCGGAATTCCATTACGAGCTCAAGCACTTCGTCGGCCGGCCCTCGCCGGTCTACCACGCGGCGCGCACCAGCCGCGAGATGGGCGGTGCGCAGATCTACCTGAAGCGCGAGGACCTGAACCACACCGGTGCCCACAAGATCAACAACGTGATCGGCCAGGCCATGCTCGCCAAGCGCATGGGCAAGCCGCGCGTGATCGCCGAGACCGGCGCGGGCCAGCACGGCGTGGCGACCGCCACCATCTGCGCCCGCTACGGCCTCGAATGTGTGGTCTACATGGGCAGCATGGACGTCAAGCGCCAGAGCCCCAACGTCTATCGCATGAACCTGCTGGGCGCCACCGTGGTGCCGGTCGAGTCGGGCAGCAAGACGCTGAAGGACGCGCTCAACGAGGCGATGCGCGACTGGGTCACCAACGTCGAGAACACGTTCTACATCATCGGCACCGTGGCCGGCCCGCACCCCTACCCGATGATGGTGCGCGACTTCCAGAGCGTGATCGGCACGGAATGCATCGAACAAATGCCGGCCATGCTGGCCGACGACGGCATCGCGAACCGGCAGCCCGACGTGGTCGTCGCCTGCGTCGGCGGCGGCAGCAACGCGATGGGCATCTTCCACCCGTACATCCCCTTCGAGGGCACCCGCCTGATCGGCGTCGAGGCAGCCGGCGAAGGCCTGGACAGCGGCAAGCACTCGGCCTCGATCCTGCGCGGCAGCGCGGGCGTGCTGCACGGCAACCGCACCTACCTGCTGCAGAACGAAGACGGCCAGGTGACCGAGACGCACAGCATCAGCGCCGGGCTGGACTACCCCGGCGTCGGCCCGGAGCACGCCCACCTGGCGGACATCGGCCGCGCCGAGTACGTCGGCATCACCGATACCGAAGCGTTGGAGGCCTTCCACTACCTGTGCCGCACCGAAGGCATCATCCCGGCGCTCGAGTCGAGCCATGCAGTCGCTTATGCGATGAAGCTGGCGAAGACGATGCGGCCGGACCAGTCGATCCTGGTGAACCTCTCCGGGCGTGGCGACAAGGACATCGGCACCGTTGCCGACCTTTCAGGGGTCGACTTCTACGACCGGCCGTCGATGCGCGGCCTGAGCGTGAAGGGAGGCAAGGCATGAGCCGCATCGCCGCCGCCTTCGAGGCGCTTCAGAAAGACGGGCGCAAGGCGCTCATTCCCTACGTCACGGCCGGCTTCCCCTACGCCGACATCACGCCCGACCTGATGCACGGCATGGTCACCGCCGGCGCCGATGTCATCGAGCTCGGCGTGCCTTTCTCCGACCCGATGGCCGACGGCCCGGTGATCCAGAAGGCCGGCGAAGCCGCGCTGGCGCTGGGCATCGGCACGAAGCAGGTGTTGGCGATGGTGGCCGCCTTCCGTGAGAAGGACGAGCGCACGCCGGTCGTGCTGATGGGCTACGCCAACCCGGTCGAGCGCTACGACGGCGTGCACGGCAAGGGCAGTTTCATCCGCGACGCGGCAACTGCCGGCGTGGACGGCCTGCTCGTCGTCGACTACCCGCCCGAGGAATGCGAGGACTTCGCCACCGACCTGCGCGCCGCCGGCATCGACCTGATCTTCCTGCTGGCCCCGACCAGCACGGACGAGCGCATGGCGCAGGTCGGCCGCATCGCGACGGGCTATGTGTACTACGTGTCGCTCAAGGGCGTGACGGGCGCCGGCCACCTGGACACCGAAGCGGTCGGCCGCATGATCCCGCGCATCCGCGAGCACGTGAGCGTGCCGGTGGGCGTGGGCTTCGGCATCCGCGACGCGCGCACGGCGCAGGCGGTCGGCTCGGCGGCCGATGCGGTCGTCATCGGCACCAAGATCATTCAGCTGATCGACGGCCAGCCGCGCGACAAGGTGGTGCCGCTGGTCGCCGAATTCCTGGCCGAGATCCGCCAGGCGCTCGACGCGCTGCCGGCCGCCACCGCCAAGAACGCGTCTGGTCGATAATCCGCGCTCTCCAGGAGATTCCATGAGCTGGCTAGAAAAACTGCTTCCCCCGAAAATCGAGCAGACCGACCCGAGCGAGCGCCGTCAGGTGCCCGAAGGTCTCTGGATCAAATGCCCGAGCTGCGAGACGGTGCTCTACAAGACCGATCTCGAGCACAACCAGAACGTCTGCCCGAGCTGCGCCCACCACCACCGCATCGGTGCGCGTGCGCGTCTCGACGCCTTCCTCGACGCCGAAGGCCGCTACGAACTCGGCCAGGAAGTGCTGCCGGTCGACGCCCTGAAGTTCAAGGACAGCCGCAAGTACCCCGAACGGCTCAAGGAAGCGCTGGAGAACACCGGCGAGACCGATGCCCTCATCGTCATGGGCGGCTCGGTGCACAGCATCAGCGTGGTGGTCGCCTGCTTCGAGTTCGAGTTCATGGGCGGCAGCATGGGCAGCGTGGTCGGCGAGCGCTTCGTGCGCGGCGTCGAAACCGCCATCGAGCAGAAGGTGCCCTTCATCTGCTTCACCGCCACCGGCGGTGCGCGCATGCAGGAAGGCCTGCTGTCGCTGATGCAGATGGCCAAGACCAACGCCGCACTCACCCGGCTCGCGAAGAAGGGCCTGCCCTACATCAGCGTGCTGACCGACCCGACCATGGGCGGCGTGAGCGCCGGCTTCGCCTTCCTGGGCGACGTGGTGATCGCCGAACCCAAGGCGCTGATCGGCTTCGCCGGCCCGCGCGTGATCGAGTCAACGGTGCGCGTGACGCTGCCCGAGGGCTTCCAGCGCTCGGAGTTCCTGCAGACCAAGGGCGCGATCGACTTCATCAGCGACCGACGTGCACTGCGCAAGACCATCGCCAGTACCTTGGCGATGCTCCTTCGTCAGCCCGCCGACGCAGTAAGCTGAGGCTCAGGCGCGCAGCGACCAGACGGCGCCCATCAGGCTGCCGAGTGCGATCGCGACGACCTGCAGCAGCACGATGGCGGCGAGCGGCGACAGGTCGACGCCGCCGACCAGCGGAATGATGCGGCGCAGCGGCCGCACGATGGGTTCGGCCAGGCGCGACACCAGGTCGAGCAGCATCGACGACGCGCCCGGCACCCACGACAACACCGCATAGACCACCAGCAAGGCCGTCAGGCCCGAGACGGCCAGCTGCACCAGCCCGACCAGCGACACCAGCGGCAGGATCGCCATGCGGCCCAGACTGCCGATCAACAGCGCCAGCAGCACGAACTTCGCGAGCACCAGCAGCCAGGCGGCGATCAGGCTGGCCAGATCCCAGCGCTTGACCGAGGGCACGATGCGTCGCAGCGGCATCACGATCCAGTCGCTCACGGCGAAGACGAAGCGGCCCAGCGGGTTGCCGAAGGGCACGCGGTGGTACTGCATGTACAGCCGCAGCAGGCAGGCGCCGCCCAGGAGGCCGACGATGACGTCGAGCAGGAAGGAAGGGATCTGATAAAGCATGGCGCGCAGACGGCGTGAAAGGAAGGCGATGATAGTCAGGCGCCGGCGGCGCGACCGTGTCTGGCGCAAGACGCCAAGGGTTTCTGCGCCCGCGATGATCTGCTACGGTGGATGGCTGAGAGACACCTGCCCTCCGCCACCATGCCGACGCCCCTCCCCTCGCCACTGCCGCTGTTCCCGCTGGGTTCGGTGCTTTTCCCCGACGGCTACCTGCCGCTGCGCATCTTCGAGGTGCGCTACCTCGACCTCATCGGGCGCTGCCACAAGCTCGGCCTGCCCTTCGGCGTGGTCAGCCTGACCCAGGGCGCCGAGGTGCGCGTGGCCGGTGCGGGCGCGGAACGCTTCGCTGCGGTCGGCACCGTCGCGACCATCCGCAGCTTCGAGGCGCCGCAGTCCGGCCTGATGCAGATCGAATGCATCGGCACCCAGCGCTTCCGGGTGCGCAGCAGCGAACTGCAGAAGCACGGGCTGTGGACGGCCGAGGTCGAGGCGATCGCGGACGACGTGGCCGTCGAGGTCCCCGCCGACCTGCAGCCCGCCGCCGACGCGCTGCGCCGGCTGGTCGAGACCCTCGAGGAGCGCCGCCGGATGGAGCGGCAGGAAGACCTGCACCTGCCCATGGCCGAGCCCTACCGTTTCGCCGACTGCGGCTGGGTCGCGAACCGCTGGTGCGAACTGTTGCCGATGCAGTCCGAACTCAAGCAGCGGCTGATGGAACTCGACAGCCCGCTCATGCGGCTCGAACTGGTGAGCGACCTGCTCGCGCGCAACGGCATCGCGCGCTGAGCGGGGCACATCGCATCCTGCCCGCTTTGGAGGAGGGGCCGGTTAAAATGGCAGGTTTTGCGCGGCACCGCCCGTGCCATCCAGCCTGCTTCCCATGACCGAACCCACGACCTCCCCCGCGCCCGCGATCGACGACAACCAGCTGATGGCGGAGCGTCGCGAGAAACTCAAGGCGCTGCGAGCGGCGCAGGCCGACGGCAAGGAGGTCGCCTTCCCGAACGACTTCAAGCCCGCGCACCGTGCCGCGACGTTGGTCGCAACCCATGGCGGCACCGAGGCCGAGCCGCTCGAGGCGCAGGCTGTCGTGGTCAGTGTGGCCGGCCGCATGATGCTCAAGCGCGTGATGGGCAAGGCCAGCTTCGCGACGCTGCAGGACAGCACCGGCCGCATCCAGCTCTACGTCACGCGCGACGCGCTGGGCGAAGAGCTCTACGCCGCCTTCAAGCACTACGACCTGGGCGACATCCTGGGTGCCGAAGGCACGCTGATGAAGACCAAGACCGGCGAGCTGTCGGTCAAGGTGAGCCGGCTGCGCCTCCTCACCAAGAGCCTGCGACCGCTGCCCGACAAGTTCCACGGCATGGCCGACCAGGAGCAGAAGTACCGCCAGCGCTACGTCGACCTGATCACCGACGAAACGGCGCGCGACCGCTTCAAGGCACGCAGCAAGGCCGTGAGCGCGCTGCGTGAATTCATGGTGGCCAACGACTTCATCGAGGTCGAGACGCCGATGCTGCACCCGATCCCGGGCGGGGCCAACGCCAAACCCTTCAAGACGCACCACAACGCGCTCGACCAGGAGATGTTCCTGCGCATTGCGCCCGAGCTGTACTTGAAGCGGCTGATCGTCGGCGGCTTCGAGCGCGTGTTCGAGATCAACCGGAGCTACCGCAACGAGGGCATCTCGGTGCGGCACAACCCCGAGTTCACGATGATGGAGTTCTACGCGGCCTACTGGAACTACCAGGACCTGATGGACTTCACCGAAATGATCATTCGCACCATCGCGAAGAAGACGGTCGGCAGCGAGCAGCTCACGTACGGCGGCAAGCCCGTCGACCTGGGCCAGCCCTTCGAGCGGCTGACGATCCGCGAGGCGATCCTCAAGCACACCGAGGCCGGCGTGAATGTGGACGACACCACCTGGCTCATCAACGCCCTGCGCAAGGTCGGCCTGAACGAAGAGAAGAACAAGCTCTCGCAGCGCAGCCTGGCCAGCCTGCAGGTGATGTACTTTGAGGAGACGGTCGAAGAGAAGCTCTGGCAGCCGACCTTCATCATGGAGCACCCGACCGAGATCTCACCGCTGGCACGCGCCAACGACGACCGGCCGGAGGTGACCGAGCGCTTCGAGCTCTACATCACCGGCCGCGAGTTCGGCAACGGCTTCAGCGAACTGAACGACGCCGAGGACCAGGCCGCGCGCTTCAACGCGCAGGTCGCGGCCAAGGACTCGGGCGACGACGAAGCAATGTTCTACGACCACGACTTCGTGCGCGCGCTGGAGTACGGCATGCCACCCACCGGCGGCTGCGGCATCGGCATCGACCGCTTCATGATGCTGCTGACGGATTCGCCGAGCATCCGTGACGTGATCCTGTTCCCCGCACTGCGTCGCGAATCTTGAGCACGTCGAACGCCGGCATCGGGATCGATTTCGGCACCTCCAATTCGGCGATCGCCTGGGCGATCGATGGCGGCGTCGCCCAGGCGCTGCCGCTCGAAGGCGCGGCCACGACGATGCCCACCGCGCTCTTCTACAACGCCGAAGACCGCCGCACGCACTTCGGCCGCGACGCCGTCGCCATGTACCTCGCGGGCGTCGAAGGCCGGCTGATGCGCTCGCTCAAGAGCCTGCTCGGCAGCTCGCTGATGCAGGAGACCACGGCGGTGTACGACGGCCTGGTGAGCTTCCAGGACATCGTCGCGCGCTTCCTGCACGAACTGGGCACGCGCGCCGAACAGACGCTGGGCCATCGCCCACAGCGCGTGGTCATCGGCCGCCCGGTGCACTTCGTCGACGACGACGCCAAGCGCGATCGGCAAGCCGAAGACAGCCTGCGCGACGCCGCACGCGCGGCGGGCTTTCGCGACATCGGCTTCCAGTTCGAGCCGATCGCCGCGGCCTTCGACTACGAGCAGCGTGTCACGAAGGAATCGCTGATCCTCATCGTCGACATCGGCGGCGGCACCTCCGACTTCACCGTGGTGCGCCTCGGGCCGGAGCGCGCGACGCAAGCCGACCGCAGCGGCGACGTGCTGGCCACCAGCGGCGTGCACATCGGCGGCACCGACTTCGACCAGCGCCTGAACCTCGAGCGCGTGATGCCGCAGTTGGGCTTTCGCCACCACGACGCGCGCGGCCGCGAGGTGCCGAGCAAGGTGTTCTTCGAACTCTCGTCCTGGCACCTGATCAACTGGCTCTACGCGCCCAAAGCCGTGCGCCAGGCGCAGGAGCTGCGCACCAGCTATGCCGACACGCGGCTGCACGACCGGCTGATGACGGTGCTGGAAGAACGCTACGGCCACCGCATCGCGAGCGAGGTCGAACAGGCCAAGATCGACGGCTCGGTCAGCGATGCGGCCGTGACCATCGACCTCTCCTTCGTCGAGCCCGGCCTCGGTGCCGCGCTGACGCCGGACGACATGGCGCAGCAACTCGCCGAATCGCTGGGCAAGGTGGTCGCCAGCGCGCACGAGTGCGTGCGGCGCGCCGGCCTGCGCAGCCATGACCTCGATGCGATCTACCTGACGGGCGGCTCGTCCGCGCTGCGCCCGTTCCAGCAGGCGCTGCGGCGCGGCTTTGCCGGGGTGAAGCTGGTCGAGGGCGATCTGTTCGGCGGCGTCGCGGCCGGCCTTGCCTACGCGGCCCGCGACGCGCGCACGGTGTGAAGTACATCGCGCACTACCCGCCTGCCCTGCAGGCGCAGGTGCGCACGCTGATGGCCGAGCAGGGCCTCGGGCCGATGCTGCTGAAGCGCTACCCTGCCGCGCACGCGGTGCGCACCGACCGCGCGCTCTACGACTACGTGATGGCGCTCAAGTCCGAGTTCCTGCGCAACGCCGACCCGCTGTCGAAAGTGATGTTCGACAGCAAGCTGCACGTCATCCGCCACGCATTGGGCACGCACACCACCATCTCCCGCGTGCAGGGCAGCAAGCTGAAGGCCAAGCGCGAGATCCGCGTCGCGAGCCTGTTCAAGGCGGTGCCGCTCGAGTGGCTGCGGATGATCGTCGTGCATGAGCTCGCCCACATGAAGGAGCGCGAGCACGACAAGGCCTTCTATGCACTGTGCACGCACATGGATGCGGACTACCACCAGCGCGAGTTCGACCTGCGGCTGTACCTGACGCACCTCGATGCCGGCGGGCCGCGGCTGTGGAATACCGAAGCAGAAGACGCGACGCGTCAGCCCGGCAACTGCGACAGCGCCCTGCCGTAGGCCGGCGACGCGACCAGCGCGTCCCATGCCAGTGCCGGTGACTGCGGCAGCAGCGCCAGTCGCCGAGCCTCGCCCGCGGCGTCCGGCTGCCAGCGCCCGGCTTCCGCCGCAGCACCGAAGCCGTCAAGCAATTCGTCGAGCAGCGCACCATCACCGACGCTCTGGTTGCACAGCATCGCCAGGTCGCAGCCGGCATCGAGCGCAGCCAGCGCCGCGTCGGTGTAGCTGAGCAGGCGGCCGTCGATGTAGCGGCCGGCCTCCATGCTGAGGTCGTCGCTGAAGATCGCGCCGTCGAAGCCGAGCCGGCCCCGCAGAATGTCCTGCAGCCACTTCGACGAGAACCCCGCCGGCCGCGCATCCACCTTCGGGTAGATCACGTGTGCCGGCATCACGGCCGCCAGCGTGCCGGTGAGCCATTCGAAGGGCCGCGCGTCGTCGGCCAGGATCGCCTTCAGGCTGCGCCGGTCGACCGGGATCGCGACATGCGAATCGGCCTTCACGAAGCCGTGCCCCGGGAAGTGCTTGCCACAGTTGGCCATGCCGGCCTGCAACAGGCCGTGCATCACGCCCTTCGCGAGCAACGCGGCGACACGCGGTTCGCGGTGGAAGCTGCGGTCGCCGATCACCGAGCTCTCGCCATGGTCCAGGTCGAGCACCGGCGCGAAGCTGAAGTCGACACCCACGGCGCGCAGTTCGCTCGCCAGCACGAAACCGGCCGCCGTGGCGGCCTGCACGGCGCGCATCGCATCGTCCATCCACAGCACGCCCAACGCACGCATCGACGGCAGCCGGGTGAAGCCATCGGTGCGAAAGCGCTGCACCCGGCCACCCTCGTGGTCGACGCAGATCAACAGGTCGGGCCGGATCGCCTTGATCTCGGCATTGAGTGCCTGCATCTGCGCGCGGCTCTGCCAGTTGCGGGCGAAATGGATGACGCCGCCGACCTGCGGATGGACGAGGCGGCGGCGGTCGTCGGTCGTGAGTTCGATGCCGGCGACGTCGATGACGAGCGGGCGTTGCGTGACGGGAGCACTCATGCGGTGGGAGGCGTGTTCTGTTCGACGACCACGAAGCTGGCCGCGTAGTCGGTTTCGTCAGTGACGGTGACGTGGGCCGTGAGGCCGCGGGCCTCGAACCACTCCTTGAGCACGCCGTGCAGCACGATCACCGGCTTGCCGCTGCGCTCGTTGGTGATCTCGCACAGGCGCCAGCTCATCGGCATGCGCATGCCCATGCCGACCGCCTTGCTGAAGGCTTCCTTGGCGGAGAAACGGGTGGCGAGGTAGCTCAGGCCGCGCTTTGGCCAACGCGCGCTGCGTGCCTGCCACACGGCGAACTCGGCGTCGCTCAGGACCTTGCGCGCGAAGCGTTCGCCCTGGCGCTCGAAGGTGGCGGCGACGCGGCGGACGTCGCAGATGTCGGTGCCGATGCCGTAGATCACGCGGTCAGCCGGCGCGCTGCGCCTCGTCGATGCAACGCAGGTAGTCGCGCGTCGTCGCGGTGTAGCCGAGCTCGAGGGCGTCCGACACGAAGGCATGGCCGATCGACACCTCCTTCACGCCCGGCACGGCGCGCAGGAAGTCGGCGAGGTTGTCGCGGCTCAGGTCGTGGCCGGCATTGACCTCTAGGCCGACTGCCTGAGCGGCGCGTGCGGCTTCGGTGTACAGCGCCAGCACCGATGCGGCCCGCGAGGTGCCGCGCGAAGCCGCGTAGCCCTCGGTGTAGAGCTCGACGCGGTCGGCGCCGACCGCCTTGGCCGCGGCCATCATCTCGGGCGCCGGGTCCATGAAGAGGCTGACGCGCACGCCGAGCTTCTTCGCCTCGGCGATCAGCGGGCGCAGGCGCTCGGCGTCGTCTGGAAAGGTCCAGCCGTGGTCGCTGGTGGATTGGGTTTCACTGTCGGGCACGAAGGTCGCCTGGTGCGGGCGGCAGTCGCGCACGAAGTCCATCAGGTTGTGGAAGGGGTTGCCTTCGATGTTGAACTCGGCGTCGGGCCAGTCGCGGGCCAGCAGGTCGGAGAGTTCGTGCACATCCTGCGCGCGGATGTGGCGCGCGTCAGGCCGGGGGTGCACGGTGATGCCTTTGGCGCCCGCGTCGAGGCAGACCGCGGCCGCGAAGAGCACGCTCGGGATGCCGAGGTGGCGGGTGTTGCGTACCAGGGCGACCTTGTTCAGGTTGACCGAAAGGGCCGTGAGGGTGGAAGGCGTGGTCATGGCGTTCAAAGGGCTTGCAGGTCCCGCATCATCTGCCGGGTGCGCAGGGTGGACACGCCGCAATGGTAGTTCAGCAGCACACGCAGCTGGGTTCGCAAGGCGCCGTTGCTGCCGGTAGTGAGCTGGGCGACGCAGCGCAGCGTGGCGGTGAAAGGGGCGCGGTCGTCCAGCGCTCCCTGGAGCGCTTGCCAGTCGGCGCCGGCCAGCGCCGTTTCGTCGTCCGACGCTTCGCGCAACCCCGCCTCGGGCAGCAAGGCATAACGAACGTCGTGCGACAGCGGCGCGAGTGTCGACGTCTCGGCATCGAGCGCGGGCAGCAGGCCGACCTCGCGCAGCAGCAGCAGCTCGAAGGCCCGCAGCGCGGCTGCCTGTGTGGCGGCCTCGGCCCCGACGTGGTCGCCGGCCAATACCTCGACCACGCCGGCATAGGCGTCGAACAGCGCCTCGTGCGCGTCGTCGCGCGCCAGCAGGCGCAGCAGCAGTTCGTTGATGTAGTAGCCGGACATCAGCGACTCGCCGGTCGGCATGACGTGGCCGCCCATCCACTCGGCGCCCTTCAGCGTGCGGATCTCGGCGTCGCCGCCGTAGTTCAGCTGCAGCGGCTGCAGGGGCAGCAGCACCGGACGGAAGTTGGAACTGGGCCGCTTGGCGCCCTTGGCCACCACGGCGATGCGCCCGTAGTGACGGGTGAAGGCTTCCAGGATGACGCTCGACTCGCTCCAGTCGTAGCGGTGCAGCACATAGGCCGGCTCGTGGGAAACGCGGTGGGTGGCCACCGGCGGGCTATTCGTAGCCGAAGCTGCGCACGCGCGCCTCGTCGTCGGCCCAGCCGGAACGCACCTTGACCCACAGCTCGAGGAACACCTTGGCGTCGGCCAGCTTCTCGAGCTCGACGCGGGTTTCCATGCCGATGCGCTTGATGCGGTCACCCTTGTCGCCGATCACCATCGCCTTGTGCGTGTCGCGCTCGACCACGATGGTCGCGGCGATGCGCAGCAGGCGCTTCTGGCCCTTCTTCTGCGGCGGCTCTTCCTCGAACTTGTCGATGATCACGGTCGAGGTGTAGGGCAACTCGTCGCCGGTCAGGCGGAACAGCTTCTCGCGGACCAGTTCACCGGCGAGGAATTTCTCGCTGCGGTCGGTGAGTTCGTCCTCGGCATAGAACCACGGCTGCTCGGGCAGGTACTTGGCGCAGATGCCGAACAGGCGTTCGACGTCCTTCGCGTTCTTGGCCGACATCGGCACGAACTCGGCGAAGGCGTGCTTGCCCTGCATGGTCTGCAGCCAGGGTGCGATGTCGCCGCGACGGTGCACGTTGTCGAGCTTGTTGGCCAGCAGCACGGTTGGGATGCCCTTGCCGAGCAGCTTGAGCACGCGCTCGTCGGCGGGCGTGAAGCTGCCGGCCTCGACCACGAACAGGATCAGGTCCACGTCGCCGACCGCCCCCTGCACCGTCTTGTTGAGCGACTTGTTGAGTGCGTTGGCATGCAGCGTCTGGAAGCCGGGCGTGTCGACGAAGACGAACTGCGTCGCGTCGATGGTGCGCATGCCGGTGATGCGATGGCGCGTGGTCTGCGCCTTGCGCGAGGTGATGCTGATCTTCTGGCCGACCAGCGCATTGAGCAGCGTCGACTTGCCGACGTTGGGCTTGCCGACGATGGCGATCAGGCCGCAGTGCTGCGGGCCTTGCGCCGCCGCCTCGGGCGTCGGGGGAGTGGCTTCTTCAGGGTCGCCGGGGGCGTCGTGGGTGATGTTCATTTTGCTTTCGTGCCGCGCGCCCTGAGCTGAATCAGCATCGCCGCGGCGGCAGCTTGTTCGCCAGCGCGGCGTGAGCCGCCGATGCCGCGCTCGGTCAGGCCCATTTCGACCACCTCGCACGCGACATCGAAGGTCTGTTTGTGGGCTGCCCCGAGCGTGCCGACCACGCGGTAGAGGGGCAGCTTCATTTTGTGCCCCTGCAGCCATTCCTGCAATTCGGTCTTGGGGTCCTTGGCGGCCGCGTCCATGCGCGGTGTGATCTCGACGGACTCGTAGAGCCGGTGGACCAGCGCCTGCGCCGCGGGGTAGCCCGCATCGAGGTAGACGGCGCCGATCAGCGCTTCCAGCGCGTCGGCCAGGATCGACGGACGATTCGGCCCGCCGGAGCGGGCCTCGCCCTCGCCCAGCCGCAGCAGCGGCGACAGGGCGAGCTTGACCGCCAGCTGATGCAGCGTGTCCTGCTTGACCAGGTTGGCTCGCACCCGCGACAGGTCGCCCTCGGGCAACTCGGACAGTCGCACGTACAGCAGGTGCGACACCGCCAGGTTCAGGACGGAGTCGCCGAGGAATTCGAGCCGCTCGTTGTGGTCGGAAGAAAAACTGCGGTGCGTGAGCGCGAGCTGCAGCAGCCGCGCGTCGGCGAACGTGTGCCGGAGGCGCGCCTGCAGCGCAGCAAGAGCGCCTTCTGCCACGGTCAGCGGGACTGGCCCTGGCCGCTGTACTTGAGCAACAGGTAGGCCGGGCCGAAGAGGTGGATCTCGCGGTCGTACGCGAAGGACACGACCACCTTGTCGCCGACCTTCTGCACATCGAGGTCCTTGCCGCTCACCGACTTGAAGTCGTCGATGGCCTGGGCCCGGTCGAAGATCGACCGCACCTCGGGCACGGTCGAGCCCTCGGCCGCCTTGGCCGCTGCCTTCTGGATGGCCTGGTACTCGATCAGCGTGGGAATCACCTGCGCCACCACCACGCCGACGCACGCCAGCACGATGGCGACGAACAGCAGCCCGATGAACGAAATGCCCCGCTGCCTCGATGCCGAGACCGACCGATGTGCCCTCACTGCCATTGCTCTACCCCTCGAAGGATTGCTTTTATTGGAATGCGCCGATGCGCCCGAGATTGCCGAAATTCATCCAGACGAAGAAGGCGCGACCGACGATGTTCTTGTCCGGCACGAAGCCCCAGTAGCGCGAATCGAGCGAGTTGTCGCGGTTGTCGCCCATCATGAAATAGTGACCCGCGGGCACCTTGCAGACCACGCCCTCGACACTGTAACGACAATTTTCCTGGTTCGGGAAGGCGATGACTTCCACTTCCGAGATGCCGGCACGGCGGCTGTCGTCGTTGAGCAGCTTGTGGGTCTTGCTGCCCAGGCTCTCGGTGTACTGCTTCAGGTAGCGCATGGTCTCTTCGTCGAAGTACTCCGGAATGGCGTCCTTGTTGACGGGCTGGCCGTTGATGGTGAGGCGCTTGTTCAGGTAAGCCACCTCGTCACCCGGCAGGCCGACCACGCGCTTGATGTAGTCCAGGCTCGGCTTGGGCGGGTAACGGAAGACCATCACGTCTCCCCGCGCAGGCGCAGTGCCTTCGGTGATCTTGGTGTTGAGCACCGGCAGACGCAGGCCGTAGGTGAACTTGTTCACCAGGATCAGGTCGCCGGTGAGCAACGTCGGCATCATCGAGCCGGACGGGATCTTGAAGGGCTCGAACAGGAAGGAGCGCAGCAGGAACACGACCAGGATCACGGGGAACAGGCCGGCGGTCCAGTCGAGCCACCAAGGCTGCGCCAAGACCTTGGCGCGCCCTTCGGAAATAGCCTCTTCGCGTTGCGCGACAAGATCAGCGCTCAAGCCGTACTGCGCCATTTCAGCGTTGATTTCGCCAACCGTCCGGCCCGAGGTGGAGGTCCATCCCCGAGCTGCGGCTTCAAACACAACGGTTCGCTGTCGGCGCTTTGGCAAAAAGTAGAAGCGCTCGGCCACCCAGTAGAGGCCGGTGACGACGGTCGCCAGGAACAGCAGCAGCGCGAAGTTGCCTTCGACCACGCCGAAATACCAGGCGCCGACGTAGCCGGCGAACACGGCAAGGATGAGGGAAGTGAGGAATGCCATCTTTATTAGTCTTCGACCTGAAGGATCGCCAGGAAGGCCTCTTGCGGCACTTCGACCGAGCCGATCTGCTTCATGCGTTTCTTGCCCGCCTTCTGCTTCTCGAGCAGCTTCTTTTTGCGGGAGATGTCGCCGCCATAGCACTTGGCGAGCACGTTCTTGCGCAGCGCTTTGATTGTCTCACGCGCAATGATGTTGACCCCGATGGCGGCCTGGATCGCGACGTCGAACATCTGGCGCGAAATGATCTCGCGCATCTTCGAGACCACGGCGCGGCCGCGGTACACGCTCTGGCTGCGGTGCAACATGATCGACAGCGCATCGACCTTCTCGCCGTTGAGCAGAATGTCGACCTTCACCACCTCGGCCGAGCGGTACTCCTTGAACTCGTAATCCATCGAGGCGTAACCGCGGCTCACGCTCTTGAGCTTGTCGAAGAAATCGAGCACGATTTCAGCGAGCGGCATTTCGTAGGTCAACACCACCTGGCGGCCTTTGTAGGCCATGTTCATCTGCACGCCGCGCTTCTGATTGGCGAGCGTCATCACCACGCCCACGTATTCTTGCGGCATGTAAAGGTGCATCGTGACGATGGGTTCGCGGATCTCGGCGGTCTTGCCGATTTCAGGCATCTTGGACGGGTTCTCGACCATGAGGACGGTGCCATCGTTCTTGACCACTTCGTAGACCACGCTCGGCGCGGTGGTGATGAGGTCCTGGTCGAACTCGCGCTCCAGCCGCTCCTGCACGATCTCCATGTGCAGCAGTCCAAGAAAACCGCAGCGGAAGCCGAAGCCCAGCGCCTGGCTGACCTCGGGTTCATAGTGCAGCGAAGCGTCGTTCAGCTTGAGCTTTTCAAGCGCATCGCGCAGCGAGTCGTATTCGCTCGCTTCGGTCGGGTACAGCCCGGCAAACACCTGCGGCTGGATTTCCTTGAAGCCTGGAAGCGCTTCGGTCGCAGTGGCTGCTGCGCCGCCGGTGCCGGGCTTGATCAGGGTCACCGTGTCGCCGACCTTCGCCGCCTGCAGTTCCTTGATGCCGGCGATGATGAAGCCCACCTCGCCCGCTTCCAGCGACTCGCGCTTTTCGGTGGCCGGCGTGAACACGCCCAGGTTGTCGGCGTTGTACATCGCGCCAGACGCCATCATCTTGATGCGCTCGCCCTTCACCAGTCGGCCATCCACGACCCGCACCAGCATCACGACGCCGACGTAGGCATCGAACCAGCTGTCGATGATCATGGCGCGCAGCGCTGCATCGGGGTTGCCACGCGGTGGCGGTACCTTGGCGACCACGGCTTCGAGGATGTCGTCGATGCCGATACCGGTCTTGGCAGAACACAGAATCGCCTCGGTGGCGTCGATGCCGATCACGTCTTCAATTTCAGATCGCGCGTTGTCGGGATCCGCGTTCGGCAAGTCGATCTTGTTCAGCACCGGCAGCACTTCGACGCCGAGGTCGAGCGCGGTGTAGCAATTGGCCACCGTCTGCGCTTCGACGCCTTGCGATGCATCGACGACGAGCAATGCGCCTTCGCAAGCCGACAGCGAACGACTCACTTCATACGAGAAGTCGACATGGCCCGGCGTGTCGATCAGATTGAGGTTGTAGACCTGTCCATCGCGCGCCTTGTAGTGCAGCGCAGCGGTCTGCGCCTTGATGGTTATCCCACGCTCTTTTTCGATGTCCATCGAGTCGAGCACCTGCGCTTCCATCTGGCGTTCTTCGAGGCCGCCGCAACGCTGGATCAATCGGTCCGCAAGCGTCGACTTGCCATGGTCGATGTGCGCAATGATCGAAAAATTTCTGATGTGATTCATCAACGGGAACGCTTAAGTACTTGAATTGCCACGTACGCAGAACGCGTCAGGCAAGAAAAAAGGGCGCGTCCGAAAGAGACGCGCCCTGAACCAACAAGCAATGGCAACTGCAGTAGTTGGAGCTTCATTGTAGGCAAAAAGGGGAACGCGTACATGTCGGAACCGGGTCGGGAAGGCTCGTTGCAGGTCAGCAACAGGAAAGTTATGAACAGCTTATCAACAAAAACGGTGGGTAGCTTATGGGACAACTTGTGGGTGATCTGTGGAGCGACGGTGGACTGTCCATGGGCTTACCGCATGGTGGAGCGCTCACCCGCTCTTATGCATACCCAGCGCTGCGTCGGGTCCCTATTCTACTGAAATGCGTCGTTAGTCAATGCAGTAAGTTTGTGAATGCTAACTTCAAGTACCATCTGGCGCATCCAAAAAAAAACCAGAAGCCGCCCAAAAGCGTTGGCTCCTCCCCAAAAAAAGGCCCCAAACCCGACTGCCGGGTGGGGCCACTTGACGCATCGCCGGGGTTCAGCGCGCAGGTCGGATCAAGGTGTACTGCGCCCATTCGCCGCGTCGGAAGAGCACGCTGACCGGCTTGGACTTGTCGGCCTTGCCCGCGGCGGCTTCGAATTCCTTGACGTTGGCCACCTCGATATTGCCCACCGCAAGGATCACATCGCCTTCCTTCAGTCCGGCACGCGCTGCGTTCTCGGTGGCGGCTTCGATCTTCACGCCGCCGCGCAGCTTGATTTCCTTCTTCTGCGCTTCGGTCAGGTCGCTCACGGCCAGGCCAAGCGACTTCGCTGCGGCCGAAGCGGCCGGCTTGGGCGTGGGCTCTTCGCGCTCGACCGCCGTGCGCGCCGGCTTGTCCGGCTCGATCTCGGCGATGGTGACGGACAGGTCGCGCGAGTTGCCTCGGCGGAACACCGTGAGCGTGCTCTTGGTGCCCGGCTTCGTGTTGCCGACCAGCCGCGGCAGATCGCTCGGCTTCTCGATCGCCTTGCCGTCGAACTTGGTGATGATGTCGCCCGCTTCGACGCCAGCCTTCTCGCCCGGCGAGCCAGCCTCGACGCTGCGCACCAGCGCGCCCTGCGCCTTGCCCAGACCGATCGACTCGGCGACGTCTTTTGTCACTTGGTCGATGCTGACGCCAATGCGGCCGCGCGAGACACGTCCCGAGGTGCGCAATTGCTCGCTTACACGGATGGCCTCGTCGATGGGGATCGAGAAGGAGATACCCATGAAGCCCCCCGAGCGCGAATAGATCTGGCTGTTGATGCCAACCACCTCGCCGCGCATGTTGATCAGCGGTCCGCCGGAATTGCCCGGGTTGATCGCCACGTCGGTCTGGATGAAAGGCAGGTAGTCGCCGGTGTCGCGCTGCTTGGCGCTCACGATGCCGGCGGTCACGGTGTTCTCGAGGCCGAAGGGCGAGCCGATGGCCATCACCCATTCACCCACGCGCAGCTTCGACACGTCCCCCATCTTCAGCGAAGGCAGGCCCGTGGCATCGATCTTCACGACGGCGACGTCGGTGCGCTTGTCGGCGCCGATGATCTTGGCCTTGAATTCGCGCTTGTCGGGCAGGGTGACCAGTACCTCGGACGCATCCTCGACCACGTGTGCATTGGTCATGACGAAGCCATCCGGACTCAGGATGAAACCTGACCCGACGCCGCGCGGCCGCGATTCTTCCTGCG
This sequence comes from Variovorax cryoconiti, assembly GCF_051216395.1. Taxonomy (NCBI): domain Bacteria; kingdom Pseudomonadati; phylum Pseudomonadota; class Betaproteobacteria; order Burkholderiales; family Comamonadaceae; genus Variovorax; species Variovorax cryoconiti. The sequence goes on along the minus strand of NZ_JBPJZI010000002.1, from coordinate 488,901 downwards.
GTTCCTGCGGGCGGTTAGGCCGTGGCGGCGTCTGGCGTGGTTGGCCCGGCAGCGGTTGACCGAAGAAGCGGCGGAAAAACTCCTGCATCTCCTCGTCCATCTCGCCGTTGCCTGCGCCACGTTGGGCGACCTTCTCCACCGTCCGGATGTTGACGACCGCCGGGCCGACCTGGTCGACCAGGTCGGTGAAGTCCGGCAACGTCCGGGTCTGCGCCTGCGCTGTCGTGCTCGGCAGCGCGGCGCCCACGGCCGACAAGGCCAGGGCGCAGGCGAACACATAGGACGGGAGTCTCTTTCCCTCGACTTGGAACGTCATCTTCGAATCTCTTTCAAGCAAAACTGCGAATTACACCGAGCTATGAATCAGGTCAGCCGATTGGTTCAGCGCGGTCGGCCCGCACGCACGCCCTGCCGGTCCACCACGTTCGTCAACGCGTGCGGACCAGCCCCTGAGCAAAAGCCTGCAGCGTTTGCGGCGGCACCTCGCCGACGATCGTCAGCCACCAGTCTCCACCTTTGTCGCTCAATCGGCGCGTGAGCGTATAGGTCGCACCCAATGCCATCAGGGCCTCCCGTGGCTGGCGCTGTGCATCGTAGGGCTCCACGAAGAGCGACACCGAGGCCAGCCCGTCCGTGAAGGTCCACTGCATCGTGCGCTCGGGCTTGGCCTCGCCGTCGAGTGCGCGCCGGTAGCAATTGACCGGCTTGAAACCCGCCACCGGCTCGCGCAGCGACCAGCCCTCGGCGGCAGCCGTCGTGCGCTCGAGGGACGACTCCTCCACCCGATAACCGGCGGTGTTGCCCATCATCTGGGTCAGCGCCCGCGTCTTCACCGGTGCCTCGAACTGCAATTCGGAGAAGGCCGACTGCTCCACCACCCGACCGTCGCCGTCGACGGTCTGCAGTGCGACCACGAGGCCCGAGCGGCGCTCGCTCCACACCCGATAGCCGAAGCGCAACCCATCGCGCGGGGCGAGCTGAAGAACGTCGGCATCGAAGCCCGCCACGCGGCCCTTGCCGAGCGCTCGCGCGTCGTAGAAGTCGCCGATCGCCGAATCAGGTGCGCCTGGCAGATTGGGAAAGAAATCGAGGTTCTCACGCTTCTCGCTCTTGACGACCTTGTCCTCGGGGAAGAAGGTCATCACGTGGTCGTTGCGACGGAACGTGGAACGCGGGGCGCCCGACAGCGCCTCGATGCGCTCCATCAGGACGTCGCCATCGGCGACGTGCCAGATGCGCGAACTCGACAGATTGCCGGTGGCCGCGGAGACCACGAAGGTGCCAACATAGGTGCGCTGGCGCGAGGCCGCGTGCATGCGGCGCAACCAATCGACAGTGCTCAACGTCGGCGGCTCGGCCAACGCAGCGCCCGGCATCTTCGACGGTGCCGAGGGCGCGCGGGCCTGCGCCACGGCCCATTGCGCAAAACAGAAGGTCGAAAGCACCAGCAAGGTGCGGCGTAGGTTCATCGGTTGGGCGTTTGTCCGACGGTAGGCATCATCGGGGTGGCTCAGCGCGAAGCGCCCTCGAAGGTGGCATTTCGAAGGAAACCGGAAGGCATCTGGGCACCGCCGGCGGCCTGCCGATGCGCCTCGAGCAGCTGGTCCAGTCGTGGATCACGCAACATCACCTGCGGCGCACCGCTGCCAACGAGCACACGCGCCGTGGCGCCGGCGCTTGCAGCGGAGGCGTTCTGTTGCATGGCCGCGAGCACGGACCCCTCGGAGGAAGACGGCAACGGCGGCACTTGCTGCGAAGCCAGTTGCGGACCCGATGCCGGGACGGCAGCACCATTGCCGACCCAGTTCCATCCGATCGCCGCCGCAGCGGCCAACGACGCCACACCAGCCACCAACTTCCAGCGGAACACGGGTTCGTTCGCGGCGTCGACGTGCAGGGCGATGGGCACAGATTCGGACAGCGCCGCCGGCACCGCCTGCATCGGCTTCACCGGCTCGGCCGCCAGCCGCGCCTGGAAGCGCGCCAGGAACTGGCCACTGTCGGTACACGCCGAATGGCGGCCCGCGCGCAACACGTCGCCCACGACGTGGTAGGTGCGCCACGCGGCCTGGAGTTCGCCGTCGGCGCAGACGCCATCGACGACACGGGCAAAAGCCTCGCCCTGAAGCTGGCCGTCCGCCAAGGCGGACACCTCTTCGTGCACTGAATCTGGGGTATTTTTCATCTCGTTCACCTGCTTACCAACGCTTGCCGGACTGGTTGTCGAGCATGGGTTTGACCCGTGCCGAAATCGCTTCGCGTGCCCTGAATATGCGAGAGCGCACTGTGCCGATGGGACAACGCATGACCTCGGCAATTTCTTCGTAACTCATGCCCTCGATCTCGCGCAGCGTGACCGCCTGCCGCAATTCGGCCGGCAAGGCCTCCATCGCGGCTTCGACCGCAGCCGCGATCTCTTTCGCAGCCATCACTGTTTCGGGGGTTTCGTCGCTGATTGGTTCGTTTCCCGGCCGGTAAGTTTCATCGTCTTCCGCAGAAGATGGCCGCAACGCCGCCTCCGAGATGGTTGGGTCGCGCTTCATGTCAACCAGCGCCTTCTTGGCGGTGTTTACCGCGATCCGGTAGAGCCAGGTGTAGAACTGGGCCTCGCCCCGGAACTGGTGCAGGGCCCGATAGGCCCGGATGAAGGTCTCCTGCGCGATGTCCTCGACCAGATCGACGTCACGGACCATCCGACCGATGAGGCGCTCGATGCGCCGCTGGTACTTGATCACGAGCAGTTCGAAGGCCTTCTGGTCGCCCGCAACCGTGCGCTGGACAAGCTGGAAGTCGACCTCGCCGGGCCGCGGCTCCGCGCCGCCGGTCGAAGCAGCGTCGGGAGGAGCGGGCGGTGGGGAGGCTGTCATCGAAACGAAGGAGGTGCCCCGGGCGCCGATGCGGCCGGCGACATTCCGTCCGGTGCCGTCGTCGGGGCGCGCGAATATACCGCACGCCGCAGCGCCGTCCAACGCAAAGGGTCGGCGCGCCGTTCCAGCCACAGCCAGTGATGGGGCCGGCCGGGTTCGACCAGCCGAAGCAGCATCAACACCTGCAGATCAAGGCCCACCCGTACGCGCGTTGCCGCTGGCGGCGCTCGCCCCGACCACGACCAGTACTGCCCATCAAAGCGCAGCAGGCCGACCTGGCGATGTCCGCCAAAGCGCCACGCGACGCCGCCGGCCAGCAGCACGCTTCCCAGCAAAAGGAACGCGCGGCCATCGACATCGCCGCCCACAGACAAGCTGGCGCCCAGGGCACCGGCGAGCCAGAGTGTGAACAGGAGAAGCCGCGCCGCACGCGAAGGCCCCACGGGAAAACTCACCGCCGGGGCGCTGTGCATGGCGCGGTGTTCGTCAAGCGCGCTTGAACACCAGCGTGCCGTTGGTGCCGCCGAAGCCGAAGTTGTTCTTGACGGCCACGTCGATCTGGAGGTCCCGCGCTTCGTTGGCGCAGTAATCAAGATCGCACTCCGGATCCTGGTTGAAGATGTTGATGGTCGGCGGGCTCTTCTGATGGTGCAACGCCAGCACCGTGAACACCGACTCGATGCCGCCGGCGCCGCCCAGCAGGTGGCCAGTCATCGACTTGGTCGAGTTGACGACCAGCTTCTTCGCGTGGTCACCGAAGGCCAGCTTGACCGCGTTGGTCTCGTTGAGGTCGCCGATCTGCGTCGAGGTGCCGTGCGCATTCAGGTACTGCACCTCGTCGGCGTTGACACCGGCGTTGGCCAGTGCCATCACCATCGAGCGACGCGGGCCGTCGACATCGGGCGCGGTCATGTGGTACGCGTCGCCCGTGAGGCCAAAGCCCGAGACTTCCGCATAGATCTTGGCGCCGCGGGCCTTGGCGCGTTCGTACTCCTCGAGCACCATCACGCCGGAGCCTTCACCCAGCACGAAGCCGTCGCGGTCCTTGTCCCACGGACGCGACGCCGTGGCCGGATCGTCGTTGCGGGTGCTCAATGCACGCGGGGCCGTGAAGCCACCAATGCCGAGCGGAGAGATCGTGGACTCAGCGCCGCCGGCAATCATCACGTCGGCGTCGCCGTATTCGATCATGCGTGCCGACGTGCCGATGGCATGCAGGCCCGTTGTGCAGGCGGTCACGACGGCGATGTTCGGACCTTTGAACCCGAACTTGATCGACACGTGGCCCGAGATCATGTTGATGATCGAGGCCGGCACGAAGAACGGCGAAATGCGGCGGGGGCCGCGGTTCGTGTATTCACCATGCGTCTCTTCGATCATCGGCAGACCGCCGATGCCCGAGCCGATGTTGCAACCGATGCGGACGGCGTCTTCATACGCCAGGGCATCGCCCGTCGGCAATCCGCTGTCCTGCACGGCCTGAATGGCGGCAGCAAACCCCAGATGAATGAAGCGGTCCATATGACGCGCTTCCTTCTCCGTGATGTACTGGGTGATGTCGAACCCCTTGACTTCACCGGCGAACTTGCAGGCGAAGGCACTCGCATCGAAGGCGGTGATGTTCGCGATACCCGACTTCCCGGCCAATAGATTGGCCCAGGATTCGGACACCGTGTTTCCGACAGGAGCGATGCAACCGAGTCCGGTCACGACGACGCGGCGTTTGGTCATGCCGGCAAACCTTTCTGGGGAAGCACCGAGGCCGTCTCGCGGTGCGCGCAGTGCCGAAGCGCTGCGGACCGGGCCGGCGTTCGATGCGCGGCCGATCAGGCCTTTTGATTCTTGGAGGCGTAGTCGACAGCGTTCTGCACCGTCGTGATCTTCTCGGCATCTTCATCGGGGATCTCGATGCCGAACTCGTCTTCGAGCGCCATCACCAGTTCGACCGTGTCGAGCGAGTCGGCACCCAGATCGGCAACGAAGGCCTTTTCGTTGGTGACTTGAGACTCTTCCACGCCGAGCTGCTCGGCGATGATTTTCTTGACACGTGCTTCGATATCGCTCATTTGGTTCCCTCTGAGGGTTTGTAAAGAATCGGTGGATTTTAGCCGGCCGGCCTGGGCCAGTTGCCTCACGGGCCGTACGGAAAACGAATTGCGCCGGGCGCTTACATGTGCATGCCGCCGTTGACGTGCAGTTCCTGCCCCGTCACATAGGCCGCTTGCGGTGAAGCCAGGTACGCCACCGCATGCGCGATGTCGGACGGCTTGCCCAGATGCCCCAGCGGAATCTGCGAGAGCAGCGCCTGCTGTTGCGCCTCCGGGAGGCTGGCCGTCATGTCGGTTTCGATGAAGCCGGGGGCGACGCAGTTCACGGTGATGTTGCGGCTGCCCAGCTCGCGTGCGAGCGCGCGGGTCATGCCGGCCACGCCGGCCTTGGCGGCCGCGTAGTTGGCCTGGCCGGCGTTGCCGGCAGCGCCCACGACGCTCGTGATGTTGATGATGCGACCGTAGCGCTGCTTCATCATCGGACGGATGGCCGCGCGCGACAGGCGGAAGACGGCCTTCAGGTTGGTGTCGAGCACCGCGTCCCAGTCGTCGTCCTTCAGGCGCATGGCCAGCATGTCGCGCGTGATGCCGGCGTTGTTGACCACGACATGCAGCCCGCCGTGCGTCTTGACGATGTCTTCGACCAGCGCGTCGAGCGCAGCGCCGTCGTTGACGTCGAGCGCGCGGCCCTGACCGCCGAACGCGCCGAGCGCGGTCGTGATCTTCTGTGCGCTGTCATCGGTCGTACCGGTGCCGATGACCTTCAGGCCGTGATGGGCCAGTTCCAGGGCGATGGCGGCGCCGATGCCGCGCGATGCGCCGGTCACCAGGGCGATCTGCCCTTCGAATTTGATGGTGCTCATGGGGTGTTCAGCAGTTGACGGGTCTCGGCGAGCGTCGCCGGATCGTAGACCGTCGCCGTGACAAGTTCGGGCGCGATGCGCTTGACCATGCCGGACAGCACGCGACCCGGCCCGCACTCGACAATGGTGGCAGCGCCTCGCGCTTTCAAGGCCTGCACGCTCTCGACCCAGCGCACCGGGCCCGCGGCCTGGCGCACGAGCGCGTCGCGGATGTGCTCCGGCTTGGTTTCGACCGCGACGTCGATGTTGTTGAGCACGGGGATCTGCGGTGCCGCGAATTGGACCGACGCCAGCTTCTGGCGCAGCGCCTCGGCCGCAGGCCGCATCAGGCTGGAATGGAAGGGTGCCGAGACAGGCAACAGCAGCGCACGCTTGGCACCGCTCGCCTTCAGCACTTCGCAGGCCTTGTCGACGGCAGCCTTGCTGCCCGCGATCACCGTCTGCATCGGATCGTTGAAGTTGACGGCTTCGACGCACTCGGCGCTGCCGGCACCGAAACTGGCGCTGACCTCGGCACAGCCAGCGATCACCTTGCCCGATTCCATGCCCAGCACCGCGGCCATGGCGCCGGTACCAACCGGCACGGCCTGCTGCATCGCCTGCGCCCGGAAGCGCACCAGCGGTGCGGCCTGTGCCAGCGTCAGCACGCCCGCCGCGACCAGCGCGGAGTATTCGCCCAGCGAATGGCCCGCGACGACGTCCGGCGTTGCGCCGCCCTCGGCCAACCAGGCGCGCCAGGCGGCGACGCCGGCCACCAGCATCACCGGCTGCGTGTTGGTCGTCAGGGCCAACGCCTCTTTCGGGCCGGTACGGATGAGTTCGCCCAGGTCTTCGTCGAGCGCTGCGGACGCCTCCCGCAGCGTCTCTGCCACGGCAGGGTGGCCCGCCCACGCGTCGAGCATGCCGACCGCCTGGGAGCCCTGGCCTGGAAATACGAATGCGAAGGAAGTCATGGTGTCTTGTCTTTGTCTGATGCAAACGTCCGGGCGAACTGCGGCGCGCCCTCGGCGTTCACAAAGTCAGGAGCACGGCGCCCCAGGTGAACCCGCCGCCGACGCCTTCGAGCATGACGGTCTCCCCTTTTTTGACCTTGCCGCTGCGCACCGCATCATCCAGCGCCAGCGGAATCGAGGCGGCCGAGGTGTTGCCGTGGTCGTGCACCGTCACCACCAGCTTTTCACGAGGCAGCTTCAACTTCTTCGCCGTGCCTTCCATGATGCGGATGTTGGCCTGGTGCGGAATGAGCCAGTCGATGTCGGCCTCGGTCTTGCCAGCCTTCGCCAGCGTCGCGCGCGCCGCATCTTCCAGCACGCGGACAGCGAGCTTGAAGACGGCCTGCCCGTCCATGTGCAGCAACGGCGTGCCCAGCACCTTGCCGCCGGACACGTGACCGGGTACGCAGAGGATGCCGACATGCTTGCCATCGGCGTGCAGGTCGCTCGCCAGGATGCCCGGCGTCTCGCTGGCCTCCAGCACCACGGCACCGGCACCGTCGCCGAACAGCACACAGGTCGTTCGGTCGTTGAAATCGAGAATGCGCGAGAACACTTCCGCGCCGACCACCAACGCACAGCGCGCACTGCCGGTCTTGATCATGGCGTCGGCCACCGTGAGCGCGTAGACGAAACCGCTGCACACCGCCTGGACGTCGAAGGCCGGGCAGCCGGAGATGCCGAGCTTGTGCTGCAGGATCGCTGCCGACGAGGGAAACACCATGTCCGGCGTCGAGGTGGCGACGATGATCAGGTCGATGTCGTCGGCCTTGCGTCCCGCGGCTTCAAGGGCGCGCTTCGAGGCCTCGAGGCCCAGGTCGCTGCTGGTCACATCGGGTTCGGCGAAGTGGCGCGCATGGATGCCCGTGCGCTCGACGATCCATTGGTCGGACGTCTCGATGCCGCGCTCAGCGAGTTCGCGAGCAAGTTCGTCGTTGGTCACGCGGCGGGGCGGCAGATAGCCGCCAGTGCCGGAAATGCGAGAGAAAGGGGTCATCAGACGGGGAGCGAGGTCGCGTCAACTGGCGCCGCCGACTCCGCCCGCGCCAGCAGTGGCGCGGCGTGGGCAATGCGGGCCCGCACGCGATCGAGCAGGTTGTTGCGAGCGGCATCATAAGCGCGATCCAGCGCATAGCCGAACGCCACATCGTCGGCCGAACCATGGCTCTTGAAGACCAGGCCGCGCAACCCTAGCAATGCTGCACCGTTGTAACGCCGGTGATCTAACCGTTTTTTAAGCGCTTTTAGAACCGGATAGGAAACGATCGCCGCAAATTTACTGAAGAGGCCATTCGAATACTCGAACCGCAGGAAGTCGACGATCATCGCGGCCACGCCCTCGGTCGCCTTCAGCGTCACATTGCCGACGAAACCGTCACAGACCACGATGTCCGTCGTGCCTTTGAAGATGTCGTTGCCCTCGACGTTGCCGTAGAAGTTCAAATCTTTCGATTTGGCAGCCGCTCGAAGCAGTTGACTGGCTTTCTTGATCGTTTCGCTGCCCTTGATGGCCTCCTCGCCGACATTCAGCAAGCCCACGGTCGGCGACTCGTTGCCCGTCAGCGCTGAAACCAGCGCCGAGCCCAGCACGGCAAACTGCAAGAGGTCTTCGGCATCACAGTCCACGTTCGCACCCAGGTCCAGTACCGTGGTGGCACCGCCCTTGCTATTGGGAAGCTGCGGCGCGATGGCCGGGCGGTCAATGCCTTCAAGCGTCTTGAGGAGATAGCGTGCGATGGCCATCAAAGCCCCCGTATTGCCCGCAGATATGGCCGCCTGCGCGCTGCCGTCTTTAACCTGCTGGATCGCCACGCGCATGGAAGAATCCTTCTTCTTGCGCAGCGCGATCTCGATCGGATCGTCCATGGCGACCACCTCGGTCGCTGGGATCAGGACGGCACGGGGATGCGAGAAATCCTTGAGCGCGTCGGGTAGCCCGACCAGGCGCAGTGAGGCCTCGGGATGGCGCTCCAGGAATGCCCGGCAGGCCGGCAGCGTGATGCGCGGACCATGGTCGCCGCCCATGCAATCCACGGCGAGCGTGATTGCAGGGGGAGCGGGGGCGAAAGAGGGAGAAATAGCCATCAAAACAAAGGCCCGACGCTACGCAAGAAGTAGCTTCGGGCCTTGGCCTTGAATCTCGAGAGTCAGGACTCGGACTTGGTCTTCAGAACCTTGCGGCCACGATAGAAGCCGTTCGGGCTGATGTGGTGACGCAGGTGGATTTCGCCCGTGGTGGGTTCGACGGCGATGCCGGGCACGTCGAGCGCATTGTGGGAACGGTGCATGCCGCGCTTGGAAGGCGACTTCTTGTTTTGCTGGACGGCCATGATGGCTCCTGGAATTCGGTTGGGTGGTGGGCAATGCGGGGCGGCATTGACACAGAATCCCTCAAGACCTGGCCAACGGCGGCGCGCGCGAAGCCCACGATTATAGCGCGGACGCGACCGATGCGCTACACCCCCGTAAAACCTCAATCCGGCTTGCGGCCGCGCAGGGCGTCGAGCGCGGCAAAGGGGTTCGCGGCGGCTTCCTCCGCTTCCTCGAAGCCGGGGTCGGCCACCGACAGCCGCACAGGCACCGGGCACACCTCATGCCGCGGCGTGACGGGTACTTCCATGAGCAACTCGTCTTCGATCAGCGTCAGCAAGTCGAAGTCGCGTGCCGCCACCAGCACATCCTCGTCGGACGCCTCGTCCTCGAGAGCCGCCGTCTCCTCGTCGGCCGCGAAGCGGAACGCGCGATCGACCGTCAACGGCAACTGGACCGGTGTCAAGCAACGCTGGCAGACGAAGGGCAGGGTTGCCTCGACGCGCAGGTGAAGCCAGGGCGCGAGGGCACCGTCGCCGCCGGCGCGGCGTTCGCCGGTCGCCTCCCAGGTGACAAGGGCGTCGGCGGCAGGTTCGGCCAGCTCGGAGCCGAGCCGCTCGAAGTCCGACGCTGGCGCCTCTCCGGTCAGGGTGTCCGCGGCGGTCGCAAAGGCGTTCACGTCGATCCGTGATGCTGCAAATTCTCTGTTCATCCCGTTCAGTCTAAACCGCTCGCGCACAATCGGCGCCATGCCACGCACGCTGATCCTCGCCTCGACTTCCCGCTACCGCCGCGAACTGCTGGACCGCCTCCGCCTGCCCTACGAGGTGCATGCGCCAGGCGTGGACGAAACCCCGCTGGCCGGCGAAACCCCGCTGGCGCTGTCGCAGCGGCTGGCCCTGGCCAAGGCCCACGCCGTCGCGGCCCGGTTCCCCGAGGCGGTCGTGATCGGCTCGGATCAAGTGGCCGACCTGAACGGCGAGCCGCTCGGCAAGCCCGGCGATCACGCACGGGCCACGTTGCAACTGCGACGCATGCAGGGACAGACGCTGGTGTTCCAGACCGCGGTAGCCGTCGTCTGTGCGGCCACCGGCTTCAGCGCCCATGACGTCGCCCCGGTGCGCGTGATCTTCCGCGCACTCAGCGACGATGCCATCGAGCGCTACCTGCGCGCCGAAGAGCCTTATGACTGCGCCGGCAGCGCCAAGAGCGAAGGCCTCGGCATCGCCCTGCTGGAGGCCATCGACAGCGACGACCCGACCGCCCTCGTCGGCCTGCCTTTGATCCGGACCTGCCGAATGCTGCGCGCGGCAGGCGTCGACTTGCTATGAGCACCCCTCCGGTGGCGGAAATGCCGGCTGAAAAAATCCTCGGCAAGCTGTACCTGGTTCCTGCGCCGCTCGACTTCGGGTGCGATGTCCAGGCACCGCTGCAGGACGTGCTGCCCCTCGGCACGCTCCAGACCGCAGCGCAGATCACGCACTGGATCTGCGAGAACGCCAAATCGGCACGCGCCTACCTCAAGCGGATCGATGCGGTTGCCCCGTTGGCAGCGCCGGTGCAGGCGCAGCACATCCAGGAACTGCCGCGGGAGGTGCACAAGAAGGGCGACCACACCGGGCAGTTCGACGCTCGCCCGTTGCTGGCCGCGGCCCTCGAAGGCCACGATGTCGGACTGCTCAGCGAGGCTGGCATGCCGGCCGTGGCCGACCCGGGCTCGTCGGTCGCGCGCGCGGCGCACGAGCTGGGCATCACGGTCGTGCCGCTGACGGGGCCGGTGTCACTGCTGCTCGCGCTGGCAGCCAGCGGCTTGAACGGTCAGAACTTCGCCTTCGTGGGCTATCTGCCGCAGGATGCTGCCGCGCGCGTGCAGCGCATCCGCGAGCTCGAAGCGCTGGCCTTGCGCAGCGGCCAGACGCAGCTCTTCATCGAAACGCCCTATCGCAATGCGGCCCTGCTGCAGGCCCTGACGCAGACCCTGCAGCACCATACCCGGCTGGCCGTGGCGCGCGGCCTGACGCTGGCCACGGCGGAGGTGCGCAGCGAGACGGTCAAGGCGTGGCGCGCCCGGCCGCCTGCGCTGGACGATCGCCTGCCGGCCGTCTTCGCGATCGGGCGCTGAGCCGCCTCAGCGCAGCGCCGGCACGCTGTGCAGTGCGCGCACCGAGGCGTCGCCCATGGCGGCGCCGAACTTCTTGGCCAGCTTTTCGGCGACGTTGTCGCGACGGGTGTAGTCGATGACTTCTTCCGCCTTGATCACTTCGCGGGCGACGAAATCGACATTGCCCAACTGGTCGGCCAAGCCCAGGTCGACCGCCTGCTGACCGCTCCAGAACAGACCGCTGAACAGGCCCGGCGTGTCCGTCTTCAAGCGGTCGCCTCGCCCCTTCTTGACCACGTCGATGAACTGGGCGTGGATCTGGTTGAGCATCTGCTGCGCATGGGCGCGCTGCGCATCGCTCATCGGGCTGAACGGATCCAGGAATCCCTTGTTCTCGCCGGCCGTGAGCAGACGGCGCTCGACGCCCAGCTTTTCCATCGTGCCGGTGAAGCCGAAGCCGTCCATCAGCACGCCGATGCTGCCGACGATGCTGGCCTTGTCGACGTAGATCTTGTCCGTGGCCGCGGCGATGTAGTACGCGGCAGAGGCGCAGCTTTCCTCGACGACCGCATACACCGGCTTGTTGTACTTGGCCTTCAGGCGGCGGATCTCGTCGTTGATGATGCCGGCCTGCACCGGGCTGCCGCCTGGCGAGTTGATCAGCAGAACCACGCCCTTGGCGCCGGCGTCCTCGAAGGCGGTCTTCATGGCCGCCACGACGAACTCGGCGCTTGCATCGGCGCCATTGGCAATCTCGCCCTTGATCTCGACCACGGCCGTGTGTGCGGTCGCGGTGGCCGTGCTGGGCGCCGCGCGCGACATGGCCAGCCACACCAGGAAGATGAAAAAGGCGAGCCAGGACAGTCGCACGAAGGTCTTCCAGCGCCGTGTGGCGCGCTGCTCGCGCAGCGAGGAAAAGGCGAGTTTCTCGAGGGTGGCACGCTCCCAGCCGGGCTGTGAGGTCGGATCGTTCTTGGACATGGAGGTCGGGGATGGCGCGCCCGAGATCGGCGCGGGACGTTCGAAAGGCTCGAAACCCTGGGGTTCCGTGCGGGTGGGATCGGTCATGGCGGTAGAGCAGGCCACCTCGCGAGAGGGCCGGGATGGGTCGGAGGGGCGAATTCCTAGAAGGCGATCGGCTGGAGGTTCCAGTCAGTATGCCAGTGCACCACGCCATCTTTCTCGCTCAATTCGATCTTCACGAGCCCGCCGCGGCACGGCCCACCCTCGCAGGCGCCGGTGTCCGGGCGGTAGGCAGCACCGTGGGTGGCGCACAACAGCCACTGGCCGGTGTCATCGAAGAATCGGTCGGCCTGGTAGTCCATCTCCATCGCGATGTGGCTGCAGCGGTTGAGATAGGCATGGGGCAAGCCTTCGAAACGCACCGCGAAGGCTCGACAGGTTTCTCCGCCGTGAACCACGTCGAAGGGGACGGCCAGGCCGCCTTCGACCAGATCGGACGAGTTGCACAGCGCAATGATGTCGGTCATGGACAGATCCTGAAGACGCGGGTTCGGCCCGGCTCAGGCATTGCCGAGCAGCCAGCCGGACAAATCGTCGACCGAATGGGCGATGTGCAGCGGGTTCAGAGGCTCGAAGCTGTCCGGCTCGTGCGCCCCGTAGCTCACGGCCACACTGGCGCAACCGGCATTGATCGCCAACTGGAGGTCGTGCGTGGTGTCGCCGATCATCAGCGTGCGTTCGGGCGGCACGACCAGCTCCTCCATCAGTTCAAGCAGCATGCGCGGATGCGGCTTGCCGTGGGTTTCGTCGGCCGTGCGGGAGCTGTCGAAGCGATGGCGCATCGGCGCGCCGGCCAGCGCCTCGTTCAGGCCGCGCCGGGACTTGCCCGTCGCGACGGCCAGCAGATGGCCGCGCGCCTTGAGCGCATCGAGCATCGGCAACACGCCGTCGAAGAGCATCACGTCGTCCTGATGCTGCAGGTAGTGATAGCGGTAGCGCGCGCCCAGCTCGGGGTATTTTTCGCGCGGCACGTCGGGTGCGGCACGCGCCAGCGCCTCGGCCAGACCCAGGCCGATCACCCAGGCGGCGTCGCGTTCGCTCGGCATGGCGCCGCCGACATCGACCACGGCGGACTGGATGCAGCGCGCGATGAGCTGCGTGGAGTCGTAGAGCGTGCCGTCCCAGTCGAAGACGATCAGGTCGAAACGGCGCGGGGAGGATGCGATCATGGAGAGGAAATCGAAAACGGGATGGCCAGGGCGGCCGTGGCGAACGGCGGCATCAGGGTGGCGAGTTCCGGCGGCAGGTCGGCCTGGAGCGCGGTTCGCTCGCCGGTCGCAGGGTGGTTGAACTGGAGCCGCCACGCATGCAGAAACATGCGCTTGAGGCCCCGTTTTTGCAAGGTCCGGTTGCGTTCGAACTGGCCGTACTTGTCGTCGCCCGCAATCGGGTGCCCGGCCGAGGCCAGATGCACGCGGATCTGGTGCGTCCGCCCGGTCTTGATGGTGACGGCCAACAGCGACATCGGCGTCGCGTCGCCGGGCAGGGTCACCGCCGCCAGTATGCGTACCAGTGTGATGGCATGCATTGCGTCCGGATGGTCCTTGGCGACGACGCGCACGCGGCGCTCGCCGTCGGGCAACAGGTACTTGGCCAAGGGCGCATCCAGCACCTTCTTGTTGGCGGGCCAGACGCCCTCGACCAGGGCCAGGTAGGTCTTGCCGGTCTCGCGCTCGCGGAACTGGTCCTGCAGCGCCGTGAGCGCGCTGCGCTTCTTGGCCACCAGCAGGATGCCCGAGGTCTCCCGGTCCAGGCGATGCACCAGCTCGAGGAACTTCGCCTGGGGACGGGCGGTGCGCAATTGCTCGATGACACCGAAGCTCACGCCGCTGCCGCCATGGACCGCCACGCCGGCGGGCTTGTCGATGGCGATCAACGCGTCGTCTTCATGGAGAAGCGGGAACTCGCGGGCCGGCGCCGGCGGCGTGGCACCCTCCTCCGACCGCGCCGCCACACGCACCGGCGGCAGCCGCAGCACGTCGCCGGCCGCGACGCGAGTGTCGGCCTGGGCGCGGCCCTTGTTGATGCGGACCTCGCCCGACCGGATGATCCGGTAGACGTGCGTCTTCGGCACACCCTTGAGTTGACGGAACAGGAAGTTGTCCAGCCTCTGACCCGCCGATTCTTCATCGACTGTCATAAAACGTACTTCGGACGCGCCGGGCTCCGGCTTCGCACCTATAATGTTTTTCACCAGCGCGGTCTTGTAAGTGCTTGATTAAACAGAAGTTTAGAGCACCGCCGGAGCCGCTGGAAGGTCGATGCCACTTGGGTGCTCGAGCCTGCAAACCCCGCGCTAGAGCGCAAAGTGGCAGGCCAGGCGCACAAGTCAAGCCGACGCCCACGAAACACCGATACGGAATACCCAGCCGGCAGGCTCCAAGCGGCCGGCGGATCGAAGCGAGTTCTCTTGTGTTGATGCTGTTGATTCAACTGTGCCTGCGCTGGCCCACCTGGCTGTTGCCAGCGGCCCGCGGCATCGGATCGGCAGCGGCCCGTGCAGCCCCTGTTGCGCAGCCCGCCACCCACAACGTGGCGCGTCAACACCACATCGGGCTCGCGCCCATCCATGCGCCCCCTCCCCCACTGTCATTGAGCTGACGCTCTGGTCGGCCGACTGCGTTTGCGCGGCGTCCGGCAGGATGGTGAAGGAATAGCGGCAATTCCCCTGGTTTCGCAGGCGTCGTCCGTGCATCGTTGGCCCGTCATGGGCCGGTAGAACGATACATACAAGGACAACGCATCATGAAGCGGATGCTGATCAATGCCACGCAGGCCGAAGAACGCCGCCTGGCCATCGTCGACGGGCAGAAGCTCCTCGACTACGAGATCGAGATCGAAGGGCGCGAACAGCGCAAGGGCAACATTTACAAAGCGGTCGTCACGCGCGTCGAGCCCTCGCTCGAAGCCTGTTTCGTCGACTACGGCGAAGACCGCCACGGCTTCCTGCCGTTCAAGGAAATCTCCAAGCAGTACTTCGCCGAGGGCGTGTCGGCCAGCCAGGCCCGCATCCAGGATGCGATCCGCGAAGGCCAGGAATTGACCGTCCAGGTCGAGAAAGAAGAGCGCGGCAACAAGGGGGCGGCGCTGACCACCTTCGTGTCGCTGGCCGGCCGCTACGTCGTTCTGATGCCGAACAACCCGCGCGGCGGCGGCGTCTCGCGTCGCATCGAGGGCGACGACCGGGCCGAGCTCAAGGAAGCGATGGACCAGCTCGAGTACCCGAAGGGCATGAGCATCATCGCGCGCACCGCCGGCATCGGCCGCGCGGCGCCCGAACTCCAGTGGGACCTGAACTACCTGCTCAAGCTCTGGACCGCCATCGACGGCGCCGCCAAGGGCGGCAAGGGCGCC
Organism: Variovorax cryoconiti; assembly: GCF_051216395.1. Classification (NCBI taxonomy): domain Bacteria; kingdom Pseudomonadati; phylum Pseudomonadota; class Betaproteobacteria; order Burkholderiales; family Comamonadaceae; genus Variovorax; species Variovorax cryoconiti. The sequence continues at coordinate 473,343 of NZ_JBPJZI010000002.1, read as the reverse complement.
TTCCTGATCTACCAGGAATCGTCGCTGGTCATCCGCGCCATCCGTGATTACTTCAATCACGACATCGGCGACATCCTGATCGACACCGACGACATCTACGAGCAGGCGCAGCAGTTCATGGCGCACGTCATGCCCGAGCATGCCGCCCGCGTGAAGCGCTACCGCGACGACGCGGCGCTGTTCAGCCGCTTCCAGATCGAGCACCAGATCGAATCGGCCTACGCCCGCACGGTGCAACTGCCCTCCGGCGGCGCCATCGTGATCGACCACACCGAAGCGCTGGTGTCGATCGACGTCAACTCGGCGCGCGCCATCAAGGGCGGCGACATCGAAGAAACCGCCACCCGCACCAACCTCGAAGCCGCCGACGAAGTGGCGCGCCAGATGCGCCTGCGCGACCTGGGCGGCCTGATCGTCATCGACTTCATCGACATGGACGAGTCGAAGAACCGCCGCGAAGTCGAAAGCCGCCTGCGCGACGCGCTGCGGCAAGACCGCGCCCGGGTGCAGTTCGGCTCGATCAGCAAGTTCGGCCTGATGGAGATGAGCCGCCAGCGCCTGAAGCCGGCCCTGTCGGAAGGTTCGTCGATCCCCTGCCCCCGTTGCGGCGGCTCGGGCCACATTCGCGACACCGAATCCAGCGCCCTCCAGATCCTGCGGATCATTCAAGAGGAATGCCTGAAGGACAACACGGCCGCCGTGCACGTGCAGGTGCCGGTCGAGGTCGCCTCGTTCCTGCTGAACGAAAAGCGACCCGAGATCGCCAAGATCGAGCTCAAGCAGCGCGTCACCGTGCTGATGGTGCCGAACAAGACCTTCGAGACGCCCCACTACAAGCTCGAACGCCTGAAGCACGACGACCCGCGCCTCGACCACATCGAAGCCAGCTACAAGATGGCTGACGAGGTGGAAGACCCGACGTCGGTCACCCGCCGCTCGCAGGAACCGACCAACCGGCAGACGCCGGTGATCAAGGGCGTGCTGCCGGACGCCCCGGCGCCCGTGGTGCCCGCAAAGCCCGAAGCCGCTCAGGCGCCGACCCCCGTCGCCGCCGCTGTGACGCCGCCCGCCCCCGTGGCTGCGCCGGCGCCAGCACCGGCCGAGCGCGGCTTCTTCGGCTTCATCAAGAGCCTGTTCGGCGGCGGTGCTACGTCACCTGCACAGGCACCGGCGAAGACGCCCGCCAGCGCCATTCCCGTGGAAGCCCCCAAGCCCGTGCGCCGCGAGGGTCGCGGCGGCCGCGACGGTGAATCCCGCGCCGCACGCGACGGCGAACAACGCCGCGGTGGACGTGGAGAGGGCCGCGGAGACCGTGGTGAAGGCCGCGGCGGCCGTGATGGCGAGCAGCGCCGCGGTGGGCGCGGTGGTGAACGCCGCAACGGCGAGCGCAGCACCGAAGCACGCAGCGACGCGCCGGTACGCGAAGCCCGTGAACCGCGTGAGCCTCGTGAACCGCGCGAAGGCCGCGGCCCGCGCGACGGCGAGCAACGCCGCAACGGACGCGGCGAGCGTCGTGACACCGATCGTCCAGTGTCGCTGGAAGGCACCGAGGGCTTGCAGGATCAGTTGCCGACACTGGTTGCCGAAGGCGACAACGTCCCTGCCCCGGTCGAGCGCGCACCGCGCGGCCGAGGCGAACGGCGCGAGCGTGGTGAACGCAACGGCGAAGCACGGGAACGCGGCAACGGCGACATGCCAGCGCGCGCGCTCGACGGCGAAACCCCGTCTGCCGACGCTGCAGCGTCGGAGCGTGGCCCCCGCGAAGAGCGCGCACCGCGCGGCGAAGGCCGCCGCGAGCGCCGTGGCGGCGAAGGCACCGTCCGTTCGGACAGCCAGGCCGGCCAAACGGCCGATCTGCCATCGGACGGGCTCGAGACGAGCCAGGACGCCGCCATGCCCTCGGTCGACCCGTCGGCGCGCCGCGATGGCGACGAGCGGCGTGGCCGAACGCGCGACCGCTACGGCCGCGACCGTCGCGAACGCGCACCGCGCGAAGGTGACGACGCCGGCGTGACGCCGCCCCCCGAGGCAGACGGCGTGGAAGCCGAGGCGCCCGCGGTGGCGGCCCCCGTCGAGGCTCGCGCCGAAGTGACTCCGCCAGCGCGTCGTGCCGAACCCGCATCTCGCCCGGTCGCTCCACCCGTCGCCGTCGAAGCAGCGCCGTCCAGCGATGGCCGGCGTCCGCTGCCCAAGGTGCAGCCTTTCGAACTGCCGCTGGCCGACCTCGCCCAGGTCGCCGAGGGCTCGGGCCTGCATTGGGTGAATTCCGACGCCGAGCGCGTCGCGCAGGTGCGTGCGGCGATCGCCGACGAGCCCAAGCCGATCCATGTGTCGCGCGAGCGCCCGCCGGCGACCGTCATCGATGACGGCCCACTGGTCCTGGTCGAGACCCGCCGCAATCTGGCGGCGACCACGTTGCCGTTCGAACGCGAGGCCGGCGACAACCGCTGAGTCCCGCTGGAGGCCGCTGCAATGGCGGCCTCCTTTCTTTCTTCTTGCAGAGGGTCCGACCGCTTCCGTCCGGATGCGCGGTTGCGACTCTTTCGCCCTGTCCGTCAGCCGATCCAGCGCTGCGACACATTCAATTCCTGTCCATCACACCGTCACAACCAGGGCGCCATTCGTTCGTGCATCGTTGTTTGCGTGTCTTCATGTATCCGTCAGCCGAAAGAATTACTTTCATGCCTAGAATGCTGCACCGCACAAACACAGGTGACGTGAAGTAGTGCACGGTTTTGCATTCAGCAGAAAGGCGTACGGCTTTTGCCGACACGACAAACTAGAACCAATGTGTTCAAATTCTTGCCAATAGTATTAAAGCGTTACGCTGCTTCCGCCGTGAAGTAGCCCCCAAGGGGAAATCCATGTTTCGTACCGATTCGACTGCGCAAGGAAATCTGATGCGGCGTCATCCAGGCGGCGGCGAGCCCTCGTCCCCGATCCCCATCACGGCTTCGCCACGTCAGCTGACCCGTGTCCAGCGGGGCATCAAGCGGAGCGTCGACATCCTCGCCGCGCTGGTGTTTTTCGCCCTGTTCGGCCCGCTGTACCTCGCCGTGGCCCTCGGCGTCGCCATCAGCATGGGGCGCCCGGTGCATTTCTGGCAGGTCCGGATCGGCGAAGGCGGCCAGCGCTTTCGCTTCTACAAGTTCCGTTCGATGGTGCGCGACTCCGAGACCATCCTGGACGACTACCTCAGCAAGAACGATGCAGCCCGCACCCAGTGGGACACCTTTCAGAAGCTTGAAAAAGACCCGCGCATCACGCCGCTGGGCCGGATCATCCGGAAGATCAGCCTGGACGAACTGCCCCAGTTCTGGAACGTGCTCAAGGGCGACATGAGCCTGATCGGGCCCCGGCCCTGCATGGAGCGCCAGCGAAGCCTCTACGGCCGCCACTGGGAACACTACTGCGCCATGCGACCGGGGATCACCGGGCTCTGGCAGGTCAGCGGCCGCAACCGGCTGTCCTACGCCCAGCGCGTGGAACTGGACGCGCACTACGTCAACAACTGGTCGCTCTGGCTGGACCTCAAGATCCTCGCGAAGACTGCCAAGGCGGTGATCTCGGGCGAGGGTTCGCGCTGAGCGTTCAGTCGGTCTTCTGGCCGCTGGTTGACAAAAATGGGATGATGCACTCTGTGCGTCGTGCACTACGCCGTGCACCATCCTCAGTCATTTTTCCTTGCGACTTGCGCGGTGAATCTTGTCCGCCAATGAGCGGCGGACACTCCAAGTTTTCCTCGTACGCCGCGACCTCACTCTCATGAACCAACTTGATACGCCCATCTATGTGGCCGGCCATCGCGGCATGGTGGGAAGTGCCATCGTCCGCCTCCTCGAAACTCAGGGTCACACCCGAATCATCACCCGCACGCGTGCCGAACTGGACCTGACGGACCAAGCCGCCGTGCGGGCATTCATGGTTCAGGAGAAGCCAGAACAGGTGTATCTAGCCGCCGCCAAGGTCGGCGGCATCCACGCCAACAACACGTATCCCGCAGAGTTTCTATACGCGAATCTGATGCTGGAAGCCAACGTGATTCACGAATCTTGGCGCAACGGCGTAAAGGGGCTGCTGTTCCTCGGTTCAAGCTGTATCTACCCCCGGCTCGCCCCGCAGCCGATGGCCGAAGACGCGCTGCTCACCGGCAAGCTGGAGCCGACCAACGAGCCCTACGCCATCTCCAAGATCGCCGGGATCAAGCTCTGCGAAAGCTACAACCGCCAGTACGGCACCGACTACCGCAGCGTGATGCCGACCAACCTGTACGGGCCCGGCGACAACTACCACCCGGACAACAGCCACGTGCTGCCGGCGCTCATCCGTCGCTTTCACGAGGCCCGCGAAACCAACGCAGCCGATGTCGTCATCTGGGGCACCGGTCAGGCCAAGCGCGAATTCCTCTACGTCGACGACATGGCGGCAGCCTGCGTGCACGTCATGAACCTCGAGCCGCAGCGCTATGCCGGTTGCACCGAGCCGATGAACAGCCACATCAATGTCGGCAGCGGCGAGGACCAGTCCATCGCCGATCTCGCGCGCCTGGTCGGCGACGTCATCGGCTACCAGGGCGAGATCCGCATGGACACCAGCAAGCCCGACGGCGCGCCGCGCAAGCTGCTCGACATCACGCGGATGCGGGCACTGGGCTGGGCGCCGCAGGTCGGACTGCGCGAGGGGATCGAACGCGCCTACCAGGACTTTCTTTCGCGCGTGCCCGTGGCCGCGTGACCGGAATCGCTCACACTGCTCATGCAAGCCACTTCACTCTCGGTGATTCCGCCCGGCGGCGGCGGTGTGCGCGACTACGCGTCCGTGCTCGGCGGGTCGCTCGACGCCCCGATCCAGGAACTGACGGCACAGACCGACACGCGCGGATGGTCGGGCGACATGCTGCTGCTCCACTTCAGCGGCTACGGCTTTCAGAAGCGCGGCGTGCCGACCTGGTTGTTGAGCGAGACGAAGCGTCTTCGCACGCGCTTCAAGGTCTTCGGTGTGGTCTTCCACGAGCTGTACGCCTCCGGCCCGCCCTGGGGTTCGGCCTTCTGGCTGAGCGGTATCCAGAAGCGCATCGCACGTGACCTGCTCGATCAAGCCGACTTCTGGCTCACCAACCGAGAGCTTGCAGCGCAGTGGCTGCGCTCGCACAACGCGAGCGCGCCGCACCGCGTGCTGCCGGTGTTCTCCAACGTGGGCGAACCCGAGGTGCTGGACAACGAACGGGAGGCCTCGATCGTCGTGTTCGGCAGCGAAGCGATCCGCTCGCAGTCCTACGTTTTTGGCGACGGCGAGATCTTCCGCTTTGCCAAACGCCACAACCTGCGGATTCACGACATCGGCAAACCGATGCAGGATGCGACGCTGGCGAATTCACTCGCCGACGCCGATGTGGTCCGACACGGCATGCTGCCCTCCGAGCAGGTGAGCCAGGCCCTGGCCACGGCGCGCTTCGGCGTTCTGTCCTATCCGGCCGACTATGCGGGCAAGAGCGGCATCTTCGCGGCCTACGCCGCACACGGCACCTGTCCCATCATGCTCTGGCCCGAGCTGGCGGCACACGACGGCATGCAGCCCAATGTGCACTACGCCGCGGGCTTCGGCGCGCTCGACGGCACGAAGAATCTGGATCCCTGGCTCATCGGGCGTGCCGCACGGCGGTGGTATGAACCGCACTGCGCCGCTGCCCACACCGCCGCCCTTCAGGCGCTGTGCAACGAGGCACGAGCCGGTACGCTGGTCGGGCAGCATCCGACGACCGCGTCCGACACTGCCGTGCGCAGCACGAAGGTTCTGCAATGAGCAGCCACGCCCCCAGCCATCGCCATCACGTCGCCACGCGCGCCGCGCGCCGCCCCACGACGACGCTCAGCCGCGCAGGCCGCGTCTTCCTGGCGGTCTTCCTGATCGTGGCCTTCGAAGGCGCCATCCGCAAGTGGGTGGCCTCCTCGTCCACCCTGCCACTCATCCTGCTGCGTGACCTGCTGGCGGTCTACCTGGTGCTGCACGCCTGGCGGGGCGGCCACCTTCGCCGCTATCCCAAGGTGGTGACGGCCATGCTCGCCTGGACCTTGCTGGTGATCGGGTGGGGCCTGATGCAACTGGTCGGCGGCGAGAGCTCACCGACCGTCTTCGTCATCGGCCTGCGCTTCTGGTTGCTGTACATCTGGTTTGCCGTGGCCGCTGCCGCGTCGATGACCGAGGCCGACTTCAACGCGGCCGTCCGCATGGCCGTTCTGGTCATGATCGTCCTGGCGCCCCTGGCGGTGCTGCAGCACTATTCGCCGCCAGGCGCCGCCATCAACCGCCAGCTGGACGGCGACGAGGATACGGTCTTCGTCGCGATCGCCGGCGTGGTACGGACCACGGGCACCTTCAGCTTCACCTCCGGCTACTCGGCCTACCTCCTCATGGTCGCGCCGGCCGTGTTCGCGCTCCTGGGCGCACGCAAGCGCACGAACCTCCAACGATTGTTCGCACTGACCGGCTTCGGGGCCTTCATTGTCGGCAGCGTGGTCAGCGGTTCGCGCGCAGGCGTGATTTCGGCCGGCGTGATGCTCGGCGCCTACCTGATCGCACGGCTCGTCTTCGCCAGAACGCGCGACAAGCCGGCCGCCCTCGGCGCTGCGCTGGTGGCAGCGGTGCTCGCCGCCGGATTCCTCTTCTTCTTCTCCGACGCGATCCTGGTCACGCAGCAGCGCTTCGAGCAGGCCGCCTCGGACGAGGACTTCTGGGAACGTCTGCTGGCGACCTTCATCGGCGAACCGCGGGTGCTCGCCCAAACGACCTGGCTCGGCAAGGGCTTGGGAGCCGGCTCGAATCTGGCCGCCTCCCTGTACCGCGGCGGCGCGAACTTCGCGCTGGCCGAATCCGAAACGGGCCGGATCGTCCTGGAAGGGGGCCTGCTCGGCTTTGCCTTCGTGGCACTCAAACTCGCCGTGCTGGTCGGTGGCCTGGCCTACGCGCTGCGCTTGTCGATCCTTCGGCACACTGCCTTTCCCATGGTGCTGTGGATCGCCGTGGTGGTGGGCCTGATGACCTGGCCGGCCATTGGTCAGCTGACGGCCAACGCACTGCTCGGCGTGCTGCTGGGATACTTCCTCCTCCTCTTCCGATATCCGTCGGGCGACTTCTTCTCGACGCGTTCTTCGTCCCCGTGAGACAGGCGGGCCGGACGCCGGGTCTCACGCTCCCTCACATCGATGAAACTCCTCGTCTACGGCATCAACTTCGCACCCGAACTCACAGGCATCGGCAAGTACACCGGCGACATGGTCGCCTGGCTGGTCGAGCGTGGCCATGACGTGCGGGTCGTCACCGCACCGCCGTACTACCCCGACTGGCAAGTCCGCACCGGCTACAGCGGCACCCGCTACACGCGTGAGGAATGGCAGGGCGCCCAGGTCTTCCGCACGCCGCTGTGGGTGCCCCGCAAGGTCAACGGCACTCGCCGCCTGCTGCATCTGGCGAGCTTCGCGATCGCCAGCATCCCGGCACTCCTGGCGCAATGGCGCTGGAAACCCGACGTGGTCTGGATGACCGAGCCACCGCTCTTCTGCTCGCCGGCGGGCCTGCTGTTCGCCCGCATGCGGTCGGCCCGCAGTTGGCTGCACATCCAGGACTACGAGGTCGATGCCGCTTTCGAATTGGGTCTGCTCAAGGGCGAGCGCCTGCGTTCGATCGTGAGCAGCGGCGAACGCTACCTGATGCAGCGCTTCGACCGTGTCTCGACGATCTCGCAGCGCATGCTGGAACGTGCGCGCAGCAAAGGGGTCACCTCCGAACGGCTGCTGTCCTTTCCCAACTGGGCCGATGTCTCGGCCATCCGGCCGCTGTCCAGTCCCAGCCCCTACCGGCGCGAACTCGGCATCCCCGACGATGCGGTCGTCGCGCTGTACTCGGGCAACATGGGTGCCAAGCAAGGCCTGGAATTGCTCGCCGACCTGGCCCTGCAGACGCGCAGTGATCCGAACATCGTTTTCGTCTTCTGTGGCAATGGTGCTGGGCGCGAGGGGCTGATGGCACGGTGCGCCGGCCTGCGCAACGTGCATTTCCTGGACCTCCAGCCGGTCGACCGACTGGGCGAACTGCTCGGGCTGGCCGACGTGCACCTGCTGCCCCAACGTGCCGACGCAGCCGACCTGGTCATGCCCTCGAAACTCACCGGCATGCTCAGCAGCGGCCGCCCGGTGCTGGCCGGCGCCCGACCCGAGACCGAGCTGGGGCAAGTGGTCGCGCAATGCGGCCGCATCGTGCCACCGGAAGACGCCACCGCCTTCGCCGCCGCTTTGCAGGCGCTGGCCGCCGATGCGCCGCTGCGCCGCACCCTCGGCGAGCGCGCCCGTCGCTTTGCTGAAGAACATGTGGCCCGCGACGCCGTGCTGGCGCGCTTCGAACGCGACCTGATGGACTGCATCGCGCCACGATCTCGATGAGGCGTCGCCGCGCAGCTCCATGAAAAAGGACCGCCTCGGCGGTCCTTTTGTCTGGCACCTGCGCGCCTTGTGGCATGCCATGGCATCGCGGCCACGGCGCCTCGTTACTGCTCGTCCGGCAGGATGCTCTCGTAGTTGTAGTTCGTGTAGCGATAGCGCCCGTACTTGTAGGCACTGTAGGCCCGCTTGTCCACATTCATGGCATTCAGCAACACGCCTGTGGCGGCCCGTCCGCCCAGCGACAGACGGCGCACGCTCTCTTTGAGTTCGCCCATCGTCGACTGGTCCGCTCGCGCCACCAGCAGAACCGTGCCGGCATGCATCGCCACCGTCATCGTGTCGGCCGCCACCAGCACCGGCGGTGTATCGATGACCACCAGGTCATAGAGCTCGGACAGACGCTCCAGCGTCGCCTTGAACGATTCCGACACCAGCAGTTCCGACGGGTTCGGCGGCAACTGGCCGGTGGCCAGGAAGTCGAGGTCGGGAACGACCTGGCGATGCACCGTCTGCTGCACCGTCAGGCTGCCCGCGATGAGTTCCGACAGGCCGCCATGACGCTGAAGCCCGAAGTACTGATGGGCGTGACCGCGACGCAGGTCGGCATCGATCAGCAGCGTGCGCTTGCCCGCCGCAGCCATGAGCGCCGCGAAGTTCGCCGAGACGAAGCTCTTGCCCAGGCCCGGCGTCGCGCCGGTGATCAGCACACGGTTGTTGGGCGATTCGAGCATCGCGAACTGCATGGCCGTGCGCAGGCTGCGCAGGCTTTCGACGGCCGGGTCGTCCGGATGCTCGATCGCGAGCAGCCGCACGCCGGTGGCGCCGGTGAGGCGACGCTTGGCGATCGCATCCTGGGCATTGCTCATCGGGATCGTGGAGAACACCGGCAGGCCCGTGTGCGTTTCGACCTCGTGCGGATCGCGAATGCGCTGCTCGATGAAGGCGTTGCGCAGGAAGGCAACGACGATACCGAGGAACAGCCCCAGTGCCAGCGCAGCGCCGACGATGACCTTGCGGTTGGGCTTGACCGGCACCTCCGGCACCACGGCCTCGTCCAGCACGCGCACGTTGCCGACCTTGCCTTCCTTGACCAGGCGCAGTTGCAGCGCGTTGTTCAACAGCGACTGGTACAGCTCGGTGTTGACCTTCACGTCACGCTCCATGCGCACGGCTTCCTGCTGGATGGCCGGCAGCCCCTTGATGCGCGTCTGGATGTTCGCGATTTCGCGCTGCAGCGCGGCGATCTGCGTGTCGAGGGTCTGCACCGACGGATGCGCGGCCGTGAAGCGGCTCTCGAGTTCCCGGCGACGCTGCTGGGCATCCAGCAGACGGGTTTGCCGATCGACGGATTCAGTCAGGACCGCAGTGGCTTCCTCGTTGAACGCCACGGTGGCCTTCTGGTTGCGAAAGCGGTTGTAGACCTCTTCCGATGCCTCCAGCTGCTTCTTGAACAGCGGCAGTTGCACATCCAGGAACGCCAGGGTCTTCTGGGCCTCGGCTGCCTTGCGCTCGATGTTCTGGCGAACGTACTGCGCGCCGACGGCATTCAGCACCCGCGTGATCTTGTAGGGGTCGCTGCCCATCATCGACACGGCGATGATGCCGGAGGTCTTGCCTCGCTCACTCAGCGCCAGCTCGGACTGCACGCCGGAGACGGTCGGCAATTTGCCCGATCGCACCAGGTCGAACTCGGCACCCGGTTTCCCAGCGAGCTGGTCGACTTGCAAGGTGATCGGGCCCTCTTCGGTCTGCGCATTGAGCACCGAGCCCACCGTACCGGTCAACGGCGTCGCCAGACGCGGATGCTCCAGCGTGTACTGCCCGCCACCCTTGGCCGTCACCCGGAACAGCGCGCCTTCGAGCGGGGCGGGCACGTCGAACTGCGACACGACGATGCGCTCCATGCCCGACACGTAACCCTGGAAGCCCAGGAAGCCGGGGTCGGACAGCGCGTTGGAACGACGGGCCAGCCAGCCACCGATGTAGGGGATGTAGCGCGGGCTCCCCGAGATGTAGAGCTTGGTCGCCTCCACCGCCGGCGCCACCACCATCCGCGAACGGATGATTTCCATCTCGGCGCTGGTCGGCGTGCGCACGTCGAACAATCCTGCCGCCTCGCCCAGCACGCCCTTGCTGGCGCCGCCTTCGGTGTCCTCGACCTGGATCAGCACTTCGGTCTGATAGACCGGACGCTCCATGAGCGCATAGGCCGTGCCGATCGCGAGCACCACCAGGGTGATGGCGAGAATCAGCCACTTGTGCGCCAGCAGCACGTCGACATAGCGGCCGACGTCGAGATCGCCGTCGTCATCGACGGCGTTGGACGGGACAGCGCTGGTGGAATGGGGAAAGGTGGAATTCATCAGCTGGACACTCTTGAAATGCGTTGGACCCACTGCTGCGCGCCGTTCTCGATGAGCGCGAAGGACGTGCGAAAGGCGCTGTCACCGGCGCGGTACGGATCGGGCACGTCTTGGCCGGAGCGTTCGCACAGGCGAAACACGCGGCCGAGGGCAAAGGGATAGCGCTGCTCGATCTCGCGGCGCTGCCCGCCGTCCATCACGAGAATGAGATCGGCACGCCGGCACATGTCGCTCTGGATCTGCTGGGCGCGATGCGCATCGATGCTGAGCCCGCGCTCTTTCATGAGCGCGCAGGCGATCGGATCGGCGCCCTGCCCGACCAGCGCACCCAGGCCCGCCGAGGTGACCTGGCGATCGGGCAAGGCGGCCCTCACCAGGCCTTCGGCCATGGGACTGCGGCAGATGTTTCCGATGCACACGATCAGGATGTTCCGGATGGACACGATCGCTCAGTTCGTCGCGCCGCCGACCGGCCGGCTCAGTTCACGCACGGACGTGGCGGTGGTCGTGGACGGGAGGATGAGACTGATCACGCGGTTCCAGCGCACCAGCGGCACCGGATCGACGAAGACCACGTCCTTGGGACGCAGCGCGAACTGGTCGGCCAGCGCCAGCGCCATTGGCGTGCGCGCGTCCAGATGGAACAGCGACCGGCCGCCCTTCGGTTCGTTGCGCACCACGTAGATCTGACGCGGGTTCGCCTGGCTCAGGTTCACCCCACCGGCTTCGCTCAGCGCATCGTTGAGGCTCAAACGGCCGTTGCGCATCGGGATCGCGGCTTGCTGGCTCACCTCGCCCATCACCGTCACCTTGCGTTCGTCACGGCCGCGCACCATCACCAGATCGCCGTTCTTGAGCGGAATACGGGTCGGGTCGACACCCGCTTCGGTCAGGGCCACCAGATCGAGCGGAATCGTGTTGCCGTTGCGCGTGAGCGTGACCAGGGAACGATCCCCGTTGGCCGAGAGTCCGCCGGCGCGGTTGAGCGCTTCGGCCAGGGTCATCGGGATGTCGGTGAACACCATCAGGCCCGGCGCGCGCACTTCACCTTCGATGTAGGCGCGCTTGCTGCGGAACGCGGTCACGCGCACGCTGAGTTGCGGGTTCTTGAAAACGCGGGACAGGCGGCGCACCAGCATGTCCTCGAGTTCCTGGATGGTCATGCCTGCAGCGGTGACAGCCCCGGCATACGGGAAGGTCAGCTGCCCGGTGTTGGACACGATGAAGCCCGGTGCCGGCGAAATGCTGGCCGAGTCGGCGACGGTCGTGGCTGGCGTGGCGCTGAACGCGATCTCGGGGTGGTCGTAGACTACGATCCCCACCACATCGCCCGCGCCGATGCGGTATTGCTCGGCCACGCCGATCAGGGCCTGGACCTCTGGTGGGACGGGCCTGACCGCGTTGTCACGCTGCGCCTGGATCAGTGCAGGGGTGATCGCCGTCAGGGCGCCAGCCGGGGGCGGATCCTCATTGGGTCCCGAAAATCCTGACGGCGACACGGCTTGATCGGCATCGCCGCTGGCCGAACTGAAGCCCGGCCCCAACGGGGCACAGCCCTGCAGCAACAACGCTGCAGAAGTGAACAAGGCGGCATGTACTAAAAAACTTTTCAAACCTGGCTCCGCGTTGACCAAAATGAATACTTTTGGAAACAGTTCGTACTGTACCTCAGCTCCAGACCCGCGCTTGAATTGTTTCTGGCCGTACCTCTTCTGACATGCGACTAAACCCGTGAAAAATTGCACGGCGCCCCGGTTTCTGAGCATTGCCAGGCCGCAGACCCAGGGTCGTGGTCCAGACCCCGAACGGAATTCAGAGGTCTTCGGTCTGCGCCGCGCGCTTCCAGGCGGCCAATGCCTCAGATGCATCGTCGCGCGCTTCGGCGAGTTCCGCCAGGGCACGCCAGGCGCTCCGGTACAAGGAGACATCCTGCAAACCCATGCCGGCCTGCATGAGCAGTTGTTGCGCCTTGCCCCAGAGCTGGCGTTTCATGCACACCATGCCCGCCAGATACTGCAGATTGGCGTTACGCGGATTGCTGCGCTGCGCCGACTCGATGCGCGCAAGCCAGTCGGCGTCGACCGATGCAAGACCGGCCTCCAGAGCCCGGACCAGCTTCACCCGCAAGCTACTCCCCAGACCGTCGGGATGGCTCACCATGAACGCCCACACGGGCAGCAGCCAGCCACGCGCCACGGCCAGATCGCCGTAGAGGGCCACCATCCGCTGCGCCGCATGAATGGCGACCTCGGGCATCTCGCGTTCGCCGGCCTCGAGGTCGGCCCAGGCGCGGATCAACTGCGCCGCATCGTGGGCGCCGGAGAGCAGTTCCATGGCCAGGCCGCGCACGATGCTCTGCGCCGCCGATTCGGAAAAGGCGCGGTGCTTGGCCAGCAAACGGGCGGTCTGAAGCGCCTCGAGCGTGCGGCGCTCCTGCCGTGCCGCCTTCAGGTGCAGGCGCAGCGCCAGCGTGCGGCGCTGCACGCCTTGCGGCAATTCCTTCAGGCGCGCCAACGCGCCTGACGGGTCGTGGTCTTCCAGCGCCCAGCGCGCCGAACGCAGCTGCACGCCTTCGCGCGTCTCGGGGCTCAGCACCCCGCGCTCGGCACTTTCGTTGAGGGCCTGCTGCAGGTGCGCGTCGCGCGCGGCCCGGTCCTGCAGCGACTGGGCGCTCTCGGCCGCCAGCAGGTGCGACAGCACGCGCAGCTGGCGCGCCTGCGGCAATTCGACGTCGAGCGCCTCCAGCGCGCGCTCCTGTGCCAATGCGGCCATGGCCGCGCGGCGTGCGCGCGAGAAGCGCCCGGCCATCAGCTGCACCATGGCGTCGAGCAGTGCCGTGTGCAGGGCACGTTCCTTCTGCTGCACCCGCCACTGGCGCGCCTGCTGGGGTAGCGAGAACAGCGCCGCCAACGCCCGCAGCGCCGCGTACAACAGCACGAAGGTGCCGGCCAGCAGCAGCAGCACCAGGTTGAGCGAGAGGTCGACGCGCCACGGCGGCCAGAACACGGTAATCGTGCCCTGGTTGTTGCCCGCGAAGAGCGCCACCGCGGCGGCGATGCCGAAGAGCGCAAGGAGCCAGAGAGCGGCGCGCATGGGTCGTCGACGCTCAGCGGCCGGCCGCGGCGGTGGCCAGCGCGGCGAGCGTGTCGTCGACGCGCGGCGTCTCGGCCGTGCGGACCTGCAGTTGCACTTGCTGCAGCAGCGTGGCCGCGGTCTGCACCCGACGCGAGGCCGGGTCGAAATAGCGGTTGAGCGACGCCGCCACCAGCGCCAGCTCGCTGCGCGCCGTGTCGACCTGGCGCGACAGCAAGGCCAGGCGTGCGTTGAGCAACTTCAGCTTGAGGTTCTCGCGCAGGAAAAAGGTCTGGTCGGGCGACAGCAGCACGGCCTCGGGCCGTTCGATGCGGCCCACGCGCACCAGGGAGCGCGCCTCCGCCTGGGCCGCCATCAGGATGCGCTTCCACCAGGGGGTATCGGCGGGGATCGGCTCGTTCTGCAAGGCGGTAGCGCCGGTGCCACCGCTGCGCACGCCGACGGCATTGAGCGTGGGCAGATCGTCCACGCCGCGCATCAGCTCGTCGAGTTTCTGCAGCGCCTCGCCGCCGTCACCGCTGGCGGCGGTCCGCAGGCGATCGGCGTCGCGCTGGACGGCCCGCTGCAGCGGGGCCAGCCGCGGCTGGGCAGCGCGCGCGATGCGCACGTCGGCCGCCTTGAGTGCCGCCAGCAGCGGCTCGACGTTGCCAGTGACCTGTGCCTGCTGCAACGCCAGACGCACGGCCGATTCGATGTCCACCACCAGGTTCTCGTCGCGCGAGCGCGACAGGCTCTGCATCAGCTCCTCGAGCTGGGCACGCTGCAATGCCACCTCGGCCACGCGGGTTTCGGTGAGTGCCAGCCGGGCGGCGGTGTCGCGCACGGTCTCGTGGGCCTGCCGCGCCAGCGTGCGCGCCTCGAGCGACTGCGCCGTTGCGTCCGCGCTCTGGCGGGCGAGCTGCTCCTGCATGCCGCCGACCTTCTGCCACAGCACGATCACCAGCACCAGCGCCACCAGGGCCATCACCGCCAGCAGGCCGAGGACGATGCGCGACAGCATCACGGCGCCAAGCGAGGGAGCCGGATGCATGGCCACCGGCACCGGGGTCCGCACCACAGGCTCCGGCACGGTTTCATCGGGGGTCGCGGACACGGAACTCATTGGAACGATTCTATCGACGCGGCCAGGGCGGCCAGCCCCGGCTGCGACAGCACGACCGTGCCGAAACCGGTGGCGCGCGCAGCCTCGCCGATGCGGGGATGGGTGGCCACGGCGAGGGCCGCGCGCCACGCCACCTCGGGCAGGGCCTGGCGCAGGTTCGTGATGCCTTCCGAGCTGCTGAAGAGCCACACGCTGCCGTCGGAGGCAGCCTCGGTCGCCAACCGGCGCTCGGCATCGCCAAAGACCGGCGCGAGCCGTCGGTACGACGCGACGACCTCGACCTCACCGCCGGCCGACTGAACCTCGCGCGCCAGCCAGTCGCGCCCGCCCGGCTGCCCGATGGCGTCGCCGCCGCGCACGATCAACACCCGCGTGCCGGCAACGACCTGAGGGCGAACCACGGCCCACAGCGCTTCGGAATCGAACTGCGTGGCGTCGTCACCCGGCGCATCGATGCACGATGCCGGCACGCCCGCCTCCAGCAGCGCCCGCACGGTGCCAGGGCCGGTGGCCCAGCAGCGCGGCCCGCGATCGGCGCTGAAGGCGGCCGCCACGGGCCCATCGACGAAGTGCGACGCAGCGGCTGCGCTCACGAACATCAGCGCGTCCTGATGGACCACGGTCCGGCGCGCGGCCTCCAAGGCGCCAGCATCTTCCAGCGGCTCGATCGCGATCAGCGGCAAGGCCACGGCGCGCAGTCCCGCGCCGTTCAAGGCATCGACCCAACGCGACGCCTCGTGCGCCGGTCGGGTGACGATCACACGGCGGTTCATCCGCGCGGCGCAGCGGTCAATGCGCGCCGGCCGCACGCAGCCGGGTGACGGCCTCGTCGCCGAGCGCCTCCGCCTGCGCGGCGTCTGCGACGGCGCTTCGCGCCTCGACGCGCACCAGCGCACCCGAACCTTCCGGGTCGCCCCAGGCGGCCTCGATGCGCAGGCTGCCGTCGGCCTGCCAGCGGGCATGCGCCGCCAGCGGCATCGAGCAACTGCCCCCCATCGCGCGGCTCACGGCGCGTTCGGCGGCGGTGGCCAGCGCGTCGGGCCGGTGCATCAGCGGTGCGAGCAGCGCGATCAGGTCGGCGCGATCGGCACGCACCTCGATGCCCAGCGCGCCCTGCCCGGCGGCCGGCAGCATCGTCTCGGGTTCGAAGGCGGTGCGGATGCGGCTGTCGAGGCCGAGCCGCTTCAGGCCGGCAGCCGCCAGGATGATGCCGTCGTACTGCCCCTCGTCGAGCTTGCGCAGTCGCGTGTCGAGGTTGCCGCGCAGCGGTTCGATGCGCAGGTCGGGCCGCAAGGCGCGCAGCAGCACCACGCGGCGCAGGCTGGAGGTGCCGACGACGGCACCCTGCGGCAGCGCGTCGAGGGTGGCGTAATGGGGCGAGACGAAGGCATCGCGCGGGTCTTCGCGCGCGAGCACGCAGGCCAGCACGAAGCCCTCGGGCAGGTCCATCGGCACGTCCTTGAGCGAATGCACCGCGATGTCGGCGCGCCCTTCTTCGAGCGCCAGTTCGAGTTCCTTGACGAACAGGCCCTTGCCGCCGACCTTGCTGAGCGAGCGGTCCAGAATCTGGTCGCCCCGGGTGGTCATGCCGAGCAGGCTGACCGAATGGCCTCGTTCTTGCAGCAGCCGTTGCACATGCTCGGCTTGCCACAGGGCCAGACGGCTTTCGCGCGTCGCGATCACGATGTTGCTCAAGGCCGGATTCCAGTGGTGAAGAAGACCCATGGGATGCTAGCATGTTGCGCCGCAACAACGCAGGCGGCGCACCCTTCCAAAACGAGGAGATGACGCGAATGACGACAGGCAAGAAGGCGCCCGCCAACGCAACCAAGCAGGCACCCAAGCGTGCCCGCAGCGAAGACCAACCGCTCATCGACGACATCCGGCTGCTGGGCCGGATCCTGGGCGACGTGATTCGGGAGCAGGAGGGCAAGGACACCTACGAACTGGTCGAGAAGGTCCGCACGCTGTCGGTCGCCTTCCGGCGCGACGCCGACCACGCCGCCGACCGCGCGCTCAAGCACCTGCTCAAAGGTTTGAGCGCGGCCGAGACGGTCCGCGTGATCCGCGCCTTCACCTATTTCAGCCACCTCGCCAATCTGGCGGAAGACCGCCACCAGATCCGCCGCCGCACCGAGGACGAACGCGCCGGCGAAAGCGCCGACGGCAGCCTCGAGACCGCGCTCGCGCGCATCCGCAAGGCCGGCGTGTCGAGCGCCGCGGTGGTCGAGTCGCTGGCCCACAGCTACGTGTCGCCGGTGCTCACCGCGCACCCGACCGAGGTGCAGCGCAAGAGCATCCTCGATGCCGAGCGCGCCATCGCGCAGCTGCTCACCGCGCGCGACGAGATCGGCTGGCGCCGCCAGGCCTTCGCCGGCAAGAAGGACGCGCTCACGCCGCTGGAGTACGCCGAGAACGAAAGCCAGATCCGCATCCGCGTCACGCAGCTCTGGCAGACCCGCCTGCTGCGCTTCTCCAAGCTCACCGTGGCCGACGAGATCGAAAACGCGCTGAGCTACTACGAAGCGACGTTCCTGCGCGAGATCCCGCGCGTCTACGCCGAGCTCGAACGCGCGCTCGGCCACGACGGCATCGCGTCCTTCCTGCGCATGGGCCAGTGGATCGGCGGCGACCGCGACGGCAACCCGAACGTGACGGCCGAGACGCTCGAATACGCGCTGCGCCGCCAGGCCGAGCTGGTGCTGCGCCACTACCTCACCGAGGTGCACTACCTCGGCGGCGAGCTGTCGCTGTCGGCCACGCTGGTCGACGTATCGGTCGAGATGCAGGCGCTGGCCGAGCGCTCGCCCGACCAGAGCGCGCACCGCATCGACGAGCCCTACCGCCGTGCGCTGACCGGCGTGTATTCGCGCCTGGCCGCCACGCTGCGCGAGCTGACCGGCGGCGAGGCGGCGCGCCATGCGGTGGCGCCGCAGAACCCGTACCCCAACGCCGAAGAGTTCCTGGCCGACCTGCGCACCATCGCCGAATCGTTGACCGACAAGCACGGCGCCGCGTTGATCGCACAGCGCCTGGGCCCGCTGGTCCGCGCGGTCGAGGTGTTCGGCTTTCACCTGGCCACCGTCGACCTGCGCCAGAGCTCGGACAAGCACGAGGCGGTGGTGGCCGAGCTGCTGGCCAAGGCGCGCATCGAGCCGGACTACGCCGCGCTGGCGGAAGACGCCAAGCAGACGCTGCTGCTGCGCCTGCTCGACGAAGCGCGCCCGCTGCGCGTGCCGGATGTGGCCTACGCCCCGCTCACACAGAGCGAGCTCGCCATCTTCGCCGCCGCCCGCACCGCGCGTGCGCGCTACGGTGCCGCCGCCATCCGCCACTACATCATCAGCCACACCGAGACGGTGAGCGACCTGCTCGAAGCCCTGCTGCTGCAGAAGGAAGTCGGCCTGCTGCGCGGCACGCTGGACGACAACGCCACCAACGACCTCATCGTGGTGCCGCTGTTCGAGACCATCGAAGACCTGCGCAACGCCGCGCCGATCATGCGGGCGTTCTACGCTTTGCCCGGCATCAAGGCGCTGATCCAGCGCTCGGGTGCGCTGCAGGACGTGATGCTCGGCTACAGCGACAGCAACAAGGACGGCGGCATCTTCACCAGCAACTGGGAGCTCTACCGCACCGGGCTCGCCCTGGTGGCGCTGTTCGACGAGCTGAACGGTGCGACCGGCGCCAAGAAAAAGGACAAGGCGCAGGAGCCGCCGATCCGGCTGCGCATGTTCCATGGCCGCGGCGGCACCGTGGGCCGCGGCGGCGGCCCGAGCTACCAGGCCATCCTCGCGCAGCCGCCCGGCACGGTGCGCGGCCAGATCCGGTTGACGGAGCAAGGCGAAGTCATCGGCTCGAAGTACGCCAACCGCGAGATCGGCCGGCGCAACCTCGAAACGCTGGTCGCCGCCACGCTCGAGGCGACACTGTTGCCCATGGCCAAGGCGCCACCGGCCGCCTTCCTGTCGGCCGCGGCAGAACTCTCGTCGGCCAGCATGGCGGCCTACCGCCACCTGGTCTACGAGACGCCCGGCTTCGGCGATTACTTCTTCAGCGCCACGCCGATCCGCGAGATCGCCGAACTGAACATCGGCTCGCGCCCCGCGTCGCGCAACCCCAGCCGCAGCATCGAGGATCTGCGGGCCGTGCCCTGGAGCTTCAGCTGGGGCCAGTGCCGGCTCACGTTGCCGGGCTGGTACGGCTTCGGCTCGGCCATCGCGCAGTTCGTCGCGGGGGGCGCCACTGCGGCGGAGAAGAAGGAACGCCAGGCGCTGCTACAGCGCATGTACGTGCAATGGCCCTTCTTCCGCACGCTGCTGTCGAACATGGACATGGTGCTGGCCAAGAGCGATCTGGCGCTCGCTTCGCGCTACTCGGAACTGGTGGCCGACCGCAAGCTGCGCCAGAAGGTCTTCGGCCTGATCGAGGCCGAGTGGCACCGCACGTCGGACGCGCTCACGCTCATCACCGGCGCCAAGCAGCGGCTCGAAGGCAACGCCGACATGCAGCGCTCGGTGCGCCACCGCTTCCCCTACATCGACCCGCTGCATCACCTGCAGGTCGAACTGATGCGGCGCTACCGTGCCGGCGAAGGTGGCGAGCGGCTGCAGCGCGGCATCCACATCTCGATCAACGGGGTGGCGGCGGGCCTGCGCAACACGGGCTGAAGCCGACACTCGGGCGGCGCGCGTTCATGCGGTGTGCGCCGCCTCCTACACCCGGACCTGTGCCTCGACGTGCCTGGGCGGCTTGACACGGGGAGTACCCTGTCGCCTACGTCAGTGGCTTTCGCTCTTTCTCGCGCGGTGGTTGAAACAACGTCTTCACAGGAACCGTGTCATGTCTTACCCGCACTCGCTCGCCCCCTCGAACATCGACTTCATACGAAGCGATTTCGACGCGCTGGCGTCCCACATGCAGCAATGCGCGACGGCGCATGGGCGTTGGTCGATGGCGCGCAGCCACCTTCAGCACGTTCGTGCGATCGCCGCAGGGCACATCGTCACCCTCGCCTGCGTGGCGGTCTTCGTCGGCATCGGATTCGCCATCGCTGCCTGACCGGTGAGCGACACCGCGGTGATCGACCGCCTCGCTTCGCTCAGCGACTACGCCCGCCAGCTTCTCGAACGACCGCACGCGCCGGTCCAGCCCCCCATCCGCGCCGAGCTCTTCGGCCTGCAGCGCTTCAGCCAGCATGGGCGCAGCCTCGCCCGCGCGCAGCCGGTCCAGGCCTCGGATCATGCGCGCCGCAATGCGCCCTTCTTCCCTCGCGTCGACGAGAACCTGGCGTCGCTGCGCGGCGCCTTCGACTACATCGCGCTGATTTCGCAGAGCGGGCGCTACGTCTCGCCCGCGGCCGAATGGCTGCTCGACAACTTCCATCTGGTCGAAGCGCAGCTGCAGCAGATCCGCGAAGGCGTACCGCGCAGCTATTACGCGCGCCTGCCGAAGCTGGCCGAGGCACCGCTGGTGGGGCTCCCGCGCGTCTACGGCATCGCGTGGGCGTACGTCGCGCACACCGACAGCGTGCTCAACAGCGAACTCTTCACTGCCTTTCTCGATGCCTACCAGGACGTGGACGAACTCACGCTGGGCGAGCTGTGGGCGCTGCCCACCACGCTGCGCGTGGTGCTGCTGGAGAACCTGCGCCGCGTCGCGGAGAGCATCGCGCAGAACAAGGTGGCGCGCGAACTGGCGCACGCCGTCTGGGACAGCGCCGAGACGCTGTCGGTCGCCGACCTCGACGCGCTGTTCGCAACCATCCGCGAGCGCGGGCTGGAACACAGCTACTGCACGCAGCTGTGGCAACGCCTGCCCGGCGAACGCACCGCGCGACCGCCGGCGCTCGTCGCCTGGACCGAACAGCACTGCCCGCACGGACCGGCGCTGATCGACCGCGCCCAGACCGACCAGGCCGCCACCAACCTGACGGTCGGCAACATCATCACGACGCTGCGCATGATCGGCCAGGTCGAATGGGCCGACCTGATCGAACCGGTGAGCCGATCGCTGCGCGTGCTGCGCGAACTGCCGAGCTTCGCGCAGGAGAGCGAACTCACGCGCCAGCAGATCACGCATGCCATGGAGCAGGTGGCCCGCATCAGCGAACGCACCGAACGCAGCGTGGCCGAAGCGGTGCTGCGTCTGGCCCGGGCCGGCGCCGCACCCCGCGGTCCGGGCACCGGTGCCGACCTCACGGCCGGCTACCACCTGTTCGGCCCCGGCCGGGCCGCACTGCTCGCCGCGCTCGCGCTGGCACGCACGGGGACGGCCGCACGGCGCGCCGCCGCCGCACCGTCGCGGGCCTGGCGGCTGCCGACCTACCTGGGCTGCATCGCGCTCGGTACAGCGCTGCTGCTCGCGCTCGTGGTCTACGGGCTGCACCGTTCGGGGCGCGACGAACTGGGCCTCGCCACGGTCATCGCCCTGCTGCTGATGGCCTGGCCGCTGTCGGAAGCGGTGATTGCGCTGGTGCACCGCATCGTCGCGGAATCGACGCGGGTGCAGCCGCTGCCGCGGCTGGACTTTGCCGCGGGCATTCCGGCGGTGCACCGCGTGCTGGTCGTCATCCCCACCATGCTCGGCTCGGTCGACGCCAACGAACAGCTGGCGCAGCGGCTCGAACTGCATTGGCTCGCGAACCGCGAGGCGCATGCGCAGTTCGCGCTGCTGACCGATTGGGCCGACGCGCCGCAGCCCGAGCAGCCTGCCGACAACGCACTGCTCGACGACGCGCTCGCACGCATCGCGCAACTGAACGCGACCTACCCGGTCGATGCCGGCGCGCCGTCCCGCTTCCTGCTGCTGCACCGCCCGCGCAGCTGGAGCGACACCGAGCAATGCTGGATCGGCTGGGAGCGCAAACGCGGCAAGCTCGAGATGCTGCTGCGCCTGATCGCGGCCGGCGACGCCGACGGCTTCGTGCCGATGGCGCCCGGGCTGCGGCTGGCCGACGGCATCGCCTACGTGCTCACGCTCGACAGCGACACCGGCCTGCCACCCGGCACGCTGCGCGAACTGGTCGCGATCGCCGCGCATCCGCTGAACGCACCGCAGGTCGACAGCGAGGGGCGCCGCGTCGTCGCCGGCTTCGGCATCCTGCAGCCGCGCGTCGTCACGCCCTTCCCCACGCGCGAGGAGCGCTCCGCCTTCCACTGGATGTTCGCCGGCCAATGCGGGCTCGACCCGTACAGCAGCGGCGCATCGGACATCTACCAGGACCTGTTCGGCACCGGCTCCTTCACCGGCAAGGGCCTTCTGAACGTGCGCGCGGTGCACGCCACGCTCGACCGCCGCCTGCCCGACGGCGCGGTGCTCAGCCACGACCTGATCGAAGGCAGCGTCGCGCGCTGCGCGGTGGTGAGCGACCTGGTGCTGATCGAGGACCACCCGCACCACGCCGGCGTTGCGGCCTCGCGCATCCATCGCTGGACCCGCGGCGACTGGCAACTGCTGCCGCTGATGGGGCGTGCAGGCCACTTCGGCATCGATGCGCTCGGGCTCTGGAAGATGAGCGACAACCTGCGCCGTGCGCTGGTGGTCCCGGCCGCCTTCGCACTGCTCGCCGTCACTGTCTTCACCGATGCGCTGCCGCTCGCCTGGGCTTTCGGCGCCGTGGCCGCAGCACTTGCCCTCGGGCCGCTGCTCGGTGCGCTCGCGGGGCTGGTGCCGACGCGCCGCTCGATCGCGCTGCGCCATTTCTTCGTGGTCGGGTTCACCGAGCTCGCACGCGCACTGGCCGGCGCGGCCTGGCAGTTCACGCAGCTCGCGGCCCAGACCCGGCTGCTGGTCGACGCCACGCTGCGCGCCCTCTGGCGCCTCGTCGCCAGCCGACGCCATCTGCTCGAATGGACCACCGCCGCTGAGGCGCAATCGCAGGCGCGTTACGGGCTGGCCGCCTTCGTGCGCGGCGGCGTGCCGGTCAGCGGGCTGTGCATC
Source organism: Variovorax cryoconiti (assembly GCF_051216395.1). Classification (NCBI taxonomy): domain Bacteria; kingdom Pseudomonadati; phylum Pseudomonadota; class Betaproteobacteria; order Burkholderiales; family Comamonadaceae; genus Variovorax; species Variovorax cryoconiti. Next base: position 450,409 of record NZ_JBPJZI010000002.1, on the reverse strand, counting down.
GCGCTCGCCATCGCCGCGCTGTGGAGCCCGCATCCGCTGGCGGGCGTGCTGCTCTTCGGCCTGTGGGCGCTCGCGCCCGTGGCGGCCTGGGGGGCCAGCCGCGTGCCGGTGGTCGACCACGACGCATTGCCCGACGACCAGCGCGCGTACCTGGAGACCCTGGCGCGCGACACCTGGCGCTTCTTCGAGCACGCGGTGAGCGAGGCCGACCACCACCTGCCGCCGGACAACCTCCAGCTCGAACCCGAAGCCAGCATCGCGCACCGCACCTCGCCCACCAACATCGGCATGTACCTGCTGGCGAGCTGCTGCGCCCGCGACTTCGGCTGGCTCGACGACGCGGCGCTCGCCGCGCGCCTGGCCGCCACGCTCGACAGCGTCGACCGCCTCGCCAAGCACCGGGGCCACCTCTACAACTGGTACGACACGCAGACGCTCGCGATGCTGCAACCGGCCTATGTGTCAAGCGTGGACAGCGGCAACCTCGCCGGCCACCTGCTGGCGGTGGCACAGGCCTGCCGCGGCTTCGCGGCCACCGCCGACACGGCGACCGGCGACGCGCTCCGCTCGATCGCCGCGCGCTGCGAGACGCTGTGCCACGGCATGGACTTTCGCGGCCTCTACGACCCGAAGCGCCATCTCTTCCACATCGGCCTGCGCGTCGACGACGACGTGCTCGACGCGAGCTACTACGACCTGCTGGCCTCCGAATCACGCCTGCTGAGCTTCCTCGCCATCGCCAAGGGCGACGTGCCGCGCCGCCACTGGATGGCGCTCGGCCGGCCCTTCCTGTCCGTGGGGGCGCAGCCAGGGCTGAAGTCGTGGTCGGGCTCGATGTTCGAGTACCTGATGCCCGCGCTGGTGATGGCCGAGCCCGACGACGGCCTGCTGCAGGTCGCCAACCTCGCGGCCGTGCGCGAGCAGCAGGCCTTCGGCCATGCGCAGGGGCTGCCCTGGGGCGTGTCCGAATCCGCGTACTTCGCCCGCGACCATTCGCTGGCCTACCAGTATTCGCCCTTCGGCGTGCCGCGACTCGCGCTGCGCCGCACGCCGCCGGCCGACCGCGTGGTCGCGCCCTATGCCAGCGCCATGGCGTCGCTGTTCGCGCCGGGCGATGCGGTGGCCAACCTGCGCCGGCTCGAGGCGCTCGGCGCCCGGGGCGACTTCGGCTTCTTCGATGCGGTCGACTTCACCGTGTCGCGCCAGCCCGAGGGCGAGCCGCTGACCGTGGTGCGCAACTTCATGGCGCACCACCAGGGCATGTCGCTGGTGGCCCTGTGCAACGTGCTGCGCGACGGCGCGCCGCAACGCTGGTTCGGCAGCGCGCCGCTGGTGCAGGCGCACGCGGCGATGCTGCACGAGCGCACGCCCCGTCAGATCATCCGCAGCGCCGACCCGCGGCCGCCACCGGAGCCCAGCACGGCCGACGCGGCGCCGTCGCACCAGCCGCGCCTGGTCGACCCGATGGCGCCGGCCTTCCAACCGACGCACCTGCTGTCGAACGGCCGCTACACCGTGGCGCTGCGCGCCAACGGCGCGGGCGTGAGCCGCTGGCATTCCTTCAACGTCACGCGCTGGCGCGACGATCCGCTGCGCGACGGCCACGGCACCTTCTTCTTCGTGCGCGACGTCGGGCACCGGGCGCTCAGCTCGCTCACGGCCCTGCCCGCGCCGGGCCCGGGCTGGACCTACCGCACCCGCTTCCTGGCCGACCAGGCCCAGTTCGAGGCGAGCGGCGGCGGCCTGCAGAGCCGCATCACCGTGCTCATCAGCCCGGAAGACGACACCGAGCTTCGCACCGTCACCCTGCACAACAGCGGCGACACGGCGCGCACGCTGGAACTCGTCTCCTACTTCGAGCCGGTGCTGTCCAACCCCAAGGCCGACGAGGCGCATCCGGCCTTCGCCAACCTGTTCGTCGAAACACGCTGGGAGCCGTCGCTGCGCGCCCTGATCCTGTCGCGCAAGCCACGCCTGCATGGCGACGCGGTGGTGGTCGTGGCGCATTTCCTGGCCTCGACCGATGCGCAGGTGCTGTCGGTCGACTGCCTGGCCGACCGACGTGCGTTCGTCGGCCGCAACCACACGCTGGCGACGCCGCTGCTCGATGCGCAACCGGTCGATGCCGACGGCGCGCCGGTCAACGGGCTCGACCCGATCGCCTGCCTGCGGGTGCGCCTGCAGATCGCGCCGGGCGCGACGGCGCGCTTCACCTTCGCCACCACGGCGGACGAGGACGTCGACACGCTGCTGCCCCGCATCGACCGCTACATGCAACCGATGCACGTCGACCGGGCGATGCGCATGGCCGCCACGCTGGCACAGGTGCGGCTGCGCGACTTGGCGATCGACCCCGTGAAGACGCGCGCGCTGCAGGACCTGACGACCATCCTCACCTACACCACGCCACGCGTGATGAGCGACCGCGGCCCGGTCGACCTGCGGCAGATCTGGCGCTTCGGCATCTCGGGCGACAAGCCCATCGTGCTGGTGCGCATCCATTCGATGATCGGCATCGGCCTGGTCAACACGCTGTTGCGAGCGCAGCCCTGGTGGGGCTTCGGCGGCGTGGCCTGCGACCTGGTGGTGCTCAACGGCGAACCGGGCTCGTACCTGATGCCGCTGCAGCGCGAGATCGAGGGCGTGCGCAGCCGCGTGGGCCAGGAGACGCAGAACAGCTTTCCGCGCAACGACGCCGCCGGTTTCTTCCTGCTGCGCGACGCCGAGGTGGCGCCGTCGGAGAAGGCCGCGCTGGCGACGCTCGCACGCGCCGTCTTCAATGCCGATGGCCGCACGCTCGATGCGCAGGTGGCCGCCCTGCGCGAGGCCGCCGTGCCGACCGCATCGACCGCGGCCGTTCCCCACACGCCGCTCGCACTGCCGGCGCCGCCCGCCCAGGTTGACGACAGCGCCCACGCACCGCAGGGCGGCTTCGACGCGGCGAGCGGCGAGTTCCGCTTCGAGGTCGACCTGAACCGGCGCACGCCCAAACCGTGGGTCAACGTGATCGCCAACGCCGGCTTCGGCTTCCAGGTGTCGGAGGCGGGCACCGGCTACACCTGGGCCGTCAACAGCCGCATGCACCAGCTCACGCCGTGGTCGAACGACCCGGTGCAGGACCCGGCCTTCGAGCACTATCTGCTGCAGGACCTGGACACCCGCGAGCTGCTGCCGCTGACCCCCGCCAGCCGCGGCGCAAGTGCGGCACGGCACCGCGTGCGCCACGGCCAGGGCTACAGCGTCTTCGAATGCCTGCACCGCAACATGGTGCTGGAGACCACCTTCTTCGCCGACCGCGATGAGCGCATGAAGCTCGTCCAGGTGACCGTGCGCAACGAAGGCAGCGGCCGGCGCCGCCTGCGCGCCCTGGCCATGGTCGAGTGGCAGATGGGCGCCGCGCGGGGCGAGCGCCGCACGGTGCACAGCTGGAAGGCCGACGACCTGCCGGCCGTCTTCGGCCAGCAGCGCGAATCGAGCGCGGGCTTCGGCGGCAGCACGGCCTTCGTCGCGCTCGCGGGCATCGCCGCGCCGTCGCAGTGGACCTGCGAGCGCAGCGAATTCTTCGCCGGCCATGGCGGCATCGAGGTGCCCGACGCGCTGGGCCAGCGCGCCGGCAGCGGGCTCGACGCCTGCGCGGCGATCGCCGGCGACTTCACGCTGGCGGTTGGCGAAAGCGCGACCTTCAGCTTCATGCTCGGCCAGGCCGACGATGCCGACGCCGCGGTGGCGCTGGCACGCCGCTGGCAGACCCGCGACGTGGCCGAGGCGCTGGCCCAGGCCCGTGGCTTCTGGGACGACCTGCTCGGGCGACTGCAGGTGCGCACGCCCGACCCGCTGTTCGATGCGCTGGTCAACCGCTGGCTGGTCTACCAGACGCTGGTCTGCCGACTCTGGTCGAAGGCCGGCTTCTACCAGGCGGGTGGTGCCTTCGGCTTCCGCGACCAGTTGCAGGACGCGATGGCCTTCGCGCTGACCGACCCGACGCGGCTGCGCGACCAGATCGTCGTCAACGCGGCGCGCCAGTTTCCCGAGGGCGACGTGCAGCACTGGTGGCACATGCCCGGCGGCGCCGGCGTGCGCACCCATTTCTCCGACGACCTGCTGTGGCTGCCCTATGCGGTGGCGCACTACGTCGAGGTGTCGGGCGATGCGAGTCTGCTCGACGACGACGTCCCCTTCATCGACGGTCCGGGCATCCCCGACGGTGCCGAGGACGCCTACTACGCACCGCGCACCAGCGCGCAGACCGCCAGCGTCTACGAGCACGGCGCGCGCACCATCGACCACAGCCTGGCAGTCGGCATCCACGGCCTGCCGCTGATGGGCACCGGTGACTGGAACGACGGCATGAACCGCGTCGGCCACGAAGGCCGCGGCGAATCGGTGTGGCTCGCGTGGTTCCTCTGCAGCGTGGTCGAGCGTTATGCGCCGATCGCCGAAGCGCGCGGCGACGCCGAGCGCGCGGAGCGCTGGCGCATCGCGCGGCAGGGCTGGATCCGGGCCCTGCACGAGGCCGGCTGGGACGGCGCCTGGTTCCGCCGTGCCTTCTTCGACAACGGCGCGCCGCTCGGCTCGGCGACCAACGACGAATGCCGCATCGACCTCATCGCGCAGGCTTGGTCGGTCCTCTCGGGTGCCTCCGACGCGGCGCACACGCAGCCGGCGATGGCAGCGATGAAGGCGCAGCTGCACGACGAGCGGGCCGGTCTGCTGCGCCTGCTGCATCCGCCGCTGGCGCACTCGCCCAACAACCCGGGCTACATCCAGGCCTACCCGCCGGGTGTGCGCGAGAACGGCGGCCAGTACTCGCACGCCGCGGTGTGGGCGCTGATGGCGCAGGCGCTGTCGGGCGACACCGAAGCCGCGTGGGAAAGCTTCGAGGGCCTGAGCCCGGCGCACCGTGCGCGGCACCCGGAACGCGGCCCGGCCTACGAGCTGGAGCCCTACGTGATGGCCGGCGACATCTACAGTGCCGCGCCGTACGTCGGCCGCGGCGGATGGAGCTGGTACACCGGCTCGGCGGCGTGGCTGCACCGCGCCGCGGTCGAGACCCTGCTGGGGCTGGTGGTGCGCGGCGACCGGCTGTCGATCACGCCGCGCGTCCCGGCGCACTGGCCGGGGTTCGAGATGGTGCTGCGGCTCGGCGGGCGCGTGCTTCGGCTGCAGCACGGCGACAGCCGCACGCAGGGCATGGCGCTGTCGCCAGGCGACTGGATCGATTGGCGCACCTTGCGCCGCGAGGACACGGCTGGAACACCATCGGCAGACCGGCCCGATGCCGTCTGGCTGTCGGTGAGCGACGGCGACTGACGCCGCGTGCGATCAGTCCCCCAGCAGCTCCCCGATCGGCTGCAGGTCATCCACGCGGTCGCAGATCGACTTCACGATCATCATGATCGGGATGCCCAGCAGCAGGCCCCAGATGCCCCAGATCCAGCCCCAGAAGATCACGCCGATGAAGACGGCCACGGGGTTCATGCGGCTGGTGCGGCTGGTGAGCCAGGGCACCAGCAGGTTGCCCACCAGCGTGTGGATGAGCAGTGAGGTGCCGCCGATGATCAGCGCCATCTCGACGCCGTTGAACTGCAGGAAGGCCACCAGCGCCGAGGCGCCCATGACGATGATCGAGCCGACGTAGGGGATCAGGTTGGTGACCGCCGCCAGGATGCCCCACACGGCCGCGTTCTCCAGGCCCAGCGCCCAGAACGCCAGGCCAGTGGCCACGCCGACCAACACGCTGCTGCCGATCTGCACCAGCAGGTAGCGCTCGATGTGGCTGGTGACGTCGTCGAGCACATGCACCGTGATCTTCTTCTTCTCGAGGCTGTGGCCGGTGATCTTGACCAGCTTGCGGCGGAAGGTGGTGCCCGAACACAGCGCGAAGAAGGTGAGGAAGGCCACCAGCGTGAGTTGCCCCGCGGCGGTGACCAGCCCGACCGTGCCGCTCCAGAGGTAATCGCGCACGTTGAAGGGTGGGCGCTCGACGATCACGCGCTGCACGCCGCGGCGCGCGGCGGGCGCGGCAGCGGCGGCCTGCTCGAGTTGCGCGGCCGCCAACTGCACGGTGTCGAGCGCGCTGGCGTTGTCGCGCGGCCCGCGGGTGACGGCCAGACGCAGCTTCTGCGCGGCCACCGGCAGCGAGTCGACCAGTTGTGCCGCACTGCCCGAGAGCGAGTAGCCGGTCCAGCCGAAGGCGCCGCCGATGCCCAGCAGGATGAGCGCCGCCCCCAGCGCGCGTGGCAGGTGCCAGCGCTCCAGGCGGTCGACCAGCGGCGACAGCGCATAGGTGCTGATCAGGCTCAGCATCAGCGGGATGAACACGGCCTGCGCCCAGTGCAGCGCGAAGATGGCGCCCAGCACGGCCACCACCACCAGCGACGCGCTGCGCACGTCCACCGGCATGTGGAGCAGCACGCGCTCGCGCTCTTCCTTCACGGCCTCGGCCATGGCCAGCACCTTGAGTTCGCGACGCTCCTCGTCGGTGGCACCGTCCGGCGCCCGCACGGGGACAGGCGTGGGCACGTCGGGCACGACGGGGACCTCGGGCGGTTCAGTGCCCGGCAACGGACTGACGATCGTGTTCATGATGCAGATTCCTTCAACGCTTCCCGAACCGCGGCCAGCTGGCGCCGCGACACGACCACCGGCTCCGGCACGCCTTCCAGCCGCAGCGCCCAACCCTCGGCCTCTTCGCCGTCGTCGTACTTCTCCAGCGCGCGGATCGCGGCCCGCGCCACCAGCGCGTTGCGGTGCACCCGCACGAAGCGCTTCGGGTAGCGCTCCTCGAACTCGGCCAGCGACCCGTCCAGGATGTGGCTGCGCGTCGCGGTACGCACCGTGAGGTACTTGAACTCCGACTTGAGGTAGAGCACCTCGGTCAGCGGCACGCGCTCGGTGCGGCCGCGGTCCTGGATCAGCAGGTGCTCCACCGGCGGCGCATCGGCCGCCGCACCGCGCCGGTCTTTCAGATGGCGCTCGGCCTTCTGCAGCGCCTGCTGCAGCCGCTCGACGCGCACGGGCTTGGTGAGGTAGTCGACAGCGTCCAGCTCGAAGGCCGTCACGGCGTGTGCCGCGTGCGCAGTGACGAACACGATGGCCGGCGCATCCGGCCGGCCGTGCAGCAGGCGCGCAAGGTCGACGCCGTCCATGCCGGGCATGTGGATGTCGAGCAGCACCAGGTCGAGCGCCAGGCGGTCGAGGTGCTGCAGCGCCTGTTCGGCATGCGACGCCTCGGCGATCACCTCGGCCGCAGGCGACGTGCAGTCGCCCAACAGCGTCCGCAGGCGGGATCGCGCCAGCGCCTCGTCGTCGACGATCAGGGTCTTCAGGTTCATCGGCCTCCTCCTCGCTGTCGGGATGGCTCTTACGAGCCGACGGGGATCACGATTCGTACGCGGTAATTCTTCTGTTCGAGCCCGGCGCTGAACTGGGCCTGCATGTCGTGCAGCAGGCGCAGCCGGTCGCGCACGTTCGCCAGCGCGATGCCGTGGCCGCGCGGCAGCGGCTCGTCGGCCCAGCGCAGCGGCGGCAGGCTGTTGACCACTTCGATCACCACCATGCCGCCGCGCCGCTCGGTGCGGATGCGCAGCTTGGCGCCTTCGGGGCTGGGTTCCACGCCGTGCTTCACCGCGTTCTCCACCAGCGGCTGCAGCAAGAGCGGCGGCAGGCGCGCCGTATTGGCGCTCGGGTCGATGTCCCAGCGGATGCGCAGCCGATCGCCGAAGCGCACCTGCTCGATCGCCAGGTAGCGCTCGGCCAGCGCGATCTCGTCGGCCAGCGTGACCGATTCGTCCGGGTCGGCCAGCGCGCGGCGGAACAGCTCGCTCAGGTCCTCCAGCATGGCCTCGGCCTTGGCCGGTTCCTCGCGCACCAGGGCGATCGCGCTGTTGAGGGTGTTGAAGAGGAAGTGCGGCCGGATGCGGGCCTGCAGCTCTTCCAGCCGCGCCGTCATGGCGGCCGGCGTCTGGCCGCGGGCGCGCAGCACCAGGGCCGCCATGATCACGGCCGCGAACATCGCGCCGGCCGCCGCACTGGCGACCCAGGGCGCCGTCGCCACCACGCCGGTGAGCCAGAGCAAGGCGCAGCCATAGAGCGCCGACAGCGCGCCCAACGTGGCACCTGCCGCGTACTGCGCGGGGCGCGACAGGCGGGCCAGGATCTTCTTGAGGGCGCAGGCCGCCACCAGCCAGAGCAGCGTGGCGGGCAAGGCACCGCCGGTGACCGTCGCGGCCAGCACCAGCCACTCGCCGGGGGTGGTGCCGACGAAGAGCGTCGTCACCGCCACCACGGCCTCCACCAGCAGCACGGCGCGCAGCACCACCCCGATCTGGCAGGCGTCGAACAGCCCCCCCGTTCCGGCGCGCGAAGGCCCGCGGGCCGCAGACCGCGCAGGCGTCGAAGAGGTGGCCGATAAAATCGACGGGTTGCGCATCACAGACACATCGGGTAACCGAACCATTATTGCCTTGCCAAGGCCTCCCATGACCCAAAACCAACTCGACAAGAAATCCGAAGCCTGGTCGGCCCTGTTCTCCGAACCCATGAGCGACCTCGTCAAGCGCTACACCGCCAGCGTCTTCTTCGACAAGCGGTTGTGGCAGGCGGACATCGAGGGTTCCTTGGCGCATGCCGGCATGCTCGCCGCACAGAAGATCATCGGCGCGCAGGACTTGGCCGCGATCGACCGCGGTCTGACGCAAATCCGCAACGAAATCGAGTCGGGCACCTTCGACTGGAAACTCGACCTGGAGGACGTCCACCTCAACATCGAGGCCCGCCTGACCCAGCTGGTCGGCGACGCCGGCAAGCGCCTGCACACCGGCCGCAGCCGCAATGACCAGGTCGCGACCGACGTGCGCCTGTGGCTGCGCGGCGAGATCGACCTGATCGGCGCTCTGCTCGTCGACCTGCAGAAGGCGCTGGTCGACATCGCCGACAAGAACGTCGAGGTGATCCTGCCGGGCTTCACCCACCTGCAGGTGGCGCAGCCGGTGAGCTTCGGCCACCACATGCTGGCCTACGTGGAAATGTTCAGCCGCGACGCCGAGCGCCTGCTCGACGTGCGCAAGCGCCTGAACCGCCTGCCGCTGGGCGCCGCCGCGCTGGCCGGCACCAGCTACCCGCTCGACCGCGAGCTGGTCGCCAGGACGCTGGGCATGGACGGCGTGTGCCAGAACAGCCTGGATGCCGTGAGCGACCGCGACTTCGCCATCGAGTTCACCGCCACGGCGTCGCTGGCGATGATCCACATCAGCCGCCTGAGCGAAGAACTGGTGCTGTGGATGAGCCAGAGCTTCGGCTTCATCGACATCGCCGATCGCTTCTGTACCGGCTCGTCGATCATGCCGCAGAAGAAGAATCCGGACGTGCCGGAACTCGCCCGCGGCAAGACGGGCCGCGTGGTCGGCCACCTGATGGGCCTGATCACCTTGATGAAGGGCCAACCGCTGGCCTACAACAAGGACAACCAGGAGGACAAGGAGCCGTTGTTCGACACCGTCGACACGCTCAAGGACACGCTGCGCATCTTCGCGGAGATGGTCGGCGGCATCACGGTCAAGCCCGACGCGATGGAACGCGCCGCGCTCAAGGGCTATGCCACGGCGACCGACCTGGCCGACTACCTGGTCAAGAAGGGCTTGCCCTTCCGCGACGCGCACGAAACGGTGGCGCACGCGGTGAAGGCGGCCATTTCGCACCAGGTCGACCTGTCCGAACTGCCCCTGACCGTGCTGCAGCAGTTCAATCCGTCGATCGAGAAGGACGTGTACGACGTGCTGAGCCTGCGGGGCTCGCTGAACGCGCGCAATGTGCTGGGCGGCACGGCACCGGCGCAGGTTCGCATCCAGATCGAACGGCACCGCGCTCGCCTGGCCTGAGCAACGGGGGCAACGGCGAGACACCCGCCCCCTGCCCTTTCGTCCGCGCCAGTTCACATTTGTGACTTTTTTTGGTGTTTACGCGCATATCCATCCCTGTCCAATCGGACTATGCGGGCCGAAATGTAAGAAGTTGGTGCTAAAGTTTGGCGCTCCCCCACTCCTCGCGCAGGGTCGTTTTCCTTGAGCCGCGCGATGCCCCGAACCCATGGAACCTTCCCGTTGCGTCGTCGTCATCCTGACCTTCAACTCCGCCGAGATCATCCCGGAGACCGTGGCGCAGGCGCTGAAGGTGAGCCCGCGGGTCTTCGCGGTCGACTCCTTTTCAAAGGACGGCAGCCCTGACTTGCTCAAGGCGCTGGGCTGCACCGTGGTGCAGCGTGCCTTCAGCAACTACAGCGACCAGCGCAACTGGGCCATCTCGCAGGTCGAGAAGGACTTCGAGTGGCAATTGCACCTGGACGCCGACGAGGTGCTCGACGACCGCGCCGTGGAGGAAATCCGCGCCCTGATGGCCGGCACGCCGGACCATGACGCCTACATGCTGCGGCGACGCGACTATTTCATGGGCAAGATGCTGCGCTTCAGCGGCGTCAACCCGTGGCACCTGCGCCTGTTCCGCTCCGGCAAGGGGCGCTGCGAATCCCGCCTGTACGACCAGCACTTCATCAGCCCCGGCAAATCGGCGCGCCTCACGGGCTTCATGCACGACAAGAACTCCGCCAAGCTGGCCGACTGGATCGCGAGCCACAACCGCTGGAGCGACGCCGAGGCCAAGGAAAAACTCGGTCCGCGCGACAACGCCGGCGAGGGCGTCCTGCAGCCGCGCCTGTTCGGTGGCAGCCGCGAGCGCACCCGCTTCATCAAGGAGCTCTATTACAAGTTGCCCATCGGCACGCGTGCGCTGAGCTATTTCATCTACCGCTACGTGTTCCGGCTCGGCTTCCTCGATGGCACGATCGGCTTCTACTTCGCGTTCTTCCAGGCCCTGTGGTTCCGCATGCTGGTCGACGCGAAGATGTACGAGCAGCGCATGCAGCGCGCCCCCTGATTCTCTTTTTTTCCCCTTTATGGAGTGACTTCGCCCATGCGCCAATACAACGCTTCGAAGCGAATCCTGGTCACCGGCGGTGCCGGTTTTCTCGGTAGCCACCTCTGCGACCGCCTGATCGAACAGGGCCACGACGTGCTCTGCGTCGACAACTTCTTCACCGGCACCAAGCGCAACGTGGAGCACCTGCTCGACCACCCGCGCTTCGAGCTGATGCGCCATGACGTGACCTTCCCGCTGTACGTCGAGGTCGACGAGATCTTCAACCTGGCCTGCCCGGCATCACCGGTGCACTACCAGCACGACCCGGTCCAGACCACGAAGACCAGCGTGCACGGCGCGATCAACATGCTGGGCCTGGCCAAGCGGGTGCGCGCGAAGATCCTGCAGGCGTCGACCAGCGAGGTCTATGGCGACCCCGAGGTGCATCCGCAGTACGAAGCCTACTGGGGCCGCGTCAACCCGATCGGCATCCGCAGCTGCTACGACGAAGGCAAGCGCTGCGCTGAAACCCTGTTCTTCGACTACCACCGCCAGCACCAGCTGCGCATCAAGGTCGTGCGCATCTTCAACACCTACGGCCCGCGCATGCATGCGAACGACGGCCGGGTGGTGTCGAACTTCATCGTGCAGGCGCTCAAGGGCGAGGACATCACGATCTACGGCGACGGCCACCAGACGCGCAGCTTCTGCTACGCCGACGACCTGATCGAAGCCATGCTGCGCATGATGGCCACCGGCGACGAGTTCCCCGGCCCGGTCAACATCGGCAACCCCGGCGAGTTCTCGATGCTCGAGCTGGCCAACAAGGTGATCGCGCTGACGGGCTCCAAGAGCAAGCTGGTGCGCCTGCCGCTGCCGTCGGACGACCCGAAGCAGCGCCGCCCCGACATCACGATCGCGCAGAAGGAGCTCGGCGGCTGGACGCCCCAGACGCAGCTCGACGAGGGTCTGAAGAAGACCATCGCCTACTTCGACAAGATCCTCACCGAACCCGCAACCGTCTGATACTCCCATGAACGTCTCGATCATCGGCACCGGCTACGTCGGCCTCGTCACCGGCGCCTGCCTGGCAGACATCGGCAACCACGTCTTCTGCCTGGACGTCGACCCGCGCAAGATCGCCATCCTCAAGGACGGCGGCATCCCCATCTACGAACCGGGCCTTGAGGGCGTGGTGCACTCGAACGTCGAAGCCGGCCGGCTCGACTTCTCGACCGATATCGAAGCCTCGGTGGCGCACGGCGACATCCAGTTCATTGCCGTGGGCACGCCGCCCGACGAGGACGGCAGCGCCGACCTGCAGTACGTGCTGGCGGCCGCGCGCAACATCGGCCGCTACATGGAGAGCTTCAAGGTGGTGGTCGACAAGTCGACCGTGCCGGTGGGCACCGCCGACAAGGTGAGCGCTGCCATCCAGGAAGAGCTCGACAAGCGCGGCCGCAGCGACCTCGGGTTCTCGGTGGTGAGCAACCCCGAATTCCTGAAGGAAGGCGCAGCCGTCGACGACTTCATGCGCCCCGACCGCATCGTGATCGGCGTGTCCGGCGGCGACAACGGCCGCCGTGCGCTGGCGTCCATGCGCGAGCTCTATGCGCCCTTCAACCGCAACCACGAACGCACCCGCGTGATGGACGTGCGCTCGGCCGAGTTCACCAAGTACGCGGCCAACGCGATGCTGGCGACCCGCATCAGCTTCATGAACGAGCTGGCCAACCTGGCCGACCGCGTGGGCGCCGACATCGAGGCGGTGCGCCAGGGCATCGGCTCCGACCCGCGCATCGGCTACAGCTTCCTGTACGCCGGCACCGGCTACGGCGGCAGCTGCTTCCCGAAGGACATCCAGGCGCTGACCCGCATCGCACGCGAGAACGGCCAGACGCTGCGCGTGCTGGAATCGGTCGAGGCGGTCAACGACGAACAGAAGACCGTGCTGACCGACAAGGTCTTCGCGCGCTTCGGAAAAGACCTGAGCCAGCACTGCTTCGCGCTGTGGGGTCTGGCCTTCAAGCCCAACACCGACGACATGCGCGAGGCGCCCAGCCGCGTGGTCATCAGCGCGCTGCTGCGCGCCGGCGCGCGCATCGTGGCGCACGACCCGATCGCGGTCGAGGAAACCCAGCGCGTGCTCGCACTCGACTTCGCCGATGCGCCGCAGTTGCTCGACAAGATCAGCTACGCCAAGTCGCCGATGGCCGCCGTGGAGGGCGCGGACGCGCTCATCATCGTGACCGAGTGGAAGGCCTACCGCAGCCCCAACCTCGAGCGGCTGAAGACGACGATGAAGTCGCCGGTGGTGTTCGACGGCCGCAACCTCTACGAGCCGGCCATCATGACGTCGGCCGGCGTGATCTACCACGGCATCGGCCGCAACAGCCTGCACGCCGCCGGCTGACCGGGCCGCGGTCGCGCCGTGTTCTACGCGATCCCGCTGGAAAGCCGGCCGAGCTGGCGCAACCCGCCATGGGCCACGATCCTGCTGATCGTGCTGAACATGGTGGTGTTCTGGGGCCCGCAACGGGCCGAGGAACGTGCGGAAGAACGCGCCGCGCAGTTCTATGCGACCAGCTCGCTTCCGGCACTCGAACTGCCGGCCTTCGTCGACTGGCTCGCGAAGACCGGTTCGCCGCACGCGGAGCGCGCACGGCGGTTGCTCACCCTTCATGCGGTCGAGCCGCTGCTGGACGGCCTGCAGAACGAGCCGCGCTTCCTGAAGCTGCTGCACGACGGCGTGGTCGTCACGCCCGCCCATCCGCAGCATGCGCAATGGCAGCAGGACCGTGCGCAGTACGAGCAGAGGCTGCCGCCACCCTTCACGCGCCGCTGGGCGCAGGACTACAGCGCCGACGCCGAGTCCAAGCCCTGGACCTGGATCACCGCCGCCTTCCTGCACGGCAGCACCGGCCACCTGCTGGGCAACATGCTGTTCCTCTTCCTGTTCGGCTTCTCGGTCGAACTGGCCCTGGGCCGCGGCACCTACCTGGCCTTCTACCTGCTCGGCGCCGTGGGTGCCGCGATGCTCGCCGGCTGGGCCTATGCGGGCAAGGGCAGCATCGGGCTCGGCGCATCGGGCGCCGTGTCGGCGCTGATGGGCATGTACGCGGTGCTCTACCGGCTGCGGCGCATCCGTTTTTTCTACCAGCTATTCTTCTATTTCAACTATGTCACGGCGCCGGCGCTGATCCTGCTGCCGGCCTGGATCGCGAACGAACTGCTGCAGCACCTGCTCGGCGGCCAGGGCATCGCGTACATGGCGCACCTGGGCGGCCTGCTGACCGGCGCAACGCTGATGGCCGCCGCGATGCATCTGCGCAAGACGCGTCCGGTCGAGCTGCCGGCGCCCCCTGCGCCCGACCCCTTCGAGCGGCACAGTGCGGCGGCGCGCAAGCTGGCCGCGGAGATGAAGTTCGACGCGGCCTGCGCGGAATGGCGCGCCGCGGCGCAGCACCGGCCGGACGATGCCGACGCGTTGCGGGCCTGGTTCAACCTGGCGCGCCTGCAACCGGCCGGTGACGATTTCCACCGCGCGGCGCAGCGCATCTTCCGGCTGCAGCGCCAAGACCCGTCCACGCTGGAACTGCAGCACGCCAGCTACCTGACGTACCTGAACCAGGCCAGGCCGGGCGCGCGGCTGTCGCCGGGCGACATGGCGCGGCTCGCGCGGCGCTTCACGCGCGCGCAGCAGTTCGAGGATGCGCAGCGGCTCTGTCAGGCACTGGCCAAGACGGCGCCCGACCACGCGGAGCTGGCCGACACGCTCACCGTCTGCGCCAGCGGCCTGCTGCAGGCCGGCCGCCACGCACAGGCGCAGCAGTGGCTGCCGCAATTGCTGCGCGTGGCACCGAACGACATGGTCACGCGCACGCTGCTGCAGCAGGCGCCGCCAGCGGCACCGGGCTGACCCTCGAAGGTTCCGGAGGTCTCAGGAGGCCGCAGGCGCCAGCGGTGCAGCGGGTGCGCTGCGGTCGCGCAGCAGCCAGCGCACTTCCTGCGTCTGCGGCGCCTCGGGATAACGCGACTCCAGCACGGCCAGGATCGGCTTCGCCAGGTCGACCCGGGCCAGGCCCTCGACCAGCACGCGCGCGGCCAGTTCGTAGACCTGCGGAATGGCGGCGTGGCCACGGAAGCGTTTGTCGAAACCCTTCACCCAGGCCAGCGCCGCGCGCGCATTGCCGCTGCGCCATTCGAGCCGCGCGAAGGCCAGCACCGTGTCGCCGTCGTCGATCTGGAAGGCCGGGTCGCGTTCCGCGCAGGCCCGCACCACCTTGAGCGCTTCGGACGTCAGGTCGCGCCGCATCAGCAACGGGACGAAGCGGCGCGCATGGTCCAGCAGCGTCGCCAGCTTCTCGGGCGCCAGCAGCAGCACCCGGTGGTAGCGGCGCTGCGCGGCCAGGTCGTCGGGTGCGGTGCGCTGCGCCTCGTAGGCCAGCGCGAGGGCGCCGATCACGTCGCCGTCGGTCACCAGCTGCGCAACCTCGGCATCGGCCTCGTCGCGCGCAATCTGCGCTGGCGTGCGGCGGTCGGCTTCGTCCTCGTCGGCACCGGCGCCGGGCAGCAGGTCGATGCCGAGGTCGACATGGTTCTGGTACATCACGTAGCCCAGCAGGCTCGCCATGACCCAGCTGAAGTAGATGAGCAGGAAGTTGAAGATCGGCAGCGCCAGCCACGGGCTGATGGCCGGCAGCACCATCGCGAGCGCCAGCTGCGCGCCGGTGCTGAGCAAAAAGAGGAACAGGCACAGCAGCGCATAGGGCCAGCCGATGGCGCGCACCGTCATCCAGAGAAAGGTGGGGTTGAGCGACTGCCAGAAACTGCACGACTGCACCAGCACGATGACCGTCGCCGGGAACAGGAAGGACAGCGCGAACAGCCCCAGCGTGGCGAGCACCGGGCTCAGCAGTCCCAGACCGCCGACGACGAAGCCCTGCACCAGCGACACGGCGAACAGCTTCCAGGGCAGGTTCGTCCAGTCCTCGTCGAGTTCGCGCGGGAAGTCGCTGGCACGCACGATGCCGCGCGAGCCCAGCGCGATGACGCGGAAGCCGTAGCGGCTGGCCGCCAGCAGGATGCCGAGTTCGACCAGGACGATCGCCAGCACCTGCGGCAGGAAGAACAGCACCTGCGCCAGCAGGCTGCACAGGGACAGCACGAGCGCGTAGGCCAGCGGCCGCAGCTGGAACGGGAACGCAAAAAAAGTGTTGAGCCGGTGCCAGAAAGGACGCGGCGTCGCGGGTGCGGGTGAAGACATGGCGGACGGTCCCTCCGAAAGCTGCTGCGCAGTATAAGTTTCAATATGTTTCAGTGGTGCCGAATGCCTCCTGCTGTTGCGTGTGCGCCGCGCTCCTGCACGCCTGATTGCCATTTCTGGCCGTGGGGCGCGAAACTTGCCAACCTCGCGCCACTCCCACGCGTTGTTCGACTGCCATGCGCCCGATGAAAGCCGCCTTCTCACTCTCCGCCCTCTGCCTCGCCTGCGCCGTTGCCACGGGCGCTGTCGCGCAGGCCGAGCCCCGCATGGTCTCCCCGGCGGCGCTCACGGTCGCACCCTCGCCCCCCTCGCCCGAGTACCAGGCCGCGATGACCCGCTGGCAGAGCTCGCTCACCGCCTTCGCGCATGCCGACAAGGAAAAGCTGCCGGGCACCGACGGCGTGTTGTTCGTGGGCAGTTCCACCATCCGCTTCTGGACGCACCTCGCGCAGGATTTCCGCCAGTCGCCGGTGGTCATCAACCGCGGCTTCGGCGGCTCGACCATGGCCGACTGCAGCCTGTTCGCACGCGACCTGGTGGTGCGCTACAAGCCGCGCCACGTGCTGGTCTACGCTGGCGACAACGACCTGGCCGAAGGCCGCACGCCGATGCAGGTGATGGAGAGCTTCGCGCGCTTCGCCAACACGGTGCGCGACGAGCTGCCGGGCACGCGCATCAGCTACATCTCGATCAAGCCCAGCCCCTCGCGCGAGGCGTTGCTGCCCCAGATCCGCAGCACCAACGCGATGATCGCGGCGTATGTGCACACGATGGCCAACGCCGACTACATCGACACCTTCACGCCGATGATGGGCGAGGACGGCCGTCCGCGCGCCGAGCTCTTCCTGGGCGACCGCCTGCACATGAACGACGCCGGCTATCGGCTGTGGCAGTCGGTCATCAGCGCGCATGTCGCGGCACCGGCGGTGCTGGCCGTCACACCCACGCCGGGCGCCCTGGCGGTGCCGACGGCGGCCCTCCGGCCGAAGCACTGAAGCGCTCTCAATCCCCGGCCCGGGCCCGCGCCGCCTTGCGCGCATCGACCCACAGCGTGGCCCGCGCCACCGCGTAGAACGCGGCGAACACCACGGCCAGCAGCAATGCGTCGCCCCACGCCGGCCGCGCGGTCTGGCTGCTGCCGTAGAAGGCAAGCACCAGCAGCACGGCGACCAGGTGCGCGCAGAACACCGGCAACGAGGCCGATCCCATCGCCTCCAGCCAGTGCAGACGCGGCAGACGGCGCATCAACGCCGGGCCGAAGGCGATCGCCAGCACGCCGAGCGCGACCAGGTTGACCAGCCGCAGCGGTCCGAGCAGCCACTTGTCGAACAGCAGGTTGAGCTGCACGTCGCCGCCGAACGGCGCCTGCCCGTCGGGCCCGTGGTGGCGCCAGTAGAGGCCATAGAGCGCGATGGCCACGCCCGCCCACAGCAACCAGCGCGGCAGGCGCAACGGCTGCGCGCCGGGCGTGCTGCGACTCGCGCCCAGCCAGAGCCCCATGAACCAGAGGAACTGCCAGGCATAGGCATTGAAGGCGCCCATCTCCTGGAAAGGCACCGGCAGCCCGGTCCAACGCACGACCCACCCGTAGATCCATTCGCTGAAGCCGAACTGCGCCGCCGCCCAGACGGCCGTGCTGGCCAGCGCCACTGCGGCCCAGCCGTGCCGCAGCGAGAAGGCCAGCACCCACGGGCTCAGCAGCATGAAGAAGATGTACATCGGCAGGATGTCGAGCAGCGGCGGCTCGTAGACCAGCGCCAGGCCGTAGAGGAAGGCATGGCGCGGCTGCGTCAGGTAGTAGGACATCAGGTCCTTCACCGCGGGCTGGTCGATGCGCAGGCCCACGGCCGCGATGATGGTGAACAGGAACAGCAGCGTGGCCGCCTGCGCCATGTAGATCTTGAGCGCGCGCTGCCAGAACGCGCGGCGCATCGCGTCGACGCCGTCGCGGTAGGCGGTGCGGGTGTAGACCAGCCCGGCCATGAAGGCCGACAGCAGCACGAAGCCCTCCGCCGCCGACACGAAACCCAGGGGCTGGCCCAGCGGGTCGGTCAGCCGCGACGGCAGGTGCGTCAGGGTCATCAGCACCAGCATCAGGCCGCGCAGGGCGTCGACCTCCCAGTAGCGCGTCGAGGCAGTCGACGCAGGCCGTTCGGCGGCAGCGGAAGGCGGTGCGGCCGTCATCGGCAGGCGAACGGGCGGTTCAGTCGAGCGCGCGGATCGCGTCGACCACGACCTCGCCGTAGCGCTTCCACGAATAACCGGCCGCGTGCTGCGCCGCCTTGTCCTTCATCGCGACCAGCGCCGGCCGGTGCTGGCTGAGCCAGGCGAGCTTGGCGGCGATCTGCTCGGGCGAGCGGATCGGCACCAGAAAGCCGGTCTCGCCCTCGACCACCAGGTCGGCGCCGCCGGTGTTGGGCGTGATGACGACCGGCAGGCCCTGGCTCATGGCCTCCTGCATGACCAGCGCGCGCCCCTCGACGATCGACGGCAGGCAGAACACGTCGCAGCTGCGCATCAGCGCCAGCACCTCGGCGTGGGGCCGGCCCTTCTCGTGGGTGAAGCCGGCGTACTGGCTGCGGTAGAAGTCGAGGCCGGCCATGGGCGCGCCCATCACCACCAGCTCGATGTTCTCGCCGCGCAGCAGCGTCATGGCCTGCAGCAGGTCGCCCAGGCCCTTGCGCTGGCCCATGGAGCCGGCGAACAGCACGCGCATCGGGCGGCCCGGGTCGAGCGCCGCGTCGGACCAGCCGCCGGTCCAGACCGGTGGCGAACCGAAAGGCGACATGACGACGGCCTTCTGCGCCGCCGACGCCGGCAGCGAATCGCGCACGAAGTGGCTGGCCACGACCACCAGGTCGGCCAGCTCGAGCTCCTGCGTCTTGCGCTCGAGCTTGGCCGGCGAATCGAGCAGGCCGCCGCCCAGCGTGGGCGCCCAGGCGGGCAGGCGCTCGGCCTCTTCCTGCTGCAGCCGGCGGCCCAGTTCCCAGTAGGCGATGGGCAGGTCGTACACGCGCTGGAGGCCCAGCGTGCGGGCGGCGCGGAAGGTGTCGAGCGCGCCATCCTCGTAGGCGTACACGGCGCTCAGGCTGTCGCGCGAGACGCGGCGCGGCAGCGCGTGCGCCACGAAGCGATCGAAGTCCTGGATGATGGCGTCGGTCGACGCGAAGCCCTGCTCGTGCCGCAGCGCCGAACGCCAGCCGACCGCGCCGCACGCCACCCGCGCCAGTTCGCGCCATGGATGCTGCAGCACCTTGTCGCGCGACACGTCGAAGCGGCGGCGCAGCCACTCGCGCCGCATCTTCTCGGGCATCAGCCGGAGCAGCGGGCTGTGCTCGTCGGCCGCCACCGTGGTGGCGAAACGGCCCAGCATTCCCGCTGTCTGGAGGGCGTCGAGCATGGCCCGCACATTCTGGTTTCCTGCGGGGTGGCTCAACAGCAAGGTCATGGCGGCCGATCATAGTGGAGCCCTCGGCTGCCAAGACGCATGGGCTCACGCCGCCGACGCCCTCTCGCGCTCGAGGCCGGGCGGCACCGTCAAGGACTTGCGCTACCCTCCCGGCTTCTCAGAGGAGCAGGCATGAAGAGAACAACAAGCAGATTCGCGCTGGCCGCGATGCTGGCCCTGGCGACGTTCCCGGCGATGGCCCTTCAGGCGATCAGCGTCAGCCCGCAGGGCGAGGTGTCGCGGGTACGGCAGGTGGTCGCCAAGTTCGACCAGGCGGCCGTCAATTTCGGAGACCCGAAGGCGCCGGCGCCCTACACGGTCAGCTGCAACGACGCGCAGGCCGGCAAGGGCACGCCCCGCTGGACCGGCGAGAAGCAGTGGGTCTACGACTTCGAAAACGACCTGCCGCCCGGTGTGCGCTGCACCGTGACGCGCGTGGCCGGCTTCAAGTCGCCGGCCGGTGCCGAGCTCACCGGCCCGCAGCGGCAGGAGTTCAGCACCGGCGGTCCCTTCGTGCGCAGCATCCAGCCGAGCTACGGAAAGATCGACGAGCAGCAGTCCTTCGTGCTCGAACTCAACGGCCCGGCCACGCTCGCGAGCGTGCGCGACAACGTCTGGTGCGTGGCCGACGGCGTGGGCGAGCGCATCCCGGTGAAGCAGCTCGACGGCGACGACCGCACCGCCCTGCTCAAGGCCTTCGGCCGCGAGCGCCAGGCCCAGAAGGAGCCGCTGCGCTTCGCCACGTTGCAATGCAACCGCACGCTGACCGCCGGCAGCCGCATGCAGCTGGTGTACGGCAAGGGCGTTGCCACGCCGTCGGGCGTGGCCAACACGATCGAGCGGCGCTTCAGCTACGAGGTGCGCGAGCCCTTCGCCGCGACCTTCACTTGCGAACGCGAGAACGCGCAGGCCGCCTGCCTGCCGCTGCGGCCGATGGAGCTGCGCTTCAACGCACCTGTCACCCGCAAGATGGCCGCGCAGATCCGCCTGGCCGGCGGCGGCAAGACGATCGAGCCGAAGGTCGACGAGGACAGCGGCAACGACGATGCCGTCGTGAACGGCCTGAGCTTCCAGCCGCCCTTTCCCGAGAACACCAAATTCAGCGTGACCGTGCCGTCTTCCTTCGAGGACGCCTCCGGCCGCCCGCTCGGCGTGCCCTTCAGTTTTCCGCTGGACACGGCCACGGGCGCCATGCCACCGCTGGCCAAGTTCGCGGCCTCGCCCTTCGGCGTGATCGAGCGCCTGGCCGAGCCCGGAGGCGTCGCGATGATGCCGGTGACGGTGCGGCGCGTAGAGCCGGCCCTGCAGGTGCAGGCGCTCACGCCCGGCAAGGTGAGCGACCTCAACCCGACGACCGACGCGGAAATCATCGCGTGGTTCCGCAAGGTGCGCCGCTACGACGGTTACACGGTGAACCGCTCGATCGCCGCGCGGGACGTGAAGGCGCCGCTGCCGAAGGTGATCGACAAGGACAACCGGGACAGCGTGCAGACGCGCATGGTGTCACTGCTCGGCGGCCAGGCCGGCGTGAAGACGCTCGACATGCCGAAGACCGAAAGCGGCTCCAACGTGAACGAGCGCCCCTTCGAGGTGATCGGCATCCCGCTCACGCCGGGCTTCCACGTGCTGGAGATCGCCTCGCAGAAGCTGGGGGAGTCGTTGCTCGACGAACGCTACGGCAGCAGCCGCACGATGTACGTGCGCACCACGGCGCTGGCGACCAAC
This sequence comes from Variovorax cryoconiti, assembly GCF_051216395.1. Lineage (NCBI taxonomy): Bacteria > Pseudomonadati > Pseudomonadota > Betaproteobacteria > Burkholderiales > Comamonadaceae > Variovorax > Variovorax cryoconiti. The sequence goes on along the minus strand of NZ_JBPJZI010000002.1, from coordinate 429,059 downwards.
CTCGCGGTGCACTTCAAGCTGGGCCGCGAGAACGCCGTGGCCTGGGTCACCACGCTCGACAAGGGCCAGGTGGTGCCGAACGCCGCGGTGCGCGTGTCCGACTGCCGGGGCCAGGAGGTCGCGCGCGGAACGACCGGCCCGAACGGCGTGGCGACGCTGGAGGGCATCTCCGCCACGCCGCCGAGCTGCAACTCGGAGAACGAGTACAGCGGCGACGCCTACTTCGTCAGCGCCCGCGCGACGCTCACCGACGCCGGCGACAAGAACGCCAAGCCTGTGCAAGACCTGGCCTTCACCTGGAGCGACTGGCAGCGCGGCATCGAGCCCTGGCGCTTCAACGTGCCGACCAGCCAGGAGCCCGAGCCCGACCGCGTGGCCCACACCGTGTTCGACCGCACGCTGTTCCGCGTCGGCGAGACCGTGTCGATGAAGCACCTGATCCGCACGCAGACCAGCAAGGGCTTCGGCCTGCCCGACACGCTGCCCGACACGCTGGTGATCACGCACACCGGCAGCGGCCAGCAGTTCACGCAGGCGATCGACTGGCGCAAGACCGGCAGCGGCGGCCAGAGCGCGGCCAACACCTTCGCGATTCCACCGGCCGCCAAGCTGGGCGTCTACCAGGTCGAACTGCGCAGCGGCAAGGACAAGGCGGAAGACGAGGACGGCCGCCGCAGCTACGGCACCGGCCTATTCCGTGTCGAGGAATTCCGCCTGCCGGTGCTCGAAGGCCGCGTGACGCCGAGCGACAAGAAGCCGCTGGTCGCCATCACCGCGCTGCCGACCGACGTGCAGATCAACTACGTGGCCGGCGGCGGCGCCGCCAACCTGCCGGTGCGCGTGTCGGCCATGGTGCGGGGCAAGAGCCTGGACTTCGCGGACTACGACAGCTTCACCTTCTCGCCGCCGCGCAAGCGCGACGACCAGGCCGCGTCCGACGCCGATGAAGAAGCATCGTCGTCGGCAGACACCCGCGTGATCGCCGACAAGCTGCCGCTCACGCTCGACCGCAACGGCACCGGCAAGCTCACCATCGACAAGGTGCCGCTGGCCAAGGCGACGCCGCGCGAGCTGCTGATCGAAGCCACGTATTCCGACCCGAATGGCGAGGTGCAGACGATCCGCAGCACGCAGACGCTGTGGCCCGCCTCGGTCATCGCCGGCCTCAAGACCGAAGGCTGGATCTCGACCGACAAGAAGCTCAAGTTCCAGGCGCTGGCGCTCGACCTCACCGGCAAGCCGGTGGCCGATGCCAAGGTGAAAGTCAACGCCGTGGCGCGCATCACCACCACCAGCCGCAAGCGCATGGTCGGCGGCTTCTACACCTACGACAACAAGACCGAGGTGAAGGAACTGGGCACCGTGTGCAGCGGCAACAGCGACGCGCGCGGCCTGGTGCTGTGCGAAGCGGCGCTGAAGGAGGCCGGCCAGGTCGAGCTCATCGCCATCGCCACCGACAAGGAAGGCCGCGAAAGCCAGGCCGCCAGCTCGGTCTACGTGACCAAGCAGGGCGAGCTGTGGTTCGGCGGCGAAGACCACGACCGCATCGACGTGCTGCCGGAAAAGAAGAACTACCAGCCGGGCGAGGTCGCCAAGTTCCAGGTGCGCAGCCCTTTCCGCTTCTCGACCGCGCTGGTGTCGGTCGAGCGCGAGGGCGTGATCGAGACGCACGTGGTGCAGCTCAACGGCCAGGACCCGACCGTGAGCCTGCAGGTCAAGCCCGAGTGGGGGCCGAACGCCTACGTGAGCGTGCTGGCGCTGCGCGGCCGGCTGCGCGATGTGCCCTGGTACAGCTTCTTCACCTGGGGCTTCAAGGCGCCGCGCGAATGGTGGACAGCCTTCTGGGTCGAGGGCAAGGAATACGTCGCGCCGACCGCGCTGGTCGACCTGAGCAAGCCGGCCTACCGCTTCGGCCTGGCCGAGATCCGCGTGGGCACGGCGGCGCACCGCATCGACGTGAAGGTCGCGAGCGACAAGCCGAGCTACCCGGTGCGCGGCAAGGCGCAGATCACCATCACGGGCAAGCTGCCCGACGGCAAGCCGGCCGCCGGCGCCGAAGTGGCGCTGGCGGCGGTCGACCAGGCCTTGCTGGAGCTCATGCCCAACGACAGCTGGAACCTGCTCGAAGCCATGCTGCAGCGACGCAGCTGGGGCGTGAGCACCTCGACGGCGCAAATGGAAATCGTCGGGCGCCGGCACTACGGCAAGAAGGCGGTGCCCGCGGGCGGCGGCGGTGGCAAGGGCCAGACCCGCGAACTGCTCGAAACGCTGCTGCTGTGGAACCCGTCGATCGTGCTCGATGCCAACGGCCAGGCCGTGGTGACGGTGCCGCTCAACGACGCGCTGACCACCTTCAAGATCGTGGCGGTGGCCGACATGGGCACCGGCCTCTTCGGTACGGGCCAGGCCAGCATCCAGGCCACGCAGGACCTGCAGATCATCAGCGGCCTGCCGCCGCTGGTGCGCGAGGACGACCAGTTCCGCGCGCAGATCACGCTGCGCAACACGACGCAGAAGGCGATGAAGGTGGAAGCGTCGCCGCGCGCCACGCTGCTCACGCTGGAGACGCAGACCATCGACATCCCGGCCGGCGAAGCGCGCGAGGTGGCGTGGAACGTGACAGCGCCGGCGCAGCTCGCGCAGACGCGTGCCGAAGCCATCCTGTGGGAGATCGAGGCGAAGGACACGGTCAGCGGCGCACGCGATGCGCTCAAGGTGCGCCAGCGCATCGTGCCGGCCGTGCCGCTCACGGTGCAGCAGGCCACGCTGGTGCAGGTCGACGGCAGCTTCACGCTCGACGTCGCACCGCCAGCCGACGCATTGCCAAGCCGTGGCGGCCTGAAGATGTCGCTGCAGCCCAAGCTGGCCGAAGGCATGCCGGGCGTGCGCGACTGGTTCGCCAACTACCCCTTCGCCTGCCTGGAGCAGAAGACCAGCAAGTCGATCGGCCTGCGCGACGGCAAGCTGTGGCAAGGCGTCGTCGCGCAGCTGCCGAGCTACCTCGACAGCGACGGGCTGGCGAGCTACTTCCCGCCGCGCGACGGCGAGTCGAACCGCGGCAGCGACATCCTCACGTCGTACCTGCTCGCAGCGACGAACGAGGCAGCCGCCATCGACCCGGCCTTCGCACTGCCCGACGAGGCGCGCGCGCCAATGGAACAGGGCCTGATCGCTTTCGTCGAAGGCCGCATCCAGCGCGAGTTCTGGAGCCCGCGCAAGGACCTGGACGTTCGCAAGCTGGCCGCGCTCGAGGCGCTGTCGCGCTACGGCAAGGCACGCGGCAGCATGGTGGCGAGCATCACCATCGCACCAAACCAGTGGCCCACCAGCGCGGTGATCGACTGGCTGCAGATCCTCAAGCGCGTGAACGACGTGCCGCAGCGCCAGCAACGCCTGGACGAAGCCAGCAACGTGCTGAAGGCGCGGCTGAGCTACCAGGGCACCAAGGTGATGTTCAGCACCGAACAGGACGACTACTGGTGGTGGCTGATGACCAACGGCGACGTCAACACCGCGCGCCTGCTGCTGGCCGTGATGGACGACCCGGCCTGGAAGGACGACATCGGCAAACTCGCCAACGGCTTCATCGGCCGGCAGCAGAACGGTGCCTGGCACACGACCACCGCCAACCTGTGGGGCGGGCTCGCGCTCGATCGCTTCTCGAAGGTGTTCGAGAGCGTTCCGGTGGCCGGCACCACGACGTCGGTGCTGCGTGCGCCACCGGTCGGCAACGCCGATTCGGCGGCGCGCACCGACAGCATCGACTGGCGCCGCGTCGAGCGCGTGAAGACCAGCGACGCCGCGGGCGCCCCTAACCAGACGACCTGGTTCGGCGCACCGGCCTCGCCGGGCAACCTGCGCAACAACACGATGTTCCTGCCCTGGGGCCAGCCGCAGAAGGAAACGCTCACCGTCACGCACGACGGCGTCGGCAAGCCCTGGCTCACGCTGCAGTCGGTCGCGGCGATCCAGCTGAAGGCGCCGTTCGCGGCGGGCTATGCGATCAAGAAGACGATCACGCCGGTCGAACAGGCCACCGCCGGCAAGTACACCCGCGGCGACGTGCTGCGCGTCACGCTCGAAGTCAACGCCAGCGCCGACATGACCTGGGTGGCGATCACCGACCCGATCCCGGGCGGCGCGACCATCCTCGGCAGTGGCCTGGGCCGCGATTCGCAGATCGCCACGCAGGGCGAGAAGAAGAGCGGTGCCGGCTGGCCGGCCTTCGAGGAGCGCAGCTTCGAATCCTTCCGCAGCTACTACGAGTACCTGCCGAAGGGCGTGGTGAAGATGGAGTACACGGTGCGCCTCAACAACGTCGGCGACTTCGCGCTGCCGCCGAGCCGTGTCGAGGCGATGTACGCGCCCGAGATGTTCGGCGAGACACCGAATGCGCGGGTGAAGGTCGAGGCGGGGCGCTGAGCCCCTTCTTCTGGAAAGGAATCCGATGACGATCGAATTGCCCCGCGAAGTCCGTCAGCAGGCCATCGCGTCCATCGAACGCTATTTCCGCGAGCACATGGACGACCAGAAAATCGGCAACATCGCGGCCGGTGCGCTGCTGGGTTTCTTCCTCGAGGAGATCGGCCCGACGCTCTACAACCGCGGCGTGGCCGATGCGCAGGAGCGCATGCAGGGGCGCGTCGCGGAACTCGACATCGAGGTGCACGAGGAAGAGTTCGACTACTGGCGCAAGTACGACAAGCAGCCGAAGCCGCGACGCTGACGCGTCCGATCAGTTGCGGCGCGGGTCGCCCGGGCGGCTGTCGTAGCGGTTCGGCACACCGTCGCCATCGCGGTCACGGTCGTAGCGGTTGGGCACGCCATCGCGGTCGCGATCGGCGCGCTGACCAGGACCCGGGGGCGGCGGCCGGTTGTCGTAGGGTGGTGGGACCACGCAGCCCGCCAGCGTGGCAGAGGTGGCGAGCAAAACGAGAAGCGACTTCATGGTGATTTCCTCCAATTTCGGCAGGCACGACAGTCCGCGCCTGTTTCCGAACCGCATCGTTGGGGCGCTGATGGATGCCATGCGTGGGCCCGTCCGCGCGACTTAAAGTAGGCCCGTTGCCCGTCTTGCACCCCATGGACCTTTCGCTCCTGCGCCATCGCACCTTCCGCCAGCCCCTGCTCGTGCTGGCCATCGCGGCCGCCTGTGCGGGGCCGGCCCGTGCGCTGCCCGCCTTCGACGCGGTACGGCGCGAGTTCCGGCCTTCGGACACCGAGGTGCTCGACCGCGACGGCGCCCTGCTGCAACGCGTGCGCACCGACGCCACCGTGCGTCGTGGTCGATGGATCGCGCTGGCCGATGTGTCGCCCGCGCTGCGGACCGCCATGGTGCTCAGCGAGGACCGGCGCTTCTACGAACACAGCGGCGTCGACTGGCGCGCCGTCTCGGCCGCGGCCTGGGGCAACCTGTGGAACACGCGCACCCGCGGCGCATCGACCATCACCATGCAACTCGCCGGCCTGCTCGACGACGAGCTGCGGCGCGGCGGCGGCGGCCGCAGCCTGACGCAGAAGCTCGGCCAGACGGTGGCCGCGGCGCAACTCGAAGGCCAATGGCGAAAGGATCAGATCCTCGAGGCGTACCTCAACACCGTCCCGTTCCGCGGCGAGATCGTCGGCATCGACGCGCTGTCGCGCACGCTCTTCGGCAAGGCGCCGCACGGGCTCGATGCGCGCGAGGCGGCGGTGGCTGCGGCGTTGGTGCGCGCGCCGAACGCCAAGCCCGCCCTGGTCGCGCAACGCGCGTGCGAGGTGATGAAGGCGATGGAAGCGACCGAGGCCGAGCGCCGCCGCATCGACTGCGATGCCGTCGACATGTTCACGAGTGCCGCCCTGCAGCGGCGCGCCTTCGACCCGAGCGAAGGCATCGCGCCGCATGCTGCGCGCCGCGCGCTGCAACTGCGCCGCGACGCTGCACCGACCGGCACGAACACCGCCGACGCCACGCTGCGCACCACCCTGCGTGCGCCGCTGCAGCGCTTCGCCGTGAACACCCTGCAGCGCCATCTGCGCGAACTGCGCGGGCGCAATGTCGAAGACGCTGCGCTGGTGGTGCTCGACAACGCCAGTGGCGAGGTGCTCGCCTGGGTCGGATCGTCGGGTGCGCTCAGCCGCGCCGGCGAGGTCGATGCGGTGCTCGCGCAGCGCCAGCCCGGCTCCACGCTCAAGCCACTGCTGTACGCGCAGGCCATCGCCGAGCGGCGCCTGACGGCCGCGTCGCTGCTCGACGATTCGTCGGCGCAGATCAACACCGCCGGCGGTCTCTACATCCCGCAAAACTACGACCGCCAGTTCAAGGGGCCGGTGTCGGTGCGCACCGCACTGGCCGCATCGCTCAACGTGCCGGCGGTGCGCACGCTGGTGATGGTCTCGCCCGAATCCTTCGCGCGCCGGCTGCAGGCCGCCGGGCTGCCGCTGCGCGAGAGCGGCGGCTACTACGGCTACAGCCTGGCGCTGGGCAGCGCCGAGGTGTCCCTGCTGGCGCTGACCAATGCCTACCGCACGCTGGCCAACGGCGGACGTTTCGGCGAGACGCGCATGCTCCCGGCGGCGGCGTCTGCAACCGCGCAACGCACACCGCCCGCGCCGCCTGCCATCGACCCGCGCGCCGCGTTCATCGTCGGCGACATCCTGTCGGATGCCAACGCGCGCACCCGCACCTTCGGCGTCGACAGCGTGCTGGGCACCCGCTTCTGGACGGCCGTGAAGACCGGCACCAGCAAGGACATGCGCGACAACTGGGCCGTGGGCTGGTCGCAGCGCTACACGGTGGGCGTGTGGGTCGGCAACGCGGGTGGCGCGCCGATGTGGGACGTGAGCGGCACCAGCGGCGCCGCGCCGGTGTGGGCCGAGGTGATGGGTTTCCTGCATGCGCGCGAGCCGAGCCGTGCACCCGCGCCGCCGCCCGGCGTGGTGCAGATGCTGGTGCGCTTCGGCAACGACCTGGAAGCGCCGCGCAGCGAATGGTTCCTTGCCGGCACCGAGCAGCGCCTGTTCGCACCCGACGCGACGGCAGCCGACACGAGCCACCGCATCACCGCACCGGCCGACGGATCGATCATCGCGATCGATCCCGACATCCCGCCCAACCGCCAGCGCGTGCGCTTCGAGGCGCAGGGCCAGGGCCTGCAGTGGCGCATCGACGGCAAGCCCTTCGCGCGCGGCAACCAGGCCCAATGGATGCCCTGGCCCGGACGCCATGTGGTGGAGCTGGCCGACGCGCGCGGCGAGGTGGTCGACCGGGTGCGCGTGGAAGTGCGCGGTGCCGGTGTGCTGGCACCGGTGGCACGCCGCCCCTGAACTACCGCGCGGTAGCGATATCCCCTCCATCGGGTCGGATGCGTTGTCGACCGACAGCAAGGGCTGCTGCAACGCAGCAGAATGGTGAACGCCCAGATCCACATAACAAGGCGATTCATGTCAGTCACTGCACCTCCCGTCTCGGGCGAAACGGCCGCGCCGCGCGCCTACACCGCCGAAGAAAAGCGCCACCGCATCTTCGCCATCATGGCGGCCTCGTCCGGCAACCTGGTCGAGTGGTTCGACTTCTATGTCTATGCCTTCTCGGCGCTCTACTTCGCACCCTCCTTCTTCCCCAAGTCCGACCCGACCGCGCAGTTGCTGAACACCGCCGGCGTGTTCGCGGCGGGCTTCCTGATGCGCCCCATCGGCGGCTGGCTGTTCGGCCGCATCGCCGACCGGATGGGCCGCAAGACCTCGCTGCTGATCTCGGTCGCCATGATGTGCGGCGGCTCGCTGGTCATCGCCTGCCTGCCGACCTACGCGCAGATCGGCGCCTGGGCGCCCTTCCTGCTGCTGGTGTGCCGCCTGTTCCAGGGCCTGTCGGTCGGCGGCGAGTACGGCACCACGGCCACCTACATGAGCGAGGTGGCGCTGCGCGGCCAGCGCGGTTTCTTCTCGTCCTTCCAGTACGTCACGCTGATCGGTGGCCAGCTGCTCGCGGTGCTGGTGATCGTGGTGATGGAGCAGTTCCTGTCCGAGGCCGAGTTGAAGGCCTGGGGCTGGCGCATTCCCTTCGCGATCGGCGCGGTCGCCGCCGTCGTCGCGCTGCTGCTGCGCCGCACGTTGCATGAGACGCAGACAGCCGAAGCCAAGGCCAACAAGGAAGCCGGCAGCATGGCCGGGCTGTTCAAGCACCACAAGGCCGCCTTCTTCACCGTGCTCGGCTACACCGCCGGCGGCTCGCTGATCTTCTACACCTTCACGACCTACATGCAGAAGTACCTGGTGAACACGGTGCACCTGCCGATCAAGACGACCAGCTACGTGATGACGGCCGCGCTGTTCGTCTACATGTGCATGCAGCCGGTGTTCGGCGCGCTGTCGGACCGCATCGGCCGCCGCAACAACATGCTGCTGTTCGGCGCGCTGGGGGCGCTGGCGACGGTGCCGATCCTCACCGGCCTGCAGCACGTGACGAACCCGGTGGTCGCCTTCCTGCTGATCATCCTGGCGCTGGCCATCGTGAGCTTCTACACCTCGATCAGCGGCATCGTGAAGGCCGAGATGTTTCCGCCCGAGGTGCGCGCGCTCGGCGTGGGCCTGGCCTACGCGGTCGCCAATGCGATCTTCGGCGGCTCGGCCGAGTACGTGGCGCTGGGCCTCAAGTCGCTGGGCCACGAGTCGGCCTTCTACTGGTACGTGACGGCGATGATGGTCATCGCCTTCGCGGTGAGCTGGCGGCTGCCGCGGCAGGCCAGCTATCTGCACCACGACCACTGAGAACGTGCGAATGAGCCTGCTGCGCACACCGATCTCGCATCTGCGGTCCTCACCGCACGCGAGTGCGGCTCCGGTCCTCGACGCAAGCTCGGTGCGCTCGCGACGGCTCATTCACACGTTCTTACCCGTTTAACGTCCCAGGGCAGGGGTACGGGTCGCCAGCGGTGGCGGGGTGTAGTCGGGGCGCAGGTGGCAGCCCTTGCCGAAGCCGGCCTCGTAGCGGGTGCACAGGTCGGCGACCTTCTGCGACGTCGGTTTGTCGCCGCGGTCGATCCAGTCGAGCAGTGAGGTCATCAGCGCCGGGTACTCCGCATCGCTCAGGTAGCTGTGCTGCGATTCGTCGCTGAAGGTTTGCACCAGCCGGTCCGAGGCGCCAGCCGCATCCACGATCCCGCGGTAAGCACTTTCCAGTTCGACGAAGGCCGTCGGGTCGTGGATGGCGTGCAGTGTGAGCACCGGCAGGCGCAGCCGGCCGGTCGGACGGCTGTCGTTGCTCAGCATGCCGACCGCCTGCGGGTCAGCCTCGTAGCGCAGCACGCCCGCGTTGAGCGCCGCATCGTCCGCGGTGCCGCTGTACACGACACGCGCATTGCCAAAGGGGTTGCGGCCTTCGAGGCGCTTCTGCGTCAGGTCTTCGAACAGCCAGGTCGCCCAGTCGAGGTGGGCCACCAGGGTGCGTTCGTTGATCTTCGCCACCGACAGGATCGTCTTCAGCCGGGCCGCCTGCTCCGGGCTGCGCTGCGCCGCGGGCAGGCCGACGCCGGTGCATCCCTTGACGCGTTCGGCGAGCTGGTGGCGCGTGAGCGTCGCGCCTGCGGGCAGGCCCATCCACAGCGGGTATTGCGGCTCCTCGGGCTTCGGATGGTTGCGGCAGACGTACTGGTAGACGACGCGCAGGTCGAGCCGGAACGCGTAGGCGTCGACGCCGCCGCCGAGCACGCCGCTGGTGAGCAGCACGCCGTCGTAGGCGGGCCGTTCGCCGGGCACCGGCCCATACAGCTCGGCCGCCTTGGACGCCACGCCGCCGCCATAGCTCTGGCCATGCAGCACGGTGCGCCGCGGCGGGCCGAAGTGCGCGATGAAGATCTTTCGCAGCCGTTCGGTGTCCTCGGCCGCCATGGTCACGCCATAGCCGCCGCGGCGGTAGGTGGAGCCGGCCCAGGCGTAGCCGGCCTTCACCATGACCGACCAGCGCGTCAGGTCCTCGGCACCGCGCTGAAGCGTCGGCGCGCCCAGCGTGGGGCCACCGTGCGCGTGCATCACCAGCACGTCGCGCTGCCATTGCGCGGGGATGGCGATCCAGTAGAGCGCGCCTTCGCCGTCGCGGCCGTTGTAGCAGCGGGCGTCGGCCGGGACGGTGGGCGGGCACTCGGCCGGGCGCGGTGTGGTGTCCGCTGGCGCCGCGAGGGCGCGTGCAGCACCGAGCGTGATCGTGGCCCAAAGAGCCAGATGTCGAAGGAACGACATGGAAAGCGACAGGGGCAGCGAACTCAGGCGCGCGGTGCGCCCCCGACCATGTGCTCGGTCTTCGCATTCACGAGCTGTTCGGGCTCGTCGGCCTCGACCCAGGTCTCGTTGTTCAGGCCCGCGTGCAGGCGTGTCTCGTCGAGTTCGCCGGTCCACTTGGCGACCACCAGCGTGGCGACGCCGTTGCCGATCAGGTTGGTCAGCGCGCGCGCCTCCGACATGAAGCGGTCGATGCCCAGGATCAGCGCCAGGCCCGCGACCGGCACGTGACCAACGGCCGACAGCGTGGCCGCCAGCACGATGAAGCCGCTGCCGGTCACGCCGGCGGCGCCCTTGGACGTGAGCAGCAGCACGCCCAGCAGCGTGAGCTCCTGCGTGAGCGTCATGTCGGTGTTGGTGGCCTGCGCGATGAACACCGCCGCCATGGTGAGGTAGATCGAGGTGCCGTCGAGGTTGAAGGAGTAGCCGGTGGGGATCACCAGGCCGACCACGGTCTTCTTGGCGCCGAGGTTCTCCATCTTCTCCATCATGCGCGGCAGCACCGATTCCGACGACGAGGTGCCCAGCACGATCAGCAGTTCTTCCTTGATGTACTTGATGAACTTCCAGATGCTGAACCCGTGGAAGCGCGCGATGAGCCCCAGCACCACGAAGATGAAGAGCAGGCAGGTCATGTAGAACACGGCCATCAGCTTGCCCAGCGAGAACAGCGAGCCCACGCCGTACTTGCCGATGGTGAAGGCCATCGCGCCGAAGGCGCCGACGGGTGCCAGCTTCATGACATAGCCGACGATGGTGAAGAGCACGTGCGAGCTCTTCTCGATCACGTCGAACACCAGGGTGCCGCGCCCGCCGAACTTGTGCAGCGCGAAGCCGAAGAGCACCGCGATCAGCAGCACCTGCAGGATCTCGCCCTTGGCGAAGGCGTCGACGATCGTGTTGGGAATGACGTTCAGCAGGAAGTCGACCGTGCCCTGCATCTTGCCGGGGCCGGTGTAGGCCGCGAGCGCCTTGGTGTCGAGCGTGCTCGGGTCGATGTTCATGCCGGCGCCCGGCTTGAGCAGGTTGACCAGCACCAGGCCGACCACCAGCGCGATGCTGCTCACCACCTCGAAGTACAGGAGCGCCAGGCCGCCGGTCTTGCCGACCTTCTTCATGTCTTCCATGCCGGCGATGCCGACCACCACGGTGCAGAAGATGATCGGCGCGATCAGCATCTTGATCAGCTTGATGAAGCCGTCGCCCAGCGGCTTCATCGACTCGCCGACCTGCGGATAGAAGTGACCGAGGGTGACGCCGATGATCACGGCGACCACGACCTGGACGTAGAGCGATCGGTAGATCGGGCGCTTGGAAGGGGGAGGCAATGTGGTGGTCATGGTCTCTGCCAGCGAGTTGTTTTAGGGTTGACGGCGAAGGCGCGGGGCGCATGCTAACGCCGTCTCGCTGCGATGGGGCAGCGTCGGTGTAAGTGGGAGTACGTACGTAGTCACCCTCCAGTCAGCGACCCCGGACCGGGACGACGCGCCGCCAAGCCAGCGCCGGGCGAAAATCCACGGCGTGACCGTATCCACCCCCCCCGTGCGCCGCATCGCCCACCTCGACATGGATGCCTTCTATGCCTCCGTCGAGCTGCTGCGCTACCCGCAGCTCAAGGGCCTGCCGGTGGTGATCGGCGGCGGCCGGCGCAAGGTCGACGAGGCCATCCGCGGCCTGCCCGAAGGCCGCACGCTGGCCGACATCCCGGTCGAGGCCTTTCCGCTGCTGAAGGACTACACCGGTCGCGGCGTGATCACCACCGCCACCTATCCGGCGCGGCAGTTCGGCGTCGGCTCAGCCATGGGGCTGATGAAGGCCGCCAAGCTGTGCCCGCAGGCCATCATCCTGCCGGTGGACTTCGACCAGTACCGCAGCTATTCGCGGCAGTTCAAGCAGATCATCCTGGACATCGCGCCGGTCATGCAGGACCGTGGCGTGGACGAGGTCTACATCGACTTCACCGAGGTGCCCGGCGGCCAGCGCGAAGGCGGACGCGTGCTGGCGCGGCTGATCCAGAAATCGATCTTCGACGCCACCGGGCTGACCTGCTCCATCGGCGTGGCGCCCAACAAGCTGATCGCCAAGATGGCGAGCGAATTCGACAAGCCCAACGGCATTTCGATCGTGCACGAGGGCGACCTGCAGACGCGCATCTGGCCGCTGCCGGTGCGCAAGGTCAACGGCATCGGCCCCAAGGCCGACGAGAAGCTCCAACGCTTCGGACTGCGCACCGTGGGCGACATCGCCGCGAAAGACCGCGATTGGCTGATCGCGAACTTCGGCAAGGCGACGGGCGCCTGGATGCACGAGGTGTCCTGGGGCCGCGACGACCGGCCGGTGGTGACCGAGAGCGAGCCGGTGTCGATGAGCCGCGAGACCACCTTCGACCGCGACCTGCACGCGGTGCGCGACCGCGCCGAACTGGGGGCCATCTTCACACACCTGTGCGAGAAGGTGGCCGAAGACCTGCAGCGCAAGGGCTACGTCGGCAAGACCATCGGCATCAAGCTACGCTACGACGACTTCAAGATCGCCACGCGCGACCAGACCATCGACCGCTTCACCGCCGACGGCAAGGCCATCCGCCAGACGGCCGGCCAGTGCTTGAAGCGCGTGCCGCTGGAGCGCCCGCTGCGGCTGATCGGCGTGCGCGTCGGCGCGCTGGTGCGGGCCGACAGCGCGGAGGCCACGGCGCCGGCGACGGGCGCGTCGCGCACCCGCACGCTGCCCGACGCGGCGGCGCAGACGGCCTCGCTGTTTTGAGGCGCCAGGTGCGTCGAGCCCTTTGCTGGATCAGAGGCGCCATGCTCGCGCTGGTGGCGTTGATTGGCCTCTACGTAGGCGTCGCCGCCGCGTTGATGCTATGGCCTGCGAATGCCCGGGCACCGGCCGAGCCGGCTGCCATCGAGGCCTACGTCCTGAGCAACGGCGTGCACACCGACCTGGTCCTGCCCGTGCGCAGCGCAGCCATCGACTGGCGCGCGCTGTTCGACCCGCACGACGCGAAGGCGCCACCGCCCGACGCCGAATTCGTCGCCATCGGCTGGGGCGACCGCGACTTCTATCTGCACACGCCGACCTGGGCCGACCTCACGCTGCGCCGCGCCGTCGGCGCCCTGCTCGGCGCCAACACGTCGCTGCTGCACGTGACCTGGCTCACCCGCGCGCAAATGCGCCAGGGCGCTTACGCGATGCCGCTGTCGCAGCGGCAGTACCTGGCGTTGGTGGCGCATGTGCGCGGCAGCCTGCCGGCCGGTCGTGCGCTCGCCCTGCCCGGTGCGGGCTACGGGCCGGACGATGCCTTCTACGAGGCCGAGGGCAGCTACCACCTCTTCGAAACCTGCAACACCTGGACCGGCCGCGGCCTGCGCCGCGCGGGCGTCCCGGTGAGCCGCTGGACGCCCTTCGACTTCAACGTGGTCGGCCAGCTGCGGCCTGCAGAGCCCTGAAGCGCCTCAGCGTGTCAGCGCGGGCACACCGCCCTGCCACTGCGGCCAGTTGACGACGATGTGGTCGACCACGCGGGTGCCGACCCGCGCGATGTTCTCCACCGTCTCGGCGAAGCCGCCGGCCGTTTCGCCCGGTGCGGGGTCGAGGTGCGCCAGCGTGCTTTCCTTCGGGTTGCCCTGGTCGAAGTTGACCGCGCCGCGCAGGCTCATCACCCGGTCGGTACCGTGGGTGCGCTTGATGACCAGCGTGATCGCCGCGGCTTCCATCTCGGTGATGACGTAGTCGTCGGCGCCATAGAGCTTGGCGATGTACTGCGCCTGCTTCGACATGCCGGGGCCGTGGAAGAAGGTGTCGCCGGTCATGTGCGTGCCGGTGCCGACGAAGGGCGCGCGGCGCGCCGCGGCGTCGGGGTAGCGCAGGCGGTAGGTGCGGGCGCTGTCGGAGTCCTTCAGCGGCGTGTCGCCCGACAGCTTCATGGCCCAGCCGACCAGCGCCGGGTTGAGCTGGAAGCGGCGGTAATCCTCGTAGCCCTTGCGCGGCATGAAGGTCGGCTCGCCGGCCTTGTTCTCCTCCGGTGCCCAGCGGTGGCCGAGGTCGTAGTCGACCAGCCAGGTCGCCCAGCTCACCTCGCCGATGGTGCCGCGCTGCGGTGGCGTGCCGGCCACGCCGGAGACGACGTAGTAGGCCTGCGAGAAATCGAACTTCGGGTTCAGCAGGATCGCCTGCATCGACGACGACGAGTTCACCTTGCCCATGCCGAGCACCGCGCCGCACACGCCGTCGGTGTTGCAGTACACCGGCTGCAGCGCGCCGGGCACGGCGATGGGCGTGGCGCCCTTCCAGTAGCGCTCGTACCAGTGCTGGAACTCGCCGGCGCGGTCGCCGGTGTTCTGGCCAATCTCGAACATCGCGGCGACGAAGACCTTGACGCGGATGGGTGCGGTGGCGGCGACCGGGGCCGCGGGGGCGACCGGCGCCGTCGAGGTGGCGCAGCCGGTGGCCAGCACGGCCGTGAGGCCGAGCGCGAACCAGCGGGCGCGGAAGCGGGAAGCAATGGACATGAAGACGCTTTCAAGAGAAGGGATGGTGCGGCGGTGGCCATGAGGACGTCACGCACTCGTGGAACTTGCGGCGTCCTACAGCCAGCCGTCGGCCGCCCCTGCATTGTCGGCGGGAGCTTCACACCGCACGTCATGCCCCGAACGAAAACACCGCATCCCGCCCGGCTCGCCAACGGCCTGGTCTACGTCAACCCCGACATGCCGGGCCTGCGACGCTTTCGGCAAGGCGAGCACTTCCGCTACAAGGACGCGACCGGCGCCTGGGTGCGCGACCCCGACGAGATCGCGCGCATCCGCAGCCTGGCCATTCCGCCGGCCTACACCGACGTGTGGATCTGCCCGCTGCCCAACGGCCACCTGCAGGCGACGGGCCTCGACGCGCGCGGCCGCAAGCAGTACCGCTACCACCCCGACTGGCGAGTGCTCAAGGACGAAAGCAAGTTCGAGCGGCTCGAGGCCTTCGGCAGCGCGTTGCCGCGCATCCGCGCGCGCGTGGTCCGTGATCTCGGCGACGGTGGGGCACGCGAGGCGCTCGGCCGCGAGCGCGTACTGGCGACGTTGGTGCGCCTGCTCGACACGACCTTCCTGCGCGTGGGCAACGAGGCATACGCCAGCACCAACGGCTCCTACGGGCTCACCACCCTGCGCAACAAGCATGTGGCGGTGCGTGGCGCGTCGCTCAAGCTGCGCTTTCGCGGCAAGAGCGGCGTGATGCACGAGACCGCGGTGGACGACCCGCGCGTTGCGAAGGTGGTGCGCGCCTGCCAGCAGCTGCCCGGCCAGGACCTCTTCCAGTACGAAGACGCGGACGGCACGCCGCGCCGGCTGTCGTCGACCGACGTGAACGACTACCTGCGCGAGGCGGCCGGCGAAAATTTCACGGCGAAGGACTTTCGCACCTGGCACGGCACGGTGCAGGCGCTCGAGCTGACGCGCCTGGCCTGTGACAGCCGCGATACCGGGGACAGCGGGGACAGGGGCGACGCCACGCCGTCGATGCGCTTCAGCGCCAAGGAGATCATTGCCGCGGTGGCGAAGCAGCTCGGCAACACGCCGGCGGTCTGCAAGAAAGCCTACGTGCATCCGGCCGTGCTCGCCCTGGGAACCACGCTGGCCCAGGACGCGGGCACGATGACCGATGTGTGGCAGAAGATCGCCGGCCAGGCCAGGAGCGCGCGCCGGCTGTACGCGGCCGAAGCACGGCTGCTGGCCTTCTTGAAAACACACCGCCGGGAGCTGGTGCGCGAATCGACAGCGGCCGGGGCGACCGCGGCCCGGCAGCCACGGCGCACTCAGCCCGGTGCCAGCGGCAAGCGCACCCGGTCGTGCTCGATGGTCAGCACATAGCCGAGGTCTTCGGCCAGCGACTGCAGCGCGATGGCATCGATGGCCAGCTTGCGCGGCGCGCGATGGGCGCCGGCCAGCGGGTCGGTGGCGTCGGGCGCGCCGGCGACCACGCGCAGCACCAGGGCCGCGTCACCCTCCGCGACCACGCTGATGGCACCGACATCGGGCGGCGTGTCGTGAAGATAGCCCAGCGCGCCAAGCATCAGGTAGCGCAGCGACGCCCCGGACGGCCACTTGGGCGCGCTCGGGTCAGGGTCGGCGGTGAGGGCTTCGTCCACCTGCAGGCGGACACCATGCAGGTCGAACGCGGCACGCATGAGGCCGACGCATTGCACCACCAGGCCGCGCCGTGTGATGCCCTCGTCGTCGGTGGCGAGCTCCCAGTCGCGCAGCGAGCGCACCGCGCTCACCAGTTCGGCGATCTGGTGGTCGATCAGCGCGACGCGCTCCTCGCACGCCGCCATGTCGATGGTGGGCGCAGCGACCTGGCGCCTGAGCATCAAGAGGCCCATGCGCATCACCGAGACCGGCGCGGCCATGTCGTGGCGCAGCGCAGGCAAGGCGCGCGTGAGCAACTCGTGGCGCACGCCAGCGGCGATCCAGCTGCGCGCGCCGGGCGACGCCTTCATGAGGCCGCGGAGGATCGGGAGCCGGCAGCGCGCTCGAGGATTCGGTCCAGGGCGTCGAAGTCGATCGGCTTCTGAAGGTGGTGGTCGAACAGACCCGCCTCGGAGGCGCCTGCATCCTGCGACGAGAGCCCGGTCACGGCCACCAGCAGCGGCGGACGGGCGCTCGCGCGCAGGCGGCGCGCGACCTCGGTGCCGGGCAGGTCCGGCAGCGTGATGTCGACCAGCGCGACATCGAAAATCTCTCCGGCGCACGCTTCGAGCGCCTGCGTGCCGGAGTAAGTGCACCGGGCCGTGTGGTCCTGCAGCGAGAGCAGTTCCTGCAGCAGGTCAGCGGCGGCTTCGTTGTCGTCGACGATCAACACGTTCACGTTCGGAGGTCCCTGAACACAAAGGTGACGAGTATCGAGGGGCCGGGCGCCGAGCGATGTAGGCGCAAGCCTACTGTCGCGCGGTTCGCGTGTTCGATGGCAGGGCCTGCGGCCAGCTGGCGCGGAAGGGGTTGATGTCCAGACCGCCGCGGCGCGTGTAGCGTGCGTACACGCTCAGCTGGGTGGGCCGGCACTGCCGCCAGATGTCCCAGAACATGCGCTCGGCGCAGGGCTCGTGGAATTCGTTGTGGTTGCGGAAGCTCACGATGTAGGCCAGCAGACCGGCCTGGTCGATGGGCGGGCCGCTGTAGCGCACCTGCACGCTGCCCCAGTCGGGCTGGCCGGTGACCAGGCAGTTGCTCTTGAGCAGCCGGCTGGTCAGCGTTTCCTCCACCGCCGGCAGCGTCGCGTCGCTGCGCAGCAGCTCGGGGGCCGGCTGGTAGTGCGTGCATTCGATGTCGAGACGGTCGAGGTCCAGCCCTTCCAGTTCCTGCACCGCCTCGCGTTCGAAGGCCTGCGGCGTCAGCAGCTTCACGCCGATGCCGCCGCTGCGCTCGCTGCCGCGCCAGGCGGCTTCGGCCAGGTCGGCCTTCAGGCGTTCACGCACGGCGTCGGCATCGGCGAAGACGCTGCTGTTGAAGCTGTTGAGGTAGAGCTTGAAGGACTTGCTCTCGATGATGTTGGGCGTTTCGCAGGGCACGGTGAAGTGCGCCACCGCGACCTGCGGCTTGCCGCGCGGGTTGAGCCAGCTCAGCTCGAACGCCGTCCAGAGGTCGGCGCCGAAGAAAGGCAAGGCGCCGTCGGCGATGCCCATGGCGGTGCGCTGGGTGGCACGGGCGATGGGAAACAGCAGGGTCGGGTCGTACTGGTCGGCGTAGGCCGAGGCGCGGCCCAGTTGCGACTGTTCGGGGGTGTTGTCGAGGCTCATCGGGGTGGTTCTACGCGGTACGGGACTTTTCCGCCGCCTTCAGGAAAGGAACCATCTGCGGCAGCAGGATTTCGGTGAGCTGCGGCGTCAGGTCGTGGCCCATGCCGGGAATGGCGACGAACTGCGCACCGGCGATGCGGCGCACCGTGTCCTGCCCGCAGGCAATGGGCACCAGCGGATCGACGTCGCCGTGCATCACCAGCGTGGGGCTGGTGATGCGCGCCAGCAGCTTCGCGCGATCGGTGTCGGCCGCCACGGCGGCGATCTGGCGCATCAGGCCCTGGGGCCGGTAGGCGCGGCGCATGGCAAAGGTAAGTCGCTCGCGCAGCACGGCTTCGTCCGGCGGATAGAACGGGCCGGCGATGAGCCGCACCAGACGCATGCTGTGCGCCACCAGCGACGCCTCGTCGCGCTTCGCGGGGCGCCGCATCATCAGCGCGACCACGTCGCCGCGCGGCCCGGGCAGGCCGCGCGCGCCGCTGGAGCTCATCAGGCTCACCAGGCTGGTGACGCGTTCCGGCACGGCGGCGGCGACGCGCTGGGCGATCATGCCGCCCATCGAGGCGCCCAGGACGTGCGCACGGCGGATGCCCAGGGCGTCGAGCACGCCGATCGCGTCGTTCGCCATGTCCTGCAGCCCGTAGGCCGACTGCACCGGCAGCCCGAAGCGGTAACGCAGCCCCTGCCAGAGCAGGTTGCGGGTGCCGGCCTCGTCGAGCTGCGTGCTCAGGCCGGCGTCGCGGTTGTCGAAGCGCACCACGCGGAAGCCGGCGCGGACCAGCCCCTTCACGAAGTTGTCCGGCCAGGCGATGAGCTGCATGTTGAGGCCCATGATGAGCAGCACCACCGGCCGGCCTGCGCCACCTGTGTCCTCGACCTCGATCTCGATGCCGTTGGCTTTGACCTTCATCGGCGCGGCGTCATGTGAACTCGCGCTCGCGCAGCCATTTGGTTGCCACCCATTTCTCGCCGGCCAGCACCGGCGTGCCGCCATGCAGCGTGCGCGTGCCCGGGTCGGGCCGCTCGTAGCTGAAGAAGACCGCGGTGCCGCGCTTGGGCGCGACCTCCAGGCCGATGTCGGGGAAGACCGTCGCGCCGCCGCGCTCGGGCTCCTGCAGGTACATCACCAGCGTGCCCACGCGCTGGCCGCCGCGCCGCAGGATGGTCGGCGTGCCGGGCTCGGCGGGGTCGAAGTAGTCGTAGTGCGGGCGGTACTCCGCACCCGGCGCGTAGCGCAACACCTGCAGGCCTTCGCCGAAGGCCAGCGGCCAGCGCAACAGGTGCGCGATGCGCTGCTCGATGCGGGCGACGATCTCGTTCTCGCCGCGTTCGAAGAACATGCCGTCGCTGGTGCGGTCGACGTTCAGGGTCTCGCCGCCAGTCTGCGTCTCGACGGTGAGCGATCGGGCCAGCCGCTGCGCCGCGGCGGCGACCAGCGCCTCGCATTCGTCGTCGGCCAGCAGGTCGCCGAAGACCACGACGCGGGGATGCGCGACGGTGTGCAGCACGTGCACCCGGCGGTCGCCCGCATCCAGGTAGAGCGGCGAGCCGTCGAGGTCGGGGCCGGGCATCGGGCGGGCCTGCTTCGGCGCGGCCGGCAGCGTGGGCGACGCCATGCCCCGTTCGATGTCGGCCAGGGCGGCGTCGCTCGCGGCGTCCTGCCAGCCGGCGGCGCGCATCGACTGGCGCAGCGCCGCCACGGAATGCCCCGCGGCGAGTTGGGACACAAGCCAGCTGCGCAGTTCGGGGGTCACCGGTTGCGTCATTGCGTTCTCCTTCGAAACACCAGCCTTTCCGGCAGCGAAGCCGCTGCATCGAAGGCATACCCTTCCAGGTTGAACTTCTCCAGCGCCTTGGGGGTGGCCGCCTTGTGCAGCACGGCCCAGCGGGCCATCAGGCCGCGGGCCCGCTTGGCGAAGAAGCTGACGATCTTGTACTGGCCGGCCTTCCATTCCTGGAAGACGCATTCGACCACGCGCGCCTTGAGCACGCGCGGGTTGACCGCCTTGAAATATTCCTGCGAGGCGAGGTTGATCACCACCGGCGTGCGGTCGGCCACCAGGCGCTGGTTGAGATGGTCGGCAATGCGCGTGCCCCAGAAGGCATAGAGGTCCTTGCCGTGCGGGTTGGCCAGTGGCGTGCCCATCTCCAGGCGGTAGGGCTGGAGGCGGTCGAGCGGACGCAGCACGCCGTACAGGCCGCTGAGGATGCAGACGTGGTCCTGCGCCCATTCGAGCTGCGCGGCGGTCATGGACCTGGCGTCGAGCCCGCCGTACACGTCGCCGTCGAAGGCCAGCGCGGCCTGGCGTGCGTTCTTCGCGGTGCCCCTGGGCGACCAGGCCGCATAGCGGGTGAAATTGAGGGTCGACAGCTTGTCCGAGAGGTGCATCAGCTCGGCGATCTGCTGCGGCGACTTCTGGCGCATCAGCGCGATCAGTTCGGCGGCCGGGCCCTTGGCGCCTTCGAACACGGGCTGGGTGGCGGGCAGGTCGTCGGGGAGAGGGCTGTCGTAGTCGAGCGACTTGGCGGGCGAGAGCAGGAAGAGCATGGGCCGCAATTATGGGTGCGCCCCATGACCGGCCCGCGGGCCCCGTGGGTGGGCCGGGTAAAATTGAAGGCTTCCCATCCTGTCCGCAGCGACACCCGCGAGGTGCCGTTCGCCCTTCCGAAGCACGCCATGAGCGAACCCATCTCCCAGCCCGGCCTCGACAGCCTGTCCAAATCCTTCGAACCCGCTGCCATCGAGGCGCACTGGGGGCCGGAGTGGGAGCAGCGCGGCTACGCCAAGGCGGGCTTCCGCGGCACCCAGCAGCCCAAGGACGATGCCGATTCGTTCGCCATTCAGCTGCCGCCGCCGAACGTGACCGGCACGCTGCACATGGGCCATGCGTTCAACCAGACGATCATGGACAGCCTCACGCGCTACCACCGCATGAAGGGCGACAACACGCTGTGGGTGCCGGGCACCGACCACGCCGGCATCGCCACGCAGATCGTGGTGGAGCGCCAGCTGCAGGAACAGAAGATCAGCCGCCACGACATGGGCCCGACACCCGCCGAGGCGCGCAAGAACTTCGTCGCCAAGGTGTGGGAGTGGAAGGAGAAGTCCGGCAACACCATCACCGGCCAGATGCGCCGCATGGGCGATACCGTCGACTGGAGCCGCGAGTACTTCACGATGGACGAGGACCTCTCGGCCGTCGTCACCGACACCTTCGTCAAGCTCTACGACGAAGGACTCATCTACCGCGGCAAGCGCCTGGGCAACTGGGACCCGGTGTTGAAGACCTCGGTGAGCGACCTGGAAGTCGAGAGCGAGGAAGAAGACGGCTCGCTCTGGCACATCGCCTACCCGCTGGAGGATGGCAGCGGCACGCTGGTGGTGGCCACCACGCGGCCCGAGACCATGCTGGGCGACACGGCCGTGATGGTCCATCCGGAAGACGAGCGCTACCAGCACCTGGTCGGCCAGCACGTGAAG
Organism: Variovorax cryoconiti; assembly: GCF_051216395.1. Lineage (NCBI taxonomy): Bacteria > Pseudomonadati > Pseudomonadota > Betaproteobacteria > Burkholderiales > Comamonadaceae > Variovorax > Variovorax cryoconiti. The sequence continues at coordinate 407,541 of NZ_JBPJZI010000002.1, read as the reverse complement.
CTGCCCCTGGTGGATCGCCTGATCCCGATCATCGCGGACGACTACGTCGACAAGGCTTTCGGCACCGGCGTGGTCAAGGTCACGCCCGCCCACGACTACAACGACTATGCCGTCGGCCAGCGCCACCAACTCGAGATGATCGGCGTGCTCACGCTCGACGCGACCATCAACGACAACGCGCCCGAGAAGTACCGCGGCATGGACCGCTTCGTGGCACGCAAGGCGATCGTCGCCGACCTCGACGCGCTCGGCCTCTTGGTCGAAGTCAAGAAGCACAAGCTGATGGTGCCGCGCTGCGCCCGCAGCGGCGCGGTGGTCGAGCCGATGCTGACCGACCAGTGGTATGTGGCCATGACCAAGCCCGGCGCCGACGGCAGCTCGATCGCGCAGAAGGCCATCGACGTGGTGAAGTCGGGCGAGGTGCGCTTCGTGCCCGAGAACTGGGTCAACACCTACAACCACTGGATGGAGAACATTCAGGACTGGACCATCTCGCGGCAGTTGTGGTGGGGCCACCAGATCCCGGCCTGGTACGACGAGGACGGCAAGGTGTACGTCGCGCACGACGAGGCCGAGGCCCAAGCCAAGGCGCCCGGCAAAAAGCTCAAACGCGACGAGGACGTGCTCGACACCTGGTATTCCGCAGCGCTGGTGCCCTTCTCGTCCCTCGGCTGGCCCGAGAAGACCGACGACCTGGCGCGCTACCTGCCGTCGAACGTGCTGGTCACCGGCTACGACATCATCTTCTTCTGGGTGGCCCGGATGATCATGATGACCAAGCACTTCACCGGCCAGGTGCCGTTCAAGGACGTCTACATCCATGGCCTGGTGCGCGACGCGCAGGGCAAGAAGATGAGCAAGTCCGAAGGCAACGTGCTCGACCCGGTCGACCTGATCGACGGCATCGCGCTGCCCGAACTGCTCGACAAGCGCAGCCAGGGCCTGCGCAAACCCGAGACCGCGCCAGCGGTGCGCAAGAACACGCAGAAGGAATTCCCCGAGGGCATCCCGGCCTTCGGCGCCGATGCGCTGCGCTTCACCTTCGCCTCGCTCGCCTCGCTGGGGCGCAGCATCAATTTCGACAGCAAGCGCTGCGAGGGCTACCGCAACTTCTGCAACAAGCTCTGGAACGCCACGCGCTTCGTGCTGATGAACTGCGAAGGGCAGGACTGCGGCCTGCGCGAACACACCAAGGCCGACTGCGCGCCGGGTGGTCCGGCGCACGGCTACCTGCAGTTCAGCCAGGCCGACCGCTGGATCGTTTCACGCCTGCAGCGCGTCGAGGCCGAGGTCGCCAAGGGTTTCGAGGACTATCGGCTCGACAACGTCGCCACCACGATCTACCAGTTCGCCTGGGACGAGTTCTGCGACTGGTACCTGGAGATCGCCAAGGTGCAGATCCAGACCGGCACCGACGCGCAGCAGCGCGCCACCCGCCGCACGCTGATCCGCACGCTGGAGACGCTGCTGCGCCTGGCGCACCCGGTGATCCCGTTCATCACGGAAGAACTCTGGCAGAAGGTCGCCCCGGTGGCGGGGCGCGACGGCGCATCGGTCATGGTCGCGGCCTATCCGAAGAGCCAGCCGGAGAAGATCGACGAGGCTGCCGAAGCCCACGTGGCCCGCCTGAAGGCGCTGGTCGACGCCTGCCGCACGCTGCGCGGCGAAATGAACGTGTCGCCGGCGACGCGCCTGCCGCTGTATGCGGTGGCGGACGATGCCGCCGACAGCGCCTTCCTGCGCGAAGCGGCACCGGTGTTGCAGGCGCTGGCCAAACTCAAGGAAGTACGCGTGTTCGACGACGAGGCGGCCTGGGCGGCTGCGGCCGAAGCAGCCCCGGTGGCCGTGGTCGGCGGCGCACGCCTGTGCCTGCACATGGAAATCGACAAGGCCGCGGAAAAAGTCCGAATCGGCAAGGAGATTGCCCGAATCGAAGGTGAGATAACAAAGGTTAACGGCAAGCTCGGCAACGAGGCTTTCGTGGCCAAGGCGCCGCCTGCCGTGATCGCCCAGGAGCGTCAGCGGCTGGCGGATTTCACCGCGCTGGCCGCGCGCCTGGCCGATCAGCTTATGCGCCTCGGCTGACACACCGCGGCCCCGGGATCCACGTACCATTCCGTATTCACTTTTTCCTTCATCCATGTCCAATACCACGCGCATCCGCAAAGCCGTCTTCCCCGTGGCCGGTTTCGGCACCCGCTTCCTGCCGGCCACCAAGGCCCAGCCCAAGGAAATGTTGCCGGTGGTGGACAAGCCGTTGATCCAGTACGCCGTCGAGGAAGCCTATGCCGCCGGCATCCGCGACATGATCTTCGTCACCGGCCGCAACAAGCGCGCCATCGAAGACCACTACGACACCGCCTACGAACTGGAAAGCCAGCTCGAAGCCAGCGGCAAGACCGCGCTGCTGAACATCGCCCGCTCGGTGATGCCGGACGACATGACCGTTTCCTATGTGCGCCAGCCACGCATGCTGGGCCTGGGCCACGCGGTGCTGTGCGCCGAGCACCTGGTGGGCAACGAGCCCTTCGCCGTGCTGCTGGCCGACGACCTGATGGTCGGCCCGGTCGACGGCCAGCCGGTGATGGCCCAGATGACCGCCGCCTTCGCCCAGCTGGGCCGCTCGCTGCTGGCCGTGCAGGAAGTCCCGCTCGACCAGGTCAAGCGCTACGGCATCGTGGCCGGCGACACCATCGACGAAGGCCTGGTCAAGGTCAACAAGATGGTCGAGAAGCCGTCGCCCGAACAGGCCCCTTCGCGCCTGGGCGTGGCCGGCCGCTATGTGCTCACGCCGGGCGTGTTCGCCGAGATCCGCAACCAGCCCAAGGGGGCCGGTGGCGAAATCCAGCTGACCGACGGCATCGCCGCGCTGATGAAGAAGGAAGCCGTCTACGCCTATGCCTACAAGGGCACGCGCTACGACTGCGGCAGCAAGGAAGGCTTCCTGCAGGCGACGGTCGAACTGGCCCTGGCCCACCCCGAAGTGGGCGGACAGTTCCGCGAGTACCTCAAGACCCTGGCGCTCTGAGCGCGGCGCCGAGCGAGGCGTCGGCCAGCGGCAACACGAACCGGGCCACCTCCTGGTCGGTGATGGGGGTGAGGGACAGGCCGAAACCGGCATTCAGACTCGACACCAGCGATTGGGCCCACAACGCGTTGTAGGCCAGGCCCGAATGGTGGTCCTCCATGATCGCGTGGTTCGGGCCGTCTCCGGCCGTGTTCGTCACGTGCAACGTGCCGCCGATGGTGACGGTCTTGTAGACCGGCATGCCGTTGGACGGGCGCGACCCCCAGCGCGCCAGGACCCAGGCCTGGTCGTCGAAAAACAGGGTGTTCGGCTGCGCCTCGGCCATCTGCCGAAGGGCCCCATTGAGGCGGCCGAGGGCCTTCTCGATGTTCCCGAACTCGAGCGCGTTCTGCCAGCGATCGAAGTACAGCGGGTCGGACGCCTCGTTCACCACACCCACCACGACGATGCGCGTGGCCGGGTGCGTGGCGTGGATGAGCCCGATGGCGTCACCGACGTACTTCACGCAGCCATCGATCACCGGCTGCAGTTCCGGCGCGTTCGGATCCTTGGCCTGCAGGTCCATGAACTGCGACCACTCGCCCAATCCGGTGCGGATCAGCACCACGCCCCGGCGCCAGCGCTCGGGCTCACGGTCCATCAGCGCGACCAGGCGCGGCGCCTGCCGGAACTTGCCTTCCATCAGCTCCTTGCAGCCCATCGCCGAGAAGGCGAAGTTGTAGAGGTAGTCTTCCTTGCGCGGCGCGCGGCCGACCGGGAGGTGGAGCAGGTCGAGCAGCCGGACCATCACACCCGAGCGGCCCCAGGTCACCCACGGGCCGACGTCGATCTCATCGCCACGCAGCCGCGCCAGCACCTCGACCCAGTTGAACGTGCGTTCCTGGTTGACGCCACCGCGCTGCCCCGACTCGACCGAGAAGTTCAGTCGGTCCTGGTAGGCATGGCTGTTCGAATCGCCCATGATCGCCAGCGGGATGGCCTTGGGTGGAACCACGCGGTCGGCCACCGCGTCGGGCACGCCGTTGTCCCACAGCATCAGGGCCGCAGCGGCGGCGAGGCCGAGAACGATGAAGGCGATCTGCACGACCATTCTCATGGGCGGGCCTCGGCCACGGACCACCGGGCCGGCAGCGATGGAAAGAGGGGCCGGCTCATGGAGGTGTCACCGGCGCCGCAGAACGTGGATGTACTCCGTGCCGACGGTCTGCTGCTCGACCAGGTCATTGCCGGTCTGGCGGGCGAAAGCCTGGAAGTCGCGCAGCGATCCGGCGTCGGTCGACACCACCCGCAGCAGTTCGCCGCTCTGCATGTCGTTGAGCGAGCGCTTGGCCTTCAGGATCGGCAACGGGCAATTGAGGCCGCGCGTGTCGAGTTCTCGGTGGATGTGCATGGCGTTCCTGGAATCAGCGGAAAGAATGTTCAAGAGGTCGACGGCGCCGGGCGCGGCCACTCGACGAATTCGGGCTCGTACCCGCGGGCGCGCAGCCAGTCCGCCAATGCATACCCCGTGCCCGCGGGCCAGCACTTGAGCGCGGACAGGTCGTACAGCCGGTAGTCGACCAGTTCGGGCGACAGGGCCACCTCGCCATCGGCCACCACGTGGTACGCGATGATCACCTGGTTCATGCGCTGGAAATCGTAGACGCCCACGAGGTTCACCTCGCTCACGTCGAGGTTCGTCTCTTCCTTCACCTCGCGTGCGATGCCACCTTGCGGCGTCTCACCCGCTTCCATGAAGCCGGTGATGAGCGCGTACATCTGGTGTTGCCAGGCCGCATTGCGCGCCAGCAGAACCTGCCCGCGGTATTCGACGATGGCGGCGAGCACGGGGGTCGGGTTGTTCCAGTGCGTCCAGTCGCAGGCGGGGCATCGCAGTCGCGTTGTCGGGCCGCTGTCTTCGACGAGTTCGATGTGCGCGAGCGGCGTTGCGCAGGCCGGGCAGTAGGTGGGCTGGAACACGGTCGAACTCGGGCGATCAGGCGGGGAACACGCCGGTCGAGAGGTAGCGGTCGCCGCGGTCGCACACCACGAAGACGATGGTCGCGTTCTCGACCGTCTTGGCGATCTGCAGGGCCGCCCACAGTGCGCCGGCCGCCGAGATGCCGCCGAAGATGCCTTCCTCGCGCGCGAGACGCCGCGCCATCTCCTCGGCGTCGTCCTGGCTGACGTTCACCACCTGGTCGACACGGCTCGGGTCGTAGATCTTGGGCAGGTATTCCTGCGGCCACTTGCGGATGCCCGGAATGCGCGAGCCCTCTTCGGGCTGCGCGCCGACGATCCGGATCGCCGGGTTCTTTTCCTTCAGGAAGCGCGAGACGCCGGTGATGGTGCCCGTGGTGCCCATGGCGCTCACGAAGTGCGTGACCTTGCCCTGCGTGTCGTCCCAGATCTCGGGCCCGGTCGTCTCGTAGTGGATGCGTGGGTTGTCGGGATTGGCGAACTGGTCGAGCACCCGCCCCTTGCCCTGCACGACCATCTGGTCGGCCAGGTCGCGGGCGTATTCCATGCCGCCGCTCTTGGGCGTGAGCACGAGTTCGGCGCCGAAGGCCTTCATGGTCTGGGCGCGCTCGACGGACAGGTCCTCCGGCATGATCAGCACCATGCGGTAGCCCTTGATGGCCGCGGCCATCGCCAGCGCGATCCCGGTGTTGCCGGAGGTCGCCTCGATCAGCGTGTCGCCGGCCTTGATCTCGCCGCGCTCCTCGGCGCGCCGGATCATCGACAGCGCCGGGCGGTCCTTCACCGAACCCGCCGGATTGTTGCCCTCGAGCTTGCCGAGGATCACGTTGCCGCGCTGTGCATTCTCGGTCGCGTCGATGCGCTGCAGGGCGACGAGCGGGGTCTTGCCGATCGCGTCTTCGATGGTCGGGTACTTCATGCCGAGCACTGTGCCATAATTTTCGGCTGCACTCTTCCCGTGCCCGGGTGGTGAAATTGGTAGACGCAGGGGACTCAAAATCCCCCGCCGCAAGGCGTGCCGGTTCGATTCCGGCCCCGGGCACCATCGGCTCCTGTCGATGGCGGGCACATCGGTTGCTGCCGATGGCTGAGCAACCTGCGTCAAGGCTGCTCCATTGATCGAGATGACTTCGTTCCGCTCAGCGCAGGCTGGCCCAGGCCGTGACGCGCTGCCAGGCGGAGGACATGAAGGTGTTCGCATGCAGACGTGGCCGCGCCATCTGCGCGGCGTGGCGTCGTCGGACCACCGAGTCCAAGGCGTCGGCCACCAGCCCGGCATTGAGGTCACCGCGCACGCACTGCAGACGCAGGCCCAGTGCGATGTGGTCGAGGTCATCGACGCTCAGACGCGTCATGCGCAGATCAGCGGTGGTCTGCGCTCTGCGAGGGAAGGTTTTGCCGTGTGCCATGTAATCAATTGTGTTTAATTGTGGCCGACACTGCAAGGTAAAACGTCACGCTTTAGTTCACATATGAGAACCAATGGGTTAACACTTTTGGCGCGTCTTCATGGCATGCCGAGATGGCAACGCACATCCTGAGCGGAAGTACCCACTTCGGCGACAGCCGCCCGGAGTTGGTGTTCATCCACACCGAGGGTGTCGAGCCAGTATTCAAGCGCTTGATGCTGCGTGACGTCGACCGAACGGGTCTCGAAGGCGCCGACGGTCGGGGTGGGTTCGTGCATGACTCGGTTCTCCTGGAATGAGCGCAGAAGAATTCCCCGAAGTGATCGGCGGCGCTGCCGGACAAGAACGCATGGGCACGCCATCGACCGGCTGACAGCGATCCGGACACGGGCGTTGTCTGAAACAAACGTATCCGCAATGTCACCAATCGCTTTTGTTGTCAGCGCCCACTGTCGCCGTGACAATGCATTTAGCTTCATGACGCTTCCATCCCCCGCCCTCGCTTACTACGAACGCACGGCCTGCTCGGCGCAATGGCTCGCGTTCAACCGTGCTCTGGCGATCGAGCTGAGTGCCGGTCTGCCGCCGGAAGAGAACCGCCGGCTGTTCGCCCGGATCGGCGAACGCGTCGCACGGGAGTTGCCGGTGGCGCGCTGCAACACGCTGGGCGAGCTCGAAGAGGCCTTCAACACGCGCTGGGAGTCCATCGGCTGGGGTTTCGGTCGCCTGGAGGAAGGCGCCGAGACGCTGTCGATCACTCACGACTGCAGCCCGCTGGCCGTGGCCTTCGGCGCCGAGGCGGCTGGCTGGACCAGCGGCTTTCTCGAAGGTGCCTACCAGGCATGGTTCCAGGCGCAGGGCAGCCCGGCCGGCCTGCGCGTGCAGGCGATGGCCCGCCATGAGGAAGCCGCCGCCACCCAGGTGCGGCTGGCGCTTGGAAAGTTCGCCGCATGAAAGACGCCAACGCGCAGCAGGAAGATGTCACCGGGCTGTTCCGCAAATTCGGCGGCGACGCGGCGGCGTACAAGGAATTTGCGCCGACCGACATTCCCGGCGCCACGCACCCTGCCGCGCCGGCCCCGGCCCCATCGCTGCATGCTCTGGCACCGCCCCCGGCAGCGCCCGTGACGCCCCCGGTCGTCCAGCCCGCCGCCGAGCCGTTGCCGGTCGCGGCCAACGAGGCGCCTGTGGTGCCTTCGGCCCTGCGCGAACTCGATCGGCTGTTCGCGCGTCTGGATGCCTGCACGCCGGTCCCGGCACCCGTGGCCCCTGGCCTGATGGCTCACTGGCGCAAGCCAGGCTGATGCCGGTGATCCCGGTGCTCGTGCGGCGCCCCATGGCGCCCGCTTTTCTCTCTGCGCAGGTGCACCCATGACATCCAACGCCCCGGCCTCGACCGACACGCCGCTGCTCGGCCGGCTTCCCTGGCTGCGCGCCGTCGCCTGGGTCGTGACGGCGGTCTTGCTGGTCGCGGTGATCATCGCGCCGCTCACGATGAACCAGCAGCTCGCGCTGGCGGTGGCGATCTTCATCGCCGCGCTCGTGATCAACCGTTTCGGCGGACGCTTCGCGACGCTGGCCATGATCTTCCTGTCGGTGATCGCGTCGTCGCGCTACATGTACTGGCGCGTGACCGAGACGATGGTCATGGACAACCCGCTGGACCTGATTCTGGGCGCCGGCCTGCTGGTCGCCGAGGTCTACGCCTTCGTGGTGCTGCTGTTGGGCTACGTGCAGACCGCCTGGCCACTGGAGCGCAAGCCGGTCGCGATGCCCGACGACGTCACGCAGTGGCCCACGGTCGACCTGTTCATCCCGACCTACAACGAACCGCTGTCGGTGGTGCGCGCCACGGTGCTGGCCGCGCAGTCGATCGACTGGCCGCGTGACAAGCTCAAGATCTTCGTGCTCGACGATGGCCGGCGCGAGGAATTCCGCGTGTTCTGCGAGGCGGTCGGCGTGAGCCACGTCACCCGCGACAACAACCGCCATGCCAAGGCCGGCAACATCAACGCGGCGCTCAAGCACACCACCGGCGAGTTCATCGCGATCTTCGACTGCGACCACATCCCCACGCGCTCCTTCCTGCAGATCGCGATGGGCTGGTTCGGCAAGGACCCGAAGCTGGGCATGGTGCAGACGCCGCACTACTTCTTCTCGGCCGACCCCTTCGAGAAGAACCTCGGCACCTTCGGCACGGTGCCCAACGAGGGCGAGCTGTTCTACGGCCTGATCCAGGACGGCAACGACCTCTGGAACGCGACCTTCTTCTGCGGCTCCTGCGCGGTGCTGCGCCGCACGATCTGCGAAGAGGTCGGCGGCATCGCGGTCGAGACGGTGACCGAAGACGCGCACACCGCGCTCAAGATGCACCGCCTGGGCTACAACACCGCCTACCTGGCGCTCCCGCAGGCCGCGGGCCTGGCGACCGAGAGCCTCTCGGGCCACGTTGGCCAGCGCATCCGCTGGGCGCGCGGCATGGCGCAGATCTTCCGTATCGACAACCCGCTGTTCGGCCGCGGGCTGCAGTGGGCGCAGCGCCTGTGCTACGTCAACGCGATGCTGCACTTTCTGTACGGCCTGCCGCGCCTGATCTACCTGACCGCCCCGCTGGCCTACCTGTTCTTCGGCGCCAGCGTGATCCACGCGTCGGCCTCGATGATCTTCGCCTACGCGCTCCCGCACATCTTCCACGCCAACCTCACCAACAGCCGCATCCAGGGGCGCTTTCGCTACCTGTTCTGGAACGAGGTGTACGAGGCGGTGCTGGCCTGGTACATCTTCCGGCCCACGCTGGTGGCGCTGATCAACCCCAAGCTGGGCAGCTTCAACGTGACGGCCAAGGGCGGGCTGATCCAGGAAGAGTATTTCGACACCAGCATCGCCAAGGCCAGCCTGTTCCTGCTGGCGCTCAACTTCCTGGGCGTGGCGGCCGGCCTGTGGCGCCTGACCTGGGTCGACGACGACAACATCGCCACGGTCTGGCTGAACCTGGCCTGGACCTTCTACAACCTGGTGATCCTGGGCGCCTGCGTGGCGGCCGCCAACGAGACGCGGCAGCTGCGCAACGCGCACCGCATCACGCTGCAGATCCCAGCCACGCTGGTCCTGCCCGACGGCCAGGCGCTGCAGGGCCAGACCTCCGACTTCTCGACCGGCGGCCTCGGGCTCGACCTGCCGGCCGACCTGTCGCTGGCGCAGGACGCGCCGCTCGAGGTGGCGCTCTACCGCGGCGAGACCGAGTTCCGCTTTCCCGCGACCGTACGCTTCAGCCGCGGCAAGCGGCTGGGCCTGGCCTTCGCGCCGCTGAGCTTCGAGCAGGAACGCGCGCTGGTGCAATGCACGACCGCCCGTGCCGACATCTGGGCCGCGCGCTGGGGCAACCACCCGCGCGCCGCGGTGCACCGCGTGATCGGCCACATCGCGCGCATCAGCGCGATCGGCTTCAAGGACATGTTCACCCACTACTACCGTGCCGGCCTGCGCAAGCTGCGCCCGGCCGCTTCCCGCTCGACGCAGGCCGCCGTCGGCGCCAAGGAACCCACCTGATGATGCCGGCCGCTTTCGCTCGTTCTTCTTCGATGCCGCCTCACGCGGTGCGCGCTGCCGCGGTGCTGGTGGCCTTGCTGGCGTGGGCCGGCGGTGCCGCCGACCCGGCCGCGGCGCAGGCACCGGCTGCCATGGCGCCCACTGCCGCGCCTGCAACCGCACCTGCAGTGGCCACGGCGCCTGCCGGCACCGCCCGCGAATCCACGCTGACCCAGCTCGGGCTCAACTACGCCATCCAGCTGCGCGGCGTGAACGGCACCGTCGGCATCCCGTTCAGCGTGCGCGCGGACGAACTGGTCACCAGCGCCGGCCTGCGGCTGAACTACGCCTACTCGCCGTCGCTGATTCCCGAGCTGTCGCACCTCAAGGTGAGCGTCAACGACGTGCTGGTGTCGACGATCGCGCTGCCGCGCGACGGCGCCGGCAAGCCGCAGACCGCCGACATCCCGATTGACCGCCGCCTGGTCACCGATTTCAACCGCATCAACGTCGAGCTGGTCGGCCACTACACGCGCGAGTGCGAAGACCCGCAGCACAGCAGCCTCTGGGCCAAGGTCGACGCGTCGAGCACGCTGCGGCTGAACGTCGTGCCGCTGAAGACCGCGAGCGATCTCGCGGTGCTGCCGCAGCCCTTCTTCGACCGGCGCGACGTGCGCCGCGCGAGCATCCCCTTCGTCTTCGGCGGCACGCCGTCGTCGACCACGCTCGAAGTGGCCGGCATCGTGTCGTCGTGGTTCGGCGCGCTCGCGGGCTACCGCGGCGCGACCTTCCCGGTGTCGAGCGATGCCCTGCCCGCGGCCAACGCCGTGGTGTTCGCCACGCCCGAGACCGCCATCCCCGGCCTCACGTTGCCGGCCATCGCCGGCCCGACGGTGACGGTCATCGACCACCCGCAGGACGCCACGCGCAAGCTGCTGCTGGTGATGGGCCGCAACCCCGGCGAACTGCGCAGCGCGGCCACCGCGCTCACGCTGAACGCGCGCACCTTCACCGGCGCCAGCGTCACCATCCCGAGCCTGCAGGAGATCCCGGCGCGCAAGCCCTACGACGCGCCGCGCTGGATCGCGAGCGACCGCCCGGTGCAGCTCGGCGAGCTGACGCAGGCGGCCGACCTCAACGTGAGCGGCTATTCGCCGGACGTGGTCAAGGTCAACCTGCAGATGCCGCCGGACCTGTTCACCTGGCGTTCGCGCGGCATCCCGCTCGACCTGCACTACCGCTACACGCCACGGGTGCGCAACGACCAGTCGACGCTCAACGTGAGCGTCGACGACAGCTTCATCGGCTCGCTGCCCCTGCGCACCGCGAACCCGGGCGGCGACCGCTGGTGGAACCCGCTCGCGACCAAGCTGCTGCCCGACGGCGTGATCGCCCAGCGGCGCGAGGTGCTGCTGCCGCCGCTGGCGCTGGGCTCACGCAGCCAGCTGCGCATGCACTACTACTTCCAGCCCGCGGCCGGCAACTGCCAGACGCTGCTGGACAACGTGCGCGGCGCGATCGACCCGACGTCGACGATCGACATCTCGAAGTTCCCGCACTACATCGCCATGCCCGAGCTGGCCGCCTACGCCAACAGCGGCTTCCCCTTCTCGCGCCTGGCCGACCTGGCCGAGACGGCGGTGGTGCTGCCCGACCAGCCCGGCGCGGCCGATGCCGAAACCTACCTGGCGCTGCTGGGCCAGTTCGGCAACGCAACCGGCTACCCGGCCCTGCGCGTGGCGGTGACCCGCGCGGCCAACGTGGCGCAGCACGCCGACCGCGACCTGCTCGTCATCGGCAGCCTGCAGAACCAGCCGCTCTTCATCGAGTGGGCCGCGCGCATGCCGCTGCAGCGCAAGGGGGCGTCGCCCGCGCAGACCTTCAGCCTGGGCGAGTGGATCGACGACAACCTGCACCTCATCACCGGCACGCGCCAGCGCGAGGACCTGCCCAGCACGGTGCAGATGACCGTGGCCGAAGACGGCAGCGACGCGGTGCTGGCGGGCTTCGAGTCGCCGCTGCGCGCCGGGCGCAGCGTGGTCGCCGTGGTCACCAACGCGGCGTCGCAGCCCTCGCTGCTCAATGCGCTGATGACCCCCGAGCTGCTGCAGCGCATCCAGGGCAGCACCGCGATCGTGCGCGGCGCGCAGGTCAACAGCCTGCTGGCCGGCGACAGCTACTACGTCGGCCGCCTGCCGCCCTGGGCCTGGCTGCAATGGAACCTCTCGCGCAGCCCGCTGCTGCTGGCCGGCGGTGCGCTGCTGGTGGCGCTGCTCGGCGCAGCCGCGGCCTACGCCAGCCTGCAGGCGCGCGCCCGCAAGCGACTGCGGCCATGACGATCCGACGACGCGACGCGCTCGCTACGGCCTTGCTCGGGCCCATGCTCTCGGGCCTGCCCGCGCAGGCGCAGACCTCGCTGGGCGGCTGCATGCCGATGGGCGACTGGACCAGCTTCGCGGCACGCCACATCCAGCCCGACGGCCGCGTGATCGACTTCGACACGCCGCAGCAGCATTCGACCTCCGAAGGACAGTCGTACGCGATGTTCTTCGCGCTGGTGCACGACGACCGCCGCAACTTCGAGCGCGTGCTGGCCTGGACCGAATTCAACCTCGGCGGCGGCAGCCTGGCGCAGCGCCTGCCGGCCTGGCAATGGGGCCGCAAGACCGACGGCGGCTGGGGCGTGCTCGACCCCAACCCGGCGTCCGACGCCGACCTGTGGATCGCCTATGCGCTGCTCGAGGCCGCCCGCCTGTGGGACGAGCCGCGCTACCGCACGCTGGGTCGCGCGCTGCTCGCGCTGGTGGTGCGCGAAGAAGTCGTCGTGTTGCCCGGCCTCGGCCGCATGCTGCTGCCCTGGCCGAAGTCGGTTGCCAAGGGGCCGGTCTGGCGGCTCAACGCGAGCTACCTGCCGCTGCAGCTGCTGCGCCGCTTCCATCAGGAAGAGCCCACGGGCCCGTGGAACGAGATCGCGGCCAACACCGTGCGCATGATCGGCGCGACTGCGCCGCAGGGCTTCGTGCCCGACTGGTGCGGCTGGTCGACCGAGCAGAAGGCCTTCGTCGTCGACCCCGACAAGGGCGCGACCGGCGGCTACGACGCGATTCGCGTCTACCTCTGGGCCGGCATGCTCAGCCCGCAGGAGCCGGCACGCGCGCCACTGCTGAAGTCGCTGTACGGCCCGCGCCGCGCGCTGGAGAAATCCCCGGCGCCGCCCGAGTACGTCGACACCGGCACCGGCATCACGCGCGGCACCGGCCCCGCGGGCTTCAGCGGCGCGCTGCTGCCCTACCTGAAGGCGCAGGACGCCACGTCGGTCCTTACCGCCCAACTCGCGCGCATTCCGGTCGACCTCGGCGGCACCGCCCCGGCCGGCCCGAGGCCGCTGCCCTATTACGAGCGCATGCTGCTGCTCTTCGCCCAAGGCTGGCTCGATGGCCGCTACGCCTTCACGAAGACCGGCGCGCTGCAACCCCAATGGAGACCCGCATGCCCATCCACCCGGACCGCCTGATGCGCGGTGCAACGCCTTCGCCGCGCCCGCCCGGCGCGCGGCGACCCACGGCCGGCCAGTGGATCGCCCGCCTGGGCGTCGTCGGCGCGCTGTGCGCCAGCGGCCCGCTGTGGGCGCAGAACGACGCCAGCGCCGCACTCATCGAGCAAGGCAACTACTGGCAAGGCATGGGCCGTGCCGACCTTGCCGAGGAAAGCTGGCGCAAGCTGCTGCGCGTCGACCCGAACTCGGCCGATGCGCTCTATGGCATGTCGCAGGTCGAGCTGGCGCGCAGCAAGCCCGACGCGGCCCGCGAATGGATCGGCCGCCTGCGCACCGCGCACCCGACCGACGCCCGCCTGGCGCGCTTCCAGCAAGGCGCCCAGCAGGCCGGCGGCCCGCAGACCGACCTGCAGCGCGCCCGCGCCGCGGCCCAGGCCGGGCGCAGCGCCGAAGCCATCCAGCTCTACCGCGCGATCTTCGACAACCGGCCGCCGCCCGAACCGCTGGCGGTCGAGTTCTACCAGCTGCTCGGCGGCACGCCGCAGGGCTGGGACGACGGCCGGCGCGGGCTCGAACAGCTCGTCAAGGACAAGCCCGACAACCTGAACTACAAGCTGGCGCTGGCGCAGCTGCAGACCTACCGCGAGCCCTCGCGGCGCGACGGCATCCGCACGCTGGCCGACCTGGCCAAGCGGCCCGGCGTGGGCACCGCCGCCCGTGCGAGCTGGCGGCAGGCGCTGATCTGGCTCGACGCGCGGGCGCCCGACGCGCCGCTGTACGAGGCCTACCTGGACGGCCAGAGCGACCCGGCCGTCACCGCCCGGCTCGAGAGCCTGACCAAGCCCGACACCGCCGCGACGCCCGTGTCGCCCGCGGCCCAGCCGCTCGGCGAAGGCTACCGCGCGCTCGACCGCGGCGACACGACCACCGCCGAAGCACGCTTCCAGCAGGCGCTGCGGGTGCAGCCCGGCGACTCGGAAGCGCTCGGCGGCATGGGCCTGATCCGGCTGCGCCAGGAGCGCTTCGCCCAGGCGCAGGACTACCTCGAACAGGCCAGCCGCACGGGTGCGCGCAAGTGGGCTTCGGCCCTGCAGAGTGCGACCTACTGGAACCTGGTCGGCCAGGCCAACACGGCACGCGACCGCAACGACTTGGCCGCAGCGCAGGCGCTGCTGGAGCGCGCGGTGCGGCTCGACGCCCGCGAGCCGGTCGGCCAGATCGCGCTGGCCGACCTGCGTGCAGCCCAGGGCGAACTGCCGGCCGCCGAGCAGGGCTACAAGCGCGTGCTGGAAGCCAAGCCGAACGACGCGCAGGCGCTGCGCGGGCTCATCAACGTTTACACGCGACAGGGCCGTGCCGAGGAAGCGCTGGCGCTGTCGCAGAAGCTCACGCCCGAGCAGGCGGCGCAGATCGGCGGGCTGCAGAACGTGCGCGTCGAGCAGGTGCGCGCCGTGGCGCGCCAGCAGAACGAGCGCGGCGACGCCGCCGGCGCCCAGCGCACGCTGGAAGACGCGATGCTCGCCAACCCCGACAGCCCGTGGCTGCGGCTCGACCTGGCCAACATCTACCGCCGCCAGGGCCTGATGCCGCAGGCGCGCGGCGTGATGGACGGCCTGTTGATGTCGCAACCCGACATGCCCGACGCGCTCTACGCGAGCGCGCTGCTGGCCTCCGATGCTGGCGACCCGGTGGCCGGCCTGCAGTACCTCGAAAAGGTGCCCGCCGCAGCCCGCACCCGCGACATGACGCAGCTGCAGCGCAAGCTGTGGGCGCAGGGCCAGACGCAGCAGGCGATCGCGCTCGCCAAGCAGGGCCAGCCGGCGGTCGCGCGCAACGTGCTGCAGCAGACCGAGGCGACGCTGGGCCGCGACATGCCGGCCGAGATGTGGGGCGACCTCGCCACCGCCTATGCCGAGATCGGCGACGCGCCGCGCGCGCTGGCCATGAGCCGGCAACTGCTCTCACGCGGCCCCAACCCGAGCATCGGCGACCGGCTGCTGTACGCGTCGATCCTGATGAAGACCAAGCAGGACGTGGAACTCACGGCCGTGCTGCGCCAGTTGCAGGCCACGCAGATGACCGCCGCGCAGCGCAGCGACTTCGACAACCTGCGCACCGCCTGGAGCCTGCGCCAGGCCGATGCGCTGCGCGAGATGGGCAACCTCGAAGCCGCCTACAACGCGCTGGCGCCGGTGCTGGCCGAGCGGGCCAACGACCCCGGCGTGATGGCCGCGCTGGCGCGGCTTTATTCCGCGGCGCGCGACGAGCGCCAGGCGCTGGCGCTGTACCAGCGCATCCTGCAGCGCAGTCCGACGGACCTCGACACGCTGCTGGCCGCTTCCGCCAGCGCCAGCGCGCTGAAGGAGCACGGCGACGCCGAGGCCTACGTGCTCGCCGCGCTCAAACAGGCGCCCGACCAGTCGCGCACGCTGGCCGCGGCCGGCCGCGTGTACCGCAATGCGGGCGACAACGGCCGCGCCGAGCAGTACCTGCGCGCCGCCGTCGCGGCCGAGAACCGGCTCGCCAGCGGACAGGCCCGCACGCCGGTGCCCGGCGCTGCGCCGGCACCGGCGGCCAACCCCTTCGCCGGCATGACCGGCGGCGCGCCCTCGGCGGCGATGGTGCTGGGCGGCGCTGCGATGCAGCCGGTGTCGATGCCGGTATCCCTGCCCGCGCAGGCGGCGTACCCGGTCGCGACGCAGCCGGCGCCTGCCACCTACGGCAACGTCAACGCGCCCACCAGCACCGCCGGCCTGCCATGGGCCGACACGTCGACGCGCGCACCGGCGCCGGTCGCCGGCGGCACGGCGGCGCGACGCAACGCTGCCACGACGAACCGCAGCACCCCGGCAGCAGCCCCTCCGGCTTTGGCTGCAACGCCCTTCTCACCGCAACCGTCGGCCGCACCCGGCACGCTGGCTGGCGGTTATCCGCTGCCGGTCCCTGGCAGCAACAGCGAGCCATTTCCGGGCTCGGCCACGTCGAGCATTTCAGGCGACAGCAACTGGAGCGGCGGCCTGCGCAACGCATCGCAGCCGGTCAGCCCGTTGCAATCCGAACTGCAGGCGCTGGAAGTCGACCGCAGCCCGACGATCACCGCGGGCACCGTCTACCGCAACCGCGCCGGTGAGGGCGGTCTCAGCCGCCTGACCGACCTGCAGGTGCCGGTGCAGGCGCGCATGCCGGTCGGCGAAGGCAAGATGGTCGTGAGCGCCACGCCGACCGTGATCGATGCCGGCAAGCTGTCGGGCGATTACGCCACGCGCAGCCGCTTCGGCGAAGGACCCCTCGGCGGACTCGCGGACTCGGTGCTGAACACGACCGCGCCGGGCTCGCAGAACGCCAGCGGCGTCGGCCTGGCGGTCGGCTACGAAGGCAAGAACCTGAACGCCAGCGTGGGCACCACGCCGCTGGGCTTCCAGGAGACCAACGTGATCGGCAGCGTGAGCTACGGCGGCGCCGTCACCGACACCCTGTCGCTCAAGGGAGAACTCTCTCGCCGCCCGATCACCGACAGCCTGCTGTCCTTCGCGGGCACCAAGGACCCGCTGACCGGTCAGAAATGGGGCGGCGTGGTCGCCAGCGGCGCACGCATGGACGTGACGCGCGACGACGGCACGTATGGCCTGTATGGCTACGGGTCCTATGGCGTGCTCACCGGTCTGAACGTGGCGGACAACAACCGCGCCGAAGTCGGCGGCGGCATGTACATGCACATCCTGCGCGGCACCGGCTCGAACCTCACCGCCGGCATGAACATCGGGTTGATGCACTACGACAAGAACCTGAGCTACTTCACCTTCGGGCACGGCGGCTACTTCAGCCCGCAGCGCTACGTGAGCGTGGCCTTCCCGGTGGACTGGAGCGGGCGCGCCAACCGGCTGTCGTGGCGCGTCAATGCATCGCTCGGCGTGCAGTCGTTCACGCAGAACGATTCGCCCTACTTCCCGACCGACGCGGTGCGGCAGAACGTGAGCTACACGATGGCCGGACTGGCCAGCGGCCTGAACCTCACGGGCCCGGGCTACAACGGCATGTACGCCGGCAGCACCGAAACGGGCCTGGCCTACAACTTCGCGGGCGTTCTCGAATACCAGCTCGCGCCGCAGCTCTACCTGGGCGGTGCGCTGGGCCTGAACAACGCGCAGAACTACCGGCAGCTGACCGGCAGCATCTACCTGCGCTACCTGTTCGGCGGCTCCAGCATCCTGGGCAATGCGGCGGCGACGCCGGGGTTCAGTCCGCTGAGTTCGCCCTACACGCCGCTGCTCTGATCCGACCGCCCGCCGCGCGGGCCCGGCTCAGCTGCAGTCCCCGGCGCGGCCCCAGAGCGGGTCGCGCTCGTAGTCGGCGATCCAGCCCGGCAAGGCATCGGGCTCCATGGGCCGTGCGATGCCGTAGCCCTGGCCCAAGGTGCAGCCCAGCGCCATCAGCGCGGCGCCGTGCGCCACCGACTCCACGCCTTCGGCGATGGCCTTCAGGCCGAGTCCCTGGGCCAGCAGCAGGATGCCCTTGACGATCGCCTGGTCCTCGGCGTTGTCGATCACGCCGTTGACGAAGGACTGGTCGAGCTTGAGCGCCGCCACCGGCAGCCGGCGCAGGTACGTCAGCGACGAATAGCCGGTGCCGAAGTCGTCCATCGCCACCGGCACGCCGAAGGACTTGCACGCCTCGATGAAGCGGGTGACGGTGGCGAAGTCCTTGATCGCGCTGGTCTCGAGGATCTCGAGCTCGAGCGTGCCGGCCGGCAGCCCCGGGTAGCGCGCCAGGTGTTCGCCGAGCCGCTCGATGAAGTCGGTCCGCTGCATCTGGCGCGGGTTGATGTTCACGCTCACCGAGGTGCCGGTGCCGGTGCCGGCGGCCTGCCAGGCCGCGGCCTGGCGCAGGGCCTCGCCGATGGCCCAGTCGCCCAGCTGCTCCACCAGTTCGTGGTTCTCGATGTGCGGGATGAAGTCGCCCGGCTGCAGCTGGCCGTAGGCCGGATGCCGCCAGCGGATCAGCGCCTCGGCGCCGATGACACGGCCGCAGCGCATGTCCACCTTGGGCTGGTAGGCCAGCCAGAACTCGCCGCGCGCCATGCCTTCGGCCATGGCACGCCGAAGCTCCAGCGATTCCTGTTCTTCCAGTGCCTGGCTGGCATCGAAGAAATGCAGCTGGCTGCCGCCGGCGCGCTTGGCGAAGAAGACCGCGTGCTGGGCGTGCTGCAGCATCACTTCGGTCGGCTGCTCGGCGTCGGCCATCAGCGCCACACCCACGCTGGCGCGCAAGCGGGCGGTGTCGTCCTTCAGCCGGAACGGGTGCGCCAGCCGCGCGAGCAGCTGGGCCACCAGGTTCTCGCACTGCTGCCGGCTGCCGACGGACACCGCCAGCGCGAATTCGTCGCCGCCGACGCGCGCGACCACGGCCTCGTGCGGCAGGCCGGCCTTCAGGCGGCGCGCCACCTCCCGCAGCACGGTGTCGCCGCCCATCGGGCCGAAGCGGTCGTTGACGTCGCGGAAGCGGTCGATGTCCAGGTAGCAGACGGCCAGCAGACGCCCGTCGCGCAGGTTCAGTCGCTCGCGCAGTTCCTCGACCGCCGGGATACGGTTGGGCAGCCGGGTGAGCGCATCGTGGCGCGCCAGGAAGTCGATCCGGCCGGCCCGTGCGCCGCGGGCGACCGGGCTGAACGACCAGAGCACGCAGAAGTCGTCCATGCGCTCGGCCCGCGCATCGACGCGCACGGTGCTGCCGTCATGCGCCTTGAGCAGCAGGTCGGGGCCATCGACGCCGCCGCGGGCCGGCACCGGGATGCCGGAGGCATTGGTGCACACGTCGGAGAACGGCAGATCGATCAGCGCTCCCACGGGATAGCCCAGCAGTTGATGGGCATCCTCGTCGGCCCACAGGATCTGGCCCTCGCAGATCGTGAGGTGGCCGGACAGGGTGCGGGCGAGCATGGAGGGGGTCGACACGGTGGGATTGTCGACTCAGACCGGCGGCGTCGGGGACGGCACGTCGCCGTTGCGACGTTTCACATGGGTCTCGTAGTGCAGCGCCTTGTCGCGGTACATCGCCTTGTCGGCACGCATCAGGGCGTTCTCCAGCGGCTCGCCCACTTCGCAGCTCGCGATACCGATCGCCAGGCTCAGCACGTGGCCGCTGCGGCCGGCGTAGAACTGGTTGTTGAGGTCGACCATCGACAGGATGCGCTCGCGCACCGTCTCGGCGCCACGCTCGTCGGTGGCGGGCATCAGCACGGCGAATTCGTCGCCGCCGACCCGCGCCGGCCAGGCCGGGCTCTCGACCGCCTGGCCGAGCACCTCGCCGACACGGCGCAGCAGCGCGTCGCCGGCCGCATGGCCATCCTCGTCGTTCACCTGCTTCAAGCCGTTGAGATCGATCAGCAGCACCGACACCGGCCACGGCCCCTTGCGGTTCAGGCGGTTGAGCTCCTCGGTGTAGAAGGTGCGGTTGCGCAGCTGCGTCAGCACGTCGTGCTTGCCCAGGTACTCGAGGTAGGCCTCGGCCTTCTTGCGCGCCGTGATGTCCATCAGCGACACCAGCACCATGCTCCAGTCGTGCAGATGCGCCTCGAGCACCGCGAACTGCATGTGGATGTTGACCAGCTCGCCGCTGAGCGAATAGTTGATCACCTCGCGGTGCTGCAGCGTCTTGCCGGCCCACAGGTCCTGCAGCTGTTCGGCGAAGGAGTCGCGCATCTCGTCGCGGAAGATGCGCGGGATGTTCTCGAGCAGCATGCGCCGGTCGTCGGCCGCGAACATGCGCAGCGTTTCGCGGTTGACGTCGATCACCCGGATCTCCTCGATGCAGCGGGTGACGAATTCCGGATGCACCTTGAGGAAGGTGTTGAAGTCGGTGATGCCGCGTTGGCGGATGTCGTCCAACAGCTTCTTGACCGCGCTGAAGTCTTCCACCCACAGCGACACCGGCGAATGCTCGAACAGGCCGTGCGCGTACTGCGCACTGGCCTCGCGTTCGCGCACGGCCTTCATGCGCGCCGTGATGTCGTCGAGCGACACCAGCACGCGCTCCCAAGTCGCTTCATGGCCCGGCAGGATGCGCACACGCAGCTGCACGTCGAGCCGGCGGCCGTCGAGCGTGTAGTTGACCGTGGTGTTCTCGTAGAGCAGCTTGCCCTGCCAGAGCTGGTCGAGTTCGTGGGTCATCAGCTCGGCCATGTCGCCACTGAAGATCTGGCCGAGGCCGGCGACCAGCGCCGCGTGGTCGGCCGCGCCGAAGAGGTCGAGCGTGGTCTGGTTGACCTTCAGCACCTGGATCGACGACATGCACTCGCCCACGCGCGCCGGGTCGGCCCGCAGATGGGCGATCAGGTCTTCGACGCCTTCGGCGCGCCAGCGCTCGAAGATCCGTCGCACCGCACTGAAGTCCTCCACCCACAGCGACACCGGCGCCAGATCGAACATGGACTCGAAATCGGTCAGCTGGGACATGGTTGCTTTTCTTCGGCTCAGACAGGCGCCCGCACAGCGGGGGCCTTGGGCGCACGCGTCACCCAGTTGAACAACGGCGTGGCCATCAGTGTGGTCAGGATCGCCATCAGGACCAGGATCGAGAAAAGACCCGGCTCGATCACACCGGCCTGCAGGCCGATGTTGATGATGATCAACTCCATCAACCCGCGGGCGTTCATCAGCGAACCGATCGCCATCGCGTCGCGGTTGCTCTCGCCGGACGCGCGTGCCGCGGCCCAGCAGGCGATGCCCTTGCCGCAGAACGAGGCCGCCAGGATCGCGACCGCCGCCAGCAGGATGCCCGGGTCCAGCAGCACGCCCAGGCGGGTGTTGAGGCCGGAATAGGTGAAGAACATCGGCAGCAGGAAGACCACGACGAAGGGCTGCAGCTGCGCGCGCAGCTTTTCGGTGAGCGCGCCGCGCGGCAGCACCGCACCGAGCAGGAAGCCGCCGAACACGGCGTGGATGCCGATGGCGTCCATGGCGAAGGCGCTCAGCGCGAACAGGACCAGCGCGGTGGCCAGCATGGTGGAGCTCAGGGGCGCGTCGGGCCGTACGTAGGCGGCCAGCCGCTTGAGCAAGCGCGAACCGATGAAGATCATGAAGAGCGCATAGACGATGCCGCCGCCGATCGCGGCATAGGCACCGCCCCACTGGCCGCCGAAGCTCGCCAGCACGATGGCCAGGATGCACCAGGCGGCCGCGTCGTCGACCGCACCGGCGGTGAGCGCCAGCGTGCCCAGCGAGGTGCCGGCCAGGCCGCGCTCATGGATGATGCGCGCCAGCATCGGGAAGGCCGTGATGGCAATGGCTGCGCCCAGAAACAGCGCCGCTTCGAGCGGCTTGGCCTTGGCCGAGAACAGGCCGGGGATGGTGAGCAGCCAGGGGATCAGCGCGAAGGCCAGCACGAAAGGCACGAAGATGCCGGCCGCCGACACCGCAACCGCGCTGCGGAAGCGGCTCTTGAAATGGTCGGCGCGGAATTCGGTGCCCACGAGGAACATGTACATGCCCACGCCCAGCTGCCCGCCGACATAGAGCATGCCCAGCGTCTCCTTCGGGAACAGCGCACGCTGGAGCTCCGGGAAAGCCAGGCCCAGCAGCGATGGGCCCAGCGCGACGCCGGCGATCATCTCGCCCACCACCTGCGGCTGCCCGAGCTTCTGTGCCAGGCGGCCGACAAGCTGGCAGACCGTGATGATCACGGCGATCTGCAGGAAGAAGTAGACGGAAAGTTGCGTCGTGGGCATACGGTGGGCGGGGGAATCTCTGACATTCGTTCACAAACATCCGAGAGGGATTATGTCCGTCGCCGCATTCAAGAAGCGCGCCGCAATCCGGAAGCGACGGTCGGATGGCGCAAGCGCACGCGGAGCTCCTTTTTGAGGCGCCCGTTGTCGAGGCGCCGCGATTCGCCCATGAAGCTCAGCAGCGACACGGGCAGCTGTGCCTGCGCGGCGTCGCGCGCGATGCGTGGCGGCCGTGGCACGCCGTACAGATCGGCGGCCAGGTCGATGTAGTCGCCCATCTTGAGCTCGGTGTCGTCGCTGGCGTGGAAGACACGCTGCGTGCCGCCGCGCCAGAGCGCCGCCACGCAGATGCGCGCCAGGTCGTCGGCATGGATGTGGTTGGTGTAGACGTCGTCCTCGCTGCGCAGCACCGGCGTGCCCTTGCGCAGGCGCTCGCGCGGCGTGCCGCCCGCGCGGTCGGGTGCGTAGATGCCGGGGATGCGCAGGATGCGCGTCGCCACGCCGGACCGCCCCAGCCAGCGCACGGCGCGCTCGGCGTCGACGCGCCGGTGCGCCCGCGGCGTGTGCGGGCGCACGGCGCGCGTCTCGTCGATGCGGGCGCCGCCGCAGTCGCCGTAGACGCCGCTGGTCGAACCGTAGACCAGTGCGGCCGGCAGCGAGCGCTGGTGCAGCGCCCGCACCAGCGCCGTGGTGCGCGCGTCGCGCCACCAGCCGGCACCTTCGACGTTGGCCGGCGGCGCCAGATGTAGCACCCGGTCGGCCAGGCCGGCCAGCCGGCGCAGGCTCGCAGGCGCATCCAGATCGGCCACCAGCGGCCGCACGCCGGCCGCGCGCAGGGCGGCCACGCGCTCGGGCGACGAGGTCACCGCCAGCACCTGCACCCGGCCCCGCAGCAACGACGCCGCACGCAGGCCGATGTCGCCGCAACCGACGATCAGCACGCGTTGCCGTCGGAAGCGCGCGGGCAGCGCGCCGGAAGGGTTGTGGATTGAGGGCAAAATCGAGGGCTTCCCGCTGAGACGAACCCGAAGAATACCCATGACGAGCGCACCCCCGCACGAGGCCGGCTTCCAGATCACTGTCGAGCCCAGTGGACGACAGTTCACCGCCCAGGGCGACGAAACCATCCTCGCTGCCGGCATCCGCCAGGGCATCGGCCTGCCCTACGGCTGCAAGGACGGCGCCTGCGGCTCCTGCAAGTGCCGCAAGCTCTCGGGCGAAGTCGCCCACGGGCCGCACCAGAGCAAGGCGCTGAGCGCCGAGGAAGAACTCGCCGGCTTCGTGCTGACCTGCTGCGCGAAGCCGACCAGCGACGTGATGCTCGAATCGCGCCAGGTGACCGAAGCCGGCGCCTTCCCGATCCGCAAGATGCCCTCGCGCGTGCTGGCGCTGTCCAAGCTCTCGCACGACGTGATGATGGTGCGGCTGCAGCTGCCGGCCGGCGAGCCGCTGCAGTTCCATGCCGGCCAGTACGTCGAATTCCTCCTGCGCGACGGCGCACGCCGCAGCTACTCGATGGCCAATGCACCCCACACGCTGAGCGAGCCCGGCACCGGCATCGAACTGCACATCCGCCACCTGCCCGGCGGCAAGTTCACCGATCACGTCTTCGGCGCGATGAAGGAGAAGGAAATCCTGCGCATCGAAGGGCCGTACGGCAGCTTCTTCCTGCGCGAGGACTCCGACAAGCCGATCGTGATGCTTGCCTCGGGCACCGGCTTCGCGCCGATCAAGGCGCTCATCGAGCACATGAAGTTCAAAGGCATCGACCGGCCCGCCACCGTGTACTGGGGCGGCCGCCGGCCCGAAGACCTGTACATGGACGACTGGCTGCGCACGCAGATGGCCGAGATGCCGAATCTGACCTACGTGCCGGTGGTGTCGAACGCCGTGCCCGACGACAACTGGACCGGCCGCACCGGCTTCGTCCACCGTGCCGTGCTCGAGGACTTCGCCGACCTGTCGGGCTACCAGGTGTACGCCTGCGGCGCGCCGATCGTGGTCGACTCGGCCAAGCGCGACTACGTGGCCGAGGCCGGCCTGCCGGAAGACGAGTTCTACGCGGACGCCTTCACGACGGAAGCCGACAAGGCCCTTCCCTGACCACCCTCTTTTCCTGAACGACGGACGACAACGAACAATGAAGACGAGACACTTCCTCCTGGGCACCCTGGCCGCCACCGCCCTGATCGCCATGGTCCCGGCACAGGCACAGCATCGCCCGATCCGACTGATCGTCCCCTACGCCGCCGGCGGCCCGATCGACGTCACGGCGCGCATCGTGGCCGAGCGGGTCAAGGATTCGCTGGGCACGGTGATCATCGACAACAAGCCGGGGGCCGGCGGCAACATCGGCGCCGACGCGGTGGCCAAGGCCGCACCGGACGGGCTGACCATCGGCATCGCGGCCACGGCCACGAACGCGGTCAACCCGTGGCTCTACAGCAAGATGCCCTTCAACGCGGCCACCGACTTCGCGCCCATCACGCAGATGGTCCGCGTGCCGAACGTGCTGGTGATGAACGCCGAGAGCGCCCAACGACTGAAGATCGACACGCTGCCCCAACTCATCGCCTACGCCAAGGCCAACCCCGGCAAGCTGAACTACGGCAGCGGCGGCAACGGCAGTGCCGGACACCTGGCCGGCGAGATGTTCAAGCAGCAGGCCGGCATCTTCGCGGTGCACATCCCCTACAACGGCGGCAACCCGGCCCAGCTCGCGCTGCTGTCGGGCCAGGTCGACTTCAACTTCGACAACCTGGCCACCGCGGCACCGAACATCCGCTCGGGCAAGCTCAAGGCCATTGCCGTGACGACCGCGCAGCCCAGCAGCGCCCTGCCCGGCGTGCCGGCCGTGGCCGCGACGCTCAAGGGCTTCGCCATCGACACCTGGTGGGGCCTGGTGGCGCCGGCTGGCACGCCGCCCGACGTGATCGCCAAGCTGAACCAGGCCTTCGTCGCGGCGCTGAATGCGCCGGAGACGAAGACGCGCTTCGCCACCCTGCTGGCGGAGCCGGTATCCAACACGCCCGAGCAGTTCGGCGCGTTCATGAAGAGCGAACTGGCGAAGTACGAGAAGGTGGTGAAGGCCACCGGCGCGAAGGTCGACTGACCCCCGAGGGGCTCGCGCACTTCGTGTCGCAGCGCCCTTCCCCCTTTCAGGGGGCGACACCAGCGGCCCGGCAAAGCCGGTTCCGCGGTGTCTCTGGAAAATAAAGCCGCCCGAGGGCGGTTTTTTCATTCGCCCAGATAGGCGGCACGCACCTTCGGGTCGTTGAGCATGACCTTCGCGTCGCCCGCCATGGTGATCAACCCCGACTCCATGACGTAGCCACGGTCGGCGATCTGCAGCGCGCGGCTGGCGTTCTGCTCGACCAGCAGCACGGTCACGCCCTGGTCGTAGACGTTCTTCACCACCTCGAAGATCTTGTCGACCATGATCGGCGACAGGCCCATCGAGGGTTCATCGAGCAGCAGCACCTTGGGCTGCGCCATCAGCGCGCGGCCCATGGCGAGCATCTGCTGCTCGCCGCCCGACATGGTGCCAGCGAGCTGGTCCTTGCGTTCCTTCAGGCGCGGGAAGATCGCGAACATGCGTTCGATGTCCGCCGCGATGCCGCCCTTGTCGTTGCGGATGTAGGCGCCGATCTGCAGGTTCTCGGTGATGGTCATGCGCGTGAAGACGCCGCGGCCTTCGGGCACCATCACCAGGCCTTCGCCCACCAGGTCCCACGCGCCACGGCCCTTGATGCTGCGGCCGAGGAACTGGATGTCGCCGTCGACGAAGGGCAGCGTGCCGGTGATGGCCTTCATCGTGGTCGTCTTGCCGGCGCCGTTGGAGCCGATGAGCGACACCAGTTCGCCCTCGCGCACCTCGAAGTCCACGCCCTTCACAGCCTGGATACCGCCGTAGGCGACCTTCAGGCCGGTGACTTTGAGCAGGGTCTTGCCGGTCGCGCCGGTGGATGCGGGTGCCGTGGCAGTGATCGTTTCGCTCATCTCAGTGTCCTCCGGTGCCGAGGTAAGCCTCGATCACCTTTTCGTTCTTCTGCACTTCCGCGGGCGTGCCCTCGGCGATCTGCTTGCCGTAGTCGAGCACCGTGAGGCGGTCGCACAGGCCCATCACCAGCTTCACGTCATGCTCGATCAAGAGGATGGTGCGGTTGTCCTTGCGGATCTGGCTGATGAGCTCGCGCAGCATCACCTTCTCGGTCGCATTCATGCCGGCGGCCGGCTCGTCGAGCGCGATGAGCTGCGGGTCGGTGGCCAGGGCGCGCGCGATTTCGAGCCGGCGCTGGTCGCCGTAGCTCAGCGTGCGCGCCTTGTAGTCGGCGAACTTGCCGATGCCGACGTAGTCGAGCAGTTCGTGCGCGCGATCGGCGATCGCGGCCTCTTCGGCCTTGAAGCTGCCGGTGCGCAGGATGGCCCCGATCACGCCGGAATGCGTACGCACGTGGCGCCCGACCATCACGTTCTCCAGCGCGGTCATGTCCGCAAAGAGCCGGATATTCTGGAAGGTGCGCGCGATGCCAGCCTTGGCCACTTCGTGCACCGCCGTCGGCTGGTAGGGCTTGCCGGCCAGCTCGAAGCTGCCGCTGTCGGGCGTGTAGAGCCCGGTGATCACGTTGAAGAAGGTGGTCTTGCCAGCGCCGTTGGGGCCGATCAGGCCGTAGACCTGGCCGCGCTGGATCTTGATGCCGACGTCCGACAGGGCTTGCAGCCCGCCGAAACGTTTGGAGATGCCGCGGACTTCGAGGATGGTGTCAGTCATGGTCTGGGGGTCCATCCGTTCAGGGGTTGATCGACATCGAACGCGAAGGCTTGTGCGGCACTTCGTCGGCCGGGCCGCCGACGCCCGCGGCGTCGACAGGCGTGGCGTCGCCGCGCTTGCGCTTGAGCGACTTGCCATGTTCCGGCGACGGCCACAGGCCGCGCGGGCGCACCAGCATGATCACGATCATCGCGAGCGCGATGAAGAGCTGGCGCAGGATGGACGCATCGAGCCGGCCGTCGGTCATCGACTGCAGCGGGCCGGCGATGTAGCGCAGCACTTCGGGCAGCGCGGCCAGCAGCACGGCGCCCAGGATCACGCCCGGCAAGTGGCCGATGCCGCCCAGCACCACCATCGCGACGATCATCACCGACTCCATCAGGCTGAAGGATTCGGGCGACACGAAGCTCTGGAAGGACGCGAACATCGCACCCGACACGCCGCCGAAGCTGGCACCCATGCCGAAGGCCAGGAGCTTCATGTTGCGGGTGTTGATGCCCATCGCCTTGGCGGCGATCTCGTCCTCGCGGATGGCCATCCAGGCCCGGCCGACGCGCGACAGCTGCAGACGGTGCGAGATGATCACGGTGAAGATCACCAGCGCCAGAAACAGGTAGTAGTAGAGCGACACCGAGGAGATGGTGTAGTCGCCGATCTTGTAGGGCTTGCCGAGATTGAGGCCCCAGAAGTGCACCGGATCGATGGCATCCAGCCCCTTGGGGCCGTTGGTCACGTTGTACGGATGGTCGAGCGTGTTCAGGAACACACGGATGATCTCGCCGAAGCCCAGCGTCACGATCGCCAGGTAGTCGCCACGCAGGCGCAGGGTGGGCGCGCCCAGCAGCACGCCGAACATGCCGGCCAGCACCAGCGCCAGTGGAATCACGATCAAGAGCGGCGCATGCAGCCCGTTCGGGAACATGGCCTTGATGGCCGGGAAGGTGTCGGTCAGGTGCGGCGAACCGAGCAGCGCGTACAGATACGCACCGATGGCGAAGAAGGCCACGTAGCCCAGGTCCAGCAGGCCGGCGTAGCCAACCACGATGTTCAGGCCCAGGGCCAGCAGCACGTAGAGCAGCGCGATGTCGACGATACGCACCCAGGCATTGCCCTGGGTCTGCAGCAGCAGTGGCAGGGCCAGCAGCGCGACGGCGGCGATCAGGAAGACGATGAGGTTCTTGCTTTTCATGGCGTCGTTCCCTTCAGGCTCGGTCTGCCACGCGCTCACCCAGCAGGCCGGAAGGCCGCACCGTGAGCGTCAGGATCAGGATGACAAAAGCGAAGATGTCGCTGTGCTGGCTGCCCAGCACACCGCCGGTGACGGTGCCCAGGTAGCCGGCACCGATGGCCTCGATGAGGCCCAGCAGGATGCCGCCGACCACCGCACCGGCCAGGTTGCCGATGCCGCCGAACACGGCGGCCGTGAAGGCCTTGAGGCCGGGCCCGAAGCCCATGGCGTGTTGCGCGATGCCGTAGTTTGACGCGTACATCACGCCGGCAATGGCCGCGAGCACGGCACCGATGATGAAGGTCGCCGAGATCACCATGTCGGGCCGGATGCCCATGAGCGAGGCGACCCGCGGGTTCTCGGCGGTGGCGCGCATCGCGCGGCCGAGCTTGGTGTAGTTGACCAGCCAGGTCAGAACGGCCAGCGAGATCGCCGTGACCACGAGGATCATGATCTGCGTGGGCGAGATCGAGGCGCCGCCGACCACGATCGATTCGCTCGGCAGCAGCGTGGGGTACGCCTTGTTGGTCGGCCGCCAGATGATCATGGCCAGCGTCTGCAACAGGATCGACATGCCGATCGCCGTGATGAGCGGCGCCAGCTTGGGGCTGTTGCGCAGCGGCCGGTAGGCCACCTTCTCGATCACGAAATTGAGCGTGGCCGCGACCACGCACGCGATGATCAAGGCCAGCAACAGGATCAGCCAGCCGGGTGCGCCGGGCATGGCGTCGCGCATCAGGCCGATGACCGTCCAGCTGGTCAGCGCGCCGACCATCAGGACTTCGCCGTGCGCGAAGTTGATGAGGTTGATGATGCCGTACACCATGGTGTAGCCCAAGGCTATCAAGGCGTACATGCTGCCGAGAACCAGACCGTTGATGATCTGCTGCAGCAAGATTTCCATAAAGAGTCCCTAATGTGATGGCACCTTTGCGAGGTGCTTTCGCTCCCCTGCAACGCCGGGTTGACGCTGCAGAGCCCATCTAGCAAAAAACCCGCCAGCATGTGGCGCTGGCGGATTTGTGGGCGGGATTGTAGTCAGGAGCATGCGCTGTCATGGTGCAGCCCAGCCGGGGGATTTACCCCTTGACGCGGAGCCGCTTCGATGCCGGCTCGGGGCGATGCCCTTGCCCTACTTGGCGTCGCCGTTGCGGCGCTGCAGTTCGCGCATCTTCTCGGCAATGCGAATTTCCAGGCCGCGCTCGACGGGCTGGTAGAAGCCGGGCGCGGCCATCCCGTCGGGCAGGTAGCTTTCGCCGGCGGCGAAGCCGCCCTCTTCGTCGTGCGCATAGCGGTAGCCCTTGCCGTAGTCGAGCTCCTTCATGAGCTTCGTCGGGGCATTGCGCAGGTGCATGGGGACGGGGCGCGTGCCGTCCTTCTTGATGAAGGCCTTGACCTCGTTGTAGGCCTTGTAGACGGCGTTGGACTTGGGCGCGATGGCCAGGTAGACCACGCATTCGGCCAGGGCGAGTTCGCCCTCTGGCGTGCCCAGGCGCTCGTAGACCTCGGCGGCGTCGAGGGCGAGCCGCAGCGCTCGCGGGTCGGCCAGGCCGATGTCCTCGCTGGCCATGCGCACCAGCCGGCGCGCCATGTAGCGCGGGTCGGCGCCGCCGTCGAGCATGCGCACGAACCAGTAGAGCGCGGCGTCGGGGTCGCTGCCGCGCACCGACTTGTGCAGCGCGCTGATGGTGTCGTAGAACTGCTCGCCGCCCTTGTCGTAGCGCCGCATGCGCTCGCCCAGCACGCGCAGCAGCCAGTCGTCGCCGATGCGATCGAGCTTCTCGGCGCGGGCGGCCACGGACAGCGTTTCAAGCGTGTTGAGCAGGCGGCGCGCATCGCCGTCGGCGTAGGCCACCAGGCGGTCGACCGCCGCATCGTCGATCCCCGGCACCGCGTCGATCGCCTGTGCCTTGGCGACGATCTGCTGGAGGTCGGCTTCGGTAAGCGGCTGCAGCACATAGACCGCCGCGCGCGACAGCAGCGCCGAGTTGACTTCGAAGGAAGGGTTTTCGGTGGTCGCGCCGATGAAGGTGAAGAGACCCGACTCCACGTGCGGCAGGAAGGCGTCCTGCTGACTCTTGTTGAAACGGTGCACCTCGTCGACGAAGACGATGGTGCGGCGCTGCTCCAGGCCATCGCGCGCCACGGTCGCGCGCTCGACGGCTTCGCGGATGTCCTTCACGCCGCCGAGGACGGCGCTGATGCTCAGAAACTGCGCGTCGAAGGCATCGGCCATCAGGCGGGCGATGGTGGTCTTGCCGGTGCCGGGCGGTCCCCAGAGGATGCAGGAGTGCGGCTGGCCGGATTCGAAGGCGATGCGCAGGGGCATGCCCGGGCCGAGGAGCTGCTGCTGGCCGATCACCTCGCCCAGGGTTTTCGGACGAAGGCGTTCGGCGAGAGGAGGCAGGGTGGAAATGGCCATGAGCGAGGACCATTCTCGCCGCGGCCCGCGCAGGCCTGCGGCGTGGCGGCTATTGCTTGAGCACGTCTGCGCCTGCCGGCGCCTTGAAGGCGAAGGCACCGGCGCCCAGCGCGGGGTTGACCTCGACCTTGCTGAACTTGAGCACCGAACGCTGGCCGAAGCTGTCCTGGATCTCCAGTGCCGCCAGCGCTTCGCCCTGGAAGCCGACCTGGATGCCCTGCAACTGCCCGTCCTTGGCCTTCGGCGTCGCCTTGACCCATTGCAGGCCGTCGCGTTCCGGTGCCGATTCGAGCGCGAAGTCGGCCTGCAGCGCGCGCAGGTCGGGCGCAGCCGCGATGAGGGCCGCGGGTGTCGAGCCCAGGGCCTGCGCCTGCGCGCGCTGCGTGACCTGGTTCAGGTCGGCGTCGTAGAGCCACAGCGTCTTGCCGTCGGCCACGATGGTCTGCGCGAAGGGTTTCTTGTAGTCGAACTTGAACTGGCCCGGGCGCTGGAATTCGAAGGTGCCGGTCGACACCTTCGCGCGCGCGGGCTGGCCTTCCTTGGCGGGGGCCGTGACCGTCTGCGTGAACTCGGCGCGGCCGGACTTCACGTTCTTCACGAAGGCCTCGAGGCTTTCCATGCCCGTCGCCCAGGCACTCATCGCGGCACCTGCCATGCAAAGACCCACCAACGATTTCTTCAACGACTGCATCCTGTTCCGTTCATTCGGTGCGCGCAGGCACCAAAATTTCGCGCTGGCCCGCACCGCTCATGGCGCTGACCAGCCCGGCTTTTTCCATGTCCTCGACCAGCCGCGCCGCGCGGTTGTAGCCGATCTTCAGGTGGCGTTGCACCAGCGAGATGCTGGCCTTGCGGTTCTTGAGCACGACCTCGACCGCCTGGTCGTACATCGGGTCCTTCTCGGCATCGCCACCACCGTCCCCCAGTAGATCGCCGTCGCCATCGACGGTTCCGCCTTCCAGCACGCCTTCGATGTAGTCCGGCGCGCCCTGGCTCTTGAGGTAGGCCACCACGCGGTGCACTTCCTCGTCGCTCACGAACGCACCATGTACCCGAATCGGCAAGCCCGTACCACTCGGCATGTAAAGCATGTCACCCATGCCCAGCAAGGCTTCGGCGCCCATCTGGTCGAGGATGGTCCGCGAGTCGATCTTGCTGGACACCTGGAAGGCGATGCGGGTCGGGATGTTGGCCTTGATCAGGCCGGTGATCACGTCGACGCTGGGCCGCTGCGTGGCCAGGATCAGGTGGATGCCGGCGGCGCGCGCCTTCTGCGCGAGGCGGGCGATGAGCTCTTCGATCTTCTTGCCGACGACCATCATCAGGTCGGCCAGCTCGTCGATGACCACCACGATGTGCGGTTCGCGGCGCAGCGGCTCGGGGTCGTCCGGCGTCAGGCTGAAGGGGTTGTAGATGAACTCCTCGCGCGCCTTGGCTTCGTCGATCTTGACGTTGTAGCCGGCCAGGTTGCGCACGCCCAGCTTGCTCATGAGCTTGTAGCGGCGCTCCATTTCGGCCACGCACCAGTTCAGGCCGTGCGCCGCCTGCCGCATGTCGGTGACCACCGGCGCCAAGAGGTGCGGGATGCCCTCGTAGACCGACATTTCGAGCATCTTTGGGTCGATCATCAGCAGGCGCACGTCGCGCGCCTCGGCCTTGTAGAGCAGGCTCAGGATCATCGCGTTGATACCGACCGACTTGCCCGAGCCCGTGGTGCCGGCCACCAGCACGTGGGGCATCTTGGCCAGGTCGGCCACCACCGGGTTGCCGATGATGTCCTTGCCCAGGCCCATCGTGAGGAAGGACTTGCCTTCGTTGTAGACCTGCGAGCCCAGGATTTCACTGAGCTTGATCGACTGCCGCTTGGCATTGGGCAGCTCGAGCGCCATGAAGTTCTTGCCGGGAATCGTCTCGACCACGCGGATCGACACCAGCGACAGCGAGCGCGCGAGGTCCTTGGCCAGGCCGACGATCTGCGAGCCCTTCACACCGGTCGCAGGCTCGATTTCGTAGCGGGTGATCACCGGGCCTGGCGACGCCAGCACCACACGCACCTGCACGCCAAAGTCCTTCAACTTCTTCTCGATCATGCGCGAGGTCATCTCCAGCGTGTCGCTGGAGACGGTTTCCTGGCGCAGCTGCGCGGCGTCGAGCAGGTCGACCTGTGGCAGCTTGCTGTCCGGCAGCTCACGGAACAGCGGCTTCTGGCGCTCCTTGGCGACGCGGTCGCTCTTGGGCACCTCGGCCAGCGCTGGCTCGATCTGCACCGGCGGCGGCGCTGGCGCCCGGCGCTTGGGCCGCGGTTCGGGCGGCAGCGTGTCGTCGACGAGCATCGGCTCGCTGTCGCGCTCCTCCGGGAACACGACCTCTTCGCGCTCACGTGCGGCCT
Source organism: Variovorax cryoconiti (assembly GCF_051216395.1). NCBI lineage: Bacteria > Pseudomonadati > Pseudomonadota > Betaproteobacteria > Burkholderiales > Comamonadaceae > Variovorax > Variovorax cryoconiti. The sequence goes on along the minus strand of NZ_JBPJZI010000002.1, from coordinate 374,589 downwards.
GTCGGCCCAGCGCAAGGTCCTCGGCAATCTCGCGCTTTTCACGGCGCGATTCGAACAGCGAGTAGACGCGAGCGCCGATGCGCTCGGCGATATGGCTCCAGGAGAAGCGGAACACCAACGCCGAACCGATGACGCCCCCCGCGATCGCGATCAGCGCCGAGCCGGTGAAGCCCATCCACTTGACACTCAGCGGGCCGACGACATAGCCAAGGATGCCACCACCGTGACCGGGCAGCCGGAATTCGAGGCGATAAAGGCGGGACCATTCGAGCATCGCGCTGGCGCACAACAGCAGCACGAGACCGAACCAGAAGGCAAGCCGACTCCGGTTGAAGCGCCCCAGAGGTGCAGGCGCCGGTGCGCCGCTCGCTTCGCCGCCGCGCAGCCATCCGGCAAGCGACGACAGCCACACGCGCAGACCGGCCGCCAATGCCCACCAGATCGAGTAACCGCCGAGGAAGTAACTGCCATCGGCGATCCACGCCCCGATGCGACCGCCCCAGTTCTTCACCTCGCCGCCCGTGCCCGAGGTCGACCAGGCCGCATCCGACGGCGTGAAGCTGAGCATCGCGATCAGCCAGAACATCAGGGCGACGAAGCCGGCGATGAGGGTGATTTCATGTGCGAAGCGCAGGGCGCGCGTGCGCACCGGCGGATCGCCTGCGGTCGAGGACTGGAGAGTGTTCAAGGAATAGGTCATGGGCAGCGCAATGCCCCGACGGCCGAAAAAGACCGCGGGCGCATGGAGACTACAACGGAAAACGGCGCAGACAGGCGCCGGGCGTGGCGTTTGCGCAAAGGTCGGCGGGGCTGGTTGCCCACCGCGGCGTCAGGCCAGCGAGGAGAGCCGATCCTTGACCAGCATCGAGCCATCGGCTTGTGTCTGAACGAAACCGCGCTCTTCCAGGTCCTTCATCACGCGGCTGACCATCTCGCGCGACGCACCGACCATCTTGGCCAGGTCCTGGCGGGAGATCTTGTCGCGGATCTTCAGGTTGCCCTGGCCGTCGTCGACCGCGAACTCGATGAGCGAGCGTGCGACACGGCCGTAGACGTCCATCAGCGCCAGCGATTCGATCTTGCGGTCGGCGTGGCGCAGGCGCTGTACCAGGCCGCGCATGATGTTGTACGACATCGACGAGTTCTCGGGCAGGCAGCGCGAGAACGCGTCACGGTCGAGCATGAGGACGTCGGTCTGGATTTCGGTGCGGACGGTGGCCGAGTGCGGCTCGTCGTCGATCAGGCTCATCTCGCCGATGTAGTCGCCGGGCTGGAGCGTCGCAAGGATCACCTCGCGACCGCGGCTGTCGGTGCTCATCACCCGGGCGCGGCCCGTGAGGATGATGTAGAGGGCGTCGGTCTTCTTGCCCTGCTCCACGATGACCTCCGCGCGCTTGAAACGCTTTTTGACAATTGCGTCGGCAATGCTCGCGGACTGGGTGGGTGTCAGTGCGGCGAACAAGGGCACTCGGCGCAGCAATTCAAGGTTGGACAGCATCGACATTCATCAATCCCCGATAACGCACGAGTCGATCCTTCATGGATTCATACAATCGCACGTATTGAAAACGTCCCCTCCCGGAGCGGACCCGAACGGTGATACTCAGAGGCAATCACCCCTGAAAATGTACACCCTGATACACGAAAAACGACAGGTTTTCCATCTATGACGTCAACACAACACGCAAAGGTCCTGATTTTGGGCTCAGGCCCCGCCGGCTACACGGCTGCAGTCTATGCGGCGCGCGCCAATTTGCAGCCCCTGTTGATCACCGGCATGGCACAAGGGGGACAGCTCATGACGACCACCGAGGTCGACAACTGGCCCGCCGACGTGCATGGTGTCCAGGGCCCGGAACTGATGCAGCGCTTTCTGGAGCACGCCGAGCGCTTCAAGACGCAGATCGTGTTCGACCACATCAGCGAGGTCGACTTCAGCAAGCGCCCCTTCACGCTCAAGGGCGACAGCGGCACCTACACCTGCGACGCGCTCATCATCGCCACCGGCGCCTCGGCCAAGTACCTCGGGCTCGACTCCGAGCAGCATTTCATGGGCCGCGGGGTCTCGGGCTGCGCCACCTGCGACGGCTTCTTCTACCGGGAGCAGGAAGTCTGCGTCATCGGCGGCGGCAACACGGCGGTCGAAGAAGCCCTCTACCTGTCCAACATCGCCAGCAAGGTCACGCTGGTGCATCGGCGCGACAAGTTCAAGGCCGAGCCGATCCTCGTGGACAAGCTCAACGAGAAGGTGGCCGAAGGCAAGATCGTGCTGAAGACGCACAAGGTGCTGGACGAAGTGCTGGGCGACGACTCGGGCGTGACCGGCATCCGCCTGAAAAGCACGGAAGGCGATGCCACCGAGCAGATCGATCTGAAGGGCTGCTTCATCGCCATCGGGCACCATCCGAACACGGACATCTTCCAGGGTCAGCTGGAGATGAAGGGCGGCTACATCTTGACGAAATCGGGGCTCCAGGGCTTCGCGACGATGACGAGCGTCCCAGGCGTTTTCGCGGCAGGCGACGTGCAGGACAACATCTACCGCCAAGCCATCACGAGCGCCGGTACCGGCTGCATGGCCGCCCTCGACGCCCAACGCTTCCTCGAGCAGGAATAACGCCGTCCGTCGGCCGTCCGTCGTGCCACCCTCCGCCAAGCGGTGGCGCGAGAGGCGTTGAGGCTATAATCCAAGGCTTTGCCGAAATCGCCGCCTTTTCGAGGCCGACCGGCAGCCGGGGTACCGCCACCCGTTTCTGGCGAGGTCAAGCTGCAAAACATCCCGCGACGCCCTGTCGCAGAAGCCCTCGAGGAATGCCGATGGGCTCAACGGATGCCAGCTGTTTATGAAAGAGTGTCCACATGGCACGCGTATGTGACGTCACGGGCAAGGGCCCGATGGTCGGGAACAATGTTTCCCACGCCAACAACAAAACCAAGCGCCGGTTCCTGCCGAACCTGCAATACCGTCGTTTCTGGGTCGAGACCGAAAACCGCTGGGTTCGCCTGCGTGTTTCGAGCGCTGCACTGCGCCTGATCGACAAGAACGGCATCGATGCCGTGCTCGCAGACCTGCGCGCACGCGGCCAAGCTTAAGGAACACCATCATGGCAACGAGCAAAGGCGGACGCGAGAAGATCAAGCTGGAATCCACCGCGGGTACCGGCCATTTCTACACGACCAGCAAGAACAAGAAGACGATGCCTGAAAAGATGTCGATCATGAAGTTCGACCCGAAGGCGCGCAAGCACGTCGAATACAAGGAAATCAAGCTGAAGTAATTCAGCGCGATGCCCCGAAAAAGCCTGCTGGTTCAGCAGGCTTTTTTATTGCGCGGATGGGAGCGGCACCTGTGGTCCTGAAGTTTGCAAAGGCTACGTCCATAAAAAAACCGACCCTTGGGTCGGTTTTTTTGGGCGCCGGCTGAAGCCGATACAACGTATCAGGCGCGGGCCGCCCGGAGGCGCGTCGAGAATTCGCGCAGACCGGCGATGCCGCTCTCTTCGGCGCGACGACACCAGGCCGCCAGGTCGGATGCCAGCTGCTCGCGGGAATGCGAGGTGTTGAGCCACAGCTGACGCAACTCTTCGCGCATGGTCACCATCTTGTCGAGCACCGGATGCGCCTCGCGCGCTTTCACGAGGTCGGTGCGCACCGCGGCAGGCACCTTGTCGTCGTCGCGGTGCAGCCAGCGCTTGGCCGCCTTCAGAACCGACAGGTCGGCGCCCTTGGCCTTCAACATGTCCAGTTCGTGGCGGGTGGTCCGACGCATTTCGCGAGCGTAGCCGGCCATCACTTCGTAGCGGTTGGCGATCAACGCCTCGAGCGTCTTTTCGTCTGCCACGGGCTTCACGTCGCCCATCAGCAGCTTCGGCGGCAGCTTCTTGACCTTGGCCCAGCCGATTCTCTGCATCAGGCTGATGTAGACCCAGCCGATGTCGAACTCGTACTTCTTGACCGAGAACTTGGCCGAGGTCGGGTACGTGTGGTGGTTGTTGTGCAACTCCTCACCGCCAATGATGATGCCCCAGGGGATCAGGTTGGTGCTGGCGTCGGTCGCCTCGAAGTTGCGGTAACCCCAGAAGTGACCGATGCCATTGACCACGCCGGCCGCCCAGAACGGGATCCAGAGCATCTGCACGGCCCACACGGCGGCACCCGCAGCGCCGAACAGCGCCAGGTTGATCACCAGCATCAGGCCCACGCCCTGCCAGCTGAAGCGCGAATACAGATTGCGCTCGATCCAGTCGTTCGGTGTGCCGTGACCGAAGCGATCGATCGTGTCCTTGTTCTTCGACTCCTTGCGGTACAGCTCGGCGCCGCGCCACATGACTTCGTCGATGCCCTTGACCTGCGGGCTGTGCGGGTCCTCTTCGGTCTCGCACTTGGCGTGGTGCTTGCGGTGGATGGCGACCCATTCCTTGGTCACCATGCCCGTGCCCAGCCACAGCCAGAAGCGGAAGAAATGCGACGGGATCGGGCCCAGGTCCATGGCCCGGTGCGTCTGCGTGCGGTGCAGGAAGATCGTGACCGCAGCGATCGTGATGTGCGTGGTGACGAGCGTGTACAGCACGATTTCCCACCATGCGATGTTCCACAAGCCGTGTCCGAGCCAGTCGATGGCCGCGCTCAGAACGGCCGAGTCAGGAAGCAACATTGAGTTCGGTACTCCATGGCCGCACGAAGGTGCAGCCTTCAGGTAACCCGCAATTTTAAGGCCGCCCCCTTCGAAAGAGGGCTAAATCCTTGATGAGACAGGCGTTTTCCCTGAGATTGGAGTCCTCCGCCTACTTCCGGTTCCACACAGCGGCGAAGAAACCATCCGTGGCATGCCGGTGCGGCCAGAGGCGCAGATAGCGCGCCCCTTCACCGCCGGCGCACAGCCCCTCGGCGCCCTCCACTTTCAGGCCCGTCAGCAAGAGGCCGGCATCCTGCAATTCGAAGTCGGGGTTCGCTGCCGAGAAAGCTTCAGCGATCGCCTCGTTTTCCTCCGGCAGCACGCTGCAGGTGGCGTAGACCAGCCGACCGCCGCTTTTCACCAGCCGCGCCGCGCTCTGCAGGATGGCCGTCTGCTTCGCGGTCAGTTCCTCGACCGACTTCGGCGACTGGCGCCATTTCAAGTCGGGGTTGCGCCGCAGCGTGCCCAGGCCCGAGCACGGCGCGTCGACGAGCACCCGGTCGATCTTGCCGGCCAGCCGCTTGACGCGGTCGTCGCGCTCATGGGCGATCGCCGCCGGGTGCACGTTCGACAGCTTGCTGCGCGCCAGCCGCGGCTTGAGCGCATCGAGCCGGTGCGCCGAGGTGTCGAAGGCGTAGAGCCGCCCGGTGCTGCGCATCGTGGCGCCGATGGCCAGCGTCTTGCCGCCCGCGCCGGCGCAGAAGTCGACCACCATCTCGCCGCGCTTGGCGTCCAGCAGCAGGGCCAGCAGTTGGGAGCCTTCGTCCTGCACCTCGATGGCGCCGCGCGTGAAGGCGTCGAGCTTGGTCAGCGCCGGCTTGCCGTCGATGCGCAGCCCCCAGGGCGAAAACGGCGTCGGCACCGCCTTGATCGACACCTTTCCGAGTTCCTTCTGGACGTCGGCGCGCTTGTCGTGCAGTGCGTTCACTCGCAGGTCCAGCGGCGCCGGCTGCTGCAGGCTCTCGGCCAGCGCCCAGAATTCGTCGCCCAATTGCGCCTTCAGCGGCGCCACGAGCCACTCGGGCAGGTTGTGGCGGTGGCGCTCCAGCAAGTCGTCCGGCCGCACGGCGTCGCAGTTGTCGAGCCAGCGCTTTTCCACGTCGTTGAGGGCGCTCTTGAGGAAATCGCGCGGGCCGTAAAAGCCCAGGATCGCCATGCGCCGCTCCTTCGAGCCCGTGCCCGAGGGCGACAGGTGGTCGAACAGCAGCTTCTTGCGCAGCACGGTGTAGACGGTCTCGGCCAGGGTTGCGCGCTCGCGCGGGCCGAGCTCGCGGTGGTCGCGAAAGAAACGGGAAACGACCTGATCGGCCGGGTGATCGAACTTCAAGACGAGGCCGACCAGATCGGCGCAGGCCTCCAACAAAACTTTGGGGTGCATGCCCCGATTGTCTCAGCCGCGCCCGCGATGCCCGGCGCGAGAATGCCGATCACCTTTTTCCCAGCTTTTCCTCGCACCCGGCCCATGAACGACGACGACCTGCCTCCCCTCATCGACACCCCGCCCGGCCTGTACCGCCACTACAAGGGCGGCGAGTACGAAGTCGTCGGCACCGTGCGGCACAGCGAGACGCTGGAGCCAATGACGCTCTACCGCGCGCTCTACGGCCAGCGCGGCCTGTGGGTGCGCCCGGCCGCCATGTTTCTGGAAACGGTCGACATCGACGGCGTGGTGCAGCCGCGTTTTCGCAAGATCTGACGCGACCGGAATCGCTCGATCAGCCGCGGCGCAGCCAGCCTTCGATCGCCCGGGGATAGAGCCGGTGCTCCTGCGTCAGCACGCGCTCGGCCAGCGTGGCCGGCGTATCGCCGGCCAGCACCGGCACCACCGCCTGGTCGAGGATCGGCCCGTGGTCGAGCGCGACCGTGACCTGGTGCACCGTGGCGCCGGCGATGCGGCAGCCCGCCTCGATCGCCCGCTGGTGCGTGTTCAACCCAGGAAAGGCCGGCAACAGCGAGGGGTGGATGTTGATCAGGCGCCCCGCATAGCGTTCGACGAAGCCGGGCGTCAGGATGCGCATGAAGCCGGCCAGCACGACCAGCGCCGGCGCATGCGGCTCGATGGCCGCGGCCAGCGCCGCATCGAAGGCCTCGCGGGTCGCGAAGTCCTTGTGCGAGATGGCCGCGGTGGCGATGCCGTGCTCGCGCGCGAAGGCCAGGCCGGCCGCCTCGGGGCGGTTGCTCAGCACGGCGGCGACACGCGCATCGAAACGCTGGGCCCACCGCCCCTGTTCCGCGGCGCGCACGATGGCCGCCATGTTGGAGCCTTCGCCGGAGATCAGGATGACGATGTTCTTCATGGGAGGCGGGATTATCCGCGGGCCGCGACGCCCCGAATTCGCCCCGGCAAGGTCGGCGCCATGTCGCAGCGCAGACACCTCTGTCGCGCACGACCGTGCTAAAAAGTCGGTCTCCGGAGACACGTCGCTCCTTTTCTTTTTCGTCGCGGCGACGGACCAACACAGCGAGGCACGCATGGATTTGAGCTTCACACCCGAGGAACAGACCTTCCGCGAAGAGATTCGCGCCTGGGTCAAGGACAACCTCCCCACCGAGATTTCCCACAAGGTGCACAACGCGCTCGAACTGACGCGCGACGATCTGCAGAACTGGGCCAAGATCCTCGGCAAGAAGGGCTGGCTGGGCTATGGCTGGCCCAAGGAATTCGGCGGCCCCGGCTGGACCGCCGTGCAGCGCCATCTCTTCGAGGAAGAAACCGCTCTCGCCGGCGCCCCGCGCATCGTGCCCTTCGGGCCGGTGATGGTCGCGCCGGTGATCCAGGCCTTCGGCTCACCCGAGCAGCACCAGCGCTTCCTCCCCGGCATCGCCAGCGGTGAAGTGTGGTGGAGCCAGGGCTACAGCGAGCCGGGCTCGGGCTCCGACCTGGCGTCGCTCAAGACCAAGGCCGAGCGCCGCGGCGACAAGTACATCGTCAATGGCCAGAAGACCTGGACCACGCTCGGCCAGTACGGCGACTGGATGTTCAACCTCGTACGCACCAGCAGCGAAGGCAAGCCGCAGACCGGCATCAGCTTCCTGCTGCTCGACATGAAATCGCCCGGCGTCACCGTGCGCCCGATCAAGCTGCTCGACGGCAGCGTCGAGGTCAACGAAGTCTGGTTCGACAACGTCGAGGTGCCCGCCGAGAACCTGATCGGCGAGGAGAACAAGGGCTGGACCTACGCCAAGCACCTGCTCTCGCACGAGCGCACCAACATCGCCGACGTGAACCGCGCCAAGCGCGAGCTCGAACGCCTCAAGCGCATCGCCAAGACCGAGGGCCTGTGGGACGACACGCGCTTCCGCGACGAGATCGCCAAGCTCGAAGTCGACGTGGTCGCGCTGGAGATGCTGGTGCTGCGGGTGCTGTCGGCCGCCAGCTCGGGCAAGAACTCGCTCGACATCGCCGGCCTGCTCAAGATCAAGGGCAGCGAGATCCAGCAGCGCTACACCGAGCTGATGATGCTGGCCGGCGGCGCCTACGCGCTGCCGCTGATCCGCGAGGCGATGCACGCCGGCTGGCAAGGCGACTACCCCGGCGGCCACGTCGGCCTGGCGCCGCTCGCATCCAACTACTTCAACATGCGCAAGACCACCATCTACGGTGGTTCCAACGAAGTGCAACGCAACATCGTCGCCCAGACGGTGCTCGGCTGAGGAGACAAGACATGGATTTCGATTTTTCCGACGATCAGGAACAGCTGCGCGACGCCGTCCGCAAATGGGTCGACAAGGGCTACGACTTCGAGCGCCGCCGCGGCATCGAGGCCGCTGGCGGCTTCTCGCGCGAGGCGTGGGACGAGCTCTCGGAGCTGGGTCTGGGCGGCCTCTACATCTCGGAAGACGACGGCGGTCTCGGCATGGGGCCGGTGGCCGGCATGGTCGTCATGGAAGAACTCGGGCGCGGCATCGTGCTCGAGCCCTTCGCGCAGACGCTGATCGCCGGTGGCGTGCTCAGCGGCTATGCGGGCGCGGACCTCAAGGAAGCCTGGCTGCCGCGTATCGCCGGCGGGCAGGCGCTGGTCGTGCTGGCCCATCAGGAGCGCAAGGCGCGCTACCGCACCGACGTGTGCGAGGCCCAGGCCGCGAAGGCCGGCGACGGCTGGAGCGTCTCGGGCACCAAGGGCGTCGTGCCTGCGGGCGACCAGGCCGACGCCTACCTCGTGCCCGCCACGGTCGACGGCAAGATCGCCCTCTTCCTGGTCGAGCGCAGCGCCGACGGCGTCGCGGCGCGCGGCTATGGCACGCAGGACGGCGGCCGTGCAGCCGAGGTCGTGTTCGACAGGGCGGCCGCCGCGCTGGTCACGCTCGACGGCCTCACGGCACTCGAGCACGCGGTCGACATCGGCATCGCCGCCGTCTGCGCCGAAGCCGTGGGCGTGATGGACAAGACCCTGGCTGTCACCGTCGATTACATGAACACGCGCAAGCAGTTCGGCGTGACCATCGCGACCTTCCAGGCGCTGCGCCATCGCGTGGCCGACATGAAGATGCAGCTCGAGCTCGCGCGTTCGATGAGCTACTACGCCAGCCTCAAGCTCAACGCCCCGGCCGCCGAACGCCGCCAGGCCATGGCGCGCGCCAAGTACCAGCTCGGCGTCTCGATGCGCTTCGTCGGGCAGCACGCGGTGCAGTTGCACGGCGGCATCGGCGTGACCGACGAGTACATCGTGAGCCACTACTTCAAGCGCCTGACGCAGATGGAGATGACCTTCGGGGACACGCTGCATCACCTGGGCGAGGTGTCCGCGCGCATGGAAGAGACGGCCGGCGTCTTCGCCTGAGCGTCACGCCCCGGAGCACCACGCCCGCCCGCCTTGCGTCGGCGGGCGTTTTTCATGGATAGGATTTCCGCACGATGATCACCCGACGCCCCCTCCTGGCTGCCGGCCTGTCCACCCCCCTGCTTGCCGCCTGTGCCGTGACGCCGACGACCACCCAGCGACCGCCGATCGTCTTCGTGCACGGCAACGGCGATTCGGCTGCACTCTGGCAGACGACGATCTGGCGCTTCGAATCGAACGGCTGGCCGCGCGAGCGCCTCTTCGCCTTCGACCAGCCGATGCCGCTCGCGCGCGACAGCGACGCGGTCGCGCAGCCCGGCCGCAGTTCCACCGCCGAATCGATGGCGTTCCTCCGGGCCGAAGTCGAACGCGTGCTGAAGAGCACCGGCGCCGAGAAGGTGATCCTCGTGGGCAACTCGCGCGGTGGTAACGCGATACGCAGTTATGTGCAAAACGGCGGCGGCGACCGCGTCGTGAGCGACGTCGTGCTGGGCGGCAATCCGGCGCATGGCATCTTCGCGATCCCCGGCTTCAATGAAGGCAGCGAGTTCTCGGCGCTGTCGCCCTTCCTCAAACAGCTCAATGCGCCGAAGGGGCCGAACGGCGACGAGGTGACGCCGGGCGTGCGCTGGCTCACGCTGCGCTCCGACAACAACGACAAGTACGCCCAGCCCGAAGGTACCTGGATCGGTGCACCGGGCAAGCCGACGAACGTCAGCGCCGATGGCCCCGCGCTCAAGGGGGCGACCAACCTCTTGCTGCCGCGCGTCGACCATCGCGAGACCGCCTTCTCGCCGGCCGCCTTCGACGCCATGTGGCGCTTTCTCACCGACGCGGCGCCACGCACGCTGCAGCCAGCCGCCGAATCGGTGATCGCGCTGTCCGGCCGCGTCACCGGCATGGGCCTCGACCCATTGATGCCGACGAGCGGCAACTTCGCCAACAACCTGCCGATCGCCGGGGCACGCGTCACCGTGTTCGCCGTCGAACGCGACACCGGCGCGCGACGCGGTGCGGCGGTGTGGGACCGTGCCGTTGGCAGCGACGGACGCTGGGGGCCGTTCATCGCCGAGGCCGGCACGGGCTACGAATTCGTCGTGAGCGCGCCGGGCTATGCGACGACACACATCTACCGCTCGCCCTTCCCGCGTTCGAGCACTGTCGTGACCCTGAGGCCCGAACGCGTCGCCGCCGCCGATCAGGATGCCAAGGCGCTCGTGATCTTCACGCGGCCGCGTGGCTACTTCGATGCACAACGCGACACGATGCGCTTCGACGGCCAGAGCACCCTGCCCGGCGTGCCACCACGTGGCGCGGGCGTCTCGAGTTCGAAGCTGAAATTGCCGGCCGATGCGCAACGCAGCGTCACCGCCGAATTCAACGGCGAACGACTCACCGGCCTGAGCTGGCCGCTGGCGCAAGGCCACGTCAGCGTGCTCGAACTGACGTATTGAAAGCGCCGCTGTCTCAGCCGTGCAGGCGCGAGCTGTGCGGCAGATGCGCCATCAGGAACTCCATCTGATCCGCCAGGATGCGGCGATTGCGCAGGATGAAGTCTTCCCACAGGCTGGGCACGTAGGGCGTGTACAGCAGCGGCATGCCGGCCTGCTCGGGCGTGCGGCTGCTCTTGCGGTGGTTGCAGGGCTTGCAGGCGGTCACGACGTTCATCCACACGTCGATGCCCTTCTGGGCAAACGGAATGATGTGCTCGCGGGTCAGCTCGTCTTCGTGGAAATGGCAGCCGCAGTAGGCGCAGATGTTGCGGTCGCGGGCGAACAGCTTGCCGTTGGTCAAGCCGGGCCGCTGCGTGAAGGGGTTGATGCGGGGCACGCCCTTGGTGCCGATGATGCTGTTGATCGCGATCTGCGACTGCACCCCCGTCAGCGCGTTGTGCCCGCCGCGGAACACCGCCACCTGCGCGCCGACTTCCCAGCGCACTTCGTCCGCCGCATAGTGGAGCACCGCCTCTTCCAGCGAAATCCACGACTGGGGCAGCCCTTGGGCCGACAGCTTCAAGACCTTCACACACGCCTCCTCGACAACAAGGGAAGAACACGCAGAGACCTGTGCACCGCCGCGCGACTCGGAGGCCGCGCGCAACAACGCACTGCGTCACAATATACCGGCTTTGTGACAAACCGGCCTGTCCTGCCCATTCCACGGGCTTGCAGCGCTATCAAAAACAGATCGTTCCATGCAGGTTTTTCGCGGGTTTCGGCATCCCGGCGTGGCTCCGGCCTGCGCCCTCACCATCGGCAATTTCGACGGCGTGCACCGTGGCCACCAGGCCATGCTCGCGTTGCTGCAGACCGAGGCGCGCCAGCGCAGCCTGCCAAGCTGCGTGCTCACCTTCGAGCCGCATCCGCGCGACTACTTCGCGGCAGTGAACAAGCGGCCGGAATTGGCCCCGGCGCGCATCGGCACCCTGCGCGACAAGCTCAGCGAACTGGCCGACTGCGGCGTGGCGCAGACCATCGTGCTGCCTTTCGACGCCCGGCTGGCCGCCCAGACGCCCGACGAATTCATCCAGCATGTGCTGCGCGATGGCCTGGGTGCGCGCTACGTGCTGGTGGGCGACGACTTCCGATTCGGCGCCAAGCGTGCCGGCGACTACGCCATGCTCGATGCCGCGGGCGACCGACACGGTTTCGACGTGGCCCGCATGAACAGCTACGAGGTGAAGGGGCTTCGCGTTTCCAGCTCGGCGGTGCGCGACGCGCTGGCCGAAGGCCGCATGGCCGACGCCCACACCTTGCTGGGCCGGCCCTACGCGATCTCGGGTCACGTGGTGCATGGCCGCAAGCTCGGCCGCGCGCTGGGCGCCTCGGCACCGGGCAAGGACGACGGCTTCCGCACCCTCAACCTGCGCTTCAAGCACTGGAAGCCGGCCGCCAGTGGCATCTTCGCCGTGCTGGTGCACGGGCTGGCGCCGCAGCCGCTCAAGGGCGTGGCCAACCTGGGCGTGCGGCCTTCGCTGGACGCCAACGACGTGAACGCCGGGCGCGTGCTGCTGGAGACGCACTGCCTGGATTGGCCCGCCGAACTGGGGCCGGAGGGGGCCTACGGTAAAATCGTCCGCGTGGAACTGCTGCACAAACTGCACGACGAATTGCGCTACACCAGCCTCGAAGCCCTCACCGCAGGGATCGCCAAGGATGGCCACGACGCACGTGCGTTCTTCGCTTCCACGCACCGTCAGACCACGCGCGACCGAATTTAGGGCGGGAAGCCGATCCCGCTCCTTCGCCACTTCCTCGCGTCCCGCGTCGCCATCACCAGCGCCGCACGCACCCTTCGATTCCTCGCGCGCTGCCAGGGCAGCGCAGACTTCCGGAAACCCCATGTCTGACAAAAAACCCGAAGGCAGTAGCGACACCCGCGACTACCGCGCCACCCTCAACCTGCCCGACACCCCCTTCCCGATGCGCGGCGACATGGCCAAGCGCGAACCGGGCTGGGTCAAGGAATGGGAAGACCAGGGCCTCTACAAGCGGCTGCGCGCGGCCCGCGTCGGCGCGCCGAAGTTCATCCTGCACGACGGACCGCCCTACGCCAACGGCCAGATCCACATGGGTCATGCCGTCAACAAGATTCTGAAGGACATGATCACCAAGGCGCGGCAGCTGGAGGGCTTCGACGCGCTCTACGTGCCGGGCTGGGATTGCCACGGCCTGCCGATCGAGAACGCCATCGAGAAGAAGTACGGCCGCAACCTGAGCCGCGACGACATGCAGGCCAAGAGCCGCGCCTTCGCGACCGAGCAGATCACCCAGCAGATGGTCGACTTCCAGCGCCTGGGCGTGCTGGGCGAGTGGGACCACCCGTACAAGACGATGGACTTCGCCAACGAGGCCGGCGAGCTGCGCGCCTTCAAGCGCGTGATCGAGCGCGGCTTCGTCTACCGCGGCCTGAAGCCGGTGTACTGGTGCTTCGACTGCGGCTCGTCGCTGGCCGAGTTCGAGATCGAGTACGCCGACAAGAAGTCGCAGACCCTCGACGTGGCCTTCAAGGCGCACGAGCGCGAGAAGGTGCTGGCCGCCTTCGGCCGGCCCGACGTGCTGGGCGACGTCTTCGCGGTCATCTGGACCACCACGGCGTGGACCATCCCGGCGAACCAGGCGATCAACCTGAACCCCGAACTGGAATATTCGCTGGTCGACACCGAGCGCGGCCTGCTGATCCTCGCCACCTCGCTGGTCGAGATGTGCATGAACCGCTACGCGCTCGACGGCAAGGTACTGGCCACCGTCAAGGGCGAGGTGCTGGGCGGGCTCGAGTTCGAGCACCCGCTGTACGACGTCGCGGACGAGAACGGAGCGCAGGGCTACAAGCGCCTGGCGCCGATCTACCTGGCCGACTACGCGACCGCCACCGACGGCACCGGCCTGGTTCACTCGTCGCCCGCCTACGGCGTGGACGACTTCAACTCCTGCGTCGCCCATGGCATGGCCTACGACGACATCCTGAACCCGGTGCAGGGCAACGGCACGTATGCGCCCGACTTCCCGTTGTTCGGCGGGCAGCACATCTGGAAGGCCGTGCCGGAGATCATCGCCGCGCTGCGCGACGCGCACCGCCTGGTGGCCACCGAGGGCATCACCCACAGCTACCCGCACTGCTGGCGCCACAAGACACCGGTGATCTACCGCGCCGCCGCGCAGTGGTTCATCCGCATGGACGAGGGCGAAGGCGTGTTCACCAAGGACAAGGCGCCCCAGACGCTGCGCCAGACCGCGCTCGAAGCCATCGAGAAGACGCACTTCTACCCGGAGAACGGCAAGGCGCGCCTGCACGACATGATCGCCAACCGGCCCGACTGGTGCATCTCGCGCCAGCGCAGCTGGGGCGTGCCGATCCCCTTCTTCCTGCACAAGGATTCGGGCGAGCTGCATCCGCGCACGATGGAGATCCTCGACCAGGCCGCGGCCATCGTCGAGCAGGGCGGCATCGAGGCCTGGAGCCGCGTGACCGCCGAAGAGATTCTCGGCGCCGAAGACGCGCCGAGCTACACCAAGAGCACCGACATCCTGGAGGTGTGGTTCGACTCCGGCTCGACCTTCTGGCACGTGCTGCGCGGCACGCACCCCACGGTGCACCACGACGCCGGCCCCGAGGCCGACCTGTACCTCGAAGGCCACGACCAGCACCGCGGCTGGTTCCATTCGTCGCTGCTGCTCGCCTCGGCGCTCGAAGGCCGCGCGCCCTACCGCGGCCTGCTGACGCACGGCTTCACGGTCGACAGCCAGGGCCGCAAGATGAGCAAGTCGCTCGGCAACGGCATCGACCCGCAGGAGATCAGCAAGAAGCTGGGCGCGGAAATCATCCGCCTGTGGGTGGCCGCCAGCGACTACTCGGGCGACATCGCGGGCGACGACAAGATCCTCGCGCGTGTGGTCGATGCCTACCGGCGCATTCGCAACACGCTGCGCTTCCTGCTGGCCAACACCAGCGACTTCGACATCGCGAAGGACGCCGTGCCGCTCGACCAGATGCTCGAAATCGACCGCTACGCGCTCAGCCGCGCCGCGCAATTTCAGGCCGAGGTGCTGGCGCACTACAAGGTGTACGAGTTCCACCCGGTGGTGGCCAAGCTGCAGATCTATTGCTCGGAAGACCTGGGCGGCTTCTACCTCGACGTGCTCAAGGACCGGCTCTACACGACCGCGCCCGGCTCTCAAGCGCGCCGCAGCGCCCAGACCGCGCTGTGGCACATCACGCAGGCGATGCTGCGCTGGATGGCACCCTTCCTCAGCTTCACGGCCGAAGAGGCGTGGACGCTGGTGGGCACCGGCCAGCAGGGCGAGTCGATCTTCACGCAGGTCTACAGCGACCTCGGCACGCCGGACGACGGCCTGCTGGCCAAGTGGACGCGCATCCGCGAGATCCGCGACGGCGTGAACAAGGAGATCGAGGCGGTGCGCGGCACCGGCCAGGTCGGCTCGTCGCTGCAGGCCAACGTGGCGCTCACCGTGATGCCGGAAGACCATGCGCTGCTGGCGTCGCTGGGCGACGACCTGAAGTTCGTCTTCATCACCTCGGCGATCGAGCTGCTGGCCGGCGATGCTGTCGCCACGGTGGTCACACCCAGCACCGTCACCAAGTGCGATCGCTGCTGGCACTACCGCGCCGATGTCGGCCACGACCCGGCGCACCCGACGATCTGCGGCCGCTGCACCAGCAACCTTTTTGGCGCCGGCGAAGCGCGGAGCGTCGCCTGATGGCCCGCACCGCCACCACCCGCAAGCTGTCGTCGGCGAACACCGGCATCTGGCCCTGGCTGGGCCTGGCGCTGGTGCTGTTCATCCTCGACCAGTTCACCAAGACGCTGATCCTCGGCTACTACCGGCTCGGCGACGCGACCTACGTCACGAGCTTTTTCAACATCGTGCGGGCCCACAACACCGGCGCGGCCTTCTCCTTCCTGGCCGACCACTCGGGCTGGCAGCGCTGGCTGTTCACCGCCATCGGCGTGGGGGCGGCGGTCTTCATCGTCTGGATGCTCAGGTCGCACCCGGGGCAGAAGCTGTTCAGCTTCGCCATGGCCTGCATCCTGGGCGGCGCCGTCGGCAACGTGGTCGACCGCATGATGCATGGCTACGTGGTCGACTTCCTCGACTTCCATCTCGGCAACAGCCACTTCCCGGCCTTCAACGTGGCCGACAGCGCCATCACCATCGGCGCGATCTGCCTGATCCTCGACGAGTTGCGCCGCGTGCGGCGCGGCCGCTGAGCCTGCGACACCCTTCGTTTCTCGCCGCTGAAACCGCACTGACCTCGGGTTAGTGCGGTTTTTTGTTGGTCATCACGGCGTCACACTGGCGCGCTTCAATGTAATCGATTACATGAAGCCGCCCCGATGCCCTCGATGAACATCCAGATCGTTGCCCAACGCGCCGGCGTGTCCGTCGCCACGGTGTCGCGCGCCTTCAACTTTCCCGACAAGGTGGCGCCCGCCACCCGTGCGCTGGTCGAGCGCGTGGCCACGGAACTGGGCTATGTCGCCAACGCCAGCGCCCGCACGCTGCGCACCCAGCGCAGCCGCGTGTTGGGGGTCGTGCTGCCGACGCTGCTGAACCCGACCTTCGCCGAATGCCTGCAGGGCATCGCCCAGGCCGCGGCGGCCGGCGGCTACGCGATCATCCCGGTGACCACCGACTACCAGCTCGCCGAGGAAGAGCGTGCGGTGAGCCAGCTGCTCGCCGGCAACGTCGACGGGATGATCCTGGTGGTGTCGAACCCGACGACCTCGCAGGCACTCGAGCGGCTGCGTGCCAACGCCGTGCCCTATGTGCTGGCCTACAACAAGCACGCGTCGCACCCCTGCGTGTCGGTCGACAGCGAAGGCGCGTCGGCCGACGTCGTGGCGCGGCTGGTGCGGCTGGGCCATCGGCGCATCGCGATGGTCACCGGCACCATGGCCGCGTCCGACCGGGCACAGCAGCGCTACCGCGGTTACCTGCAGGGTATGGACGCCGCCAGCCTCGCCGCGCCGCCGGTGCTCGAGGTGCCCTTCGTCGAGACCGCGGTCGACGCGCTTCGCCACTATCTCGCGCAGGCACCGCGGCCGACCGCCCTGTTCTGCTCGAACGACCTGCTGGCCATCCGCAGCATCCGCGCCGCGTCGCTCGAGGGCCTGCGCGTGCCGCAGGACCTGGCGGTGGTCGGCTTCGATGGCATCGCGCTCGGCCAGGACCTGACGCCCGCGCTGAGCACCGTGATGCAGCCCAACCACCACATCGGCCGCCACAGCGTCGAGCTGCTGGTGAAGGCGCTCGCCGACGGTGTCGTCCCCAGCGCCAATGCCAGCCTGCTGCTGCCGCATGCCTTCCGCGAAGGCGAGTCGTGCGCTGCGGCGCCCATCTAATTTCCCCGTCCCTTTCTCCCCCACGATCTCTTCCAACCCAGGAGCTTTCCCATGTCCCCCACCCTGAAACGCATCGCCCGTCTCGGCGTGCTGGCCGCCGGCCTCGCCGCCGCCAGCGTCACCATGGCGCAGACCGCCATCTGCTACAACTGCCCGACCGAATGGGCCGACTGGGGCACGCAGCTGCGCGCCATCAAGGCCAAGACCGGCGTCACCGTGCCGCCCGACAACAAGAACTCCGGCCAGTCGCTGGCCCAGCTCATCGCCGAGAAGGCCAGCCCCGTCGCCGACATGACCTACCTGGGCGTCACCTTCGCCATCCAGGCGCAGAAGGACGGCGTGGTCGCCCCCTACCAGCCCGCCAACTGGAAGGACATCCCCGATGGCCTGAAGGACCCGGCCGGCCACTGGTTCAGCATCCACTCGGGCACGCTCGGCTTCATGGTCAACGTCGACGCGCTCAAGGGCAAGCCGATCCCGAAGTCGTGGGCCGACCTGCTCAAGCCCGAATACAAGGGCCTGATCGGCTACCTCGACCCGGCCTCGGCCTTCGTCGGCTATGTCGGCGCGGTCGCCATCAACGAAGCGCGCGGCGGCACGCTCGACAACTTCGGCCCGGCCATCGACTACTTCAAGGCGCTGCAGAAGAACGAACCTATCGTGCCCAAGCAGACCTCGTACGCGCGCGTGCTGTCGGGTGAGATCGCGATCCTGCTGGACTACGACTTCAATGCCTACCGCGCCAAGTACAAGGACAAGGCCAACGTCGCCTTCGTGATCCCGACCGAAGGCACGGTCGTCGTGCCCTACGTGATGAGCATGGTGGCCAACGCGCCGCATGCGGCCGATGCCAAGAAGGTGCTCGACTTCGTGCTGTCCGACGAAGGCCAGGCGATCTGGGCCAAGGCCTACCTGCGCCCGGTCCGCGCCGGCGCGATGCCCAAGGACGTCGAAGCGCAGTTCCTGCCCGCTGCCGAGTACCAGCGCGCCAAGACGGTCGACTACGGCCGCATGGCCGCCGCGCAACGCGCCTTCTCCGACAGCTACCTGAAGGACGTGCGTTGAAATCCGGCCAGCGCTGGCTGCTGCTCGGCTGCGCAGCGCCGGCCGCCGCCTTCTTCCTGATGTTCTGGCTGCTGCCGGTGCTGCGCCTGCTGGCGCTGCCGGCAGAGAAAGGCTGGGCCACCTACTTCGCGGTGCTCACCGACGGCCGCTACCTGCAGAGCATGCTCAACACGGTGCTGCTGTCGCTGGGCGTGACACTGACCACGCTGGTCCTCGGCGGTGCGGTCGGCGTGTACCTGGCGCGGCGCGACTTCGTCGGCAAGCGCGTGCTGCTGTCGCTGCTGACGCTGCCGCTGTCCTTCCCCGGCGTGATCATCGGCTTCTTCGTGATCCTGCTGGGCGGACGCCAGGGCCTGGTGGCCGACCTGTCCGACGCGCTGGTGGGCGAGCGCATCACCTTCGCGTACGGCCTGCTCGGCCTGTTCCTGGCCTACCTGTACTTCTCGCTGCCGCGCGCCATCGCGACCTATGCGGCGGCGGCCGAATCGATGAACCTGCAGCTGGAGGAAGCTGCGCGTTCGCTCGGCGCTTCGCGGCTGCGGGTGGTGCGCGACGTGTGGCTGCCTGAGCTGGCGCCGACCACGCTGGCTTGCGGCGCGATCCTGTTCGCGACCTCGATGGGCGCGTTCGGCACGGCCTTCACTTTGGCCAGCAAGTTCGAGGTGATCCCGATCACCATCTACAACGAGTTCACCAACTACGCCAACTTCGCGCTGGCCGCGTCGCTGTCGATCGCGCTGGGCGTGGTCACGTGGCTGGTGCTGTTCCTGGCTCGCCACTTCGGCGGTAGCCCCGCGGTGCGCTGAACGGAGGCCGCATGCGAACACAAATAACCACTCGGGCGCCCTTCCTCTTCGCAGTGACCGCGCTCGTCAGCTTCTTCATGATCTCGCCGATGCTGCTGTCGGTGATGGCTGGCCTGGTCAACAACTACAGCGTGGGCTTGAAAAGCGGCCTGACGACGCGCTGGCTCGGCGAAGTCTGGGAGGTCTACGGCGGTACGGTCGGCTGGTCGCTGGCGCTGGCATTCATCTGCGTCGCGGCCACCATCGTGCTCGGCGTGCCCTGCGCCTATGCGCTGGCGCGCAGCCGTTCGCGCGCCGCGCGCATCTTCGAAGAGCTGCTGACGCTGCCGGTCGCGGTACCGGGCCTGGCCACCGCGCTGGCGCTGATCCTGGCCTACGGGCAGATCAGCGCCTTCCGCCAGAGCTTCGCCTTCATCCTGGTCGGGCACATCATCTTCACGCTGCCCTTCATGGTGCGCACCGTGGCCTCGGCCTTCCAGCGCCACGACCTCATCGCGCTCGAAGAAGCAGCGCGCACGCTGGGCGCGAGCTTCCGCCAGCGCTTCATGGGCATCCTGGTGCCGGCCGTGTTCCCGGCCATCGTGGCGGGCAGCCTGATGGTCTTCACGCTCTCGGTCGGCGAATTCAACCTGACCTGGATGCTGCACACGCCGCTCACCCGCACGCTGCCCGTCGGCCTGGCCGACAGCTACGCCTCGATGCGGCTGGAAGTGGGCTCGGCCTACACGCTGGTCTTCTTCATCGTCATCCTCCCGGTGCTGTGGGGCTTGCAGTCCCTCGCCCATCTCCTGCAGAAACGCCATGGAACTTGAACGCATCCCGGTCGACATTCACAACGTCGCCAAGACCTACGCCGACGGCACCCGCGGCCTGCAACCGACCAGCCTGCACGTGGAGCCGGGCGAAGTGCTCGCACTGCTCGGCCCCTCGGGCTGCGGCAAGACCACGCTGCTGCGGCTGATCGCCGGGCTGGAGACGCTCGACGACGGCGGCACCATCCGCTTCGGCGACCAGGACGTGACGCACAAGCCGGTCGAGCAGCGCGGCGTGGGCATGGTGTTCCAGAGCTACGCGCTGTTCCCGCAGATGAGCGTGGCGGCCAACATCGGCTACGGCCTGCGCATCCGCGGTGTCGCGGCGTCCGAAGAGAAACGCGTGGTCGGCGAGCTGGTCGACCTCACGCGCCTCACCGGGCTGGAGAACAAGCGGCCCAGCGAGCTCTCCGGTGGCCAGCGCCAGCGCGTGGCCCTGGCGCGCGCCGTGGCGGTGCGCCCGCGCGTGCTGCTGCTGGACGAGCCGCTGGCCGCGCTCGACGCCAAGCTCAAGGAGTCGCTGCGCGACGAGCTCGCCGAGCTGCTGCGCCGCCTGCACATCACGGCCGTGCACGTCACGCACGACCAGCAGGAAGCCATGGCCATCGCCGACCGGCTGGCCGTGATGCGGGCCGGCCGCATCGTGCAGATCGGCCGCGGCGAAGACCTGTACCGCGCGCCGAGCCATCCCTTCGTGGCCGAGTTCCTGGGCCGGGTGAACCGGCTCGAACGCACGCCGGAAGCCATCGCCCAGGGCGTGGTGCCCTTCGGCGGCATGGCCATTGCATGCCCACCGGACTGGATGAACCACCCGACCCTGCTGCTGCGCCCCGAAGACGTCCGGATCGGCCCTGCGGGCGAGCCGGGCTGGGGGACGGCCCGGGTCGAACAGCGCACCTTCCTCGGCGACCGCGTGCAGCTGCGCCTGAGCCTGGCCGACCAAGCCGGCCTGCTGGCCGACGCCGTGCGCGACACGCCCTTCCAGGCCGGCGACACCATCGGCATCCGCGCCGAACCCGACCGCTTCATGACCTCGCAGGAGGAGGTCGCCGCATGACCACTAGCTTTCTCGTTCAACTCACCGACCTCCACATCCGCGAGCCGGGCCGCCTGGCCTACGGCCGCATCGACACCGCGCCGTACCTGAAGCGCGCGGTGCAGAGCGTGCTGCGCCTGCGGCAGGCACCCGACGCGGTCGTGATCACCGGCGACCTGAGCGACTTCGGCCGCGCCGCCGAATACGCCCACATGGCCGAGCTGCTGGCGCCGCTCACGATGCCGATCTACCTGATGCCCGGCAACCACGACGACCGCGACCAGCTGCGCCGCAGCTTCCCTGCGCACACCTACCTGGGCGACAGCGGCAGCTTCGTGCAATACAGCGTGAAGGTCGGCGCGATCCGGCTGCTCACGCTCGACACCTGCGTGCCCGGCCACAGCCACGGCACGCTCGATGCCGAACGCCTCGACTGGCTCGCCGCGCAGCTCGATGCGTGCAGCCACGAGCCGGTCGTCATCGCCATGCACCACCCGCCGTTCCGCACGCTGATCGGCCACATGGACGACATCGGCCTGCGCGAAGGCGGTCCCCAACTCGAAGTGCTGGTCGCGCGCCACCCGAACGTCGAGCGCGTGATCTGCGGCCACCTGCACCGCGCCATCGACGTGCGCTTCGGCGGCACCATCGCGTCGACCTCGCCAGCGCCGGGCCACCAGGTGGCGCTCGACCTCGACCCCCAGGCGCCCTCGGCCTGGATGCTCGAGCCGCCCGGCTTCCGGGTGCACGCCTGGGACGGCCAGCGCCTGGTCACGCACCTGGTCGCCTCGGGCCATTTCGAGGGGCCTTATCCTTTCCACGAGAATGGGGCTCTGATCGACTGAGTCCGGCGCCTGCCCGGATAACAAAAAAGAGAAAGCCATTCGCCGCCGATGAAACATCTGCTGAACCTGCTGGCAGCAGTCGCACTCCTCGTCTGGGGTACCCACCTCGTCCGCACCGGCGTCCTGCGCGTGTTCGGCGGCAACCTGCGCAAGTTTCTGGCGCGCAGCATGCGCAACCGATTCACCGCGGCGCTGTCGGGCATCGGCGTGACGGCGCTGGTGCAGTCGAGCACCGCGACCTCCCTCATGACCTCGTCCTTCGTCGGCCAGGGGCTCATCACGCTGCCCGCGGCGCTGGCCGTGATGCGCGGCGCCGACGTGGGCACGGCGCTGATGTCGGTGCTGTTCTCGACCGACCTGTCGTGGCTGTCGCCGCTCTTCATCTTCACCGGCGTGGTGCTGTCGATCACCCGGCCGGCCACGCCCGCCGGGCGTTTCGGCCGGATCCTGATCGGCCTGGGCCTGATGCTGCTGGCGCTACAGCTGGTGGTTCAGGCCACCGGCCCGTTGTTCGATTCGCCGGCCATGCGCGCGGTGCTGGTGTCCATCAGCAGCGACGTGCTGCTGGAGATCACCATCGGCGCCGCCCTGGCCGTGGTGGCGTACTCGAGCCTCGCCGTGGTGCTGCTGGTGGCCGCCATGGCGACCTCGGCGGTCGTGCCGCTCGACGTGGCACTGGGCCTGGTGCTGGGCGCCAACCTGGGCAGTGGCGTACTGGCGGTGCTGACGACCGCCAAGTCCGACATTGCGGTACGGCAGGTGACGGTCGGCAACCTGCTCTTCAAGCTGCTCGGCGTGGCAGTGGCGGCGCCCTTCATCGGCATGTACCTGCGCTACGTGCGGCCCTACGTGACGGACGCGACGCAGCTGGTCGTGCTCTACCACCTGGCCTTCAACGTGGTGGTGAGCATCGGCTTCATCTTCCTCACCGGCTGGGTGGCCGAGCTGGTGAAGCGCCTGCTGCCGGTGCCCAAGGAAGGCTCGTCGACGGCCCGACCGCAGCACCTGGACCCGTCGGCGCTCTCGACGCCGACGCTGGCCATCTCGAACGCCGCGCGCGAGGCGTTGCACCAGGCCGACATCGTGGAGACCATGCTGATCGGCATGCTCAACGTGATCCGCCACAACGACCTGAAGCTGGCCGAGGAACTGCGCAAGCTCGACGACCAGGTCGACCGGCTCTACTCGGACATCAAGTACTACCTGACGAAGATCTCGCGCGAGGCGCTGGGCGAGGAAGAGAGCAAGCGCTGGACCGACATCATCAGCTTCACCATCAACATGGAGCAGGTGGGCGACATCATCGAGCGCGTGATCATCGACATCGAGGACAAGAAGATCAAGCCGCAGCGCAACTTCTCGCCGGCTGGCATGGCCGAGATCGTCGAACTGCACGAACGGCTGGTGGCCAACCTGCGGCTGGGCATGAGCGTCTTCCTCAACGGCAACGTGCGCGACGCGCAGAAGCTGCTGGAGGAAAAGGCGCGTTTCCGCGACCTGGAGCGTGCCTACGCCACCACCCACCTGAGCCGGCTGATGGACCGCACCGCGCCGAGCATGGAGACCAGCTCGCTGCACATCGACCTGATCAGCGACCTGAAGCGCATCAACTCGCACATCTGCTCGATCGCCTACCCGATCCTCGACTCGGCCGGCGCGCTGGCCCCGAGCCGGCTGCGCGAATCACGCCTGCACCCGCTCGACAACCCCTGAGCGACTGAGGAGCTGCACCGCTCAGGCGGTCAGGCCGGCTTGGCGACGGCCGCAGGTGCCGCGTCCAACGGGCGGCGCGCATAGCGCTGGGCCAGCACCGCGCAGACCATCAGCTGCATCTGGTGGAAGAGCATGACGGGCAGCACGACGGTGCCCACCGCGCTGGCGGCGAACAGCACATGCGCCATCGGCACGCCGCTGGCTAGGCTCTTCTTGGAGCCGCAGAACACGATCGTCACCTCGTCGGCCTTGTCGAAGCCGAACTTGCGGGCCAGCCAGGTGGTCGAGGTCAGCGCGATCGCCAGCAGCACGGCCAGCACCACCAGCAGGCCCGCCAGCGCGGTGGGCGAGACCTGCTTCCACAGGCCTTCGATCACCGCCGCGCTGAACGCCGTGTAGACCACCAGCAGGATCGAGCCACGGTCGACCAGCGTGAGCGTCGACGCGTGCCGCTTGACCCAGGCGCCGATCCACGGCCGGAGCAGGTGGCCGACCACGAAGGGCGCCATCAGCTGCAGCAGGATGCGGCCGATGGCGTCGAACGAGGCCGAGGCGGCGCCGCCGCTCGTCACGACCAGGCCCACCAGCAGCGGCGTGACGAACACGCCGAGCAGCGTCGAGGCCGACGCGCTGCAGATGGCGGCCGGCACGTTGCCGCGGGCCAGCGAGGTGAAGGCGATGGCCGATTGCACCGTGGCCGGCAGCACGCAGAGGTAGAGCACGCCGGTGTAGAGCGCGGGCGTCACCAGGGGCTCCAGCACCGGTCGCAGCGCCAGCCCGAGCGCCGGGAACAGCACGAAGGTGCAGGCCAGCACCAGCAGGTGCAGGCGCCAGTGGCCGACGCCCTGGACGATCGCTTCGCGCGAAAGCTTGGCGCCATGCAGGAAGAAGAGCAGGCCGATCGCCACGGTGGTGAGGCGCTCGAAGAAATGCGCCGTGCTGCCCGAGGCGGGCAGCAGGCTGGCGAGCGCCACCGTCGTGACGAGGGCCAGGGTGAAGTTGTCGGGGAGGTAGCGTGAACGGGCCATGCGCGCATTGGGCTCTCGACGTGACCAGAAGAGAAATGGATTTATCTGATAGATATATGATTCCAACGCATGAATGTCACGCTGCGCCAGCTCCGGGTCTTCCTTGCGGTGGCGGCCGAGCGCAACTTCAGCCGCGCGGGCGACGCGGTGGCGTTGACCCAGCCGGCCGTGAGCCGCGCGATCCTCGAACTCGAATCGCAGGTCGGCCTGAAGCTGCTCGACCGCACCACGCGCGAGGTGGTGCTGACCGACGCCGGCCAGTCGTTGGCGGCCCGGCTCGAGCGCGTGCTCGACGAGCTCGACCAGACGCTGCTCGATGTGCGCGGCATGGCCAGCGCACGCCGCGGCAAGGTGCGCGTGGCCAGCAGCCCGACGCTGTCTGCGCAGCTCATGCCGGCCTGCATCGCGGCCTGCGCGCGCCAGGAGCCCGACATCCAGCTGGTGCTGCTCGACCGAATCCAGCAGGACGCGCTCGACAGCGTGCGCACCGGCGAGGTCGACTTTGGCGTGGTGATCGAGCCCTCGTCGACCGAAGACCTCACGGCCGAGACGATCCTGAGCGACCCCTTCGTGCTGGTGGTGCCCGCGGGCCATGCGCTGGCCGCGCGCAAGACGGTGCGCTGGTCGGCGCTGGCCGGCCATCCGCTGGTGCTGCTCGATCATGCGTCGGGCAGCCGCCGGCTGATCGACGACGCGCTGGCCAGCCATGGCGTGCAGGCCGAGGTGGCGCAGCAACTGGGCCACCCGACCACGGTGTTTCGCATGGTCGAGGCGGGCATCGGCATCAGCGTGATGCCGGCGCTGGCGGTGCCGCCCGGCGGGCTCGGCACGCTGGTGTCGCTGCCGCTGGTGCCGCGCATCGAGCGCCGCGTGATGCTGGTGCATCGCCGCAACCGCGCGCCGTCGCCGCTGGCGCAGCGCGTGTGGCGGCTGGTGCGCGAGACGGCTGCGGCTACAGCGTGAGGATGGTGCAGCCGGTGGTCTTGCGCGCTTCCAGGTCGCGGTGCGCCTGCTGCACGTCTTCCAGCGCATAGCGCTGCGCGATCGGAATCTTGACCGCACCACTGGCGACCACCGCGAACAGATCGTCGGCCATGGCCTGCGTGGCCTCGCGCGTGGCGATGTGGGTGAACAGCGTCGGGCGCGTGACGTAGAGCGAGCCTTTCGAGGCCAGCAGGCCGAGGTTGATCGGCGGCGTGGGGCCCGAACCGTTGCCGAAGACCGCGAGCAGGCCGAATGGGCGCAGGCAGTCGATCGAGCCTTCGTAGGTGTCCTTGCCGACCGAGTCGTACACCACCTTCACGCCCTTGCCGCCGGTGATCGCCTTCACGCGCTCGGCGAAGTTCTCGGTGCTGTAGTTGATCGCATGCGCCGCGCCGTGTTCGAGCGCGAGTTGGCATTTGGCGTCCGAACCGGCCGTGCCGATGAGCTGCAGGCCGAGCGCCTTGGCCCACTGGCAGGCGATCAGGCCGACGCCGCCGGCCGCGGCATGGAACACGATGAAGTCGCCCGCTTGCAGGCCTTCGGCCGGCAGCGTCTTCTTCAACAAGTACTGCGTCGTCAGGCCCTTGAGCATCATCGCCGCGCCGGTCTCGAAGGAGATGGCGTCGGGCAGCTTGCACACGTTCTTGGCCGGCATCACGCGCAGCTCGCTGTAGGCACCGGGCGGTCCGCTGGCATAGGCGGCACGGTCGCCGGGTTGCAGGTGCACCACGCCCTCACCCACCGCCTCGACCACGCCCGAGGCCTCCATGCCCAGCTGCAACGGCATCGCGAACGGATAGAGCCCGCTGCGCTGGTAGGTGTCGATGAAGTTGAGGCCGACGGCCTTGTGGCGGATGCGGATCTCGCCAGGGCCGGGCTCGCCGACCTCGACGTCGACGATCTTGAGTTCTTCGGGACCGCCGGGGCGGTCGATGCGAACGGCTTTGCTCATGGGAAAAGTCTCCTGCAGAAAGGTCGGGGTCGACAGCCCTCGATCCTGCCACGGTGAGGCGCGTTGCGTGCAGAGGGGACAATCGGGCGGTCCGCCTTTCCTCGCGCCATGCAGCCGTCCCGCCTCACCCCCGCCACCATCCTCCTCCTCGCCACGCCACCGCTGCTGTGGGCTGCCAACGCGGTGCTCGGCCGCCTGCTGAAGGACGTGGCCTCCCCGCTCACGCTGAACTTCATCCGCTGGGTGCTGGCCTTCGCCGTGCTGCTGCCGCTGGCACACGGGGTGCTGCGGCGCGACCACCCGATGTGGCGACACTGGCGGCGCTACAGCGTGCTCGGCCTCTTGGGCGTGGGCATCTACAACGCCTTCCAGTACCTGGCGCTGCAGACCTCGACGCCGCTGAACGTGACGCTGGTCACCTCCAGCGCACCGTTCTGGATGCTGCTGATGGGCACGCTCTTCTTCGGCCAGCGCGCCACGCGTTTCGAGATCGCTGGCGCGGTGGTGTCGATGCTCGGCGTGCTGCTGGTGCTGAGCCAGGGCGACTGGCGTCATCTGGCCGCGCTGCGGCTGGTGCCGGGTGACCTCTACATCCTGCTGGCCGTGCTCGCCTGGTCGGTGTACAGCTGGATGCTCGTGGGCACCACCGAGCCCGCGGGCCTGCGCCAGGACTGGTCGGCCTTCCTCATGGCGCAGATGGTGTTCGGCCTGGGGTGGTCGGGCCTGTTCGCCGCCGGCGAATGGGCAGCAGGCGCGATGTATGTGCACTGGAGCTGGTGGCTGGCCGCCGCGCTGGTCTTCATCGCGGTGGGCCCTGCCCTCCTGGCCTTTCGCTGCTGGGGTGCCGGTGCGCAGCGCGCCGGCCCGAAGATGGCCGCCTTCTTCCTCAACCTGACGCCGTTGTTCGCGGCGCTGCTGTCGGCCCTGTTCCTGGGCGACGTGCCGCACGGGTACCACGGCGCGGCCTTCGCGCTGATCGTGGGCGGCATCGTGCTGTCGTCGCGCCGAACGTCGGTGCGCTGACGGCCGCGCCGGCTTCTTAAGACCGGCTTAAGTCCCGCCGACCACAGTGCGCCCGTGGAACAACCCACGCAAGGAGCATCCGATGAACGTCTCTCGAAAGCTGCGGCCGCTGACGGCCGTTCTGTGCAGCGGCGCGCTGTTCGCCGCCCTCTCGGCCCACGCGGTCGCCAATCCGCCGATCCACATGACGCACGGCGTCGAGTACATGAGCGGCGGCATCGGCAGCGACGAGGCGCAATTCATGGAGACGGTGTCGCCGCGCTGGCCGGCGACGCTCGAGTTCGCCGTCAAGGACCACACGCGCGCCGACTTCGCCGCCGACGTTCGCGTCACGGTGCGCACCCAGGACGGGCACGCCGTGCTCGACAACGTGCTGGCCGCCGGCCCCTTCCTGGTGGCCCGCCTGGCGCCCGGCCGCTACCAGGTCGAAGCGACCCTGTCGGCGCAGACGCTCAAGCAGGACCTGACGGTGCTGCCGGGCGCGCCCGCCAAGGCCGTGCTGCTGTGGCCGGCGAACACCGACATGGCAGCCTCCACGGGCTCGACCGCGCGATCGACCATGCACGCGCCCACATGACGACGCCCATGCAGGACACCCCGCCCACCCGTGGCCTGTCGGCGCACATCCTGCCGACCTCGGCCACGATGATCGGGGCCTGCATGACGGTCCTGACGATCGGCCATCTGGGCCACACGACGAGCGCCCGGCTGGCGGTCGACAAGCTGCTGGCCGTCGACGCGCTGGTCTTTCTGGCGAGCGCCGTGCTGTCGTTCATGTCGATCCGCGCGGGACCGCCCGGCGTCCGCCATGAACGCCGGGCCGAGCTGCTGTTCCTGTTCGGGCTGGCTGGCCTGGCGATCGGCGCCGTGGCGCTCGCCTTCGCGATCAACTGAGCCTTGCGTCGTCAGCGCAGGGGTCAGTAGGTGCCGGGGTAGGCGCCGCCGTCGGTCAGCACGTTCTGGCCGGTCATGTAGCCCGCCTGCAGGCTGCAGAGGAAGGCGCAGACGGCGCCGAACTCCTCGGGGTTGCCGAAGCGGCCGGCTGGAATCGTCTTCTGGCGGTTGGCGCGCACGGTGTCGACGTCCAGGCCCGACTTCTGCGCCGCGCCCGCCATGTTGCCCTTCAGGCGATCGGTGTCGAAGGAGCCCGGCAGCAGGTTGTTGATGGTCACGCCCTTGGCCGCAATGGCCGTGCGCGCCACGCCGGCCACGAAGCCCGTGAGGCCGCTGCGCGCGCCGTTGGACAGGCCCAGGATGTCGATCGGCGACTTCACCGAGCTCGAGGTGATGTTCACGATGCGGCCGTAGCCGCGCGCGGCCATGCCGTCGACCGTGGCCTTGATGAGTTCGATGGGCGTGAGCATGTTGGCGTCGACCGCCTTGATCCAGGCGTCGCGGTCCCAGTCGCGGAAGTCGCCGGGCGGCGGGCCGCCGGCGTTGGTCACCACGATGTCGTAATCGGCATGCGCGGCGAAGGCCGCGGCGCGGCCTTCGGGCGTCGTGATGTCGGCGGCGACCGTCTTCACGAAGGGCTTGGGCGAACCGGCCGCGGCAGCTTCGAGCCGTTGGGCCGCGGCCTTGAGTGCGTCGGCGCCGCGCGCGACCACCACCACGTTCACGCCTTCGCGCACCAGCGCTTCGGCGCAGCCCAGGCCCAGGCCCTTGCTGCCACCGCATACCAGGGCCGTGCGGCCCGCGATTCCGAGATCCATGTGCGTTTCCTTCGGGCCTAGCGCCCTGTTCGTGTGAAGACAAAAATTCCGGCGATCACCAGCACCGTGCCGGCCGCGGTCCACGCGGTGAACGGCTCGCCGAGGATGACCACCCCCATCAGGATGGTCGACATCGGGCCGACCATACCGGTCTGTGCGGCCATGGGGGCGCCGATGCGTTCGATCGCCATCATGACCGAGAGCACCGGCACGGCGGTGCAAAGGGTCGCATTCAGCACCGACAACCAGATGACCTGCGGCGCCAGGTCGAACACCCCATTCACCGGCCGCAGCACCAGGAACTGCGCGATGCACAGCAGGCAGGCCACGCTGGTGGCCAGGCCGACCAGCCGCAGCGAGCCCAGGCGCTTGACGAACTCACCGCTGGCGACCAGGTACACCGCATAGCTCACCGCGCTCAGAAAGACCAGGAGCGTGCCCCAGGCCGCTGCGGCGCTCTGCCCCAGCTGCACCTCGTGCCCGAACACCAGCAGCACGCCGGCATAGCTGATCGCCATGCCGAGCGACTGCCAGCGCGTGATGCGGCGGCGGTAGACGATCCAGCCGAACAGCAGCACCAGCGTCGGGTTGAGGTACAGGATGAGCCGCTCCAGGCTGGCGGTGATGTACGCCAGCCCCGCGAAGTCGAGAAAGCTCGCGAGGTAATAGCCCGAGAAGCCCAGCCCCAGCACGCCGATCCAGTCGCGCCGCGTCAGCGGCGGCTTGCCGCGCCCGGCCCACCACGCCATGCCCACGAAGAGCGGCAGCGCGAACAGCATGCGCAGCATGATGAGCGTGACCGCATCGACGCCGTAGCGGTAGGCCAGCTTGACGATGATCGCCTTGCCGCTGAAGGCGATGGCGCCGAAGGTGGCCAAAGCCAGGCCAGCGGCGAGCGGCTTCTCATGCGCCGCTCGAGCCGGCGCAGTTGACTCTGAAGGCATGGACGCGTCAGTACCCTGCTGCCAACCCGTCGCGGCGCGGGTCGCTGGCGGCGATGTAGCCCTCGACGGCCGGATCACCCGCGCGCCAAATGAACTGGCCGGCGCCGAAGTCCTGGTACGAATCCTCGATGACGTCGACCTGGTGGCCGAGCGCGCCGAGGCCTTCGACCGTCTTCGGGTCCATGGCGCCTTCGACGTTGATCTCCAGCCCCTTGTTGAAGCGCCAGCGCGGCGCGTCGCAGGCGGCCTGCGGGTTCTGGCCGTGGTCGAGCATGCGCACCAGCGTCTGCATGTGGCCCTGCGGCTGCATGTTGCCGCCCATCACGCCGAAGCTCATGACCGGCTGGCCATCCTTCGTGAGGAAGGCCGGGATGATGGTGTGGAACGGCCGCTTACCTGGCGCCACCACGTTGGGGCTGGCGGCATCGAGGCTGAAGCCGTGGCCGCGGTTCTGCAGGCTGATGCCGAAGCTCGGCTCCACGCAGCCCGAGCCGAAGCCCATGTAGTTGCTCTGGATGAAGCTCACCATCATGCCGCTCTCGTCCGCGGCCGTGAGGTAGATGGTGCCGCCCTTGACCGGGTTGCCCGCCTTGAAATCCTGCGCCTTCGTCATGTCGATGAGTTTGGCACGCGATGCGAGGTAGTCGGCATCGAGCATTTGCAGCGGGGTCACCGTCATCGACGACGGCTCCGACACGTAGCGGTAGGTGTCGGCGAAGGCCAGCTTCATCGCCTCGATCTGCACATGCTGGAACGCCACGCTGTCGACCGGCATGCCCGCCATGTCGAAGTGCTGCAGGATGCCCAGCGCGATCTGCGCAGCGATGCCCTGGCCATTGGGCGGGATCTCGTGCAGCGTGTGGCCGCGGTAGTCCTGCGCGGTCGGCGTGACCCACTCCGGCTTCCAGTTGGCGAGGTCGCGCACCTTGAGCTTGCCGCCGTTCGCGTCGGAAAAGGCCTCCAGCACCTCGGCGATCTCGCCGCTGTAGAAGGCCTGGCCGTGCGTGGCGGCGATGGCCTTGAGCGCACGTGCCGCCGCCGGGAAGCGGAACAGCTCGCCGACGTTCGGCGCGCGGCCCCAGGGCAGAAAGCTCTCCGCAAAGCCGGGCTGGCCCTGCAGGATCGGTGTCGCGGCGGCCCACTTCTGCTGCACCACCGGCGGCACCAGGTAGCCGCGCTCGGCGATCTCGATGGCCGGCGCCATCAACGCCTCGAAGGCCAGCTTGCCGAAGCGCTCCGAGAGCGCCATCCAGCCGCCAACGGCACCCGGCACCGTCACCGAATCCATGCCGCGCTGCGGCGGCGTGGCGGCACCGTCACCGTGCTTGCGGCGAAAGTAGTCGGGCGTCCAGGCCTGTGGCGCGCAGCCGGAGGCATTGAGGCCGTGCAGTTCCTTGCCGTCCCACAGGATGCAGAAGGCATCGCTGCCCAGGCCGTTGCTGACGGGCTCCACCAGCGTCATCACCGCAGCCGTCGCGACCGCCGCATCGACCGCATTGCCGCCCTGCTGCAGGATGCGCACGCCGGCCTGTGCGGCGAGCGGGTGCGAGGTCGAGACGACGTTGCGCGCAAAGACTGGAATCCGGGTCGAGCGGTAGGGGTTGGAATAGTCGAAGTTCATGTTCAGTCGCCAATGATCTTGCGTTCGGTGATGATCTTTTTCCACTTGCCGGCGTCCTGCGCCACCATGCTGGCGAACTGCGCCGGCGTGCTGGTCGTGGGCTCGATGCCCAGGCGCGACAGCTTGTCCTTGACCTCAGGGTCGGTCAGTGCCTGGTTGGCCGCGGTGTTCACGCGCGCCACCAGTTCCGGCGGCAGGCCCTTGGGGCCATAGAGGCCGAACCAGGTGTTCGATTCGAAGCCGGGCAGCACGTCCGCGATCGGCGGCACATCGGGCGCCAGCGGGCTTCGCTTGAGCGAGGTCACGCCGAGCGCGCGCAGACGCCCTTCGCGCACATGCGGCATGCCGGTCGGCAGCGAGTCGAACAGCACGTCGACCTTGGCACTGATCAGATCGGGGATCGCCAGCGCGGTGCCCTTGTACGGGATGTGCGTCACGAACACGCCGGCCTGCGACTTGAAGAGCTCCGCCGTGAGTTGGACGATGGTGCCGTTGCCGCTCGATGCGTAGTTGAGCTTGCCGGGGTTCTTCTTGGCCAGCTCGATCCACTCGCGCACCGTTTTCGCGGGCGAGCTGTTGGGCACCAGCATGATGCTGGGCGCGTCACCGACATGGGCGATCGGCGTGAAGTCGCGCACCGTGTCGTAAGGCAGGCGCGGGTTGATGGCCGGGCCGATCGAGTGCGTGCTCGTGGTCGCCAGCAGCAGCGTGTAGCCATCGGCCGGCGCCTTCGCCGCCAGGTCGGAGCCGATCGCGCCACCGGCACCGGGCTTGTTGTCGATGACGATGGTGGTGCCGAGCTTCTCACCCATCTTCTGCGACAGCGTGCGCGCGAAGAGATCGGTGGCACCGGCGGCCGGGAAAGGCACGACCAGCCGGATCGGCTTGGTGGGATAGCTCTGGGCCCACGCCGTGGGCAGAGCGACTGCGCCCAACGCGAGCGCCAGGGTCTGGAGGAAGCGGCTTCTTTTCATAGGGGGTCGATTCTGACGGTTCGGCAAAGGCCTTGCTGCCATGAAAAACGGCGCCCGAAGGCGCCGTTGCAGGGCGGATGAAGCCCGTCAGTCCTCGACGAAGGCTTCTTCGCGTTTGGACTTGACCGAGGGCAGCAACACGATCACCAGCAGCAGCACCGCGGCCGCCAGCAGACCGGCCGAGATCGGGCGCGTGAGGAAGACGCTCCAGTCGCCGCGCGACAGCAGCAGCGCGCGCCGCAGGTTCTCTTCCATCATCGGCCCGAGGATCAGCCCCAGCAGCAGCGGCGCGGGTTCGCAGCCGAGCTTGATGAAGGTGTAGCCCACCACGCCGAAGATGGCGACCATCCAGATGTCGAACACGTTGTTGTTCGTCGAGTACACGCCGATCGCGCAGAACAGCACGATGGCCGGGAACAGCCAGCGGTACGGGATCGACAGCAGCTTGATCCAGATGCCGATGAGCGGCAGGTTCAGCACGATCAGCATCGCATTGCCGATCCACATCGAGGCGATCAGGCCCCAGAACAGTTCCGGATTGCTGGTCATCACCTGCGGGCCGGGCTGGATGTTGTGGATGGTCATCGCACCCACCATCAGCGCCATCACCGGGTTCGGCGGAATGCCCAAGGTCAGCAGCGGGATGAAGGAGGTCTGCGCACCGGCGTTGTTGGCGGCCTCGGGGCCGGCCACGCCGCGGATGTTGCCCTTGCCGAAGGCAATTTCCCCGGGCTTGAGCTTCATCTTCTTCTCGAGCGTGTAGGCCGCGAAGGCCGACAGCAGCGCGCCGCCACCGGGCAGGATGCCCAGCGAAGAACCGAGCGCCGTGCCGCGCAGCACGGCCGGCAGCATGTTCTTGAAGTCGTCCTTGGTGGGCCACAGGCCGTGCACCTTGGCGGTGAAGACCTGGCGTTCTTCTTCCGGGCGCGACAGGTTGGCGATGATTTCACCGTAGCCGAACACACCCATGGCGATCACGATGAAGCCGATGCCGTCGGTGAGTTCGGGGATGTCGAAGCTGAAGCGCGCGACGCCCGAGTTCACGTCGGTGCCGACCAGGCCGATGAGCAGGCCCAGCACGATCATCGCGATGGCCTTGAGCAGCGAGCCCGAGGCCAGCACCACGGCGCCGATCAGGCCCAGGATCATGAGCGAGAAGTACTCGGCCGGGCCGAACTTGAACGCGAGTTCCGTCAGCGGCGGCGCGAAGGCGGCCAGGATCAGCGTGCCGACGCAACCGGCGAAGAAGGAGCCCAGGCCGGCGGCAGCGAGCGCGGGGCCCGCTCTCCCCTGTTTGGCCATCTGGTGCCCGTCGATCACGGTCACCACCGAGGACGATTCCCCGGGCAGGTTCACCAGGATGGCGGTGGTCGAGCCACCGTACTGTGAGCCGTAGTAGATGCCGGCCAGCATGATGAGCGCGGCCACCGGTGGCAGCGCGTAGGTGGCGGGCAGCAGCATCGCGATGGTCGCGACCGGGCCGATGCCCGGCAGCACGCCGATCAGCGTGCCCAGGAGGCAGCCGACGAAGCAGTAGATCAGGTTCTGCAGCGTGAACGCCGCGGTGAAGCCGATGGAGAGGTTGTTGATCAGGTCCATGTGTGTGTCTCAGCCCGAAATGAAGGTGGGCCAGACCTGGAACTGCAGCTTGAGTGCGACCACGAAGGCGAGGTAGCTGCCGATCGCGAGGATCGTGGCAAGGATCAGGCTGGCCTTGAAGCTGTACTGCTCCCCGGCCAGACCGGCGATGAGCACCAGTGCGTAGATCGCGGCGATCAGGCCCATGGCGGGCAGGCCCCACGACACGACGCCGCCGAGCAGCACACCGAAGATCAGGTTGGCGCCGATGATGAAGCCCAGGGGCTTCCAGGCGATCTTGCCGATCGGGTCGCCGTCGACCGTCTCGATGGTGAGCGCGCTGAAGATCACCACGAGGCCGAGGACGGCCAGCACGATGCCCAGCATCATCGGGAAGTAGCCCGGTCCCATGCGCGCACCGGAGCCCACGTTGTAGGTCGTCGCACCCCATGCGAAGGCGATGCCGACGATGGCGAACATCAGCCCGGCAAAGAAGTCCTTCTGACTTTTGATTTTCACGAACAATCTCCTCGAAAAAATTCGAACGGCCGATTGTGTGGTCAGGGTCCCGTCAGGTCGATGTGGATTCCACCTAGCGGAGGCTTAGGGTTACCCCCGGGTCGACTACTCCAGAGGGGGCGTGGCGCTCAGGACTTCCTCGATGGTCGTCACGCCTTCGGCCACGCGCAGCGCGCCGGCGAGCCGCAGCGGGCGCATGCCGTCGGTGACGGCCTGGCGGCGCAGGGCGCTGAGGTTGGGCTCCTTGTTCACGCGCGCCTTGAACTCCTCGCTGATGCTGAGCAGTTCGTAAAGGCCCATGCGCCCCATGTAGCCGGTCATGCGGCAGTCCACGCAACCCACCGGCCGGTAGGCGCGCACCGAGCCGGTGATCTGCCAGGGCGCGACGAATTCGGCGAGCTTCTCGCGCGTGACCGATTCGTCGGGCTGCTTGCACAGCGGGCACAGCGTGCGCACCAGCCGCTGCGCCAGCACGCCCAGCATCACGGCGTTGATCAGGTACGACGGCACGCCCAATTCCATCAGCCGCGTGATGGCGCTGGGTGCGTCGTTGGTGTGCAGCGTGCTGAACACCAGGTGGCCGGTGAGCGCCGCCTGCACCGCCATGTCGGCGGTGGCGAGGTCGCGGATTTCGCCGACCATGATGATGTCCGGGTCCTGCCGCATCAACGCGCGCAGGCCCTCGGTGAAGCCGAAGTCCAGCTGCGGCTGCACCTGCGTCTGGTTGAAGGACGGCTCGATCATCTCGATCGGGTCCTCGATGGTGCTGACGTTGACTTCCTCGGTCGCCACCCGCTTGAGCGTGGAGTACAGCGTCGTTGTCTTGCCCGAGCCGGTCGGCCCGGTCACCAGAATGATGCCGTGCGGCCGTGTGACGAGCTGCTCCCAGCGCGTGGCATCGTGCTGCGCGAAGCCCAGCGCGTCGAGGTCCTTCACCGCCGTGTCGGGGTCGAAGATCCGCATCACCATCTTCTCGCCGAAGGCGGTGGGCAGCGTCGACAGGCGCATCTCGACCTCGTCGCCGCGCATGTTGCGGGTCTTGATGCGGCCGTCGAGCGGCCGGCGCTTCTCGACCACGTCCATGCGGCCCAAGAGCTTGATGCGCGCGACCATCGCGTTCATCACGCCCATGGGCATCTGGTAGGCCGGGTGCAGCACGCCGTCGATGCGAAAACGCACCACGCCCTGCTCACGCCGCGGCTCGAGGTGGATGTCGCTGGCACGCTGGTCGAAGGCGTACTGCCACAGCCAGTCGACCACCTGCACCACGCTCTGGTCGTTGGCGTCGAGCTGCTTGTTGCTCTTGCCGAGTTCGACCAGCTGCTCGAAACTCGCGCCGCCCGCGTTGCCGCCGGCCTTCTGCGCCGCCCGCACCGACTTGGCCAGCGCGAAGAACTCCGCCGTGTAGCGCTGAATGTCGGCCGGGTTGGCCACCACGCGGCGCACCGCGCGGCGCGACTGGCGCTCGACCTCCGAGATCCAGTCGGTGAGGAAGGGTTCGGCCGTGGCCACCACCACTTCGCTGGGCGTCACCTGCACCGGCAGCACCTTGTGGCGCTCGGCGTAGGCCGCGCTCATGGTGTCGGCCACCTTGCCCACGTCGACCTTCAGCGGGTCGATGCGCAGGTACTGCAGCGCGGCGCGCCCGGCCAGCCATTCGGTCAGCATCTCCAGGTCGAGCGGCTTGCCGTCCCGCTCGCGCGTCATCGCCACATTGGCCAGCCGGATCAGCGGCGCCTGCCGGCTCTCGGCCTGCGCGCAGCGCGCGATGGTGCGCTTGGCCTCGTGCGGCGAGATGACGCCGTCGGCGGCGAGCCACTCGATCAGCAGGCGCAGATCGAGCGGGCCTTCGTAGCGGGACGCAGCAGCGGGTGGCGAAACGACGCTCATGACAGGGGTTTGAAGACGCGCAGCCATTTGGGGGCCGGCAGACCCCAGCGAGTCTGGATGGTCTGCGCGCGCTCGGCAAGTGCGTCGCGCTTCGGCCTCGTCGGCGTGCGCTGCGCCAGCACGACGGTGTTGCCCTCGCGCGTCGGCTTGAAGGCCCAGACGGCCTCGGTGCCGAAGGCGGCGGCGATCTTCTCCAAGCTGCGTTCGTAGCTCGACGAGCGGCCGAACAGGTTGACCGTCATGCAGCCGTCCTCGGTCAGCAGCCCGCGGCAATCGGCGTAGAAAGACTCGCTGTCGAGCACCGGCGCGGCGGCCTCGTGGTCGTACAGGTCAACCTGCAGCGCATCGACCGTGGCTTGCCACTCGGCTTTGCGGATCTCGGTGCCGGCATCGGCCAGCACCACGCGCAGCTTGGCGTCGTCGGCCGGCAGCTTGAACCAGCCGCGACAGGCCACGACGACCTGCGGGTTGAGCTCGACGGCCGTCGTGCGCATGCGCAGTTGCTTGCGGCTGAACTTGGTGAGCGTGGCCGCACCCAGGCCCAGCTGCATCGCATGCCGGTTCATGACGCTCGACGGCTCGACGAAGAGCAGCCAGGCCATCATGCGCTGCACGTATTCCAGCTCGATCTCGAAGGGCGCGTCGAGCTTCATCGAGCCCTGCACCCACTCCGTGCCGAGGTGCAGGTAGCGGATGTCGCCCCAGTCGGAGAAGTTGACCTCGGGCAGGGCCGGCGTGCGCGCCGCCATCACGCGACCAGCCCGTGCCGTGCGAACACGTCATGCCAGGCCTCGCACTTGCGATCGAACGACATCGCCGCATGCGCGGGGCTGGTGGACGGCAGCTTGTAGGCCGGCAGCACGCCGTGGCCGCTGTCGCGCAGGGCGTCGATCACCTGGGGCGCATGGCGGAAGCTCTCGGCGCCGTTGTGCGCGATGGCCGCGAGCCTCGGCACATCGAGGGTTGCGAAATCGTTGAGCGCCGCGTCGCGGATCGACGTGTCGAGGCTGCCCTCGCGCTGGCAGCTGCCATAGACGTCCCACAGGCCGAGGCCCCGTTGCGTCAACCAGTCGGCGCGTTCGGCGGATGCGGTGCCCGGCGGCAGGGGATGGGCGGGCCAGAGAGCTTGCAAGATCTTCCAGAAATGGTTCTGCGGATGGGCATAGTAGCGCCCCTCCGCCAGCGAGCGCTCGCTCGGGAAGCTGCCCAGCACCAGCACCACCGTCTGCGTCGAAACGATGGGCACCAGGCCCTCGAGGAGCGCGGCACCGGAAGGCACACGAGAAAAAACCCGCCGCGGCGGGTTCTTCGAGGGTGCGTCCCGGTCGATGCCGGTCGCAGGATCAGGGCTTCTTGGCGGCTTCATTCTCGG
The DNA here is from genome assembly GCF_051216395.1 of Variovorax cryoconiti. Taxonomy (NCBI): domain Bacteria; kingdom Pseudomonadati; phylum Pseudomonadota; class Betaproteobacteria; order Burkholderiales; family Comamonadaceae; genus Variovorax; species Variovorax cryoconiti. The sequence goes on along the minus strand of NZ_JBPJZI010000002.1, from coordinate 336,395 downwards.
CGGTGCCGGGGATCTTCTCACCGATCTTGTGGCCGGCGCTGCGCATGCCATCGGCCGTCTTGTGGCCAACGCCGGCGACCGCGCCGCCCGCCTTCTTAGCACCATTGGCCGTGGCGTGACCGGCCTTCTTGGCGGTGCGCTTGGTGGCGTTGTACGCCTTCTTGGTGCCGGTCTTGACCTTCTCGGTCGCGGTCGGCGCAGGTGCGGTGGCAGGGGCCACGGCCGGAGCCGGTGCCGGCGTTTGCGCGGCGGCGGAGAAACCGATGGAGGCGATGCCCAACGCCAGAACGGCGGGGATGGAACGGAAGAGGGACGAGGTCATGGAAAGCTCCTTGTTGCGTTGTAGTTACGGTTATGCCGCACTGATCGGACAACGGCTGATGCGACGGCGCGGATGACAGCGATCACGTGGGTGCGCAGCTTTTTTCGACGACGGGATGTCGGCCTACACGCCGGCCTGACCACGACCTGACGGCGACAACAACGACGACAAGCGAGGCAGTGCTTCCCGTGCGTTGCAGGTGCTGGCGAGCGCCAGTTCTTCCGTCGTGATGCCGCGCAATTTCGCCAGCACGGCGGCGATGCGCGGCAGCTCGGCCGGCTCATTGCGGCCCTGTGCCGCGCCCGCCTGGCGCTCCTCCTGCGTGCGGTAGAGCCAGTGCGGCTGGATGTCCGGCGCATCGGTTTCCATGACGATCGCATCGAGCGGCAGCGACGTGGCCAGCCGGCGCACCTGCAGCGCTCGGTCGAAGGTCACGGTGCCGCCGAAGCCCAGCTTGAGCCCGAGGTCGATGCAGGCCTTGGCCTGTTGCTCGCTGCCGTTGAAGGCGTGCGCGATGCCCCGCCATGGACGCCCCGCACCGACCTGGCGCAGGTGCTTGAGCACCTGGTCGACCGAACGACGCACATGGATGATCACCGGCAGGTCGTGCGCGCGGGCGAGCTGCAACTGCGTGTGGAAGAAATGCGCCTGCTTCGGCCCGTCGAGATCGGGCACGAAGTAGTCCAGCCCGATCTCGCCCACGGCCACCAGGCGCGGGTCGTCGCGGCGCGCTGTCAGCTCGGCATCGAGCGTCTGCAGGTCTTCCTCCTGCGCTTCGCCCGTGCACAGCGGATGAATGCCCAGCGCATAGGCGTCGCCCTGCGCCTGCGCCAACGTGCGAACCGTCGCGAAGTTGAAGACAGCGACTGCGGGGATCACGCAGAGCGCGACGCCGGCAGCGTCTGCGCGCAATCGGACGGCCGCCCTTTCATCGCCGAATTCCGGGGCATCCAGGTGACAGTGTGTATCGATGAAACCGGTCATCGGGCCATGATGCCCGAAGCCATGCAAGGCGGCACAAAGCGTGCTACCGTGAATTCTTTGACACGTCACTCTTTGCCCGGAGGTGCCGATGCGCAGGACTGGTATTTACAGCCGCTCGCCGCAAGCGTCGAAAGACGCCGACGAGCCCCGAGAGGGGGATGCGCCCGCCGCCGGTGCGCCGCCGGACGTGCCAAGCACCGCACCAGCGAAGTGGCAGCCTGGTCGGAAGTCCTTCGCGGGGCTGCTGGTGCTGGTGCTCGCCCTGGCCGGTGGGGGCGCTGCGCTCTGGCCTCGGCAGGCCGGGCATGCACTTACCCAGAAGGACATCGACGCCGCCGTGCTGCGCACGCTGCAGACCAACGTCCTTCCCTCCCAGGCCACGCGGGCCGCCGCCATCATCCGGCCCTCCGTGGTGCGCGTGGTGGGCTATGGTACCGAGCGCGCGACGCCCGAGGCCAAGACCGAGAAGCGCGGGCGAAACATGGCGCGCGGCAAGGCACCCGAAGCGGATCCGCCGCCCGGCACCGAGGTGGAGCGCGGCGTGGGCACCGGCGTGGTGATCGTCGACAAGGGCGTGATCCTCACCAACCTGCATGTCGTCGCCGGCTCGGAAACCATCCGAGTCACCTTCTCCGACGGGCTGGAGGCGGTGGCCACCATCACCGGCGTGCAGCCCGAGAACGACTTGGCCGTGCTGCAGGCGAAGAAGATTCCAGACGACCTGATCGCCGCGACCATGACCTCCACCGCCGACCTGCAGTCGGGCGACCAGGTCGCCGCGGTCGGCTTCCCCTTCGGCATCGGCCCTTCCGTGTCGGCCGGTGTCGTGTCGGGCCTCAAGCGCTCGTTCCGCTCGCCGGAAGGCAAGCAGGAGCTGGGCAACCTGATCCAGTTCGACGCGGCAGCCAACCCGGGCAATTCGGGCGGCCCGCTCGTCAACATGAACGGCGAGGTGCTCGGCATCGTCACGGCCATCCTCAACCCCACGCAACAGCGCACCTTCATCGGCATCGGCTTCGCCGTGCCCATCGAGAACGCCGCCTCGGCACTGGGCTCGCCACCGTTCTGACCTTCGACCAACGGCCCTTCCTCCTCCTTCACGAAAGCACGCCCATGAGCTTCGAGACACCGCCGACGAATTCGCCCGCCACGGCCGAGCTGATGGAGCAGATCCTCTATGAGGTCAAGCGCGTCGTGGTCGGCCAGGACCGCTTCCTCGAACGCGTGATGGTCGCCATGCTGGCCGGCGGTCACCTGCTGGTCGAAGGCGTGCCGGGTCTCGCGAAGACGCTCACCATCAAGACGCTGGCCGACACCGTGAGCGGGCAGTTCAAGCGCATCCAGTTCACGCCCGACCTGGTGCCGGCCGACCTGGTGGGCACGCGCATCTACAACCAGAAAACCGGCGACTTCTCCACCGCACTCGGTCCGGTGTTCGCCAACCTGCTGCTGGCCGACGAAATCAACCGCGCGCCGGCCAAGGTGCAGAGCGCGCTGCTCGAGGTGATGCAGGAACGCCAGGTGACCATCGCCGGCGAGACGCACAAGGTGCCGCGCCCCTTCCTCGTGATGGCGACGCAGAACCCGATCGAGACCGAGGGCACTTACCCGCTGCCCGAGGCGCAGGTCGACCGCTTCATGATGAAGGTGCTGGTCGACTACCCGACCGACGAAGAGGAATTCGTCATCGTCCAGCGCGTGATCGGCCCGCCAGTGCAGGCGGCGACGGTGGCCACCACCGACCAGCTCGCCGCGCTGCAGGCCGAGGCCCGGCGCGTGTACGTCGACCCTTCCCTCATCCAGTATGCGGTGAAGCTGGTGTCGGCCACGCGCACGCCCGAGAAGCACGGCCTGAAGGACATGCGCCGCTTCATCACCTTCGGCGCCAGCCCGCGCGCCAGCATCAACCTGACAGAAGGCGCCCGCGCACTGGCTCTGCTGCGCGGCCGCAGCTACGCGCTGCCGGAGGACATGACGGCGCTGGTGCCCGACGTGTTGCGCCACCGCGTGACGCTGTCGTACGAAGGCCTGTCCGAAGGGCTCACCGCCGACGGCTTGATCGAGAAGATCATGAAGGCCATACCCGCCCCTCCGAAACCTCTCGAGCATGAAAAGCTGGTGGCCTAGCAAGCGCGCGCGCGCCGCCAACGACGCGCAGGTCGCTGCCGTGGCGGAGACGGCCGCGGGTGCCGCCGAGCGCGTGCTGCGCCGGCTCGAATGGACCGTCATCCGCCGGCTCGACGGCCTGCTGCAGGGCGACTACCGCACGCTGATGCGCGGCACCGGGCTCGACCTGGCCGACCTGCGCGAGTACCAGCACCACGACGACGTGCGCCACATCGACTGGAACGTGACCGCACGGTTGCAGGTGCCGCACGTGCGCGTCTACACCGAAGACCGCGAGATGGCCGCCTGGTTCGTGCTCGACCTGAGCCGCTCGGTGGACTTCGGCTCGGGCCTGAAGGCCAAGCGCGAGATTTCCCAGGGCTTCGTTGGCGTGCTGGCACGGCTGCTCACGCGGCACGGCAACCGTGTCGGCGCGCTGGTCTACGGCAACGACCTCGAGGCGGTGATCCCGCCGCGCAGCGGCCGGCCCCATGTGCTGCGCCTGCTGCACGCCATGGACAAGCGGTCGGTCGAGGGCAAGCCGACGCAGGGCATGACCCGGCTGTCCGACCTGCTGAAGTCCGCCGCGGTGCTGATGCCGCGCCGCTCGACCGTCTTCGTGGTGTCCGACTTCCTCACCGAGCCAGGTTGGGAGAAACCACTGGCGCAGTTGACGCAGCGCCACGAGGTGATCGCGGTGCGGCTGTTCGACCCGCTCGAGATCGAACTGCCCGACCTCGGCCTGGTGCCGCTGCGCGACGCCGAGACCGGCGAGCAGCTGTGGGTCGACACGCACGACGCGGGCTTCCGCAAACGCTTCGCGCGCATCGCCGCCGAGCGCGAAGCCACGCTGCGCGCCACGCTGTCCAAGGCCGGCGTCGACACGCTCGAACTTTCCACCGACGACGACCTGGCCGCGGCCATCCTGCGCTTCGCCGACCTGCGCAAGCGCCGGTTCCGCACCGGCGGTGCGCAGCGAAAGGCGGTGGCCGCATGACCTCAGCGACGACATCCGGGAGCGCCCCATGAATTTCCTGTGGCCCCAGTTCCTCTGGCTGCTGACCGCCGTGCCCCTGCTGGTGCTGCTGTACGTGTGGCTGATGCGGCGCAAGAAGAAGCTGGCGCTGCGCTACGCGAGCCTCTCGATCGTGCGCGAAGCGATGGGCGCCGGGCAAAGCATGAAGCGGCACATCCCGCCCCTGCTCTTCCTGCTGGCGATGGTGGCGATGCTCGTCGCCGCCGCGCGGCCGATGGCGGTGGTGGTGCTGCCGTCGAACCAGCAGACCATCATCCTGGCGATGGACGTGTCCGGCAGCATGCGCGCCACCGACGTGCTGCCCAACCGCCTGGTCGCGGCGCAGGAGGCCGCCAAGGCCTTCATCAAGGACCTGCCGCGCACCGTGAAGGTCGGCATCGTGGCCTTCGCCGGCAGCGCGCAGGTGGCGCAATTGCCCACCGTCAACCGCGACGACCTGGTCACCGCGATCGACGCCTTCCAGCTGCAGCGCGCCACGGCGACGGGCAACGCGATCGTGGTGTCGCTCGCCACGCTGTTCCCGCAGGCCGGCATCGACATCTCCAACTTCGGCCCGCAGAGCCGCCAGCGCGGCGTGCCGATCGAGCAGGCCGGCAAGGCGCCCGCGCCCGAGTTCACGCCGGTGGCGCCGGGCTCGTACACCTCGGCCGCGATCATCATGCTGACCGACGGCCAGCGCACCACCGGCGTCGACCCGCTCGACGCGGCCAAGGTGGCGGCCGACCGCGGCGTGCGCGTGTACACGGTGGGCATCGGCACGGTCGACGGCGAGACCATCGGCTTCGAGGGCTGGTCGATGCGCGTGCGGCTCGACGAAGAAACGTTGAAGGCCGTGGCCAACAAGACCTCCGGCGAGTACTTCTACGCCGGCACCGCGGCCGACCTGAAGAAGGTCTATGACACGCTGAGCTCGCGCCTCACGGTCGAGAAGAAGGAGACCGAGGTCTCCGCGCTCTTCGCCCTGGGCGCCGCGCTGCTGGCCTTGCTGTCCGCGGGTCTGTCGCTGTTCTGGTTCAACCGGATCCTCTGACGCGCCTGAACGGGACGGTGGCTAATCGACGGCGGCCTGAAGAGGTCGAGGTGCCTCCCGGCTCGCACCCTGCACCAGCGGGAGCCACAGGACGAAGCGCGTGCCGCCGGCGAGCGCCTCCCATGTCACCTCGCCGCCGATCGCACGCGCGCGGCGCCGCATGTTCGACAGCCCCTTGCCCGCCTCGCCGTCGGGGGGCGACGCGAAGCCCTGGCCGTTGTCCTGCAGATGCACGACCACACCGCCCTCCGCCAGGCCGGTGCCCACGCGCAACTCGGTCGCGCGCGCATGCCGGATCACGTTCGCGATGCCTTCCTGCAGGATGCGCAGCACATGCAGCGCGCTGCGCGGGTCGAGCCATTCGAGCGGCGGCACGTCGGCCACCTCCCAGCGCAGGGCCAGGCCGGAGCCTTCGAGCCGCGGCGTCAGGCGATAGCGCAGGGTCGCCAGCAGGAGCAGCAGGTCGGCCTCCACCGGTTCGAGCGAATCGACGGTCAGCCGCAGGTCGTCGATGCACTCGCGCAGCACCCCCGTCATCTGCGACTCGCTCAGGCGGCCCGACTCCGCCACCTTCAGCGCGCTCATCAGCTGCGAGCCCATGCCGTCGTGGATGTCCTGCATCAGGCGCTGGCGCTCGCGCGTGAGCGTCTCGCGCTGCTGTACCTCGCGCAGCTGGCCATAGCTCACGGCCAGCTCGGCTTCGCGCTCGCGCAGGCGGTGCGCCAGCCGCACATTGGCCCGCTCCACCTCTTCGACCGCGCCGACATAGCGCTGCAGGATGATGTAGATGAAGACCAGCAGCCGCGCCGTCGTCGAGACCGGCCAGAGGTACAGGTCCTCCGGGCTGGCCCAGTAGTTCTGCATGAGCCAGTCGTGCACCGCCACCGGCAGGTCGATCACGCCGACGCAGGACGCGAGGACACCTTCGCGCGAGCCGTTCCGCCAAGCGGCCCACGCCATCATCAGCACGGCCGGCACCGCCGACAGGATGGTGACGAGGTACGACAGCGGCGCCAGCGCGTCGATCCACGGATAGGCCGACAGCACCGGCAAGGTGACGAGGCAGGCCAGCAGCATCAGGCCCAGCAGCGCGCGGCCCGGCCAGCGCGGCGCCTGCGGCACCAGCGTGGCAACGAAGAAGTACCAGGTCACGAGCAGCGCGTTGACCGCGTTGACCGTCATCCAGCCGAACCAGGCGGTGGGAATGGGCAGCGGCTCGAGGCCCATGTGGTAGTGCAGCCCGCGCAGCACCATGAACAGCGTGTAGAGCGCGAACAGCAGGTACACGCGCTCGTGCCGCCGCCGCAGCCACACCACCAGTGCGAACAGGCCCAGGCCCATCACGGCGACGCTCATGACCTCGGAAATGCGCGCCTGCAGCAGGCGCCGCAGCTGGAACTGCGGTTCCAGCGCGGCCGCCGGGCCAACCCAGGCGCTCGACACCGCACCGCCGGCGCTCGCCACGCTGTCGATGCGCAGCAGCAGCGTGTGCGGCGGCGCACCACCATCGGCATCGATCGGCAGCCACAGCGGGTGGTTGAAGCCGTTCCACACCAGGTCGCCGGTCGAGCGGTAGATCAGGCGATCGTCGGCGTACACGGCGATGCGGCCGATGGTCTGCCAGCGCGGCAGGTAGAAGTAGGCGCCGCGCGGCACGGTGCCGGCACTGCCGAGGTGACGGTCGAGATGCCGGTCGAGGTCGAAGGCGACCCAGGTCGTCTGCGTGGCCTGGTCGGCCTCGCCGCCTTGCGGGATCACCGCCCGCGGCCAGGTGTGCGGCAGCGTCACGGACCGCCAGTCGCCGACCGGCACGTCGGCGTCGAGCTGCGACGGCTGCGGCACCGTGAGCGAGCCGCCGGGCTGCACCAGCACGCGGGCTTCGGCCAGGTGCAGCGACGACGCTTCCTCGCCGTCACGGGACGCCGCGCAGCCGCAGGCCAACACGGCCGCTGCGGCCAACGCGAGGCTAGCGCGCCAGCAGGCCCTGGCTGCGGGCTTCATGGATCGCCTCGAGCTGCGAACGCACTTCGAGCTTGGCGTAGATGCGGCGAACGAAGCTCAGCACCGTGTTGCGCGACACGCCCATCAGCCCGCCGATCTCTTCGTAGCTGAAGCCCTTGGCGATGTATTCGAGCACCTGGCGCTCGCGTGGCGAGAGCAGCGACTGGGCAGCCTGCACGGCCTGTGAGGGCGGCGCCACCTCGTTCTCGCGCGTCAGTACATGGCGAAAGCGCGTGAGCAACTGGCGGGCGATCAGCGGGCTGATCGGGCTGCCGCCGGCGTGCACGATGCGGATGCCGTCGGTGATGCGCTCGGGTGCGCTGTCCTTGAGCAGGTAGCCGGTGGCGCCGGCCTCCAGGCTCTGCATCACGTGCGCCTCGTCGCCAAAGACCGTGCTGACCATCACGTGGCAGGTCGGCCAGCGGTACTGCGCCATGCGGATGAGGTCGATGCCCGGCCCGTCGGGCAGGCCGAGGTCGACCAGCAGCACCTGCGCCGACGGCCGTTCCAGCAGTTCACGCGCCTGGCGGCAGTTGCGGGCGACACCGGCCAGCCTCATGTCGGGCGCCGCTTCGATCGCCGTCGCAAAGGCCTGTTCGAAGGACGGATCGTCCTCCACCAGGGCCACCTGGATCACCGGGGACAGCAGGGACTGCGGCATGGCGTGCGGGCGCGAGACGCCCGGAGGCGCGTGCAGTGACGGAGGCCGCGATTGTGAGCGATTGTGAACAAATCGCGTAGCGCCATTCGGCGTAGTGGTGTAGCTAGCGATAGCTACAGACCCGTTTGCAGCGCCGCAGAACAATCCGCCCCGCACGAACGAAGAGCGCGATGCGACACCTGCATCGACCGGGGACAACCGTGCAACACCGTCGAGGCACCGCCCCGGCATGACGACATCCAACGCACGGAAGAGGAGCACCCGCATGACCGCATCGCACACACCCACCACCACCCGCATCGCTCTGCGCGAGGGTCAGACACTGCACGCGCGCCTGCGTGCCGGCACGCAGATCGTCGTGGCCCACGGCCAGGTGATGCTGGTCGAGTCGCCGGCTTGGCTGGGCGAGACCCTGTTCACGACGCGTGCCACGCTCACCGACGGGCAGGCCCACGGCGTGAGCCGCACCGGCTGGGTCGAGATCGCGGCGCTGGCGCCCACCGAGATCGTCCAGTACGCCGAACTGCCTGTTGCCGTGGCGTTGCGCATCGCGCTGAAGACATGGGTCGCGCGCCTGCTGGGTCAAGGGCGGCCGCCCGTGTCGGGCGACGTCAAGACCCTGTAGCCGCGTCAGTCGGCCAGGCGCCCGGCCACCAGCCGCAACACGCGGTCGCAGCGGCTCGCCAGGGTCTCGTCGTGGGTGACCATGACGAAAGCCGTGCCGCGCTTGCGGGCCAGTTCGAGCATCAGCGCGAACACGCCGTCGGCCGTGCTGCGATCGAGGTTGCCGGTGGGCTCGTCGGCCAGCACGCAATCGGGCTGCGTGACCAGTGCGCGCGCGATGGCGACGCGCTGGCGCTCTCCGCCCGAGAGTTCGGCCGGGCGGTGCTGCAGCCGCTCGCCGAGGCCGACCGCCTTGAGCATCTGCGTCGCGGCCTCGGTCTGTTCCGCGGGCGGCGCGCGCCGGATCTTCAGCGGCATCGCGACGTTGTCGAGCGCGCTGAATTCCGGCAGGAGGTGATGGAACTGGTAGACGAAGCCGAGGTGCCGGTTGCGCAGCCGGCCCTGCGCGGCCGCATCGGCGTGCGCGATGTTCTTGCCGTGCAGTTCGACGCTGCCCGCGGTCGGCGCATCGAGCCCGCCCATCAGGTGCAGCATGGTGCTCTTGCCCGAACCGGAGGCGCCGACGATGGCCAGCGTCTCGCCCGCATGCACGTCGAGATCGACGCCGTGCAGCACGGTGAGGTCGATGCGGCCTTCGTGGAAGCGCTTGGTGAGGCCTCGGACCTTGAGAACGACCTTGCCGGAAGTGACTTCATTCATATCGCAAGGCCTCCGCGGGGTTGACGCGGCTTGCGCGCCAGCTCGGGTACAGCGTGGCGACAAAGGCCAGGGCCAGCGAGATCAGGGTGATGGGCATGATGTCCGACTGCTGCGGATCGCTCGGCATCCGGCTGATGAGGTAGATGTCCTTGGGCAGGAAGCTCGCGTGGAAGAGCCGCTCCAGCGCCGGCACGATCACGTCGATGTTGTAGGCGATGCCCAGCCCCAGCAGCAGCCCGCCGAGCGTGCCGATCACGCCGACCATGGCGCCCTGCACGACGAAGATGCCCATGATGCTTTTCGGGCTGGCGCCCAGCGTGCGCAGGATGGCGATGTCGGCGCGCTTGTCGGTCACGGTCATGACCAGCGTCGACACCAGGTTAAAGGCGGCCACCGCGACGATCAGCGTGAGGATGATGAACATCATGCGTTTCTCGACCTGCACCGCGGCGAACCAGGTCTTGTTCTGCCGGGTCCAGTCGCGGATGAGGAAAGAGCCGGGCAGCGTCACCGCCAGCTCGTCGGCCACCTGGCGCGCCTGATTCAGGTCCTTGAGCTTCAGACGAACGCCGCTCGGCCCTTCGAGGCGGAACACGCGGGCCGCGTCCTGCTCGTGGATCATGGCCAGCGCCGAGTCGTATTCGTAGTGCCCGGAATCGAAGGTGCCGACCACGGTGAACTGCTTGAGCCGCGGCACCACGCCGGCCGGCGTCACCTGGCCGCCGGGCGCCACCAGCGTGACCTGGTCACCGACCCGCACGAAGAGCGAACGCGCCAGTTCGCCGCCGAGCACGATGCCGAATTCGCCGGGCACCAGCTTGTCGAGCGCGCCCTTCTGCGCGGTGCTGGCGAAGTCGGTCACCTGGGGTTCGAGTTGGGGCTCGATGCCGCGCACCAGCGCGCCCTTCATGTCCTCGCCGCGCGCGATGAGCGCCTGGGTGGTGATGAAGGGGGCCACGCCGATCACCGCCGGGTTCTTGCGCGCCGCATCCATGATCGGGCCGATGTCCTGCAGTGCCTGGCCGTCGCGCGAGAAGATCTCGATGTGCGACACCACGCCGAGCATGCGGTCGCGCACCTCTTTCTGGAAGCCGTTCATGACCGAGAGCACGATGATCAGCGCCGCCACGCCCAGCGCGATGCCGAGCATCGAGACACCTGAGATGAAGGAGATGAAGCCGTTGCGCCGCGTCGCCCGGCCCGCACGCGTGTAGCGCCAGCCGAGTTGCAGTTCGTAGGGAAGGGGCATAGGAGCGGAATTGTGGCATCCCGCCGGAGGGCGCCGGGCATGACCCGACAATAGGCCCCATGGCCCTTCCCCCCTCCCCGACACATCTCCTGATCCCCTTTGCCGGCCGCGGGTCTTCCGCTTGTTCCGCCGCGCTGGCCGCGCTGCAACTTCCGAATCTCGACACCCTGCTCACCCGATTGGCCGTGGCCCATGACGACACGCAGGCCGACACCACCCTCACGCCGCCGCACGAGCGCGCGCTGGCCCGCGCCCTCGGCATCGAGGCGGCCGACGGCTGCATCGCCTGGGGCGCGTGCGAGGCGCAGCAGACCGGCCTCTCGCGTGCCGGCTCCGACGAGCCCTGGGCGGTGCTCACGCTGTGCCACTGGGAAGTCGCCATCGACGAGGTGGTGCTCGACGACCCGAGCGGCATGGCGATCGATACGGCCGAATCGCAGGCGCTGCTCGAAGCCGCCCGCCCCTTCTTCCAGGAGGACGGCATCGTGCTGCGCCGATCGACCGCACCCGGCCGCTGGCTGGCGCGCGGCGAATTGTTCCGCGGCCTCGCCACCGCATCGCTCGACCGCGCCGCCGGCGGGCCGATCTCGGCCTGGGCACCACTGACCGATGCGCTCAAGCCGGTGCGCAAGCTGCAGAACGAGATGCAGATGCTGCTCTACACGCAGCGGGTGAACGACGAGCGCATCGCGCGCGGCCTGCAGCCGATCAACTCCTTCTGGCTGAGCGGCACGGGCGTGCTGTCGACCACGACGCCTCCGGCCACCGAGGCCCCGACGGTGCTCGACACGCTGCGCGCCCCGGCCCTGCACGACGATGCCGCCGCCTGGACCGCGGCCTGGCAGGCGCTCGATGCCGGCCCGATCGCCGAACTGCTGGCCGCCTACCGCCGCGGCGAAGCGGTGCAGCTCACGCTCTGCGGCGACCGCGCCGCGCGCCGCTTCGCGCCGCAGCCGCGCGGCGCCCTGGGCTGGGTGAAGAACCTCTTCACCCGCACGCAAGCCACGACGGTGCTGGCCGCGCTGTGAAGATCGTCGCCCGCGACATCCCGCCGCGCAGCGTCTGGGCGCTGGAACAGGCCGGCGTGCACCCGCTGCTGGCAAGGCTGTACGCGGCGCGCGGCGTGCTCGGCAAGGAAGAGCTGGACGACGGCCTGGCACGCCTGCTGCCGCCCGACACGCTCAAGGGCACGCGCGACGCCGCCGTGCTGCTGGCCGACGCGATCCGCGACGACAAGCGCCTGTGCATCGTGGCCGACTACGACTGCGACGGCGCCACGGCCTGCGCGGTGGCCGTGCGCGGGCTGAAGCTGCTCGGTGCGAAACAGGTCGCCTACCTGGTGCCCGACCGCGTGGTCGACGGCTACGGCCTCACGCCGCCGATCGCCGAGCGCGTGGCCGATGGCGGTGCCGACGTGCTCGTCACCGTCGACAACGGCATCGCCAGCGTCGACGGCGTCGCTGCCGCCAAGGCGCGTGGCCTGCAGGTGCTGGTGACCGACCACCACCTGCCCGGCCCGCAACTGCCCGACGCCGACGTGCTGGTGAACCCGAACCAGCCCGGCTGCGAGTTCCAGAGCAAGAGCATCGCCGGTGTGGGTGTGATGTTCTATGTGCTGCTGGCGCTGCGGTCCGAACTGCGGGCGCGCGGCGTGTTCGATGCAGCGACGCAACCCAAATTGGATGTACTGCTGCCGCTGGTCGCCTTGGGCACCGTGGCCGACGTCGTCAAGCTTGACGCCAACAACCGCCGCCTCGTCGCCCAGGGCCTGCGCCGCATCCGCGCGGGCGCGCTGCCCGCGGGCATCGCGGCACTCTTCAGCGCGGCCGGCCGCAAGGCACCGGTCGCCACCACCTTCGACTTCGGCTTCGCCCTCGGCCCGCGCATCAACGCGGCCGGCCGGCTCGCTGACATGACGCTGGGCATCGAATGCCTGCTGACCGACGACGCGGGCCGCGCCGACGAACTGGCGCGAATGCTCGACGGCATCAACCGCGAGCGGCGCGACATCGAGGGCGGCATGCGTGACCAGGCGCTGCTGCTGGCCGAGTCGCTGTTCGACGTCGACAGCGCCGGCGGCGAATCGGTGCCAGCGGCCATCAGCGTGTTCGACGCGGCCTTCCACGAAGGCGTGGTCGGCATCGTCGCGTCGCGGCTGAAAGACCGCTTCCACCGCCCCACCTTTGTCTTCGCCGCCAGCGGCGCGCCGGGCAAGGAACAGGAGCTGAAGGGCTCCGGCCGATCGATTGCCGGCTTCCACCTGCGCGATGCGCTCGACCTGGTCGCCAAGCGGCACCCCGGCGTGCTGCTGCGCTTCGGCGGCCATGCGATGGCGGCCGGCTGCACGGTGGCGCGCGAGCAGTTCCCGACCTTCGAGCGCGCCCTCGCGCAGGTCGCACTCGAATGGCTCGACGCCGCCTCGCTCACGCGCCGCATCGACACCGACGGCCCGATCGCCGCCGAGTACATGCGCGTCGACCTGGTCGACACCCTGCACCGCGAGGTGTGGGGCCAGGGCTTCGCGCCGCCGACCTTCAGCGAAGAGGTCGAGGTCATCTCGCAACGCCTGGTCGGCGAAAAGCACCTGGCGCTGCGGCTCAAGCACCAGGGCAAGCCGGTCGACGGCATCTGGTTCGGCCACACCGAGCCGCTGCCGCCGAAGGTGGTGCTGGCCTTCCGGCTCGACGCCGACGAGTGGCAGGGCGTGCGGCGGGTGCGCTTTCTGATCGAGGGGGCGGAAGGCGCGTAGAGGCCGCGGAGGGCCGCTGCTGCGCTCAGGCGTCGCCGCGCTTCGCCAGCACGGCCACCAGTTCCGGCAGCAGCGCGTCGCCGTTGCCGGCCTGCACCGCCTCGTCGAAGGTCCGGCGCACGCCCTCGGCGATGCTGCGGGCCGAGTGGCTGGCCTCGGCCATGGCCGTGTAGTAGCCCAGGTCCTTCTGCGCGTTCGACATCGCGAAGCGCAGGCCGCTCGGGTCCTTGTTCATCAGGAAGGGCCGCAGCCGCTCCAGCGCGGTGCCGCCGCCGCCACCCTTGACCAGCACGTCGATAAACACTTCGGGGTCGACACCGGCGCGCTCGGCGCAGGCGGCGGCCTCGGCGATCAGCGCGACGGAGCCGAGCGACACGTAGTTGTGCAGCAGCTTCATCCGGTGGCCGGCACCGACCGGGCCGGCGTGCGTGATGTTCTCGGCGAAGCAGGCCAGGAGCGGCCGGCAGTCGCGAAACAGCTCGGCGTCACCGCCGACCAGCAGGTTGAGGCGCCCTTCGGCGGCTTCCTTGGGCGTGCGCGTCATCGCGGCATCCATGAAGCGGCCGCCGGCGTCGGCAACGGTCTTGGCCAGGCGCTCGGTTGAATCGGGTAGCGCGGTCGAGCAGTCGATGACGACCGTGCCGGGCCGCAGGCCCTTGAGCACGCCGGTGTCGCCGAGCAGCACCGCCTCGACCTGCGGCGTGCCGGTGACACACAGGATCACCACGTCGACCGCGGCGGCAAGGTCGCTCGCGGTGGCGAAGGTCTTCACGCCCGCCGCCTTCAGCGTGTCGAGCGGCTGGTTGCCCGGGTGCTCGAGCACCGACAGCGGGTGGCCGTGCTTGACGATGTTGCTCGCGATGCCATGGCCCATGAGGCCGACGCCGACCAGTCCGATATTTTCCATTCGTTATCTCCTGCTAAAGCTGCTGTGGCTACACCCGCATCGGACGGCCAAGGCCGCCAGCGCAGACATACTTGATCTCGAGGTAGTCGTCGATGCCGTATTTGGAGCCTTCGCGCCCGACACCCGATTCCTTGATACCGCCGAAGGGGGCGAGCTCGGTCGAGATCAGCCCTTCGTTGAGCCCGACGATACCAACCTCCAGCGCCTCGGCCACGCGCCAGGCCCGCGCGTAGTCCTGCGTGTAGAAATACGCGGCCAGGCCGAAAGGCGTGTCGTTGGCCATCGCCACCGCCTGCTCGTCGGTGTCGAAGCGGATCAGCGGCGCCACCGGGCCGAAAGTTTCTTCCTGCATCAGCTTCGACTTGGGCGACACGTCCGCCAGGATGGTGGGCGTGAAGAAGCGGCCGCCCAGCGCATGCGACTTGCCGCCGGTCACGATCTGCGCGCCCAGCGACACGGCGTCGGCGATGTGCTCGCGCACCTTGGCCACGGCCGCGTCGTCGATCAGCGGGCCGAGGTTGACGCCGGTCTCCAGGCCGTTGCCGACCACCTGCGCCTCCACCGTGGTCTTGAGCTTTTCGGTGAAGCGGTCGTAGATGCCGGCCTGCACGAAGATGCGGTTGGCGCACACGCAGGTCTGGCCCGCGTTGCGGAACTTCGAGGCCATCACGCCGGCCACGGCGGCGTCGAGGTCGGCGTCGTCGAACACGATGAAGGGTGCGTTGCCGCCGAGCTCCATCGACACCTTCTTCACGGTGCCGGCGCACTGTTCCATGAGCTTCTTGCCCACCTCGGTGGAGCCGGTGAACGAGAGCTTGCGCACGATCGGGCTGCCGGTGAGTTCGCCGCCGACGGTCGATGCCGCGCCGGTCACCACGTTGAGCACGCCGGCCGGGATGCCCGCCTCGGCCGCGAGCTGCGCCAGCGCCAGCGCCGAGTACGGCGTGGCCGACGCCGGCTTGATGACGATGGTGCAGCCGGCCGCCAGCGCGGCGCCCGCCTTGCGCGTGATCATCGCGTTGGGGAAGTTCCACGGCGTGATCGCCGCGACCACGCCGACCGGCTGCTTGAGCACCACGATGCGGCGGTCCATCGTCGCAGCCGGAATCACGTCGCCATACACGCGCTTGGCCTCTTCGGCGAACCATTCGATGAAGCTCGATCCGTAGGCGATCTCGCCCTTGGCCTCGGCCAGCGGCTTGCCCTGCTCGAGCGTGAGCAGCATCCCGAGGTCGTCCTGGTGCGCCATGCAGAGGTCGTACCAGCGGCGCATCAGGCGCGAGCGCTCCTTGGCGCTGGTGTCGCGCCAGCCCGGCAGCGCCTTGTTCGCCGCGTCGATGGCGCTGCGCACATCGCCCGCGGTGAGGCGCGGCACGGTGCCGAGCACGCTGTCGTCGGCCGGGTTGGTGACGGCGAGGGTCGCGCCGTCGGACGCATCGACCCAGCGGCCGTCGATGTGGCATTGCTGACGGAACAGATCGGGATGTTGGAGTTTCATGGGAAAGGACGTTGGTGTATCAGTCAAGGGGGATCAGGAAAGCAGGTTGTCGGGCGTCTCGCCGCGCGCCAGGGCCTCGACGCCGTGGATCAGCAGCCAGCCCATCGCATCGCGCGTCTCGTGCGTGGCGCTGCCGATGTGGGGCGAGAGGAAGACGTTGTCCATCGTTCGATAGCCCGGGTTCAGGTGCGGCTCGTTCGCGAACACGTCGAGCCCGGCGCCACGCACCTGGCCGCTCTTGAGCGCAGCGAGCAGCGCCTCGTCGTCGACCAGATCGCCGCGCGAGATGTTCACCACGACGGCGCCTGCGGGGAGCATCGCCAGCCGCTCGGCGTCGAAGGTGCCGCGCAGCGACGGCGCACCGGGCGCCGCGATCATCAGGATGTCGCTTGCGGCGAGCAGGCCGTCGAGCGTGTCGTGGTAGGTCGCGCCCTCTTCCAGCGCCGCGTCGAGCCGTGACCGGTTGTGATAGTGGATGGCCAGGCCGAAGGCGCGGGCGCGCACGGCGATGGCACGGCCGATGCGGCCCATGCCGAAGATGCCGAGCCGGCGGCCGACCAGCCCCGTGCCCAGCAGCTGCGTCGGCGCCCAGCCAGCCCAGGCGCCGCTACGCACCAGGCGATCGGCTTCGAAGCCACGGCGACAGGCGTTGAGCAGCAGCATCATCGCGATCTCGGCGCAGGCATCGCTCAGGACGTCGGGCGTGTGCAGCACCTGCACGCCGGCAGCGCGCGCTGCGGCCATGTCGATGTGGTCGTAGCCGACCGACAGGGTGGCGATCACGCGCAGCGTGGGCCCGAGCCGCGCGATGGTGGCGGCGTCGACGGCTTCGGTGGCGCTGACGAAGAGCAGTTCGCAACCCTCGGCACGGCGCGCGATCTCGGCTGAAGGCAGGATCGCGTCGTCGTCGTTCACCTGCAGTGCAAAGCGTTCCCGCAGCGCGGATTCGACGGCGGGCGTGAAGCGGCGGCACAGGAAGGCGCGGGGCCGTGGCGAAAGGGTCATGACGGAGGGATCAGGGTTTTCACGCAGCCCGAAAGCGCCGCGTTGTCTCTGGTCGTATTACAAATACGTCATATCAATTTGTCAAGCGCGCGAGCGTCGGTGGTATTCTTCGATCCTTCCGAACCGCCCGCACCACCGACCGCCATGGCCTTCTCCACCACCGACGAACCGAACGCCCGCATCGCCACGGAAGGCACGCTGGCCGATCGGGTGACGGGGCTCATCGCGGCCGACATCCGGGCCCGCGTCTATCCGGTGAACACGCGCCTGCCGACGGAACAATCGATGACCGAGCAGTACGGCGTGAGCCGCACGGTGGTGCGCGAGGCCATCTCGCGGCTCAAGTCCGAAGGGCTGGTCGAGACGCGCCAGGGCAGCGGCACCGTGGTGCGCGACCCGAAGGCGTCGGACGCCTTCCGCCTCGGCCAGCCGCACGAGAACCCGGCCGAGGGGGTGCTGCGCATCCTCGAGCTGCGACGCGGCATCGAGGCCGAGATGGCGGCGCTGGCGGCCGAGCGCCGCACCGGTGCCGAGATGACCCTGATCCAGCAGTCGCTGCGCGCCATCGCCCGCGCCGTGAAAGACGGCGGCGACGGCGTGGCCGAAGACCTGGCTTTCCACATCGCCATCTCGCGCGCCGCGCACAACCCGCACTACACCGAGCTGCTGGGCATGCTCACGCGGGCGCTGCACGACGCGATCCGCCTGACGCGCGCCAACGAGGCGCGGCGCGCCGACCTCGCCGCCCAGGTGCTGGCCGAGCACGAAGCGATCTGCGCCGCCATCAAGGCACGCGACCCCGCCGCCGCGCGCACCGCCGCCTTCCTGCACATGCACAACACCGGCCAGCGCATCGAACAGGCCGGCAAGGACTTCTGGACCGGCGACAGCCGCGCGGCGGCGCAGCGCGTGGCGCGCGCCAAGCTCGGCGGCACGGCAACGCCCAAGCGCTGACGCTCGGCAGAAACCCGGTCGTCATTTCGAAAGTTGTGTGATAGATTCATCACACAACTTCATCGGCAACGCACCCTTGAACGACTGAGACAAGCGACGGCAGGCGGGCACCTGCCGCCGTCGCATGGGCTCGCGTCCAGGGTCGCCGGGCCACCGATCCATCGCCATGCGCCTTCCTCGTGTTCTGCTGACAGACCCCCTGCACCCCGATGCGCATGCGCGCCTCGCCGAATGGGCTGCCGTGTCGCAACTGCCCGGCGGGCTCACGCGCCCGGAGAGCGACGCGGCGCTGCGCGACGCCATGGCGCGCACGGAGGGCCTGGTCGTGCGGCGCCTGCTGCCGCCCGACCTGTTCGACCGCCAGCACGCGCTGCGCGGGGTGATGCGCCAAGGGGTCGGGCTCGACTTCATCCCGGTGGACCGCGCCACGGCCAACGGCATCCCGGTGGGCAACACGCCGGCGGTCAATGCCAATGCGGTGGCCGAGTACGTGTTCGCGGCGCTGCTGGCGCACAGCCGCCAGCTGGCCGCCTTCGACATGAGCGTGCGCACCGGCGACTGGGCGGCGCGCACGCAGGCCGGCGCCCGTACCTTCGAGCTGCGCGGCCGCACGCTGGGGCTGGTCGGCTTCGGCGCCATCGGCCAGCGCATCGGCAGCATCGCGCAGCGCGGCTTCGGCATGACGCTGGCCGTGTGCACCGGCACGCCGTCGAAGGTGCCGGCGGGCATCGCGACGCTGTCGCTCAAGGCGTTGTTCGCCGCCAGCGACTTCCTCGTGATCGCCTGCCCGCTCACCGAGCGAACGCGCGGCATGGTCAATGCCGACGTGCTCGCGCAGGCGAAGCCGACGGCGGTGCTGGTCAACGTCGGCCGTGGACCGGTGCTGCGCGAGGACGACCTCGCGGCCGCTCTCGATGCGGGGCGCCTGGCTGGCGCGGTGCTCGACGTGTTCGAGACCCAGCCGCTGCCGGACGACAGCGCCTTGCGACGCCACCCCGGCGTGCTGCTCACGCCGCACCTGGCCGGCCTCACGCAGGAGGCCGAGCGCGCCATGGGCCTGCTGGCCGTCGACACGCTGGCAGCCCTGCTGCTGCGGGGCGAGCGGCCGCCCAACATCGTCAATCCCGAGGTCTTCGCCAAGCCACCCGCGCCGCGCGGCTGACCGCTTTCTCTTTCAACGCACAGGAGACATCCCTTGAAGATCACCCGCATCACCGCCGTGCCGCTGTCCTACCGCCTGCCCGAAGGCAAGACCGTGACCATGGGCATCGGCAGCACGCTCAAGCGCGACTGCATCATCATCCGCGTCGAGACCTCCGAAGGCATCACCGGCTACGGTGAAGCACACCCCGGTCGCAGCCCTGGCGCCATCACGGCGCTGGTGCACAACACCCTGCAGCCGCTGCTGATCGGCATGAACGCGACCGACGTGGTGGGTGCGTGGCAGCGCGTGCACCGCATGCAGCTGTCAAGCCACGGCCTGGGGGCCGGCACCTGCCTGGCGCTGTCGGGCATCGACATGGCGCTGTGGGACATCCGCGGCAAGGCGGCCAAGATGCCGCTGTACGAACTGCTGGGCGGCTCGCACCGCCGCATCCCGGCCTACGCGGGCGGTATCGCATTGGGCTACCAGCCGGCCGAGGCGATGGCCGAAGAAGCGCAGTCCTACGTCGAGCAGGGCTACAAGGCCGTCAAGCTGCGCATCGGCGACACGGTGAAGAACGACATCGCCCGCGTGCGCAAGGTGCGTGAGGTGCTGGGCGAGGACATCGACATCCTGACCGACGCCAACACCGCCTACACCATCGCCGACGTACGCCGCGTGCTGCCGGCGCTGGCCGACATCCACGCCGGCTGGCTGGAAGAGCCCTTCGCCTGCAACGACTTCGCGTCGTACCGCGAGGCCGCGAAGATCACGCCGCTGGTGCCGATCGCCGCCGGCGAAAACCACTTCACCCGCTTCGAATTCGGCCAGATGCTGGACGCAGGCGCGGTGCAGGTGTGGCAGCCCGACCTGTCCAAGAGCGGCGGCATCACCGAGGGCGTGCGCATCGCGGCCATGGCCTCGGCCTTCCGCATTCCCGTGCATGCGCACAGCTCGGCCACCGGGCTCAACCATGCGGCCACGCTCCACTTCCTGGCGGCCACCGAGAACGCCGGCTACTTCGAGGCCTGCGTGTCGAAGTTCAACCCCTTCCGCGACATGTTCGGCAGCACCTTCCAGATCGGTGCGGACGGCTGCGTCGAACCGCCGAAGGGCCACGGCCTCGGCATCGAGGTGGACGAATCCATCTTCGAGAAATACCCGATGGTCGACGGCCCCGGCTATGTCGTGAAGTTCTAAAGCCCACCCCGACGGGCGCCCCACAAAACCAACGGAGACAAGACATGCCTTTCACGAAACGAACTCTCATCCGCCTCGCAGCGCCGCTGTGCCTCGGCCTGGCCTTGGGCGCCACGTCGGCTGCGGCCGACGACTACCCGAGCAAGTCGGTGCGCATCATCGTGCCGTACACCCCGGGCGGCTTCAACGACACGCTGGCGCGCACGGTCGGCGACCGGCTCGGCAAGCTCTGGAAGCAGTCGGTGGTGGTCGACAACCGCCCCGGCGGCAACACCGTGCTGGGCAACAACATCGCGGCCAAGGCGCCGGCCGACGGCTACACCATCCTGATCACGCCGCTGCCCTTCTCGGCGCTGCCGGCCCTCTACGGCGCCAAGCTGCCGTACAGCGCGCTGACCGATTTCCAGCCGCTGGTGTGGGCCGGCTACACGCAGAACGCCTTGGTGATCCGCCCCGACCTGCCGGGCGTGACCAACCTGAAGGAACTGATCGACTACGCCAAGAAGAACCCGGGCAAGCTGAACTACGGCTCGACCGGCTCGGGCTCGTCCAACCACCTGTCGATGGAGCTCTTCATGAGCATGACCGGCACGAAGATGACGCACGTGCCCTACAAGGGCAGCGCGCCGGCGGTGATGGCGATGCTCGGCGGCGAGATCGACGTGCTGTTCGACAACGTGCCCAACCTGATGCAGCAGGTCAAGGCGGGCAAGCTCAAGCCCATCGCCGTGACCGGCACCAGCCGCGCCGGCCTGCTGCCGGACACCCCGACGGTGCAGGAAGCCGGCGTGCCAGGCTACGAGGTGGTGGTGTGGTTCGGCATGCAGATGCCGGCCGGCGTGCCCAAGCCGATCGTCGACCGGGCCAACCAGGACATCGTCGCGATCCTCAAGGACCCGGACGTCGTCAAGCAATTCCGCGACCAGGGTGTGGAAGTGGTGGCCAGCACGCCCGAGGCCTTCGGCCAGCTGCTGCAGAAGGAAGTGCCGAAGTGGACCAAGGTGGTCAACGACGCGGGCGTGAAGGTCGAGTAGGCCTCAGTGCCGCGAGAACTCGCGGTTCAGCCCGATCACCACGCCCCGCAGGCGGCCGTCGCCCGTGCGACCGCTGCGCGAGGCGCTGAGCTCGATCGTCGTCGACGGCGCCACCGTGAGGCGCGCGCCCAGGCGCGATGTCCACAGATCGAAGGCGCGGTTGCGCTCCACGATCAGCGTGAGCTGATCGGTCAAAGCCCACTCCAGCGCAGCACCGCCGCGGGCCGTGGCCGCACCGGTTCCGGTGGTCCAGTCGACGCCGGCATTGACCAGCACGTTCACGTGATCGCTCGCACGCCAGCCGAGCGGCACGAGGAGCTGCCCTCCGGCGCGGCCGCCATGGCGCAGGTCGACGCTCGCGGCCAGCAACGCGGCGGCGCTCCATCTCGCATCGGGCTCGCGGCCCCAGAAATTCCATTTGATCTGCGGACCGGACGACACGGCAGCGCCCGCGCCCGGCTGCGAGGCGCGGTCGGTGTTGAAACCCAGCTCTACCGGGCCGACGCCGCAGGCCCCGCCCACATGCTGGAAGTTCAGGCCCGCCGGGCTTCGCAGGCGGCCGGCCCACGCCTCGATTTGACACTGACCGGGGTCGAGCGTGCCGGGGTCGTCGACGTCGAAATGGCCAGCGGCGCCCGCCTCCGCGGCGAGGAGCAGGCCGCAGACGAAAGCAGGCCATCGCGGGGCCCGGCAGCGGAAGTTCATACAGGGTTATCGGTCGTGGATGCCCCGACTTTAGGGCCGCGGCATGCCGGGCCGATGACACCGCACTCAGATCTCGAACTGCGGCTGCAGCTCCCGGATACGCTTGGTCGCGACGCCGGCGGCCGCCGTGCGGGTCTCGACGCCCAACTTCACGTAGACCCGCTCGAGGTGCTTCTTCACGGTGGCCGGGCTGCTGCCGAGGATCTCGCCGATGTCGCGGTTGGTCTTGCCCTTGACCACCCAGTACAGCACCTCGGCCTCGCGCGCGGTGAGCTTCAGGCTCAGGCTCATTGCCTCGATGACGGAGGTGTCGGACACCTCGCGCATGATGATCAGCCAGTCGTCCCCCGCATCGTCGTGCCCGGTCTGCTGGTGCAGCCGCAGCGTGAGCGTGCGCGCGCCCTGCACGATCGACAGCGCCGGCGGCTCGGTCTGTGCGCGCTGCACGTCGGGCAGGTGGCGCTGCAGCCAGTCGAGCACGGCCGGCGGCGTGGCCGGTGCGACGGTGTCGCAGTAGCGCTGCAGCATCTCGCGCGCCAGCGCGGTCTGCCAGATGATGCGGCCCTCGGGCAGGCGCACGGTGATGCTGGCGTAGCCGAAGGCGTCGAGCGCATTGCGCGCCTGGCCGGCCTGCTGCGCCTCCTGCCGCGCGCGGCGGGCGCCCTGCAGGTGCACGTTCATGCGCGCCAGCACTTCCTTCGGCTTGATGGGCTTGGTGACGTAGTCGACGCCGCCGGCCTCCAGCGCCGCGACCAGGTGCTCGGTCTCGGTCAGGCCGGTCATGAAGACGATCGGGATGTGCGCGGTGGCGGCATCGGCCTTCAGCCGGCGCGCGACCTCGAAGCCGTCCATGCCCGGCATCATCGCGTCGAGCAGCACGATGTCGGGCCGGGCCTGCGCGGCACGGGCCAGCGCGGCCTCGCCGCTGGTCGCGACCAGCACGGTGTAGCCGGATTCATCGAGCGCATCGTGCAGCACCGCGAGGTTGTCGGGCACGTCGTCGACGATCAGCACCAGGTCGGCGTTGCGGGCGAATTCGCGGGTCGGTGGCGGCGTGGAAGCATTCATGCCGAGCAATCCATCGCCTCGAAGCGGAACTGCCGCGCCAGCGCGCGCTGGGCGGCGGTCCAGGCGGCGCATTCGGGTTGGGCGGCGTCGATGACATCGAGCTGATTCATGATGCCGCGAAAGTAACCCAGTCCGACGGCTTCTTCCAGCGCGCGCAGATGCGCGGGCGACGGGCGAACGAGCGTGGCGGGCGCCGCGGGCGCTTCGGCCGGCGCGGCGGCGGTGTCGGTCCAGCGGATGGCCAGTTGGCGCTCCAGCCAGTCGAGCAGTTCGCTGTGCCGCACCGGCTTGACGAAGAAGTCCTCCGGTGCGATGCCCACGTCGTTTTCCAGCCGCTTGTCGAAGGCGTTGGCCGAGACGATCGCCACGCAGCGCGGCGCCAGGGCCGTGTCGAACCCGCGGGCACGGCGGATGGTCTCCCAGCCGTCGATGCCCGGCATGGCCAGGTCGACGAACATCGCGTCGGGCCGGAAGCCGGCCGCGACCAGGTCCAGCGCATCGTGGCCGCTGGCTGCCGTGCGCAACTCGAAGCCCAGCGGCGCCAGCACGTCGACCAGCAGGTCGCGGTCTGCCTCTTCGTTGTCGACCACCAGCACGCGCAGGCGCGGCCCCTGGTAGCCGCGGCGCGGGCGCGCTACCACCGCGGGCACCACCACCGCACGGTTCGCGAGCGCAGCCTCGTGCACGCGCGGCAGGAACAGACGAACGCGGAACACCGAGCCCGCGCCGGGCGTGCTCTGCACCGACATCTCGCCGCCCATCAGGTCGGTCAGCATCTTCGCGATGGTCAGGCCCAGCCCTGCGCCCGGCGTGGCTGCGCGCGCGCTCACGCCCGCCGCATCGCCCCGCGCGAAGGGCTCGAAGATGCGGTCGATCTCGTCGGCCGACATGCCGGGGCCGGTGTCCTCGACCTCGAGCGTGGCGAACTCGCGCGCGTAGCGCAGCCGCAGCGTGACCTCGCCTTCGCGGGTGAACTTGATGGCGTTGCCCAGCAAGTTGATGAGGATCTGCCGCACCCGCTTCTCGTCGGCCCGCACCACCTCGGGCACGGTGCCCGCCGCGTCGAAGCGGAACGCCAGCCCTTTCTCGGCCGCCTGCAGTTCGAACATGTCGGCCAACTCGCGCATGGCCTCGGCGAAGTGCATCGGCCGCGCATGCAGTGTGAGCTTGCCGGCTTCGATGTGCGCAATGTCGAGCGTGCCTTCGATCAGCGACAGCAGGTGCTCGCCGCCGCGCTTGATCACCGCCACCGCCTGCTGGCGGTGCGGCGGCACGGTGGCGTCCTCGCCCATCAGCTGCGCGTAGCCGAGGATGGAATTGAGCGGCGTGCGCAGCTCGTGGCTGATGGCGCTGATGTAGCGGCTCTTGGCCTGGTTGGCATGGTCGGCCTGCTCGCGCGCGATGTCGGCGCTCTGCTTGGCGGCCTGCAGCGCGCGGTCGGTTTCTTTGTGCAGCTCGATCTCGCGCATGAGCAGGCGCGTCTGGCGGTTCGATTCTTCCTGCGCCACCTTGCGGCTCTGGTGCGCCAGCACCAGCCACCAGGCCACGATGCCGGCGATGAGCAGCAGCGCCATGTAGCTCTTGAGGAAGCTGGATTTGAGCGAGGCGTGCTGCGCCTTCATCACCGCGGTGGCGGCATCGCCAGCCGGCATCAGGCCCAGCGCGCTTTCGCCGAGCGCGCGCAGCTCTTGCTGGTAGAGCACGCCGAACACCGTGGCCAGCAGCGGCACGATGACCAGTGTGAGCAGCAGGAAGTGGCCCAGCCCCGTGTCGAGGTAGGGCCATACGCGGCGCGGCAGCAGCCAGCGCAGCGCGCCCGACCATTGCACCGACAGGCTCGCCTGTGGCTTGCAGAGGTCGCCGCAGCGCGCGTCGAGCGTGCAGCACAGCGAGCAGATCGCGCCCTGGTAGGCGGGGCAGTGCGCCATGTCCGGGCCTTCGTACTCGCGCTCGCAGATCACGCAGCGCTGCACCTGCAGGCGCTGGTAGGGGCCGGCGTCGGGTTCGAACTGGATCCAGTGGATGCCCTTCGCACCCGCGTCTGCCGTGCGCTGCACCGGGCCGCGCGCCAGGTAGTACTTGCCGCGCGTGGCCCAGGCGATGATCGGCGCAGCCACCAATGCGGTGCCCATGGCGATGAGCGCGGAGAAGGCCTGCGCCAGCGGCCCGAACACGCCCAGGTGCGCCGTGATCGACAGCACCGACGCCAGCGCCATCGCGCCGACGCCGACCGGGTTGATGTCCCACAGGTGCGCGCGCTTGAACTCGATGCCCGGCGGCGACAGGCCCAGCGGCTTGTTGATGACCAGGTCGGCCACCACGGCCATCATCCAGGCGATGGCGATGTTGGCGTAGAGGCCCAGCACGTCGCCCAGCGCCTCGAACACGTTCATCTCCATCAGCATGAAGGCGATGAGGGCGTTGAACACCACCCACACCACCCGGCCCGGGTGGCTGTGCGTGACGCGCGAGAAGAAATTGCTCCAGGCCAGCGAGCCGGCGTAGGCGTTGGTGACGTTGATCTTCAGCTGCGAGATGACGACGAAGATCGCCGTGGCCGCGACCGCCCAGCCGTAGTCCGGAAAGACGTACTCGAAGGCCGCCAGGTACATCTGGTTCGGGTCGACCGCGCGCTCCGGCGGCACCATGTGGCCAATGGCGAGGTAGGCCAGCATCATCCCGCCGAGCATCTTGAGCACGCCCATCACGACCCAGCCCGGGCCGCCCATCAGCACCCCGCCCCACCAGCGCTTGCGGTTTGCCGGGGTGAGCGCGGGCATGAAGCGCAGGTAGTCGGCTTGTTCGCCCAACTGCGTGATGAGCGCGATGCCAACGGTCAGCGCGGCACCGAACAGGTGCAGATTGAAGCCGGTCGACCGCGCCGAGGCGCCGTCGTAGTGCGTCAGACCCGCGAATGCACCAGGGTCGCGCACCAAGACATAGCCGAAGGGCACGACCAGCATCAGCAGCCAGATGGGCTGGGTCCACATCTGAAGCCGGCTGATGGCCGACACGCCATGCGTCACCAGCGGGATCACCACCAGCGCGCAGATGAGGTAGCCCCAGGCCGGCGGAATGCCTAACGCCAGCTCCAGCGCATAGGCCATCACGGCCGCCTCGAGCGCGAAGAAGATGAAGGTGAAGGACGCGTAGATCAGCGAGGTGAGCGTCGAGCCGATGTAGCCGAAACCCGCGCCGCGGGTGAGCAGGTCCATGTCGACGCCGTAGCGCGCGGCGTAGGTGCTGATCGGCAGACCGGCCAGGAAGATGATCAGGCCGGTGACCAGGACTGCCCAGAAGGCGTTGATGAAGCCGTACTGCACCAGCAGCGTGGCGCCCACCGCCTCGAGGATGAGGAAGGACGCCGCGCCGCCGAAGGCCGTGTTGGCCACCCGCCATTCCGACATCTTGCGGAAGCGCTGCGGCGTGTAGCGCAGGGCGTAGTCCTCCAGCGTCTCGCGCGCCACCCAGCTGTTGTAGTCGCGCCGGACCTTGACGATGCGCTGCGGCGCGTCATCGGTCGGGGGGGGCATGGCGGCGTCGTTCACACCGTTTCGGTGCAGGTTCTGTGCCACGGCACGAGTGTTGCATCGGCGGGACGGCTGCCCATAATCGGGCCCCTCATCGTCATTCCGCCTGCACACCCGACTGCCCATGGAACTCACACCGCGCGAAAAAGACAAGCTGCTGATCTTCACGGCAGCCCTGCTGGCCGAACGCCGCCAGGCGCGTGGCCTGAAGCTCAACTACCCCGAAGCCATCGCGCTCATTTCCGCCGCCGTGATGGAAGGTGCGCGCGACGGCAAGAGCGTGGCCGCGCTGATGAGCGAAGGCCGCAGCGTGCTCACGCGCGCCGACGTGATGGACGGCGTGGCCGAGATGATCCCGGACATCCAGATCGAGGCCACCTTCCCCGACGGCACGAAGCTGGTCACGGTGCACCAGCCGATCGTCTGATTCCCTTCTTCATTGTTCCCGAGCGGAGACCTCCATGCGCCTGACGCGTTCCTCTTTCGCAGCCCTGCTGCCCTCCCTGGCGGCTGCCGCCCTCGGCGCCCTGCCGCTGCTGGCCTCGGCCCATGTCGGCGCGGACGGCGCGGCACACCACGACATCGGTTTCGCGCAGGGTTTCCTGCACCCGTTCACCGGAATGGACCACCTGGCCGCGATGGTCGCGGTCGGCCTGTGGAGCGCCTTGATCGCGCGCAGCGACCGTGACGTGCTGTGGGCACCCGTCGGGTTCGCGGCGATGCTGTTGGCCGGCGCGCTCGTCGGCCTGGCGGGCGTGCAGGTGCCGGCTGTCGAACCGATGATCGCGGCGTCGCTGCTGGTGATCGGCCTGCTGGTCGTCACGCGCCTGCGCCTGCCGGGCCCGGCCGCTGCGGCGCTGGTCGGCGTGTTCGCCGTCTTCCATGGCGTGGCCCATGGCCACGAACTGGCCAGCGGCCACGGCGCCCCGCTGGCCATCGCCGGCATGGTGCTGGCGACGGCACTGCTGCACGCGGGTGGCATCGCGATCGGCTGGGCGCTGCGCCAGCGGACCGTCTGGCTGCCGCGCGTGGCCGGTGCGGCCGTCGCGCTGTTCGGTGCAGCCTTGCTCGCGCCACTGGCCTGAGGCCGTCGCCATGATCCCCGGCGAACTCTTCACCGACGAGGGCGAACACACCCTCAACCCCGGCCGCCGCACGCTCACGCTGGTCGTGCAGAACACCGCCGACCGGCCGATCCAGGTCGGCTCCCACTACCACTTCGCCGAGACCAACGGCGCGCTCGGCTTCGACCGCGAAGCGGCACGCGGCATGCGGCTGAACATCGCGTCGGGCACGGCCGTACGCTTCGAGCCCGGCCAGCAACGCACGGTCGAACTTTGCGACTTCGCGGGCGAGCGCGTGGTGTACGGCTTCCGCGGTCTCGTTCAAGGAAAGCTCTGACATGGCGACCATCGGAAGGCGTGCCTACGCCGAAATCTTCGGCCCGACCGTGGGCGACCGTGTGCGCCTGGCCGACACGGACCTATTGATCGAGGTCGAGGCCGACTACACGCTGCGCGCCGGCGGCTATGGTGAAGAGGTGAAGTTCGGCGGCGGCAAGACGATCCGCGACGGCATGGCGCAGTCGCAGCGGATGCGCGCCGAAGGCGCCGTCGACACGGTGATGACCAACGCACTGATCCTCGACCACTGGGGCATCGTGAAGGCCGACATCGGCTTGAAGGGCGGGCGCATCGTCGCGATCGGCAAGGCCGGCAACCCCGACGTGCAGCCGGGCGTCGACATCGTCATCGGCCCGGGCACCGAGGTGATCAGCTGTGAAGGCAACATCGTCACGGCCGGGGGCATCGACAGCCACATCCACTTCATCGCACCGCAGCAGATCGAAGAGGCCCTGACCTCCGGCATCACGACCATGCTGGGCGGCGGCACGGGCCCCGCCACCGGCACCTTCGCCACGACCTGCACGCCCGGCCCCTGGCACATCGAGCGCATGCTGCAGGCGGCCGACGCCTTTCCGATGAACCTCGGCTTTCTCGGCAAAGGCAATGCCAGCCTGCCGGCTGCGCTGCACGAACAGATCGACGCCGGCGTGATCGGCCTCAAGCTGCATGAAGACTGGGGCACCACGCCCGCGGCCATCAGCAACTGCCTGGACGTGGCCGACGCCACCGACACGCAGGTGGCGATCCACTCCGACACGCTCAACGAATCAGGCTTCGTCGAGAACACCATCGCGGCCGTCAAGGGACGTGGCATCTGCGCTTTCCACACTGAAGGCGCCGGTGGCGGCCATGCACCGGACATCCTGCGCGTGGTGGGCGAGGACAACTTCCTGCCCTCGTCGACCAACCCGACGATGCCCTACACCGTGAACACGCTCGACGAGCACGTCGACATGCTGATGGTGTGCCACCACCTGGACGCCGGCATCGCGGAAGACCTGGCCTTCGCCGAATCGCGCATCCGCAAGGAAACCATCGCGGCCGAGGACATCCTGCACGACCTGGGCGCGATCAGCATGTTCAGCTCCGACTCGCAGGCCATGGGCCGCGTCGGCGAAGTCATCATCCGCACCTGGCAGACGGCGCACAAGATGAAGGGCCAGCGTGGCACCTTGCCCGAAGACAGCGCGCGCAACGACAACTTCCGCGCCAAGCGCTACATCGCCAAGTACACGATCAATCCGGCCATCGCGCACGGCATCGCACATGACGTGGGCAGCATCGAGGTCGGCAAGTGGGCCGACCTGGTGGTGTGGAAGCCGGCCTTCTTCGGCGTGAAGCCCTTCACCATCATCAAGGGCGGCAGCATCGCGATGGCCGCGATGGGTGACCCGAACGCATCGATCCCCACACCGCAACCGGTGCACTACCGGCCGATGTTCGGTTCGTACGGCGGCTCGCTGCATCGCAGCTCGCTCACCTTCGTCTCGCAGGCGGGCCTGAACGCCGGCATCGGCGAGCGTTATGGCCTGCACAAGACGCTGTCGGCGGTGAAGAACATCCGCGGCGTGCGCAAGCAGCACATGGTGCACAACGGCTACACGCCCAAGATGGAGATCGATGCGCAGACCTACGCGGTGCGCGCCGACGGGCATCTGCTGGTGTGCGAGCCGGCGACGTCGCTGCCGATGACGCAGCGGTATTTCCTGTTCTGACAATGGCAAAAGACCTGCGCATTCGCCTCGACGACCTGGAAGACCCGCGCATCGCTGCGTTTCTCGAGGAACACCTGACAGACATGCGTCGGGTTTCTCCACCGGAGAGCGTGCATGCGCTGGACCTGGACGGTTTGCGCCGGCCAGACATCCGGTTCTGGACCGCATGGATCGATCTACCTGCCAGCGAATCGCTGGTGGGAACGGCAGCGTTGAAGCGACTCGACGACGGCCATGCCGAACTCAAGTCGATGCGCACGGCGGCTTCGGTGCGTGGCCAGGGCATCGCGGGCCGGATGTTGGCGTACGTGGTCGCCGAGGCGCGGGCGCTGGGCTATGCGCAGCTGAGCCTCGAAACAGGCAGCCAACCCTTCTTCGCACCGGCGCATGCGCTGTACGAAAAACATGGCTTCGAGGCCTGCGCGCCTTTTGGCGCCTACACCGAAGATCCGAACAGCCGCTTCATGACGCGTGCGCTTTGAAGGTCTGCGACCGACGGCGCACCGCAGGTCGGGTGCGAACCGTACGATCGACCATCCATCTGAAATTTTCCATGCTCAACGCCAACAAACTCATGCCCCAGGGCGGCGGCCTCGCCGCCGTGCTGCTCAAGCGCGCCGCCACCGTCGAACTCGACTGGGACGTGCGTCAGAAGAGCCGCTTCGACACCGTCGATTCGCAGGGCCGCCGCATCGGCGTGTTCCTACCGCGCGGCACGGCCGTGCGCGGTGGTGACGTGCTGGTGGCGGAAGACGGCTCGCTCATCAAGGTCGTCGCGGCGCCACAGGCGGTGCTGGTCATCACGCACTGCACGCAGCACGGCACACCCTTCGACCTGACGCGCGCGGCCTACCACCTGGGCAACCGGCATGTACCGATCGAGTTGAAGCCCGACCACCTGAAGATCGAGCCCGACCACGTGCTGGCCGCCATGCTGCGCTCGATGCACCTGATCGTGCGCGAAGCCGATGAGGCCTTCGAGCCGGAAGGCGGCGCCTATGGCGCGCACGGCGCGGGCCACGGTCACGCACATGACCATGGGCATTCACACGGTACCGCACCGGTCGGACCGGTGCTGCACCCGGACGCCTATGGCGGTGCGCACGACCATTCCCATGACCATTCGCACGGTCACGACCACGCGCATTGATGACCGACACCGCGGGCGCGATGCCCGCCGCCAGCCTTCTGCAGCTGATCTGGCTGGCCTCGCCGGCCCTGCCGATCGGCGGCTTCTCCTATTCCGAAGGCGTCGAGGCCGGCGTCGAGTGGGGCGGGATCGACAGCGAGCCGCGCGCCTCCGACTGGATCGTCGACCAGCTGCACCTGGGCCTCGCGCGCGGCGACCTGCCGGTGGTGGCGCAATCGATCGCCGCCTGGCGCAGCGCCGACGCCGAGCGCATCGCGGCGCTCAATGCCTGGGTGCTGCAGACGCGCGAGTCCACTGAATTCCTCCTGCAGACCGAGCAGATGGGCCGCTCCTTCGTCGAGTGGCTGAAGCTGCACCATGACGACGTGGCCGCGCAGTTCGAAGGTCTGACCACCACCATCACCTACCCGGTGGCTTTCGCCTTCGCGGCCAGCCGCACGCAGGCCAGCGTGCGAGACGGCTGCCTGGCCTTCGCCTTCGGCTGGGCCGAGAACATGATCGGCGCCGCCGTGAAGTCGGTACCGCTCGGCCAGAGCGCGGGCCAGCGCATGCTGGGCCGCCTGTCGGCCGAAATCCCAGCCGCCGTCGACTGCGCCATCGCGCTCGACGACGACGAGCGCCAGGCCTTCTCACCGATGCTCGCCATCCATTCGGCGCGACATGAAACCCAGTATTCCCGGCTCTTCAGAAGCTGACTTTTTTCGAACGAGACGCACCATGGCCTCCCCCCTGCACCACATCGCCCACCGCACCAAGAAACTGCCACCCCTGCGCGTGGGCATCGGCGGGCCGGTCGGCTCCGGCAAGACCACGCTGCTGGAGATGCTCTGCAAAGCGATGCGCGACCGATACGACCTGATCGCCATCACCAACGACATCTACACCAAGGAAGACCAGCGCCTGCTGACCGTCTCGGGCGCGTTGCCGGCCGAGCGCATCATGGGTGTGGAGACGGGCGGTTGCCCGCACACCGCCATCCGCGAAGACTGCTCGATCAACCTCGAAGCCATCGACCGCATGCTGGTCGAATATCCCGACGCCGACATCGTGTTCGTGGAAAGCGGCGGCGACAACCTGGCCGCGACTTTCAGCCCCGAGTTGAGCGACCTCACCATCTACGTGATCGACGTGGCCGCCGGCGAGAAGATCCCGCGCAAGGGCGGCCCCGGCATCACCAAGAGCGACCTCTTCATCATCAACAAGACCGACCTCGCACCCTACGTGGGCGCCGACCTGGGCGTGATGGAAGCCGACACGCAGCGCATGCGCAAGCAGCGCCCGTACGTCATGACCAACCTGAAGACCAACACCGGCCTGGCCGAGGTCGTGGCCTTCATCGAAGAACGCGGGATGCTCCAAGAGGACTGAGCGCGCCGGCGCGGCGATTCAGAGTTCGCTCGCGTCCTTGAGCTGGCGCGCCTTGTAGACCAGGCGCACGAGGGCCCCGCGTTCGCCCTCCACCAGCTGCGCATAGACATCGGTGTCGCCGGCGACCCAGGCGGCATAGCGGCTGCCGGGGTCGCGCGATGCCAGTTCGTTGCCGAAGCGGCCGCGTCCCCAGGCGAGCAATTCATCGAAAGCAGCCGCACCGCGGTCCGGCTGCGCATCGGCCGCGGCCACCCATTCGACGCGGCGCAGTTGGGCGCCGGCGAAGTAGAAGGTCGGTTCGAAGCCGAGTCCGGCAATGGCCGTCGGCGCACCGCGCCAGGTGCCGGCCAGGCCACCAGCCAGGCGCTGCGGCCGGGCCACGCGTTGCGCATCGGGCAGCGCGGCCTGCAGTTCGGCGGGGCTCATGCCCAGTTGCACGCCGGGCGGCAGCGACTGCGCGGACACGGCGCCAGCGACGAAAAGCGCAGCAGCGCCGAGAGCGAAGGAACGTCGAAACGGAAACATGGGCGGCAAGCGTAGCGCGAAGCCGGATGTGACCGTCCCGGCCGCACGAAGTTCAGCCGCCGTTGCCGAAGCTCACAGTTCGAGCACGATCCGCTGGCCGCAGGCGCGCGAGCAGCAGGTCATCATCTTCTGGTTGGCGTCGCGCTCGGCCCGCGTGAGCACCACGTCGCGGTGGTCGACCTCACCCGCCAGCACCCGCACTTCGCAGGAGCCGCACAGGCCCTCTTCGCAATCGCTCTGCACGTCGATGTTGGCGGCGCGCAGGGCGGTCAGCAGGGTCTGGTCGGCCGGCACCGTGATGACGATGCCCGAGTCCTTTAGCTCGACCTCGAAGGCATGTTCCTTCGACGGGTCGAGCGCGCCGAGGGTGGATTCGAAATGCTCGACGCGCAGCGCGTCTTCGGGCCAGTGAGCGCAGCCCGCTTCGAGCGCCTGCAGCATGCGCACCGGGCCGCAGGCATAGATCTGCGTGCCGGCCTGCGGCGTGGCGAGCAATGCGGAGAGATCGTTGCGGCCGCCCTCCTCGCCGATGTGCAGGTGGAGCCGATCGCCGTGCACCGCGCCCAGTTCGTCGACGAAGGGCATCGCCGAGCGCCGACGGCCGCTGTAGTGCAGTTCGTAGTCCATGCCCAGCGCCTGCGCGCGCCGCGCCATCGCACTGATGGGCGTGATGCCGATGCCGCCGGCGATGAAGATCACCTGGCGGCGCTCCTCGTCGAGGCGAAAGTGGTTGCGCGGGCCACGGATCTTGAGCCGGTCGCCGACGCGCACGTTGGCGTGGATCCAGGCCGAGCCGCCGCGGCCGTCGGGTTCGCGCAGCACGGCGATCTCGAAGGCGTCGGCATCGGTCGGGTCACCGCACAACGAGTACTGGCGCGAGAGGTCGGGCGAGCCGCATTCGATGTCGATGTGCGAGCCCGGCGCCCAGCGCGGCAGCGCGCGGCCATCGGGGGCGACAAGGCGCAGCTTCACGATGCCATCGGCCACCGGGGTCACGCTTTCCACGACCACCGGCCGCGTGATCGCGCCCTTCGACGGCTCGCCGATGCGCACGGGCAGGGGCGCGTCCGGCCGACGCAATGCGGGCTGCGCCCGTTCGGGGTTGCGCTGCGGATCCCACTCGACCCACAGATGCTCCGGCCCGCGAAACGACGTGTTCGGCACGTAGCTGAACTGCTGCTCGGCCAGCCGCATGTGTGGCAGGCGGCGCGTGAACTCCTCAAGGAAGATCTGCATCTCCATGCGCGCCAGGTTCTTGCCCATGCACTGGTGCGCGCCGTAGCCGAAAGTCAGGTGGTCGCTCGCGTTGTCGCGGCGGATGTCGAACAGGTCGGCGTCCGCGAAATGGCGGTCGTCATGGTTGGCCGATGACGTGACGATCAGCAGCTTCGAGCCGGCCGGGATGTCGATGCCGTCGATCTGCACGTCCTTCGTCGCCAGGCGCCGCCAGGCCGCGACCGAGCCGTTGTGGCGCAGGCACTCTTCCACCGCATTGGGAATGAGGCTCGGGTCTTCGCAGATCTCGCGCCACACGCTCGGGTGCTGCAGCAGCAGCTTCATCGCATTGGCGGTGGCGTTGGCGGTGGTCTCGTGCGCGGCGACGATGCCGGCCATCATCATCGAGTGCAGGTACGAGTCGGTCACCACCTCGGGTTGCTCCCGCTGCTTGCGGATGCCGTACTGCATCCAGCCTGCG
The DNA here is from genome assembly GCF_051216395.1 of Variovorax cryoconiti. Lineage (NCBI taxonomy): Bacteria > Pseudomonadati > Pseudomonadota > Betaproteobacteria > Burkholderiales > Comamonadaceae > Variovorax > Variovorax cryoconiti. The sequence goes on along the minus strand of NZ_JBPJZI010000002.1, from coordinate 302,029 downwards.
GCTTCGGGGTTCTTCCGCATCTTGTCGAGCACCTTCCCGGCGAACTGCCAGAAGTTGCCGACGGCATGGGCCACGGCGACCTGCTCTTCCGGCTTGGGCCGGCCCCAGGTGTTGACGGTATGCGCGATCGAATACTCGCGCAGCGTGTCCATGTCTTCCTCGGGCACGCCGAGGAAATGCAGCGCGACGGTGAGCGGCACTTCCCACAGCATCTGGTCGACCAGGTCGGCGCGGCCGTCGTCGATGAAGCGGTCGACGTACTCGCGCGCCAGCGCGCGCACCATCGGCTCGTGGTGCTCGAGCTCGGCGGGCGTGAACGGGTCCATCAGCGCGCGGCGGCGCGGCATGTGGGCCGGCTCGTCCTCGTTCACCAGCGTTCGGTTGAGCGCGAAGCCGTACGACGCGAGCACCGCGTTGGCTTCGGCGCCGGTCGGCGTGATCTTCTCCAGCGCGATCGACGGGCTGAAGGTGTGGTGGTCGCGGAAGATCGCCTTGATGCTCTCGTACCGCGTGACGACCCAGTAGCCAAGCTTGGGGCTGTAGAAGGTCGGCTCCTGCTCGCGCGCCCAGCGCACGTAGTCGGGCGGGTCTTGCTGGTAGCCCTCTTCGAAAGGGTCGAAGGCGGCAGCCCGAGGGCTGACGGGGCAACCGTTGGGCGCAGCCTGCGCGGTCAGCGCGCGGTGGTCCACGGGGCAGCCCGTGGCCCCCGGCGCGCGCGGGTCGGTGGCCGTCGTCATGCCGTTCGCTCCGTCAGTCCAGGGTGATCTTCAGGTCGGTGATCAGCTTTTGCCAACGCGTCGTCTCGTTGCGCAGCAGTTCGGCGAACTGGGCCGGCGTGTTGCCCACGGGCTCGACGCCGAAGTCGACCAGGCGCTTGCGCACGCCCGGCTCGTTGATGGCGGCGACCACGGACTTGTTCAGCGCGTTGATCACGTCCGGCGGCGTGGCTGCCGGCACGACCATGCCGACCAGCGCGGCCGCTTCGACATTCTTGATGCCGAGTTCGGCGAAGGTCGGCACGTCGGGCAGCTGCGGCAGGCGCGTGGCGTTGGCCACGGCGAGGGCCTTGACCTTGCCGCCCTTGATGAAGCCGGCGCCCGCGGCCATGTCGACCATCATGGCCGGCACCTGGCCGCCGGCTACGTCGGCCAGCGCGGGCGCTGCGCCGCGGTACGGCACGTGAACCATGAAAACCTTCGACTGGACCTTGAGCAGTTCCATCGCCAGATGGTGCGGGCTGCCCGCGCCGGCCGATGCGTAGTTCATGCTGCCGGGCTTGGCGCGCGCCTGTGCGATGAAGTCCTGCGCGCTGGCGATGCCGCTGTTCGCGCCCACCACCAGGATCATCGGGAAGCGGCCCATCAGCGTGACCGGCGCGAGGTCCTTCGTCGGGCTGTAGCTGAGCGACTTGTAGAGCGCGGGGTTGAACACCATCGTGCCGTTGTCGGCCGACAGCACGGTGTAGCCATCGGCCGGGGCGCGCGCCGTTTCGGCCGCGGCCAGCGCCGTGTTGCCGCCCGGCTTGTTGTCCACCAGCACCGGCTGGCCGACCTGCGTCGACAGCGTCTGGCCGATGGTGCGCGCGAGAAAGTCGGAACCGCCGCCGGCCGCGTACGGGACGATCCAGCGGATCGGTTTGGCGGGGTAGGTGGCAGGCTGGGCAGCGGCATTCGTCGCGGCCCACAGTGGCAGGGCGAGCATGGCGCAGGCAAGGTATTTCTTCATCGTGTCTCTTTCGGCGTTGTGCGGTCTTGGGGGAAGAACTCTTGCGTAATCGTAGTACGCAGTGCGTAATTCATGTCTCCGTGCCAACCCTGATGCCGACGCTTCATCCGATGCCGACTTCCAAGAAACCGATCCCTCTTTCCGCCGACCCCGCACCAACGCGTGATCGGGAACGGCGCCAGCGGGTGCAGTCCGCCGAAATGGGCATGGCGGTGCTCAAGGGCCTGGCGCGTCTGGGTGGGCGGGCCAGCCTCACGGCGCTGTCGGCCCACGTGGGCGAAAGCCCCGCCAAGGTCCACCGCTACCTGGCGAGCCTGGTGGAAGAGGCGCTCGTCATGCAAGACAGTGGCTCACAGCACTACCACCTCGGCGCCGAGGCCATCCAGATCGGTCTGGCCGCCATGCGACAGGCCGACCCGATCCGCCTGGCGGAGCCGGCGCTGATCCGCCTGCGCGAGGCGCTGGAGGTGACCTGCTTCGTGGCCGTGATGGGCAACAAGGGGCCGACCATCGTGCGCTTCGAAGAGCCCGGCCTGCCGGTGACGGTCAACGTGCGGGTGGGGTCGGTGCTGTCGATGCTGTGGTCGGCCACGGGGCGGGCGTTCCTGGGCTTCCTGGACGAATCGCGCGTGCGTGCGATGGCACAGGAGGAACTGATGGCGGCACCTGCCGAACTGCGCCGCCAGCTCGATCCCGAGGACCCGCTGGGCGTGCTGCGTTCGCAGATCCTGGCCGCCCGGTGCGCGCCGGTGCAGGACACCTACCTGCGCGGCATCAGCGCGGTGGCCGCGCCGGTCTACGACTACACGGGCCGCGTCTGCGCCGTGCTCACCGCCCTGGGGGCCAGCGGCGGTTTCGACCCGTCGGCCGACGGGCCGATCGCCGCAGCGGTGCGGCGCGAAGCCGCGGCGGCCAGCGCCCTGCTCGGGCACGGCACCGCGGTGTCGAACGGCGCCTAGCCGGCGATGCCGAAGCGCGCCAGCTCGAACACCGAGTTGGGCGCATTGGGGCGCGAGGGCTTGACGGCCGCGCGCAGCGGCTCGGGGCGCTTGGCCGCGGGCTCTTCCTGCGAGTGCAGCTGCACGCCGAGCGCGATCTGGTCGTCGACCAGCTTCTGCAGGTTCACCGAGTCCAGGAACTCGACCACCTTGCGGCTGAGCGAATCCCACAGTTCGGGCGTGGCGCAACGCTGGGCGTCGTCCGCCGCCTTGGTGCGGCTCTTGGCACCGGCGTCGTCCGCCGGGCCATCGACCGCGAACAGGATGTCGGCCACGGTGATGGACGCCGCATCGCGGCCCAGGCCATAGCCGCCGCCCGGACCCCGGGTCGACGCGACCAGTCCGTGGCGCCGCAGGTCGGCGAACATCTGCTCGAGGTACGACAGCGAAATGCGCTGACGACGGCTCAAGACAGCCAGAGAGATCGGGCCCATCTTGCGATGCAGGGCGACGTCGATCATGGCAACGACCGCAAGGCGGCCCTTGGTACTGAGGCGCATGGTGTTGTTCCTTTCTGGCGCGGGGTCGATGAATGGAAGCGCGGCTTACTCTTCGCGGCTGCCGCCGATGCCCAGCAGTATCAGCAGCGACTGGAAGACGTTGTAGAGGCTCAGGTACACGCCCAGCGTGGCACTGATGTAGTTGGTTTCGTAGCCGTCCTTCACGCGCTTGAGGTCGTGCAGGATGAAGGCCGAGAAGATGCCGATGGCCAGCACCGACAGCGTGATCATCAGCGCGCTCGACTGGATGAAGAAGTTCGCGATGCCCGCGACCAGCAGCAGGATGACGCCGATGAACAGCCACTTGCCCATGGACGAGAGGTCGCGCTTGATCACCGACGACAGCGTGGCCATGCCCAGGAACACGGCGCCGGTGCCGGCGAAGGCCGTCATGATCAGTCCGGCGCCGTTGGCCAGGCCGAGCACCGAGCCCACCAGGCGCGAGAGCATCAGGCCCATAAAGAAGGTGAAGGCCAGCAGCACCGGCACGCCGGCGGCCGAGTTCTTCGTCTTCTCGATGGCGAACATGAGGCCGAAGGCGCCGACCAGGAAGACGACCATGCCGACGCCGGGCGACATGGCGCGGGTGATGCCGGTGGCGACGCCGACCCAGGCGCCCAGCACCGTGGGCACCATCGACAGGGCGAGCAGCCAGTAGGTGTTGCGCAGCACCTGGTTGCGCTGCGCCGGGGTGGCCAGGGCGCCAGCGGCGCCGTAGCTGGAGAGGGTCTCGTTCATGTTATGTCCTTGATGGAAAAGGGAAAGAGTCGAGGTGGACTGTAGGCCTATCGAGCCTTCGAGAAAAGTCGAATTTTCGGCATCATTACTTCGCTTAAAGCTTAGTATTGGGCTCGAGCCATGAATTTCAAGCACCTCTATTACTTCTGGGCGGCCGCCAAGGCGGGCGGCATCGTGCGCGCCGGCGAACAGTTGCACATCACGCCGCAGACGCTGTCGACCCAGATCAAGCTTCTGGAGGAATCGATGGGCTGCCACCTGTTCCAGAAGCACGGGCGCGGCGTCGAACTCACCCCCGAGGGCCGTACCGCGCTGAGCTATGCGGAGCAGATCTTCACGCTCGGTGCCGAGCTCGAGGCGGCCGTCGGCAACAAGCGCGGCGGTGGGCGCACCCTGCACTTTCGCGTCGGCATCGCGGACGCAGTGCCCAAGGCCATGGCCTACCGCCTGCTGGAGCCGGCGCTCTCCGTGTCGGAACCCGTGCGCCTCATCTGCCACGAAGGCCACTTCCGCGACCTGCTCGGCCAACTGTCGGTGCAGCGGCTCGACCTGGTGATCGCCAACGAGCCGATGGGCAAGCAGACCAGCGTGAAGGCCTTCAACCACACGCTGGGCATCACCGGCATGAGCTTCTTCGCCGCGCCCACCCTGCATCGCACGCTGACGCAACCCTTCCCGGAGTGCCTGGACGGCGCGCCGATGCTCATCCAGGGCTCGGGCTCCGCCATGCGGCAACGGCTGGACCTGTGGCTGGCCGAGCACGCCCTGCGCCCCCGGCTGATCGGCGAATTCGACGATGCCGCCTTGCTCAAGGCCTTCGGCGGCGAAGGCCGCGGCGTCTTCATGTCGCCCACGGTGCTCGAGGACGAAACCTGTGCGCAATACGGCGTGGAGGTGATGGGCCGCGCCTCCGAACTCGTGGAGGAATTCTTCGGCATCTCGGTCGAGCGGCGCATCACGCACCCGTGCGTGGCCGCCATCACGCGCGCAGCGCGGGTGCAGTTCCCGCGGAAGTGACGGGACGGATGGCTGATCTGGCGCCGTACCATTCGCGCATGAACGTCAAGCACGCCCTGTTCGACACACGCCTGCGTGTCGGCATCGTCAGCGCCAGCCTCATCCTGGCGGGCTGCCTGGCGGGTTGCGCGAGCGGCCCGGCACCGAAGGGCCGCGCACCCGTCGCCTACAGCGCCCTCACGCCGACACAGGCACAGGACATCGCCATCCACGCGCTCGGCCTGGTCGGCACGCCCTACCGCTACGGCGGCAACACGGTCGACGGCGGCTTCGACTGCAGCGGTCTCATCAACTACGTCTACCGCAGCAGCGCTGGCGTGGCCCCGCCGCGCACCGTGGCGCAGCTCGCCGGCTTCGGCCAGCCCGTCGACACCCGCGATCTGCAAACCGGGGACCTGGTGCTCTTCGGCGGCGGGCGCCCCACCCATGCCGGCATCTACGTCGGCAACGGCCAGTTCGTGCATGCACCGTCGAGCGGGGGCGACGTGCGGCTGGACAAGCTGAACGGGCCGTACTGGTCGCGGCAGGCGCTCGAGGTGCGACGGCCCTGAGAGGTGCTGGTGGGCTCGTGCCCGCAGTGCAGGAAGCGGGCGCTCAATCCACCTTCGCGCCCGAGAATTTCACCACCTCGCCCCATTTGCGGATGTCGTCGCTCAGCGTCTTGGCGAACTGTTGCGGCGTGCCGCCGAGCGGCGTGTAGCCCAGTGCCACGAGGCGGGCGCGGAAGGCGGGTGTCTTCAGCGCGGCGTTGATCGTCTCGTTGATCTTGGCCTTGATCTCCGGCGGTGTTCCCGCAGGCGCGAACAGGCCGAACCAGGTATCCGACACCAGGCTGGGCTGACCCAGTTCGGCGGTGGTCGGCACGTCGGGCAGCAGGTCGGAACGCTTGTCTGCCATCAGCGCGACGGCCTTGAGGCGACCCTCCTTCACGAAGGGTGCCGCAGCGGTCACACCCGGGAACGCGAGCTCCAGCCGCCCGCCCACCAGATCGGTCAGCACCGCGCCGGGCGAGCTGTAGGGCACGTGCACCATGAAGACGCCGACCGTCTTCTTGTAGAGCTCACCCGACAGGTGGTAGGAGCTGCCGCTGCCGGTCGACCCGAAGTTGAGCTTGCCCGGGTTCTGCTTGGCGTAGGCGGTCAGCTCGGCCAGCGAACGCGCCGGAATCGACGGGTTCAACACGATGATGTTGGGCACCGAGCCGACCGTGACGATCGGGTCCAGGTCCTTCTGCGGGTTGTAGGGCTTGGAGTCGTAGAGCGTGGCGGCCGACACCACCGTGCCGGCCCAGCCGAAGAGCAGCGTGTAGCCGTCGGCGGGCGACTTCACGGCCATTGCTGAACCGAGGTTGCCGTTGGCACCGGGTCGGTTCTCGACCACGAGCGGCTGCTGCAGCACCCGCCCCAACTCTTCGGCCACCAGCCGCGCCAGTGGGTCGGCACTGCCGCCCGGCGCCGCGGGCACGATCAGACGGATCGGCTTGGACGGCCAGGCTTGCGCCTGCACGGAATGCACCACCGTGATGGACAAGGCGGCGACAAGCCCCTGCAAAAGCCCGCGCGGAACGGGTCGCCGCGGGGGTGTCGATTCGAACTTCTGGGTCATGGTTTTGTCTCCTGTTGAAGGGGTCGGCGTCAGGGGCCTGTCGTCTCTCAGTACGACTTGGGCAACCCGAGCACGCGCTCGGCGATGTGGCTGAGGATGAGCTCGCGGCTCACCGGTGCGATGCGCAGGATCATGATTTCGCGCAGGTAGCGCTCGACATGGAATTCCTTCGAGTAGCCCATGCCGCCGTGCGTGAGGATGGCGCGCTCGCAGGCGCGGTAGCCCGCCTCGGCCGCGAAGTACTTGGCCGCATTCGCCTCGGCGCCGCAGTCGCGCTGGTGGTCGTAGAGCCAGGCCGCCTTGCGCGTGAGCAGCTGCGCCGCCTCGAGCTCGACCCAGTTCTCGGCCAGCGGATGCTGGATCGCCTGGTTCTGGCCGATGGGCCGGTCGAACACCACCCGCTCGCGGGCATAGGCCGCCGCCTTGGCCAGCGCCACGCGGCCCACGCCCACGGCCTCGGCGGCGAGCAGCACGCGCTCCGGGTTCATGCCGTGCAGGATGTACTTGAAGCCCTGGCCTTCCTCGCCGATGCGGTCTTCGACCGGGATCTCCAGGCCGTCGATGAAGAGCTCGTTGGAGTCCACGCACTTGCGGCCCATCTTCTCGATGAGGCGCACGTCGACCTTGCTGCGGTCGAGGTCGGTGTAGAACAGCGACAGGCCCGCGGACGACTTGCCCGGTGGCAGGTCTTCCAGCGGCGTGGTGCGCGCCAGCAGCATCATCTTGTCGGCCACCTGCGCCGTCGAGATCCAGACCTTCTGCCCATTCACCACGTACTTGTCGCCCTGGCGCACCGCGCGCGTCTTGAGCTTGGTGGTGTTGAGGCCGGCGTTGGGCTCGGTCACCGCGAAGCAGGCCTTGACCTCGCCCCTGGCGATGGGCGGCAGCATGCGGCGCTTCTGTTCCTCGGTGCCGAACACGGCGATCGGCATCAGGCCGAAGATGTTGATGTGGATGGCCGAACAGCCGCTGAGGCAGGCGCCCGATTCGGCCACCGTCTGCATCATCAGCGCGGCCTCCTGCACGCCGAGCCCGGCGCCGCCATAGGCTTCCGGAATGGCCAGGCCGAGCCAGCCCGCATCGCCCATCGCGCGGTAGAAGTCGTGCGGGAAGACGCCGTCGATGTCGCGCTCGCGCCAGTAGCTTTCCGGGAAGTGGCTGCACAGGTCTTTCACGGCTTCCTGGATGGACTGCTGCTCGGGACTCAAGTCGAAACTCATGGGATGGACCTTGGCTGAATGAGGGATGACGGGGCGGACCGGCTCAGCGGCCGGTCCAGCGCGGCGCGCGTTTCTCGGCGAAGGCGCGCGGGCCTTCCTGCGCGTCGTCGCTCAGGTACACGCGCTCGAACAGATGCTGGGCGGCACGCAGGCTGGCCGAGGTGCCCATCTCGGACGACAGGTAGACCAGCTCGCGTGCGGCCTTCACGGTGAGCGGCGCGTTGGCGGCGATGGCGCGCGCCATGTCGAGCGCGCGGTCCCGCAGCTCGGCCTGCGGCACCACGTCGTTGACGTAGCCGAGCGCATAGGCGCGCTGCGCCGTGATCGGCCGTGCCGTGAGCAGCAGCTCCATCACCACGCGCTGCGGCAGCATGCGCACCAGCGGCGCGGCCCACGGCATGCCGCGGCCGAACTTGGCTTCGGTGATGCCGAAGACCGCATGGTCGGCGGCGATGCACAGGTCGCACATCTGCGCGAACAGCCAGCCGCCCGCGTAGGCGGCGCCGTTGACCGCGGCGATCACCGGCTTGGAGATCTGCACCGAATCGCCCAGCACCGGCAGCATGTCGCGCGGCGGCACCGCGAGCTGCATGGCCGCGGCTTCCTTCAGGTCCATGCCGGCGCAGAAGGCCTTGTCGCCGCTGCCGGTGAGGATGCCCACGCGCAACGCGTCGTCGTGCTCGATGCGCTGCCAGGCGTCACGCAGGCCATCCATCACTGCGCGGTTGATGGCGTTGCGCTGCGCGGGGCGGTGGATGGTGACGAGGGCGATGCTGCCGTCGATCACTTCGAAGAGGACTTCGTCGCTCATGTGTTGTCGCTCATCTCAGACGTTCTTCCAGATCGCGCGGGCTTCGCGCATCAGCTCGTCGCGGTGTTGCGGCGCAGCGATGGCGACCATCGCGCGGATGCGCTCGCGCATGGTGCGGCCACGCAGGTGCGCCACGCCGAACTCGGTGGCGACCGCGTCGACGTCACTGCGCGCGGTCGTCACCGGGCCGTGCAGCTGCGACACCAGCTTGCTCGCGCCGTTCTTGCCCAGCGCGCCGAGCGCGACCACCGACAGCCCGCCTTCGGACTGCACCGCCGCGCGCACGTAGTCGACCTGACCGCCGACCGCGCCCATGTAGTCGGCGCCGATGGCTTCGGCGTTGACCTGGCCGGTCAGGTCGACCTCCAGCGCGGCGTTGATCGACACCAGCCCGCGCACCTTGGCCAGCGTGGCGGCGGCATGCGTGTAGCGCGTGTGGCACAGCCGCAGCTGCGGGTTCTCGTGCGCGAAGCGGTAGAGCCGCTGCGTGCCGAACAGCACACCGGTGACGGTCACGCCAGGGTCGATGCCTTTGTGCGCGTTGGTGACCGCACCGCTTTCCATCAGGTCGACCACCGAATCGCCCACCATGCCCGAATGCACGCCCAGGTCGCAGCGGTCGCCGAGCATCGCGACGATGGCCTCGGGCACCGCGCCGATGCCCATCTGCAGCGTCGCGCGGTCGGGAATGAGCGCGGCCACGTGCTGCGCGATCTGCTGCTCGAGCGGGCCGAACTTGGCGGCAGGCAGTTCGATGGGCGCGCGATCGGTCTCGACGGCGAGCGTTATCTCGTCGGCGCGCAATGGCGCGTCGCAGGGCGTCCAGGGCACCTGGCTGTTCACCTCGGCGATGACCACGCGCGCGCGCGACATGGCGGCGCGCAGGTAGTCGTTGACCAGGCCGAAGCTGTGCTCGCCGCGCGCGTTGGCCGGGCTGACCTGCAGCATCACCACATCGGCGCGGATCTGGCCGGACGTCAGCAGCCCTTCGATCGCGGAGACGTGGCAGGGAATGGAGTCGAGCACGCCCGCCGCCGCGAGCTGGCGGTGCGTGCCCATCGCGCCGTAGCCCGTGAAGCGCAGGTGGTCGGCATGCGCCGGCTGGAAGGTCGGCGAGAAGCCGGTGCCGAAGAAGACCCCGGCACCGCTGAAGCCGGCGCGTTGCGCGACCAGCGCCTCCGTCAGGCCGAGCGGTTCGCCGGTGCCCTGGCTGAAGACGATGCCGTCGCCGGGTCGGATGTACGCCGACAGGTCGAGGCCGGCGAGCGATGACGTGCGCGCCATGTCAGGCACCATCTACCGGATAGGCCAGCACCGCCTGCGAGCGCTTGAGCAGCGGGCCGTCGACCATCCGGCCTTCGAAGTCGATGGTGCCGATGCCGCGCGCCGTGGCCGCCTCGTAGGCCGCCACCAGGCGCTGCGCATACGCGCGCTCTTCGGGTGTCGGCGAGAAGGCCGCGTGCGACAGCGCGACCTGCGCGGGCGCCACGCAGATCTTGCCCTGGTAGCCCATGTCGCGGCCGAACGAAGCGTCCTGCCCGAAGAGCGCGTCGTCGCGGATGTCGAGCACCGCCTGGTCGATGGCAACGAGGCCGGCGGCGCGCGCCGCCATCACGACCCAGCCGCGGGCGGTGGCGACTTCGTCGCCCTTCGGGCTGCGGCGCCCGCCGATGTCAGCGGCGAAGTCCTCGGCGCCGAAGTACACCGCGCTCTGGCAGCGCGTCTCGTCGCAGATCTTCACGGCGTTGAGCACGCCGCGCACCGACTCGATGCCGCCGATGATCGTGCGCGGTGCTCGGCGCGGCTGGCTCGCGTCGAGCTGCTCGATCCAGTGGATCGCCGGAAAGGCCTGCTGCGGCTGCTCCAGCTTCGGGATGACGACCGCATCGATGTCGCAGGCGAAGGCGGCCTCGAGGTCGGCCAGGTAATGCGGCGAGGCCGGCACGTTCACGCGCACCGCCAGCATGCCGCTCAGCCCGGCCGCGCGGGCCTGCCGCACGGTGTCGCGCAACGCGCCGCGTGCCGCGACCTTCTCGTCGTCGGGCGTGCCGTCTTCCAGGTCGATCACGCTGCAGTCGGCGCGAAAGCGATGCAGCTTGGCGACCAGGTCGGGGCGATTGGCGGGGGCGAAGAGAAGGGAGCGGATCATGGTGATGCGTGCGGTGGCAGGAGGGTCGATGGGCTACAGCGCGGCGGCGGCGGTCGTCGCTTCGCCGGCCGCACCGGCGGCGACCAAGTCGTCGATCTCGGCGCTCGAATAGCCGGCGTCCTGGAGGATTTCGCGGGTGTGTTCGCCCTGGCGCGGCGCCGGGCGCTGCGGCGGCGGCGCGCTGTGCTGCCAGGTCATCGGCATGCGCATGCTGCGGATCGCGCCCTCGCTGGGGTGCTCGACCTGCGAGAAAAAGCCGGTGGCCGCGAGGTGCGGGTCGTCCAGGATGCTGTGGAGGTCGTGCATCGGCATGAAGGGCACGTCGGCGCGCTCGAGCAGGGCCATCCACTCGGCGGTCGTGCGCTCCTCGAAGATCGACGCGAGCACGCCGTACACGTGGTCGATGTGGCGCGAGCGCGCGCCATAGCTGGCGAAGCGGTCGTCGTCCGTCATCAGCGACTCGCGCCCGATCTCGCGCAGGAAGCCTTGCCACTGCTTGTCGTTGTAGACCAGCGCGCAGATGTAGCCGTCGCGCGTTCGGTAAGGGCGGCGCTCCGGCGAAAGCTGCCGTGCGTAGCCACCGCCGTCCAGCGGTGGCTCGAAGGTCAGGCCGCCGAGGTGGTCGCCCAGCACGAAGCCCACCATGGTCTCGAACATCGGGATGTCGACGCGATCGCCGCGCCCGGTGCGCCCGCGCGCCAGCAGGCTGCCGAGGATGCCGCTGACGGCCGTGAGCCCGACGATGCGGTCGGCCATCGCGGTCGGCACGTAGCGCGGGATGCCGCCCGAGGCACGGGCGATCAAATGCGGCAGGCCCGAAGCGCCCTGGATGAGGTCGTCGTACGCCGGGCGGGCGGCGTACGGGCCGTCCTGCCCGAAGCCGAACAGGCCCGCGTAGACGATGCGCGGGTTGATCGCCGACACCTCTTCGTAGCCAAGGCCCAGGCGCGCCATGGCCTGGGGGCGCACGTTGTACATGAGCACATCCGCGTCGACCAGCAGGCGCCGCAGCGCCGCCAGCCCGGCCGGGTTCTTGAGGTCGAGCACCACGCTGCGCTTGTTGCGGTTGGCGTTGAGGAAGACCGGGCCCATGCCCTCGTGGCGCACCGGCCCGATCTGGCGCACCAGATCGCCCTGCGGCGCCTCGACCTTGACCACGTCGGCGCCCATGTCGCCCAGCGCCTGCGAGGCGAAGGGCCCCATCAGCACCGACGTCATGTCGATCACGCGTATTCCTTGCAGCACGGCCATGTCTTGCCTTGTCTCCGTTTTTGTGGGGCCGATCGTTGTTCAATCATTCCCATACATGAACAAATCGTACGCACACAAGAATATCTACGCAAGTCATGGAAATCCCGAAGGCGTCGACGCGCAGAGACCCTGCGTTAAAGTCAGCCCACTTTTTTCCTCCGAGGGAGGTCGCGGTACCCCACGCATCAGGGCACCGCGACCGGTCAGCGCACACCGTGAACGTCAAACAAGCCGCGAACGTCCTGGAACTGATCGAGTTCTTCGCTGCCCACCGCCGGCCGGCGACGCTGGCGGAGATCGCCAAGCATTTCGACTGGCCCCGTTCGAGCACCTTCAACCTGCTGGGCACGCTGCTGAGCCGCGGCTACCTGTACGAGCCGCGCGCCCGCGGCGGCTACTACCCGGCGCCGATCTGGGCCAGCCTGATCGCGCAGATCGAGGAAGCGCAGCCCATCCCCCAGGAACTGCATCGCTTGCTGGAAGAACTCGTGGCGGAGACCGGCGAGACCGCCGTGCTGGCGGCCGTGAGCGGCTCGCACGCGCTCTTCGTCGATGCAGTCGAGTCGCCGCACGCGATCCGCTATGCCGCGCGGCCCGGCAAGCGCGTGCCGCTGCACGTCACGGCCACCGGCCGCGCGTTGCTGTCGCAGATGAGCCCCGACGACCGCGGCGTGGTGCTGCGCAAGGCCGACTTCGAGCGCTACACGGCCACCACGCTGATGAGCATCGAGGCGGTCGAAGCGGAGATCGCCCGCTCGGTGAAGCTGGGCTGGTTCGAGGGCAACGCGGAGTTCACCTCCGCCCTCGGTGGCGTGGCGCTGCCCCTGGGCCTGCCGCACCGGCAGTTCGCGGTGCTGGTCGCGGGGCCGATGTTCCGCATCGAGAACCGGACACAGGAACTGGTCGCTGCCGTCCGGCAGGCCATCGACCGGCACCTGGTCGGCGTTGCCGCGGCGCGGACTTAACGCCAGCCCAGCAGATCGATGTGGCCGACGCGCAGGCGCGTCGCGCCCCGGGTGGCAACGCGCCGCGCGCGCCAGGCGTCAATGTGCGCCGCGTGTGCCGGGGATTGCTCGATCGCGGCTTGTGCCATGCCATCGATCAGGGCACGCAGCATCGCGCCATCAGAGGCGGCGCGCGCGCCGTCGATGACCCAGTCACTCTCTGTCGCGTCGAGCCGATAGCCCGCGGCCGTGAGGCACCGCTGAGCCACCCCAACTGCAGTGTCGCCGAGCGCTGCGCCGAAGCCCTTGTCGCGACGTTGGTGTGCGCGAAAGGCGTCGTGCACTCGTGCGTCGTCGGCATCCGCCTCGGTCCACGCGAGGCGGCCGTCAACACTGAGCGCCCAGCACACCGCGGCGCCGACGCCCGTGCATCGCGCCACCAGCGCCTCGAGCCAAGGCTGTGACACGAGGTCGAGCAAGGCGGCGCAGGTGACCAGCTGCGCGCCGTCGAAAGGCACGGCGTCGAAATCCGCCGCCAGGTCGGCCTGCACGCATTCGACGTCGAGCTGGAGCCCATCACCGTCGACGCGCAACCCGTCGCCGTGCGCCCGGACCCGCCAGCCTCGCGTGTGCGCCCAGCGTGTCAGCGTCCCGGGCACCGCGGCCAGCAGCGCCGCATCGTGGTCGACCAGGCGCCAGCGCTGCACCCCGCCCAGACGCGGCGCGACCTCGCGCAGGCTGGCGCCGGTGCCGCAACCGAGGTCCAGCACGGTGATGGCGGCATCGCCGGTGCGTTCGCGACGCAGCTGCGTCGCGAGGGCCTTCCAGTCGAACGCGGCGGCGGCCGACGCGCGCGCCGCGCGGTCGAAGGGCTCGCGCTGCGCCAGCCAGTCGGCGCTGAAGCCGGTCATGGCGCCACCGCATCGAGCACGGCCGCGAAGCGCGCACCGGCGTCGTCCCACGTGGGCAGGCGCTCGGCGGCCGCGCGGGCACCGGCCGCCAGCGTGGCGCGCCAGGCCGTGTCGTCCATCAGGCGCCGCAGCGCATCGCGCAAGGCATCGGCATCGCCGGGCGGCACCAGCACGCCGGCGCTGGCCGGCACCGTGTCGGCGATGGCGCCCGCCGCGCAGCTGACGATCGGAAGGCCATGGGCCAAGGCTTCCGCCAGCGCCATGCCGTAGCCCTCGTGAAAGGACGGCAGCACGAACAGGTCGGCCTGGGCGTAGAGCGCCTCGAGCGCCGGCCCATCGACTTCACCGTGCCAGGTGACGCGCGCGGCCAGGCCATGGCGCGCGACGCTGGCGCGCACCGCAGCGACCGTCGCGTCGTCGCGCGCCAGGCTGCCGGCGCAGTGCAGCTGCCACGCCCGGTCCGGCAGGCCCGCGAGCGCCTCGATGAGCACCGTGTGGCCTTTGCGCGCCGTGACGGTCGCCACGCACAGCAGCGACAGGGCACCGGCGCCCGCACCGCCGCCGGTCGCCTGGGGCGCGCGATCGGTACCTGGCTCCACCACCGTGATGCCCTCGGACGGCACGTCGAAGGTGGCGAGCGCCTGCGCGGTCGATGGGCTGGTCACGACCACATGGCGCGCGCAGGCCAGGGCACGCCGCTCGCTGTCGAAGAGCCGCGCCTGCTCGGGCGGCGACAGCCCCGACTCGAAGGCCAGCGGGTGGTGTACCAAGGCCACCCAGCGCAGGCGCTGCGCATGCTGCTCAACCAGTTCGGGCAAGGCCGAGAAGCCGAGCCCATCGGCCACCACCAGTGCACCGTCGGGCAACGCGTCGATCACGCCACGCGCCTGCTCGCGGGCGGTGGCATCCGGTTGCGGAAAGCCGTCGCCCGGCGAGCACCGGATGACGCGCCACCCGGCGGCGCGCAAGCCGTCGACGATGCGGCGGTCGTACAGGTAGCCGCCGGTGCGGCTGTCCCAGTCGCCGGGCACGAGGAAGATGCAGTCGCGTGACATGCGGCGTGCAGTGCGACTCAATGGGCCTGTGCGTCGTTCAACGGGCCTTCGTAGGCCGCCCAGGCCACGTGCGATTCGTTGAGCCGCACACGCAGCGATTCGAGTCCGCCGGCGTGTGCGCCCAATTCCCCTGCGGCGCTCGCCGCGGCGATGCGCTCGAAGATGACCCGCGCCATGAACTCGGTCGTGGTGTTCTGCCCCGCGAAGGCCGGGTCGTCGTCGAGGTTGCGCAGGTTCAGTTCGCCCAGCACACGGCGCAGCACCTCGGTGGCACGAGCGATGTCGACCACCATGCCGTCGGCATCGAGCGCGCGGCGGCGGAATTCGGCGTCGACCACGTAGGTGGCGCCGTGCAGCCGCTGCGCCGGACCGAAGGCTTCGCCGCGAAAGCTGTGGGCGATCATGAAATGGTCGCGGACGTTGACGCTGTACATGGCGGCGGTCTTTCGGAGAAGGAAGGTTCAGGAATAGTCGATGCGCTGGCACAGCGTGTCGGGCGCACCGGCGGCCAGGCGCGCGAGCACCTGCGGCAGATCGTCGAAGGATGCGGCGTCGGTGACCAGCGCGTCGAACACCGGGTCGCGCAGCAGCGACAACGCGAGCGCCATGCGCCGCGCGTGCGTCCAGCGGCTGCGCTGCGCGGTGGCCACATGCCCGACCTGCGAACTGCGCAGCGTCAGCCGCCGGGCATGGAAAGCCTCGCCCAGCGGCAGCGCGACGGCCCGGCGGCCGTACCAGCTCAGCTCGAGCACGGTGGCCTCGAAGCCCGCCAGCCCGAGCGCTGTGACCAGCCCGGCCGGCTGTCCACTGGCATGCACGACGAGGTCGGCGTCGGTGGCTGCATCGGCCGGCAAGGCGAATACCAGCCCCAGGCGTGCGGCGACCTGCGCCCGCTCGGCGCGAACATCGACGAGCTCCACCTGCACCCCCGGCATGCGCGAGGCCAGCCAGGCGACCAGCAGGCCCACCACGCCGCCGCCGACCACCGCGACGCGGTCGCCGACACGCGGTGCGGCGTCCCACAGTGCATTGACCGCCGTTTCCATGTTGGCGGCGAGCACCGCACGCGCGGGCGGCAGGCCGTCGGGCAACCGATGCACGGCGCCCTGCGGCACGACGTAGCGCGTCTGGTGCGGGTACAGGCAGAACACGGCCCGGCCCTGCAGTGCGGGCGGCCCCGCTTCGACGACGCCGACGCTGGCATAGCCGTACTTCACCGGCGCGGGGAAATCGCCGTCCTGGAAGGGGGCGCGCATGCGGGCGTGTTCGCTCTCGGGCACCTCGCCGTTGAACACCAGCAGCTCGGTGCCGCGGCTCACGGCGCTGTGCAGGGTGCGGACCCGCACGTCGTCACCGGCGGTCGGCGCGAGCGTGCCGCTGCGGACCGCGGCGCGGCCCGGCGCCTCGGTCCAGCAGGCGCGGAAATCATCGGACACCACAGGGGGATGAATTGCTGGCATGCTCATTTCGTTGCCGCGAGGGCGGCACCCGGACGCTGGCCGATTCGGCGATGACCGATCTTAGTGAAGACGATGCTCACCCACGCAGCCCCACCGCGACCGGGCCGAACCGGCGAACACGACGCGCTCCAGCGTGACGCGGCGTTCTCGCTGGCATGCACCGGCCTCGGCCTGGTCGCCGTGGCGGCCGGGGTCACGGTGTGGGCCGGGATGGGCGCGTGGTTCGTGCCGAAGGCGATCGCCGTGTTCGGCGTCGCATCGGCCCTCGTCTGGCGCGCCCTGCCGACGCATGGGCCGCATCGGCGCTTCGGTGCCGCCAACGGCATCACCCTCTTGCGCCTCGCGCTCGTCGCCCTCCTGGCCGCGGGCGTCGGCGAGCCGGCGTTGCAGACGCCGATGCTGGCCTGGTGCCTCGTCGTGCTGGCGACCGTCGGCGCGCTGCTCGACGCGGCCGACGGTGCCATCGCCCGGCGACGCGGCCAGGCCAGTGATTTCGGCGCGCGCTTCGACATGGAGACCGATGCCCTGCTGATCGCCGTGCTCAGCGTGCTGGTGCTGGCCCTCGACAAGACCGGCGCCTGGGTGCTGGCGGCCGGCGCCATGCGCTATGCCTTCGTGCTGGCGGCCGGTGCCTGGCCCTGGCTCGCGGCGCCCCTGCCGCCGAGCGCGCGGCGCAAGACGGTGTGCGTGGTGCAGAGCGTGACGCTCATCGTCTGCCTCGGCCCGGTTGTCACGCCCGGGTGGGCCGGCGTGATCGCCGGGGCCGGGCTGGCGGCGCTGGTCTATTCCTTCGGGGTTGACATCGTGGGGCTGGCGCGACGCCATCGCAGCGCGCAGAAGGCCGCGGCATGACCGCCTTCGCGTGCGCTGGCCGGCGCCTCGTGCTGTTCGGCGCGCTGTCGCTGGCCGCGCTGACCGCCGCCGCACAACCTGCGCGCTACATGCTCGACCCCGAGCACATCGGCCTTGGCTTCCTGGTCGAGCACATCGGCTACGCGAAGGTGCTGGGCAGCTTCCGCACCGCACGCGGCAGCTACCAGTTCGACGAGACCACCGGCACGCTGGGCGAGGTACGGATCGAGGTCGACACGCGCAGCGTCTTCAGCAACCACGCCGCACGCGACCGGCACCTCCAGAGTGCGGAGTTCCTGAACACGGCGGAGTTTCCGCGCATGGTGTTCACCGCGACGGGCGCGCGGCGCACCGGCGAGCGCAGCTTCGAGATCGCCGGCCAGCTCGAGCTGCTGGGCCGCACGCAGCCGCTGGTGCTGCTGGCGACCTGGAACAAGAGCGGCCTGTCCCCCATCGCCAAGGGTTCGTACGTGATGGGCGTGTCGGCGCGCGGCAGCTTCAAGCGCAGCGCCTATGGCATGCGTTACGGCGTCGCCAACGGCTGGGTCGGCGACGACGTCCAGCTCCTCATCGAGTTCGAGGCCGTCCGTCAGTGAACCGTCCGACGGGCCGGTGCCGTGACGTCCCCCGCGGGATGCGTCAGTCGATCAGCGCGACCGCACGGCGCGCGAAGCCGGCCGCCTGCGCGCCGACCTGCACCGCATCGTCGGCGGCCGCGCTGCCGCTCTTCGCACGCGCCGCGATGCCTTCGAGGATGACCGCGAAGCGGAACAGCGAGAAGGCCAGGTGGAAGTTCATCACCGGCTCGGCGCAGCCGCCGCTGCGCTGGTAGTGCGCAACGTACTCGGCCTGTGTCGGGATGCCCTCGGCCGCCAGGTCGATGTCGCGCATACCTTCGAACTCGTCGGCGCCGGTGTGCCAGGCCATACAGCTGTAGGCCACGTCGGCCAGCGGATGGCCCAGCGTGGACAACTCCCAGTCGAGCACCGCGATCACGCGTGGCTCGGTCGGGTGGAACATCAGGTTGCCGAAGCGGAAGTCGCCATGCGCGATGGTGGTCTGGTCGCCCGGCGGAATGTTCGCGGGCAGCCAGGCAATGAGGCGGTCGATGTTTGTGTCCTCGCGGGTGCGCGAGGCGTTCCACTGGCGGATCCAGCGCGTGATCTGGCGCTGGAAGAAGTTGCCCGGCTTGCCGTAGTCGGTCAGGCCGGTGGCCGCCAGGTCGACCCGGTGCAGCTTCGCCAGCGTCTCGGCCATGGCGAAGTAGTAGCCGCGCCGCTCGGCCGGCGCGATCTGCGGCAGCGCGTACGGCGACATCACCCGGCCGTCGAGCTTGTCCATCACGTAGAAGGGGGTGCCGACGACGCTGCGGTCGTCGCAGTACAGCACCGCCTGGGGCACCGGCACGTCGGTGCCCGCCAGCGCGCGCAGGATGCGGAACTCGCGGTCGACCGCGTGCGCCGAGGGCAGCAGTTCGCCCGGCGGTTGCTTGCGCAGCACCAGCGCGCGGGCGTCGAAGTCGACGAAGAAGGTGGGGTTCGATTGGCCGCCGCCGATGCGCGCGAGGCGCATCTCGCCGTCCAGGCCCGGGATGGCCCGGCGCAAAAAGTCGCGCAGGCGGGCCGGGTCGAATTCGGGGGTTGTCTCTGTTTTTTTCATGGGACGCATTGTCGGCGCGCGACGGGTCGCCTAACCCCGCGCGATCCGCTTCGCCATGCTCCAGCGGTGCACTTCCGACGGACCGTCGTAGACGCGAAAGGCGCGCATGTCCTTGAAGATGCGCGCGACGATGCTCTCGTCGGACACGCCGCTGGCACCGAGGATCTGCACCGAGCGGTCGACCACGCGCCACTCGGCCTCGGAGCACATCACCTTGGTCATGCTCGATTCGTGGCGGCCCTTGCCGCCCTGGTCGAGCACCCACGCGCAATGCCAGATCGCGAGCCGCGCGGTGTGCAGGTCCATCTCGTTGTCGGCCAGCATGAAGCCCACGCCCTCGTGCTCGACCAGCGGCTGGCCGAAGGCCTGGCGCTGGCGGGCGTAGTTGCTCGCCACCTCGTGCGCGCGGCGCGCCTGGCCGAGCCAGCGCATGCAGTGCGTCAGGCGCGCGGGCGCGAGCCGCACCTGCGCGTAGCGGAAGCCTTCGCCGACCGCGCCCAGCACAGCGTCGGCCGGCACGCGCAGGCCGTCGAAGCGCACCACGCCATGGCCGCCGGTGAAGCAGCTGTCCATGGCGTCGATCTGGCGCTCCACCACGATGGCCGGCTGGTCCATGTCGGCCAGGAACATCGTCGCCCGGCCGTCTTCCATGCGCGCC
The DNA here is from genome assembly GCF_051216395.1 of Variovorax cryoconiti. Classification (NCBI taxonomy): domain Bacteria; kingdom Pseudomonadati; phylum Pseudomonadota; class Betaproteobacteria; order Burkholderiales; family Comamonadaceae; genus Variovorax; species Variovorax cryoconiti. The sequence goes on along the minus strand of NZ_JBPJZI010000002.1, from coordinate 282,476 downwards.
ATGACGATCGCGAAGCCCGCGCCGGTGGCGCCGGTGATGAACCATTTGCGGCCGGTGATGACGTAGTGGTCGCCGTCCTGCACCGCCAGCGTCTGCATCATCGACGGGTCGGAGCCGGCGCCGGGCGGCGGCTCGGTCATGCAGAAGCAGGAGCGGATGTGGCCGTCGATCAGCGGCTGCAGCCAGCGCGCCTTCTGCGAGGGCGTGGCGACCTCTTCCATCAGGTGAATGTTGCCCTCGTCGGGCGCGTGGATGTTGAGTGCCACCGGGCCTAGCGGCGAATAGCCGGCCTCTTCGAAGACGATCGCCTTGTCGACGTGCGACAGGCCGAGGCCGCCGTGGTCCTTCGATGCATGGGGCGTGAGCAGGCCGTGCGCCCGGGCACGCGCCACCAGGTCGTTGCGCAGCGCCTCGCTGGGCCCGTGCGAGTCCTGGCGCGGGTCGTTCTCCATCGGGATCACCTCGTCGGCGATGAAGCGGCGGGTGCGCTCCTGCAGCTCGGTCTGGGCAGGCGTGAGGCTGAAATCCATCGGGTCTTCCTTTGTCGGGACGCGCGTGCATCCGAAGCGGCCGATGGTGCCGGCAACCCTTGGGAGACCGGGTCATGGATGCGACAGCGGCTCGCACCCCATCCACCCCAAAAAAAACGGCCCCGAAGGGCCGTCTCTCGAATGCCGGCGGACCTGCCGCCTGCATCATTCACGCATTCACTTCTTGGCCACAGCCTTCTTGGCCGGAGCGGCCTTCTTGGCGACCGGCTTTGCAGCGGCCTTCTCGGCCTTGCGCTTGGCGGCCTTCGGATCCACGGCTGCCTTGAACGCGGCACCGGGAACGAACTTCGGCACCTTCTGTGCGGCGATCTTGATCTTGGTGCCGGCTTGTGGGTTGAAGCCCGAGCGTGCAGCGCGTGCGACCTGCTTGAAGGTGCCGAAACCGACGAGTTGCACGGGGTCGCCCTTCTTGACCGCACCGACGATGGCGCCGGTGATGGTCTCCAGGATGCGAGCCGCTTCGGCCTTGCTGGTGTTGTGGGTGGAGGCGATTTTCTCGACGAGTTCGATACGGTTCACTGAATATTTCCTGAGATGAATTCGCCAGGTTGCCCATGGCGGCAGGGCCGGGGACCGGCTCTCATGCGGCGCGGAGTGTAGCCGCTGCGGCGACAGCCCTTGCGGACGGACCGGTTGCTCGGGTCGGCCGCGCGACGGATCGTCATCGCGTGATGGTGACAAACCATCGGTCCTGCGCAGGCGGAATCCACGGTCTGTTCGGGCGTTTGACCGGGTGGTCTTCGGGGTAGCCTTGGTGCACAGAAGAAAACCGAAGAGACTGTGCTTCCCACTCGCGGGCCGACCTGCCGCCGACCCTTGCCAAACCTCGATGAACGCACCCTCGCTTCACCCCATCATCCGTGACGTTCCCGGCGAACCGCACCCCGTGGCCGCAGCCCTCGCGGCGCTCACCGGGCAACCGCTCAGTGCCGTCGAGGCCGTGCTGCGCACGGTCGACACGGACCTGAAGAAACTCACGCGCCATCAGGGCCCCACGTCGATCGAGGACGCCGCGCACCTGGCCCTGCTTCGCTTCGGCCATGCGCCGGCGCGGCTCTACGGCGACGCAGCCCGCCGCCGTCGGCTCGGCGATGTCCTGGACGCCTATGCCAAGGCGCCCGGGCATCATCCGCAAAAACTGTTCGTCGCGCGCGAGGACGGGGTGGTGCATGCGATCTGCGGTCACCGCATCTCCGGCGTCGACCGCTCGGCGCCGCGCTTTCTGGAGGCGGAGATCGCCGACCAGCGGCTGGATCTCGATGCGCGCGTGGTCTTCGCACTGACCTTCGTGGAACGCATCAACGTCCCGGCGGCGCAGCCCGACCATGGCTTCCTCGAAGCCGCCGCCATCGCCGCCTACGCCCTGGCGGAGGCCTATGACATCGACCTGCTTCCCGCCGACTGGCCGTATTGGAGCATCGCCTTCCCGCAGGACCTGACCGATGGCGCCCCCGGGTCCACCCGGCGCCTGGTGTGCGGCGAATACGAATTGCTGACCACCGTGAGCCACCATGTCCGACAGCATGTCGCTGCGGTGGAGAGCGCCGCGAGCCTCTTGAAAGGCTATTCGCTGACGCCGCGCTAGGGTCAGGTCAGGACCGCGCCGGTTGCCCAGGCCGGTGGGGGCGTCGAGACCATTTTCGACAGCTTGCATTGGCGCTGGTAAGGCACGCCGAAATGACGCTCGAGTTCGGCACGCAGTTCGTCCGTGAGCCGGCCGTCATGGTCGCTCGCTTTCATGTCGCCCGACAGAAGCACGCTGAGATCGGCCGCACGAATGCCCAGCCGCATGGAGGCCTGGGCATGCCAGATCGTCACCGCCTCGAACGAGCCTTCGATCAGGAAGATGAGCAGAACCGGAGGCGGCGCACAACGACGGTCCTTGTGGCGGTGCAACGCGTCCCATGCGTGCCGCACCGGGATCGGGCTCGCGCCATCGGCGGCGGCATGCAGCAGCCGCTCGGCGAAATCGTGGCAACGGGCGAGTTCGGGCAGCGCACTGCGCAATCGCGGCGCCACGGTGACCGAGTCGATCGTGTCGTCCGGCAGCCGGAGCGCCACGGTCTCCCCGCAGTAGAAGTGCCTGCCCAGAAAGTCGGCAAGGCCCTCGTAGTCCACGGCATTGTGGTCCACGCAAGGCAGCGGCCCGGCTCGCCACGGCGCCGCGACGGGGACCTCCGGGGCGATCCAAAGCCCCGCCACCTGTCGAAACATACGTTCCACGCAATCGGTCATGTGCGCCATTGTGCGGTCCCACCGCCGTTGCTCGAAGCATCGAAGTGCCACACGGGCTTGGCGAGACCCGATCCGGGCCGCTTTGGACCGTCACGCCGGTCTTGCGGCACCGATGCGTACTTAGGCATTGGTAAAACCACGCGGTGTGGTCGGCTTCCCCGCCGTATCCCTGCGAGCCGAGGCACAAGGGGGTAACCCATATGCACTACTTTCTGGTTTCATGCACGCCTCTTGTAGGACCGCACTGACGAAGAACGTGTTGTTTCACACGCTTTCCGGTTGCACCTACTGGATGGTTAACAAATGTAAAACTCTCGATGGTCTACTTACTTCAGTTGGTTCAACACGGAGTTTTCAAGTGGATATCGATTCGAATGACAGCGGCGCGGTGGCCGAGGTGCACAAGGAAATCGGCGACATCAATCTGGCCTACATGCTCCTGGCGCAGAAGCTGGTGAAGCAGGACAAGGCAGCCGCGATGTTCCGCCTGGGCATCGGCCCGGAACTGGCAGAACTGCTGGCCAGCATGTCGCTGTCGCAGATCGTGAAGCTTGCCGCGTCAAAGCTGCTGCTGTGCAGCTTTCGGCTCGACAACAAGCCGATGCTGACGGTGGCCGCCGACGACAAGAGCAGCGGCCTGCAGCAGGCGCACATGTCCATCCTGATGGCTGCGCGCCACATGCGCGAAAACACCGCCAGCTTCGGTTGACCCGCCGCCGGCTCGGCGTCGGGCCGGCATCGCACAGTCGGGGGGCTGCGACGAGCCCGACGGTCAGCTGCGAAAGAAAGACGCCACGACCCCCACGAGGGTCATCACAAGACCCACGCGCACGACGTACACCCCCAGCTTGGCGGCGAAGGGGTCTTGCGGCTGCAGGCGGGCGTGGTGGGTGTTCATGGCGTCGCTCCAGGGTGACCGGACTCGGGATCGGGACGGGCCCGAGACGCTGCAAGCATCTCACGCACCCGCTCGCGTGCATGGCGCCATCAAGGACGGGAAGACCACCCAGTTCGCCTGTGAACGCATCCCGGGATGCATCCCGGCCCTGAGCGTGGAATACGTGGCGGCGCGGCCCGGTGACGTGTGCATAAATTCACGAAATGAATGAAATGCACATGAAAATGAAAACATCGGTACTACAAATCGGCGGCTTTGTTACAGAATTTGGGTTGGTTAACGACCGTTTCCAAATTCTTCGGCGCCGCGCAAGCGGCGTCTTTTCAACGCCCCCGCCCCGTGTGCCGAATGCCGCGGGACTGCCTGCCGAGCCATTTTCATGCCCAAGTTTTTCCACGGCGGTCACTACGACGATGAACCCGACACCGTGCCTTCGCGGCTCGGCGAGCTGACGCTTCGCAGCCGCCTCGAGCAGCAGGAACAGTACCGCGACGGCTGGCGCCGCAACCTCACGATCGCCGCCTTGGTCGTGATCGCCTGCGTGGTTGCAGCGTTCGTGCTGCGCTGAGGCGCGGCGCCGTCCCCAGTGTCACTCGGTAGCGCCGCCCCGCTGGCGCACGCGAAGGGCTGACTCGAGCCATTCACATGGCTACGCCGTCGCCGTGAGCTCAGCCAACAATTCTTCCTTGCGGGCCTGGAGTTCGTCGCGCATGGCCACCAGATCCAGCTTCTGTGCGGCACGTGCCTTGACGAAGATCTCGTTGCGCTCTTCCTTGACGTGATGGTCGATGTACTCGCCCAGCACGATCACCCGGGCGCACCACTTCGAATCGTTCTCGTCGCCATCCCTGATCTGCGCAATCAATTCCTTGGCGCTTGCGTGCTCGACTTCGGCTTCATCCAAAAGGTCTTCCTCTTTGAGGACCGCGCGCAGCGCCGGATAAAAGATCTCTTCCTCGATTTGCGCGTGGACCGTGAGTTCCAGGCAGATCTGGTCGGCGAGCTCGCGCCGCTTGGCAGGTGCCGTCTTGGCCTTCGACTCTGCCAGAGGTTCGAACTCCTTGAAAAGCTTCTTGACGTTGCGATGGTCTGCATCCAGCAGGCTGCATGCATCGGCGGGGGTGCGGGTGGTTGCCATATCAAACTCCTTTGTTCGTGGGGGATCGCCAAGATGCTGCCGCGCCGATGCCCCGTGCGTAGGAACACGACCGAAATTCCGTAGGAGGACCCGCGCGCGTCTTGTTCGCGGCGATTCAAACCTCCGTCTTGCTGCGAGCTGGCCGTGACCTCAGCTCCGGTGCAGGCCCTGAATCAACGCGGAAACTTCACCCGCCAATTCGCGCGCGATGTAGCTGAGTTCGCCCTGGCGCGCGCGTCGAGCACCACCACGCCATGCCTGAACAAAGGCAGCGCGCTGCGGCGTTCGTCGAGCATGCCCGGTTCGAGCACCACCGCGGCGATGCCGGCCGCGACGGCTTCCAGCGACTTCGCGCCAGCGGGCGAAAACCCACCGCCGCGCGATTCCGGGGAGAGCTGGGCATGTCGGAAGACGCTGCTCTCGATCAGTTGAACGACCAGATGAACAAGATCTGAGGCGTCGACATGATTCGCCCATCACGGGGCGACGATTCGGGCTGGACGGACTTCAGCGATGAAGGTCCGCTACCGGGCGCCGGCAGACAGGCGCGCCGCCAACTGCCGCGCGGCGCGTGCGCTGATGCCCTTGCCGGTCATCGCCAGCGCCGGGGGGTTGGCCAGCATCCGCTCGAAGACCGCCCGCACCTCTTCCGCGTCGATGTCGTCGATCATCGCGATGGCTTCGGCCATCGGCGTCACGGTCCCGCTGGCGAAGAGTTCCTCGACAGCCTGCTCCATCGTTGCATAGGTGCGCTCGGCTGCGCGCACGCGGGACACGGTCAGCTGGTTCTTCGCCCGCTCCAGGTGCACCGGATCGATGGCGGTGGCCTGCGCACGCAGCAGCGCGCCCGTGGCCGTCACCAGCGCGTCGAGCTTGTCCGGGGTGGTGACCGCGTGCACCACGAAGTTGGCCCAGACGTCGCCGCTGTCCATCGTGGCGTGGGCCGTGTAGGCCAGGCCGAGTCGCTCACGAACCGTGTCGACCAGCGGCGACGACATGCCTTCTCCGAACACGCTGGCCGCCAGCGACGCCGCCAGGCGCCAGCGCTGCTGCGGCATCGCGTCCGGCCGCGCCGGCACCAGCGGATAGGCCATGTTCAAAAACACCTGCGACACCTGCGTGAAACGCTGTGCCAACGCCTGACCGACGTACGTTGCCGGGGTTGCCGGGCGCGATGCGGAGGGGGCGGCCGATGAAGGCATCGCTGCGAAGAGATCGCCCGCAAGGGCCAGCCAGGCCTCGACGTCGAAGTTCCCGGCCGCCACGACGACGGTATTCGACGCCACCTGGTGGGACTGCACGTGGCGCACCAGGTCCTGCCGGGTGAAGCCTTCGATGTTCTTGACCGTGCCGATCACCGGCATCCCCATCGGGTCGTCGCCCCAGATGGCGCGGTCGAGCAGTTCGCTGGCGCTGTCATCTGGATCCTCTTCGTACTCGATGGCCTCCTGACGGATCACGTCCAGTTCGCGCTGCAGTTCGTGCTCGGGAAAGGTGCTGTTCAGGACGATGTCGGCCGTCATGCGCAGCAACTGCTCCGCGTGCCGACCCAGGCCTGTCATGAAATAGCCGGTGGTGTCCTTGCCGGTGAATGCGTTGACGTCGGCGCCAAGCCGCTCCGCATCCAGGTTGATGGCCTGAACCGAGCGGGTGGTCGTCCCCTTGAACGCCATGTGCTCCAGGACATGCCCGATGCCGTTGGTGGCCAGCGTCTCGTCGCGGGAGCCGACACGCAAGAACACGCCCACACTGGCGCTCTGAACGTGGGGCATGGGAAGGGCGAGCAGCCTCACGCCGTTTGGAAGCGTGCGGAGGGTGATAGCGGTGCGCTCCGCCTGCGGCCGAACCATGGCTCAGCGGCCTTCCGGCGGCTGCAGCCTGACGCCGATGCCACAGAGCGCGAAAAGGCCTGGCACGCGCCTGAACCGCCGGGTTGCCTGCCAGACGTCGCTGCGGATGTCTGCCGAGATGCGCTTGCCTTGGGTCATGTGTGCATTGTCGCTGCGCGGCGGCTGCGTCCGGCTAGGGCTGGCCGACGCCAATCCGCCATCCGCTATGCAGGCCCGCCCCGGTGACAAAGCGCTGAAGATTCCGGTTGCCATCTGACCGACGCTGACCCTGTCACTCCCAAGCCCAGAAGATTGCTCTTGGCATAGCCGATCCGGCTGCGCCCGCGCCGCTGGACTATCGACAATCTAGGCATCATCAAAATGTTGGTCAAATAGCAGACCGGCTGCCGACGGGTAACCGCAGACGCCGTTCAGATGGGCGCATATCAGTGAGCCGCTTCTCAAAGTGAAGGAAGATGAAGCGCGACAGAATCAAGCAGGCCGCCAGGCCTACGAGCTTCGACAGCACGTTCACGGCAGTGCTCACCCGAGAGCTGCCAAATAGCGCATAGACCACGAACAGCACGGGGATGTGACTGAGATAGATCGAATAGGACCACAGGCTTAGGTTTGTGATCGACGCACGCACGAAAACCAGTCGACCAGTGGGCACCGCGAGGCGCTGCAACCAGGGAAGCATCAGCGCAAACGACGTAGGGGCAAGCAGGAAAGTCGCTCGATACACGCCGACACCGTCCATGTCGAGCGCGTGCAGTACGAACAGGGTGAGCGACAGCACCGAGCCAACCAGCATGCATGCAAGGCGCGCGCTACCGCCCATCGGCCTGCGCGCCACCAAGAAAGCAGCACCCACGCCATAGAAGATTGCGTCCAGGCGCGGAAGGGTCATCAGCCGCACGCTCTCGGCCGGCGAGTGCATCAGCACCAACTCGCGTAGCGCTGCCGGGACTACGATGAAGACCACCGTGGTGGCGACAAATGCCGCACGCTTGTGCAGCCCTGCGGCCGTGAAGGCGAGGATGACCAGCGGGAAAGTCAGGTAGAACCACTCTTCGACCGCCAGTGACCAGGACACGCCGTAGAACGCGTTGTCGCCCGACATCATGTTCTGCATGAAGACCAGATGTGCCGCCAGGTGTCGAGCCGTCGGCAGGCCACCGAAGTACGCGTGAAAGAAGAGCGCAACCACCAGGAAGAATAGGTAGTTCGGCACGGTGCGGTACCAGCGCCTCACCCAGAAGACCCGCACATCGTGGAAAGACCACCGGGGCGTCGTCAGAAGCGAGCGATATAGGACGCCACCTATCAAGTACCCACTGAGGGCGAAGAACAGCTCGACGCCGAAGACGCCGACGAACTCGAGCTTGTGTGCGAAGTGGGAGAGGAGAACGAACGCGATCGCGGCGACGCGCGCCAGGTCCAGGCCAAAACTACGGGTCATGTGTGTCCAGGGTGGCTAGGCGCCGCTTCGCCATAAGGCCGGGCACAATGTAATCAGATTGTAGTAAGCGACGGAAATCGCGCGGTGCCGATTTGCCCACACATGCACGCTGAAGCGGTAAGACATTGCGTGTTTCAAGACGATGCAAGAGGTTCGCAAACGTCATCACGGGTCTAGTCCTCGGTGGCTGACCGATCGAGGGGCTCTGGCGCCCGACGCCATCAAATCTAAAGAACCTTGTCGCCGCGCTGGCCGAAGACCGGGCGGAGTTGCGTCTGAACCCGCTGCAGGTTTCGCCGGAAGCCAGCACGCTGAGCACCGCACTGCGCGAGGGTATGGACAACGTGCGCCACTTCCTTGCCGGCTGAAGTGCCAATGCGACTGGCGCCGGTGCATGACAAGGGCGCGCACTGCCCTGCGACCATATGTTCCGTGATCGGTCTCATGTGCTGCACCCCGCACGTTGGCGAAGGTGCCTCTTCTGAGCTAGCGCCGCCTCTGGTCCGGAGCGCCCAGGGACAAGCTCTTGCGGCCACTAACAACAGTGCCAGATACTGTGCTCTAACGTGATGAAGGCTGAAAATTCGCCAAGGCGTTGTTACGTTCCTGCAATGACCAACGCGGAAGGTTACAGAACGAGAAGACCACCACGGCAGCAGACCGCGACCCTGATGCAGGCCTCCTTCCACACCTGGTCGTCTGTCCCGAGCAGAGTATTTCAAAAGCAACGGTATGAGCATGCGATTCGATCTTTTCCCCAACACGAAGCTCAAAATTCTTGAACTCTTCGGAAAGCTGCCAAAAGAGCCTTTGGAAACAGCGCCTTCAACGGAGCAGAGTGCGGCTGTCTATGAGGCGGCGGTCGAACGGTTTTGGCTCGACGTTGATGCGGAAATTACTAAGCTGACAGACGACGAGATTCACGAGGCGCTCGGCTTCTTCAGCATCAGGGTCGATGAGACCGGTTGCGAGCTTCGAGCACCGGGACCCAAGCCCTGACACGACAGCCAGACTACGACCGTCCGGCACCAGGGCGCGGAGGCCGTTCGCGGCGAGAGTAGAAACGTCACGCCATGCCACTGCCTTTTGTTCAGGCACAACTGGAGCACGCAGCACACCGGCGGCGGCGCCTTGTTGTCAAGCTCGCTGCGCTCAATACCGCGATCGCCCTGCTCCTCTGTGTCCTGGTGTATTTCGTCCTGAATGCGTCGAGGCAGACCGTCACCGACCAGACCCAGGCAATTGCAGAAAATCTGGCTGCTATCGCCAAGCTCAACATCGAAAGCGAGTTGGGTCGCATTGATGCGGTGCTCACGGCGACCGCGGACGAAATCGAGCGGCTGCAGGCCGCGGGTCTCGGCGACGATCAAGTTCTCCTTGATATGCTGGCGTCGCGCATGCCCCTTGTGCCTGGCGCCGAGGCGTTGCGGCTGTCTGACGCAAAAGGCCAAGTTCGGTGGGGCAATGCGCTCTCCCCGGCCGCTCCCGCCAACATCGCCGACCGCCCCTACTTCCAGAAGGCGAAGTCCAGCCAGCAGGCATCGACCCTGGTCACCGAGCCGCTGCGCTCCCGGGTCTCCGGCCACTGGATCATCGCCCTGCTCCGACCCATCCGGCGGGGTGGGGAGTTCGGCGGGGTGCTGTACGCCAGCATCGCGGTCAGCCACTTCGAGGGACTTTTCAGCCGCTACGAACTCGGCGACAAGGATGCCGTCACCCTCCGCAACACCGCCATGCAGCTCATCGCCAGGCGCTCCCCCGGCAGCGCTTCCCAGGGTGAGGTCGGCGAGGTGATCGTGTCGCCGGAAATGCTCGCCGCAACGCGGGAGAACAGCACCGGTGGCGTCTACATCTCCAAGGTGGCCGTGGACCAGATCGACAGGACCACCGCCTACCGCGCCGTCGATGGCTGGCCTTTCGTGGTGTACGCCGGCCTGAACAACGCGCGCTTCCTGAAGCCCTGGTGGCAGCACGCATGGACGGTGTCTTCGCTCGCGGCACTTTCCTGGCTTCTGGTTGCGATGGCGTCGCTTGCAGCCCTTCGCTCGAGCGCCCGGCAGGCCCGCGCGCTGGCCGCGCTCGCGGAACAGACGCGGCAGACGCAGGCACTGCTGCGCGTGGCGGCAGATGGCATCCACATCATGAACCGCCATGGCCGACTGGTCGAAATGAGCGACTCCTTCGCCGAGATGCTGCGCTCGACGCGAGACAAGCTGCTGGGCCGCCATGTTTCCACGTGGGATGTGAACCAGGACGAGCAGAAGATCAACGCATGGCTTGCCAAGCTCTCGATCGGCGACAAGCAACGCGTCGAAGTCCAGCACCGCCGGGACGACGGCACCATCATCGACGTCGAACTTCAGATGCGGGTCACCGAGATTGCCGGCGAACTGATGATCTTCGCGTCGGGCCGGGACATCACGCAGGTCAAGCGCCTGCTGCTCGAACAGACCGCCATGCTCGAGAGCGACCTGGTCGGCATGGTCAGGGTGGAAAACCAGATCATCGGCTGGAGGAACCGGGCGTTCGAGCGTCTTTTCGGCTACGAGTCCGGTGATCTGGCCGGCAAGCCGCTGCGTGTGCTGTATCCAGACGACGAAACCTACAGCCAAGCCGGCAAGGGCGCTGCCTCGATGCTCGATGGATTGGTACAGCACCGCATGGAGCTGCGAATGCGTCGGAGGATGGGCGAGCTCATCTGGATCGCGGTGAGCGGCGTGCGTCTGTCGAGTTCGCAGACGTTCTGGATGGCCGTAGACATCACGGCCATCAAGCAAACGCATGAACAGCTCGCGCATGCGGCCTCACACGATGCACTCACAGGCCTGCCGAATCGGCTCTTGCTGTGGCATCGCCTGCAGCAGAGCTTGGCGGCAGCCGCGGCTGAAGGCAGCGCCGTCGCCGTCTGCTACATGGATCTCGACGGCTTCAAGGCCATCAACGATCAGCTTGGCCACGAAGCGGGCGATGTTCTTTTGGTGGAGGTTGCGCGCCGGGTGGCAGCGGTCCTGCGTCCGGGGGACGCTGCGTTCCGCGTCGGCGGAGACGAGTTCGTGCTGATCCTTGCGCCGTCGCTCCCGACGGAATGGCAGCGACTGCTCGATCGCCTGATGGAATGCATTGCGCAGCCGGTCGACCTGAATCGAGGCATGCCCGCCTCGGTGCGCGTCACGATCGGCGTCGCTGTGTCGCAATCCGATGCCTCAGACGCGGAGTCGCTGCTTGACCATGCAGACGACATCATGCTGCGAGGCAAGCGCACGGCCAAAAGCAAAGTGTGGTGGTCCTGATGCCGAACGAATCGGTATGTCGCAAGCCGATGCCGCCCCTGACGACCTTGGCTCTGGGTGCCAGCGCAGCAGTTCACGCAAGTAACCACGGCAACCCCGAGCCGATGCCGGCAGTCAGAGTTCTTAGCTGAATCTCGACAGCTGTCGATTCCCATCCTGCCTAAAACCCCAGTTCCTCGTGAATCAACGACTTGCGTCGGGTTGCCTCACGCGCTTTGAAACTGCAGATTCACTTCACTCGAAATTCAGGGCTCTCTGTCTCACCTAACTTTGCACCGGCGCCGCCGCAGGTCGTCGGCCTCAGCCAGCGAAGTGCGCCCAAGGCCGACGGGAAGACCAGTACTGACATGAACGGTCTTGCGCGGATGTCGCCTTTCCATTGGCTCGCTCAAGGTCAACCGCTTGCCGCACGATCGACTTGCCGCTCCACCGATGTTCATGCCTGTCATTCGCCTGGATCCCAGTCCGGCGCGAAGGCAGGCTGAACGTACCGCCGGTTCTTCGGCAGTGCCGCGATGGCGGCGCAGTCTTCATCGTCAAGGCGCAGGCTGAGCGCTTCCAGGTTCGCCTGCTGGCTGGCCGCTCGTGCGGCTTTGGGAATCGCGACTACACCGGGCTGCCCCATCAGCCAGGCGATGGTCACCTGCGATGCCGAGGCGCCATGCTTCGCGCCGATGCGCTGCAGCACGGCGTCCTCCGCGACTCTGCCCTGCGCCAGCGGTGCATAGGCGACCAGCGGAATGCCCTTCCCGCGCAGATATGCCAGCAACGCGGACTGATCGAGGAAGGGGTGGTATTCCACCTGCACCGCCGCAATGGGCGAGCCCACCTGCTGGATCGCGAAGCGCAGCATCGGCAGGTTGAAATTGCACACCCCGATGGCCCGCGCGAGTCCTTCGCTGCACAGCGCCATGAGCGCCTCCAGCGTGGCCGTCATGTCCATCGCGGGCGAAGGCCAGTGCACCATGTAGAGGTCGACGTAGCCGAGGTCGAGCCGCGCAAGGCTGCGGTCGAACGCATCTCGCAGCGCCGCGGGCGCCAGCTGGTCATGCCAGACCTTGGTGGTGACGAAGCAGTCCTCCCGCGCGAGGCCGGAGGCCGCGAGCGCCGCACCGACGGCGGCCTCGTTCTCGTACATCGCAGCGGTGTCGATGTGGCGAAAGCCAAGCGCCAGCGCGCTTTCCACCATCGGCTGGCACCCGGCCCCCGGCACACGAAACGTTCCCAAACCCAGGCGGGGGATCTCCACACCCTGCGTGCTCAGACTGTCCATCGCGTCGACTCCGTTCGATTCTCGAAGAGGCTTTGGCGCATCAGGCGATCGCCGGGGCCACAAGGCGTCTCAACACCGTCTCGAGTTCCATCGTGCCCTTCAGCGATGCATCACAGCCGGCCTCGAATTCGATCCAGCCATCGTTGAAACCGTCCAGCATCCGGATGCGCGGCTCCGGGTTGGCCATGCCTTGTGAACGGAAGAGCGCGTCCCACGTCGTCCGCGGTACAGGCTGCGCCACGACATCGCGCCCGAGCACCCGGCCCAAGGCCGCCGCCAGCGCCAAAGGCGTGATGCGGTGCGGCCCGTCCAACTCGACCACCCGGGGCCCCTCCCAGACCTCGCGCAGCATCCGAACGGCCGTCGCCGCGACGTCTGCCGTCGCAACCATGGGCACCGGCTTGTCCAGCGGCTGCAGGAAGCTCGACACGACACCGAGCGAGCGCGCACCGTCGATGTCCCAAGCGGTGTTCTCCATGAACCACGCCGGGCGCAGAAAAGCAACCGGCATGGGCAGCGTTTCAAAGGCGCGTTCCATGATCTGCAACTGGGTCAGCAAACTGTCTTGCGTCGCCTGGGCGCCGATGGTGGAAAGCGCCACCACACGACGCGGCCGGACCTGCTGCAGAGCCGTGACCAACGCTGCGACATTGGCCCGGGTTTCGGCGTAGCCCGGTGTCGGATCGAACACTGGCGGCAAGAGCACGAACACGGCTTCGGCACCGGCGAACGCGTCTGCCAGCGCCGCGGCATCGTCCATCGCGGCCAATGCCGTCTCGCAACCGAGACCGGTCCACGTCGATACCTTGGCCGCGTCCCGCAGAACAGCGCGCACGGAAACGCCTTCGGTCAGCAACGCTCTGGCGATCTGACCGCCGACCTGGCCGGTCACTCCGGTGATGACAAACATGTTGTTTTCTCCTGATGCCACGCGGGGTGCGTAGCGTTGACCGGGAGTCTGGACGCGAACGCCGCGAAAGGCGATAGCATGGGAGGTATCTTGTTCATGCTTGGCAGTCATCAATGGCAATGTTCGACGCGCAACTGCTTGAAGGCCTCGACGTCATGGCCGCCGTCGTCGACATGGCCAGCTTCAGCCGGGCCGGTGAAGCACTCGACATGTCCCAATCCGGCGTCAGTCGGGCCGTGGCGCGACTCGAAAGCAGGCTGGGCATCCGTGTCTTCGAGCGCAGTACCCGGTCGGTGCGTTTGACGGACGAGGGGCGCCGTTTCTACGAGCAGGTCATGCCACTGGTCGGTGCGCTCGAAGAGGCCACCAGCAGCGCCGCGGGAGGAACTGCCGCGGTACGCGGTCGGCTGCGCGTCAACATCGACCCATTCTTTTCCCGGCTGATCCTCGGACCCAGGCTGGGCGCCTTTCTGGACAGTCATCCGGGTCTCGAGGTGGAACTGCGCAGCCGGGACGACCTTGGCGACATGGTGAGCGACGGGTTCGACCTGGCCATCCGTTTCGGTCATCCGCAATCCTCGTCGCTGGTGTCCCGCAAGTTGTTCGATACACGGGTGTTGACCGTCGCGTCGCCGTCCTACCTCCGACGCTACGGCCAGCCGACCGACCCTCGCGAACTCGAGGCAGGTCACCACCGGTGCATCCTGTTTCGTGACTCGACCACTGGTCGGCCATTCCCCTGGGAATTCCACCAGCGCCGACGAAAGCTCACCGTCGCGGCCCGTGGCGCCCTGACTGTCAACGATGCCGGCACCCTCTACAGCACTTGCCTGGCCGGTCACGGCATCGCCCAATTGTTCGAACTGGGCACCGAGAGTTACCTCGCCGGCAACCAGCTCGAGCCCTTGTTCCCTGATTGGCCGGATGAGCGCTTTCCACTGCACGCCTACTACCCCAGCAGACACCACGTTCCGGCCAAGACGCGGGCGCTGCTGGACTTCGTGGTCAGCCTGCTGCGGTGAGTTGGGGCCAGGCGACCCAGGCGAGGTGGTACTGGCTATCAGCTTGGTCGCTCTGTTTCCCGCGGCAGCGAGGCGCGCTGAGCGCTGAATGTCAGCTTCGGGGCGACGATTCAAATGTCTCAGAAGGGCGGTGGATTCAACCGGTCGATGCAACAGTCTGGCCGATCCTCTCCGCTGACGTGTGGAAGCCGAGGGGCTCTCTCAGCCGCTCAGTCAATCGACCCCGAGGCATTCGTGACTGGCCGCGGAGCGTCAAAGGTTTCCAATTTTCAGCCAATGTGAAGCGCCCGGCTGTACTTGACTTCACGCTCTGTCCATGGAGAGCGGCACAACTACCATCACTGCGTCAGCCGCGTGGCTGTGCTCTCGGCGATCTCGTCGTAGGCAGCACTGGCAGGCAGCCGGTACTGCTCGAGGCCGATCCAGGCCAATCGCATCGTGCCGCGCGTTCATGTCACTTGACACAAACCCGCTCGTTGAGCCCGAGTCCTCTCGCGGCACTGACTGTGCACAGACCAAGGCCAGACGGTTGCAGCGTAGGGCGGTTGCATGAGTGGTTTGTGCGCCATGGACGCACGTTGCTTGGTGCGTCAGGCACTCAGCAAGAGATTTAACGACAGTCGCGTGCCGAGAAACGTGCCATCAATGAGTGAGCGCGCGCTCAGGCGCAGCACCGCTCGCTTTGCAGATGCCGGCGATGCACTTCGCATATGCGTACCTCACTGCGCTTATCTGCGCGAGCGTCTTGGCAACTCCTCTAAAACCTCGTGAGGCGCGCTGTAACTATTTCAGATCGCCTCGCAAACCCAGCAACGTCGACGCCATCGACGAGGACATCCAGTGCGCCGCGTCGGCAGCGCGGTGTCGGCGCGACGCATCCGGCCCGTCACGGGACGGGACTTGTCAATTTCCGTCGCTGAAGTGACAAACCGCGTTCGTTTATCGTTGAATTTTTCTTATCACCAATCTGGCACGAAGGCTGCACCGTTTGTCAGCGAGGGGCGAAAGCCAGAAAAAAGTCGCGATCCGTGGGACAGCTCACTGGCGCGCGCACAACAAAACGAGGAACCCATCATGGATACCAAGAAGGCCGCAAAGGCCACGCGCCACCCATTCGGCAACCAGGTTGCCGCTGCAGGCCTGCTCGTGATCGTCGCCGCGGTGATCGCCGCCTGCGGCGGCGGTTCAGGCAGTTCTGCGGGCGGCAGCACGCCACCTCCTGTGGCGGGCACCCCTGCCGCTGATTCCCCTGGCGAGGTCGCGATTGACGAGCCCAGCAACATCGGAACGGATCGCGACGCGCCCAATCCAGTTCCGCCAACGCCAGCGCGGCCGCCCACGGTCGCCACGGCGGTCGACCCCAGCCTGGGCATCTCGAGCTACTACCCGCTGTTCGCGTTCGGCACGCCGATGACCGAGCAGCTTCAGTATCGCGAAGCCGATGGCACCCTGGTCACGCTGATGGGCATGCGCCCCACCGAACGCCATGCACGCGAACGCGGTGAGGACTGGAACGAGCCCGACAAGGCGCCGGGGCGTTACCTCACCTTCCCCTCGGCGTACTTTCAGAACCGCACCTACGGCATCGAGATCCGCGACCACGTTCCGGCGGGCAAGCAGCTCATCGAGATGACGCTGATCGTCAACGATGGCACCTTCGACGGGACCACCTTCAGCCTGTTCCGCAACAGCAATGACGAGGGCGTCCGCGACTACGGCTGGTCGCTCAATACCGGCTTCAACAATCCCAACCGGGGCGGAAAGCCGATCTGTACGGCGGGAAGCCGCGACTGCAAGATCGACTTCGACTCGTTCTGGGACGTGCCCAAGGGCCAGCCGCACCGAGCGCTCAAGATGGGCGACGTGATCGAGCTGGCGCCCGCGCAACGCATGGAGCGCTACGGCGACGGCATGCACGCGGGGGAGCCGACGCCCGAGAGCCTCAAGGGCAAGGCGGTGGTCGACGGCGCCGGCAGCCGCTACTACTCGTTCGAGCAGCTCTATGTCGTCGGCAAGGGGCTGGCACCGTGGTTCGGCGTGGCGCCACGCCTGAATTCCGCGCCGCTGCCCGACGACACGCTGCTGGGAGGAACGACCAGCCTGTCGTACAACTATTCGGAAGAGCCGATGCGCGTCTTCCAGCAGATGGCCAACAACATCGGCATCGTCAACGCCAAGCGCTTCGTGCAGGGCCGCCGCCTGTTCCACACCTCGTTCCTGGACGGCAAGCATTCGGAACATCCGAACGACAACCCTGTGTTCGCCGCGCATGTGGGCCAGCTCGGCCAGCGCTTCAACCAGGAGCGCTGCATTGCCTGCCACACGCTCAACGGCCGCAGCCCTGCACCGACCATCAACGCACGATTGGATGCGATGTCCGTGCTCACGGCGGCCGCCACGTCGACGGGTACGTCGCCTGTTCCTGATCCCACCTACGGCATGAATGTGCAGCAGCGCTCGCGCAACGCCGGGGACGCAGACTGGGCGGTGAGCGTGCAGTCATACACCACGACGCCCTATGTGCTACCCGACGGGGAGCGGGTCGATTTGCAGAAGCCGGTCTATGCCTTCAAGGGCGGCGCGCCGGCGCAGTACTCCGTGCGGCAGGCGGCTCAGATCGTCGGAACGGGCCTGGTCGAGGCACTGGACGAGTCGACCATCCTGGCGCTGGCCGACCCGACGGACGCCAACAGCGACGGCGTGCGCGGGCTGCCGAACTGGGTGGTGAATCCGGAGGATGGCAAGACCCACCTCGGTCGCTATGGCTGGAAGGCGTCGAAGGCGACATTGCGCCAGCAGGTCGGCGATGCACTGCTCAAGGACATCGGCGTCACGAGCCCGGTGTACCCGAAACCCGAATGCCAGAAACTGGATGCGAACTGCCATACCGCCGGCGGCGCCACGGCCATCTCGGCATCCGAACTGGAACGTCTGTCCGACTATCTGTCGCTTCTGGCCGTCCCGGCGCAGCGCAGCTTGCGCAGCGGCTTCCCGGCCGAGGCCCGCGTCTCGCCCGAACACGATGTGAACCCGACGCAGATCGCCCGCGGACAGGCGTTGTTTGCTCAAGCCCAGTGCATCGCCTGCCACACACCGCAGATGAAGACAGGCAACAACCATCCGTTCGCGGAACTCCGCAACCAGGTCATTCGCCCCTACTCCAACTTCCTGTTGCACGACATGGGTCCGGGCCTGGCCGACACGCTGGCAGAGGGCAAGGCATCCGCCAGCATGTGGCGCACGGCGCCGTTGTGGGGTCTGGGCTCACTGAACTACACACAGGGCAACACGCAAAGCGTGCGTTATCTGCACGATGGCCGGGCCCGGACGCTCATGGAAGCCATCTTGTGGCACGGTGGCGAAGCGGCAGGAAGTCGCTCGAGGTTCGAGGCATTGCCGAAGTCGGATCGTACGGACATCCTGGTCTTCCTGAACTCTCTTTGATCTGGCTCAAGAACTTGCGAAGGCTCCATGATTTCTGTACGTCCACGCACGTCGACGCGGCCGACTCCGCCTGCTCGTCGCCAGTTTCTTGCAGCGCTTGCGTCATCGGCCGCCGGCGTGGCACTCACCGCATGCGGCGGCGGCGGTGGCTCTGAGGGGGACACGACCGAGGCGGCACCCGTGGCCGGCAATCCCGCGATGCCCGGTGGCACAGCGCCAGAATCGTCGACGCCTGCTTCGGGTGCATCGCCCGTTGCCAAGAGCAACAAGCGGGGCATCGCTTATGACCTGGCTTCTGCAGAGGACCTGAACGCGCTCTCGCCAGGTGTCAGCTGGTGGTACGACTGGGGCTTGCGCCCGAACGCCGCGGCCCCTGCCGACTACCGTACGCGCTATGGCATCGATTTTCAGCCGATGCTGTGGAACGGAAATTTCGATGCGACGGAAGTCACGGCCTGGCTCCGATCACAGCCGGACATTCGCCACCTGCTGCTGCTGAACGAGCCCAACCTCACCGACCAGGCCAACCTGACGCCCTCGCAGGCCGCAGCACTGTGGCCACGCTACGAGGCCGTCGCAGCGGCCACGGGGGTGAAGCTGGTCGGGCCGGCGATCACGTGGGGCACGATGGCCGGCTACGCCGATCCCGTGGCGTGGCTCGATGCCTTCTACGCCGCCTACCGTTCGGCCAACGGCAGCCGCGATCCGCAGATCGACTACCTCGCCTTCCACTGGTACGACTACGGCCTCGGTGCCCAGCTCGACCGGCTGACGAAGTACGGCAAGCCCTTCTGGGTGACCGAGTTTGCGAACTGGCACAGCCAGGCCGACGGCGCGCAGATCGACACGGTGGCCAAGCAGCAGGCGCAGATGACCGAGATGGTTGCCACATGCGAGTCACGTTCCGACGTGTTTCGCTACGCGTGGTTCACGGGCCGATGGAGCAACGACGTGCACCACACCAGTCTGCTCGGCGCGAATGGCGTGTTGACCGAGCTGGGACAGCATTACCTTTCGCTGCCCTTCAACTGAGAGGTTTGCGTCGCGTTAGCACTTCGCCGAAGCCGACGCTGCCTGGAAGCGGCCCGACAACAGCTGAAAGAGCTCTCCATGGACCTGCCCCCTTGAAACCCACCCAAATGCCCGTATCATTAGCACTCGCCGAACCCGAGTGCTAACAACCCGGTTTCCAGGCGGTGGTGTACCGGCCCATGGCCTGTGCCCAAACCCAACCCCCGTTTCTATATCCAGGAGATGCAATGAAACTTCGTCCTTTGGCCGATCGCGTGATCGTCAAGCGTGTTGACAGTGAAACCAAGACCGCCTCTGGCATCGTCATCCCCGACGCAGCCGCCGAAAAGCCCGATCAAGGCGAAGTCCTGGCCGTCGGCCCGGGCAAGCGCAACGACAAAGGTGAACTCGCCGCGCTGACCGTCAAGGTTGGTGACCGCGTCCTGTTCGGCAAGTACTCGGGCCAGACCGTCAAGGTCGACGGCGACGAGCTGCTGGTCATGAAGGAAGACGACCTGTTCGCAGTCGTCGAGAAGTAATCAACCCATCCCATTCGGAGTAATTCAACATGGCAGCAAAAGACGTAGTCTTCGGCGGTGAAGCCCGCGCACGCATGGTCGAGGGTGTCAACATCCTGGCCAACGCAGTCAAAGTGACCCTGGGCCCCAAGGGCCGCAACGTGGTGCTCGAGCGTTCGTTCGGCGCCCCCACGGTGACCAAGGACGGTGTGTCCGTCGCCAAGGAAATCGAACTCAAGGACAAGCTCCAGAACATGGGCGCCCAGCTCGTGAAGGAAGTGGCCTCCAAGACTTCGGACAACGCCGGCGACGGCACCACGACCGCCACGGTCCTGGCCCAAGCCATCGTTCGCGAAGGCTTCAAGCTGGTGGCTGCCGGCATGAACCCGATGGACCTGAAGCGCGGCATCGACAAGGCTGTCACGGCCCTGGTCGCCGAGCTGAAGAAGGCATCGAAGCCCACCACGACGTCGAAGGAAATCGCACAAGTCGGCTCGATCTCGGCCAACAGCGACGAAACCATCGGCAAGCTCATCGCTGACGCGATGGACAAGGTCGGCAAGGAAGGCGTCATCACCGTCGAAGACGGCAAGTCGCTCGACAGCGAACTCGACGTCGTCGAAGGCATGCAGTTCGACCGCGGCTACCTGTCGCCGTACTTCATCAACAACCCGGAAAAGCAATCGGCGATTCTGGACAACCCCTTCGTGCTGCTCTACGACAAGAAGATCAGCAACATCCGTGACCTGCTCCCCGCACTGGAACAAGTCGCGAAGTCGGGCCGTCCGCTGCTGATCATTGCCGAAGAAGTCGAAGGCGAAGCCCTGGCGACGCTGGTGGTGAACACGATCCGCGGCATCCTGAAGGTCGTCGCCGTCAAGGCACCGGGCTTCGGCGACCGCCGCAAGGCCATGCTGGAAGACATCGCCATCCTGACGGGCGGCAAGGTCATCGCTGAAGAAGTCGGCCTGACGCTCGAAAAGGTGACCCTGGCCGACCTCGGCTCGGCTGCCCGCATCGAAGTCGGCAAGGAAAACACGATCATCATCGACGGCGCTGGCGCGGCCGGTGACATCGAAGCCCGTGTCAAGCAAGTGCGCGTGCAGATCGAAGAAGCTTCGAGCGACTACGACCGCGAAAAGCTGCAAGAGCGCGTGGCCAAGCTGGCCGGCGGTGTTGCCGTGATCAAGGTTGGCGCTGCCACCGAAGTCGAGATGAAGGAAAAGAAGGCTCGCGTCGAAGATGCACTGCACGCCACCCGCGCTGCCGTGGAAGAAGGCGTCGTGGCTGGTGGTGGTGTGGCACTGCTGCGCGCCAAGCAAGCTGTGGGCGAGTCGATCAAGGGCGACAACGCCGACCAGGACGCCGGCATCAAGCTGGTGCTCAAGGCCGTCGAAGCACCCCTGCGTGAAATCGTGAACAACGCCGGCGGCGAAGCCTCGGTGGTGGTGAACGCGGTGTTGGCCGGCAAGGGCAACTTCGGCTTCAACGCTGCGAACGACACGTACGGCGACATGCTCGAGCTGGGCATCCTGGACCCGACGAAGGTGACGCGCACTGCACTGCAGAACGCAGCCTCGGTGTCCTCGCTGCTGCTGACGACCGAGGCCATGATCGCCGAAGCACCGAAGGACGAGTCGGGCGCCGGCGGCGGCATGCCTGACATGGGCGGCATGGGTGGCATGGGCGGCATGGGCATGTAATTGCCCCTGCGGCTGCATCACGCATCCGAACCGAAGCCCTGCAGCGCGAGCTGCAGGGCTTTTTTCATTTCAGCTGGAAGTGGAAGACGGCGCCCCTGTCGGCCTGGAGCACGAGCCGGATGTCGCTGTCGTGCAATTGCAGGATGCGACGCACGATCATCAGACCGAGTCCACCGCCACTGCGGCCCTCGCCCGCAGAGGAAAAGGCGGGCCGATTGAAGAGCACCGGCTGCAGTTCCTTGGGAATGCCCGGGCCGTTGTCACTGATCTCGACCTCTACGCCATCCCGACCCGGCCGCAGCTGCACAACGATCTCGCCACCTTCCGGCGTGTGACGGATCGCGTTGTCGAGCAGGTTGGTCAGCACGCGTTCGATCATTCCGAGGTCAGCCATCACCACCGGCAGCCCGGGCGCGATATCCGGCACCAGCCGCTGGCGACGCGCCTCGGCGGCCAGCTCGAACTTCTGAAATACGTCCTGCACCAGGTCGGCCAGCGCGAAGCGCTCTTTCTCAGGCTTGACCACACCGTACTCCAGCCGCGCGAGTTCGAACAGTTCCTGCGCCAAACGGCCCACCTTGCGACTCTGGCCCAGGGCAATCTCGAGATAGCGGCGGCGGTCGGCTGGCGGCAACGTGTCGGCCTTCATCAGCAGTGTCTCGAGGTAGCCATGCAGCGAGGTCAGCGGTGTGCGCAGGTCGTGCGAGATGTTCGCGAAAAGCTCGCGCCGCTGCTGGTCCTGGGCCGTCAGCGCGTGCCACTGCTCGGCGATGCGCTGCGTCATCTGGCGAAAGGTCTGCGCCAGCGTGCCGATCTCACCGCTGCCGCTCTTCGCCAGGCGATCCAGCGCCGGCGTCGCCTGCTGAAGCGACGCCACGCCGTCGCGCTCGAACTGCTGTACGGCGCCCGTCAGCTCGCGCAGTGGCCGGGTGATCAAGCGGAACGCGGCCACACCGGCCAGCAGGCCCAGCAACGTGACCAGCGCCATCGACCACAGCATGGTGCGACGCACGTTGCTGATCGCGGCATTGGCAATCAGCGCCTCGCGTTCTTCACCCGACAGCACCACGTAGACGTAACCGGCATCGCGCCCGTTCACCTTCATCGGCGCCGCGCTGAAGATCTTGCGACTGCCATCGCCACGTGGGTCGTCACCCAGGATGGGCAGCGGCGCACCGGCCAGCAATTGACGCACGGGGGCCAGGTCGACCCGGTCGCGCTTGAGGTGGCCGGGTGGCGCAGCCTGCGCGGCGATACGGCCTTCGGGGTTGAGCAGGTAGACCTCGACGCTCGGGTTGACGGCCATCAGCTGATCGAACAGCGCCTTGACGGCCGCTTCGTTCAAGCCATCGCTGCGCATCAGCTCCGCGTTGCCCGCGATGTGCGCCGCGAGGCCGCTGGACAGGCGCTGCGTGACCTCCTGCTCGTAGCGGACGCTCGCCGCCATCTGCAGCCAGACCGAAGCGCCGCAGCAGGCGAGCAGCAGTGCCGCGAACACCACGGAGAGGCGGCGCGACAGGGTCCAGCCGAAAGGCCAGGTCATGGCGCCCCCTCGTCCGGACCGGCACCGGCCAGCTTGTAGCCGCGGCCCCATACGGTCAGGATGCGGCGCGGCTCGGCCGGGTCGGCTTCAACCTTCGTGCGCAAGCGGTTGATATGCGTGTTGACGGTGTGCTCGTAGCCGTCGTGCTGGTAACCCCACACCTGGTTGAGCAGGTCCAGGCGCGAGAACACGCGGCCCGGATGGCGCGCGAAGAAATACAGCAGGTCGAACTCGCGCGGCGTGAGTTCGATCGGTTTGCCGTCCAGGCGCACCTCGCGCGCTACCGGGTCAATGCCCAGGGTGCCGATGTCAAGTCGGCCCGATTCGATGCGAGCGTTGCGCGCCATGGCTTCCGTGCGTCGCAGCAAGGCACGCACGCGGGCTACGAGTTCCAGCATCGAGAACGGCTTGGCGAGGTAGTCGTCGGCCCCCAGCTCGAGCCCGAGGATGCGGTGCACCTCGCTCGAGCGCGCGCTGGTGATGATGATCGGCGTGTAGCGCGTCATGGCGCGGGCGCGGCGGCAGATCTCGAGGCCGTCGACGCCCGGCAGCATCAGGTCGAGGATCAGCGCGTCCCAGCTGCCGCGCTCCAGTTCACGCACGCCGGCATCGCCGTCGGCAGCATGCGTGACGGCGTAGCCCTCGTCGTGCAGATGCATGCGCAGCAGCTCGGCGATGTGGGCGTCGTCCTCCACGATCAGCACACGTTTGGTGGTTTCCATGTTCGGCGGATTGTCCCGCGATATGCCGTGGGGAGTTATCACGATTAATTGAACTCTTCGTGATGATTCGGCGAGGGGGTGCGCCCAACAATCCGCCCCATGCACAGCGAATCCGCCACCACCGACTGCCCGCCGATCCACCCGGTGTGGATGCGTATCACCCACTGGCTCAACGCCCTGGCGGTGCTGGTCCTGGTGACCAGCGGCTGGCGCATCTACAACGCAGCGCCTTTCTTCCCCTTCGACATCCCGGCCGGGCTCACCCTCGGCGGTTGGCTGGGCGGCGCGCTGCAATGGCACTTCGCGGCGATGTGGCTGCTGGCGGCCAACGGCCTCGTCTACCTGGTGCTCAACATCGCCAGCGGTCGGCTGTTCGCCAAGTTCTTCCCCTTGTCGATCTCGGGCATCTGGCATGACGCCCTCGCCGCAATGCGCGGCCAGCTGTCGCACGCCGACCCGCGCCGCTACAACAGCGTGCAGCGGTTCGCCTACCTGTTCGTGATGCTCGACATCGTGCTGCTGGTGCTCTCCGGCCTGGTGCTGTGGAAGTCGGTGCAGTTCGCCGTGCTGCGCGATCTGCTCGGCGGCTACGAGTTGGCACGACGCATCCACTTCTTCGCGATGACCACCCTGGTCGCCTTCGTGGCCGTGCACCTGGTCATGGTGGCGCTCGTGCCCCGAACCCTGCTCTCGATGCTCGGCGGCCGCGCAGGTCGTACCCGAAAGACCGCCGCATGAAAATCCTCCGCCGCATCCCGCTCGTCGGTGTCGACAGCAGCGCTGCTCTGGCAGAAGCCCGCCAACTGATGGATCGCAAGATCGAACATCCCGCGCGCCGCGCCTTTCTCACGCGCTCGCTCACGATGGGCGGCCTGTCGCTGCTCACCGGCTGCAGCATCAGCGACAACGCGGGCGTCGAGGCCGCACTCAGCGCCATCTCGCGCTTCAACGACAAGGTGCAAGGCCTGATCTTCGATCCGAACCAGCTCGCGCCGACGTACCCGGAATCGATGATCACGCGGCCCTTTCCGTTCAACGCCTACTACGGCGAGAACGAGGTGCGCGAGGTCGACGAAACCAGCTACCGGCTGGAAGTCACCGGTCTGGTGGCGGACAAGCGCCGCTGGACGCTGCCCGAACTGCGCGCCATGCCGCAGCAGGACCAGGTCACGCGCCACATCTGCGTGGAAGGCTGGAGCGCCATCGGCAAATGGGGCGGCGTGCGCTTCGCCGATTTTCTGAAGCGCGTGGGCGCCGACACCAGCGCGAAGTTCGTCGGCTTCAAGTGCGCAGACGACTACTACACCAGCATCGACATGCCGACCGCGCTGCATCCGCAGACGCTGCTCACGCTGTCCTACGACGGCGAGCCTCTGCCGCCCAAGTACGGCTTCCCGATGAAGCTGCGCATGCCGACCAAGCTCGGCTACAAGAACCCGAAGCATATCCAGGCGATCTTCGTCACCAACACCAACCCTGGCGGCTACTGGGAAGACCAGGGCTACAACTGGTTCGGCGGGAGTTGAGCGCCCGCAAGGCTCAGCGCTGCTGGAACGTGAGGCCGGATTCATTTCGAACCGCGCCATTTTTCTTCGACAACGACTCTCTCACCCACTCATCAAGGACACCGAAATGAACAAGCTCACCACCACATTGCTCGCCACCTTCCTGGCCATTGGCTCGGTCTCGGCTTTCGCCGCCGACGAGATGAAGAAGGACGGCATGGCCAAGGACTCCATGGCCAAGGACGGCATGAAGAAGGATGGCATGCACAAGGATTCGATGGCGAAGGACGCCATGTCCAAGGATGCGATGAAGAAGGACGGCATGGCCAAGGATTCGATGTCGAAGGACTCGATGGCCAAGGACGGCATGAAGAAGTAAGTCCGGGCGCTCACGCGGCAAGGTGGCGCGGGTCGACTTCTGGACCTTCGGCTGCATCAACTGCCGACACGCCCTGCCCGACGTGCGCGAATGGCACCGCAAGTACAAAGACCAAGGCCTCGTCGTGGTCGGCGGGCGTGCGCACGGGTTCGACTATGAGAAAAGCATCAACAATGGGAAGCACGCGCTGAAGGATCTCGGCATCGAAGTGATTCAGCAACTGCTTGAAGAAGCACGCAAGGAGAGCAAACCGGTATGAACCCTTCGTCGAAATCAACTCCGCCCATGGCCACACGGCGGGCATTGCTGTCGCGTCGCCCCCTGCTCGCGCTGGGCGCCCTGGTCGTTGGCGCGGCTGTGTGGCACGCCATGCCCTCGTTCGCTGCCGAAGCAGCGGTCGTGATCCCGCCGCCCGCCCAAGACATTGCCGCCGCATCCAGTGCCGGTACAGAAACGGCTGTGTTCGCCGGGGGCTGCTTCTGGGGCGTGCAAGGCGTGTTCCAGCACGTCAAGGGCGTGAGCAATGCGGTCTCGGGCTATGCCGGCGGCGCGGCGAACACCGCCAAGTACGACGACGTCGGCATGGGCAACACAGGCCACGCCGAGGCCGTGCGCATCACCTATGACCCGAAGCAGGTGAGCTACGGAAAGTTGCTGCAGATCTACTTCTCGGTGGCACACAACCCGACAGAAGTGAACCGCCAGGGCCCGGACACCGGCACGCAGTACCGCTCCACGGTGTTTCCGACCAATGCCGAGCAGGCGCGCGTGGCAAAGAGCTACATCGCGCAGCTCGATAGCACCAAGGTGTTCGGCAAAAACATCGCGACCACGATCGAACCGGGCAAGGCCTTCTACCCCGCGGAGGCGTACCACCAGGACTTCCTGACGCGGCATCCGGACCATCCGTACATCGTGATCAACGACATCCCGAAGGTCGACAATCTCAAGCGGGTGTTCCCGGCGGTGTACCGCGCCAAACCTGCGCTGGTCGGCACTGGCGTCTGAGGCAGCCCGCATGAAAAAGGGCCGCATCGGCGGCCCTTCGCTGGCAGCGAGAGTGCTTCAGCCCGCCGGCGGTGGGCCGTACTCGTTGGACTCCGGTGCGCTCGGCTGCACCGCGAAGTACAGCAGCACGAGGTTCACCAGCGGGATGATCCCGATCAGCAGCCACCAACCGCTCTTGCCGATGTCGTGCAGGCGGCGCGCGCCGGCCGAAAGCATCGGCAGGATGAACGCGAGCACGACGATGAAGTACACATACTGGTGAATAAAGCTGCCCACCACCGCGAGCACGAGGTAGGCCAGGAAGAACCACCAGTACTCGGCGCGCGAAGCGCGTCCCGAAAAGTCCACGTACTTGGCAAAGCAGGTCGCAACGGCCTGTTGAAAATTCATGACAACTCCTCTTTTTTCGTTCCCATGGGAAGACCCCGAGCCATCATATCGGTGGGGATCGGGTCGCCGATGACAGGCGGCCCCGAGGCGTGCCCTGCGCTCAGCGCAGGCGCGTGAGCAACCCGGCCGTCGAAGCGTCCAGCCCCTTCGTATCGCCCGAGGCCAGCCGCGGCTCGATGTCCCTGGCGAGCACCTTGCCGAGTTCCACGCCCCACTGGTCGAAGCTGTTGATGCCCCACAGCGCACCGCTGGTGAACACGCGGTGTTCGTACATCGCGAGGAAGGCGCCGAGCGATTCGGGCGTGAGCTTCTCCAGCACGAAGAAGGTGCTGGGCCGATTGCCGGGAAAGTTCTTGTGGCCACCCGCATCGGCCTGGCCGACCATCAGCGCCTGCGCCTGCGCGAGCGCGTTGGCCAGCAGCTTGGGGTGGTGGCCCTCCAGGTCATGCGCCGCATCGCGCACCGCGACGAATTCCAGCGGCGTCACGTCGGTGCCCTGGTGCAGCATCTGGAAATAGGCGTGCTGGCCGTTGGTGCCGGGCTCGCCCCACAGCACGGGCGAGGTGCCGAAAGGCAACGCTTCGCCGCTGGCGTCGACCTGCTTGCCGTTGCTTTCCATCTCGAGCTGCTGCAGGTAGGCCGGCAGGCGCTTGAGCGCGCTGTGGTACGGCGCGATGCTGCGGCTGGTGAAGCCGTGAAAGTTGCGGTACCAGACGTCGAGCAGGCCGAGCCGCACCGGCAGGTTCTGCGCCAGTGGCGCGGTGCGGAAGTGCTCATCCATGGCGTGCGCGCCCGCGAGCAGCGCGCGGAAGCCCTCGGCGCCGATGGCCAGCGCGATCGGAAGCCCGATGGCCGACCACAGCGAGTAGCGCCCGCCCACCCAGTCCCAGAAGCCGAAGGTCTTCTCGATGCCGAAGGCGCGCGCGGCCTCGACGTTGGTCGTGAGCGCGGCGAAGTGGCGCGCCACGTCGACGCCGCCCGACTGCGCGAACCAGCGCTTGGCCGATTGCGCGTTGGCCATGGTCTCGGCGGTGTTGAAGGTCTTCGACGCAATGAGGAACAGCGTGTGCTCGGGCGCCAGGCCCTTGAGCACGCCGGCCAGCTCGTGGCCGTCGACATTCGAGACGAAATGGAAGCGCTTGCCCGGCGCGACGAATTCGTCGAGTGCCAGCACCGCCATCTGCGGCCCGAGGTCGGAGCCGCCGATGCCGATGTTCACCACATCGGTGATGGTGTGGTCGCCGCGGACCTGTTCCGCATACGCCAGCATCGCATCGAGGGTCGCGTGCACGTCGGCCAGCGCGGCCTTGTTGTGTGCGGCCACGGGGGCATCGGTCGGGGCGCGCAGCAGGAAGTGCATCACCGCGCGGTCTTCGGTGCGGTTGATCGGCTGGCCGGCGAACATCGCGTCGCGGTGCGCCTCCAGGCCCGATTCGCGGGCCAGCGCCAGCAGCAGCGCTTCGGTGCGCGCATCGATCAGGTTCTTCGACAGGTCGGCGAAGACGTGCGGCGCCGCCTTGCTGAAGGCGGCGAAGCGCGCATCACCGTCGGTCTCGAAGGCGGTGCGCAGGTCGAAGCCCCGGCCGGCCTCGGCGTAGTGCGCCTGCAGTTGCTTCCACGCCGCGGTACGGTCGCAGCGGACACCGGTTCGGGCGCTCATCGGACCTCCTGCATCAGCTTCTCGAGCTTGACCGCATCGGCCGCGAACGCGCGGATGCCTTCGGCCAGTTTCTCCGTGGCCATCGCGTCCTCGTTCAGCGCAAAGCGGAAGGCCGCCTCGTCGAGCGTGAGCTTCGGGATGTCGCGCGACTTCGCCGCGTCGGCGTCGAGCGCATGCGTCAGCGGCGCGTCGCTGGCGGCCAGCTCGGCCAGCAGGTCGGGGCTGATGGTGAGCAGGTCGCAACCGGCCAGTGCGGCGATCTGCCCGGTGTTGCGAAAGCTCGCGCCCATCACTTCGGTGGCGATGCCGTGGCGCTTGTAGTAGTCGAAGATCTGCCGCACCGACTGCACGCCGGGGTCGTTGGCGCCGCTGCGCGCGGCCTCGTCCCAGGCACTGCCGGCCGACTTCTTGTGCCAGTCGTAGATGCGCCCGACGAAGGGCGAGATGAGCTTCACCCCCGCCGCGCCGCAGGCCACGGCCTGCGCGAAGGCGAACAGCAGCGTGAGGTTGGTGTGGATGCCCTTCTGCTCCAGGATGCGCGCGGCCTCGATGCCTTCCCAGGTGGCGGCGATCTTGATCAACAGCCGTTGCTCGGGGTCGATGCCTTCCGCGCGGTACAGCGCCACGATGCGGTCGGCCCGCGCCACGGTGGCGGCGGTGTCGAAGCTCAGGCGGGCGTCCACTTCGGTCGACACGCGACCGGGGATGAGCGACAGGATCTCGGTGCCGAAGCGCACCAGCAGCCGGTCGATGACCTCGTCGACGGCGAGCCCGCGGTGCGTCTTCACCGCGTCGTCGAGCAGCGGCCGGTACTCCGGCTTCTGCACGGCCTTCAGGATGAGCGACGGGTTGGTCGTCGCGTCCTGCGGCTTGAACTGGGCGAGCTGGCGGAAGTCACCGGTGTCGGCGACCACGGTGGTCCATTGACGGAGGGCATCGAGTTGGTTCATGCCGGCCATTATCCCGTCCGGAAACTACAGGCCGTGTGGTCCATGGCTGACGGGCGAGGCGGGCCGGGGCGCCTACGCTCCAAGGCTGCATTTCTGGAGAAGCCCATGCCGAATCGCCGCCGCACGCCCCCCGCTCCCGCCCCCTTCGACGACCGCCGCTTCAGTGCGTCGATCGGCACGCTGGCCACCGCCTTCTGCGTGGGTGGCGTGCTGGCCCTCGCTGCCTTCGGCGTGGCACGCAGCGCGCGGGCTCATGCCCTCGCGGGCCCTGCCGACGGGGCGCCGCTGATGCGGGCGCCGTTGCAGGCGGTCGCGCCGGTCGACCTCAAGCGTTACGCGGGCATGTGGCACGAGCAGGCACGGCTGCCGAACCGCTTCCAGAAGCAATGCACCGGCCCGGTCACGGCCGAGTACACGCCGCTGGCCGACGGAACGATCGAAGTGCGCAACCGCTGCATCCTGGCGGACGGCAATTTCGAGGAAGCGGTGGGCAGCGCCCGCGTGGTGCCGGTCGCGGGCCAGCCCGGTGCCGGTCGGCTCGAGGTGCGCTTCGCGCCGTCGTGGCTCAGTTGGCTGCCGATGGCCTGGGGCGACTACTGGATTCTCAAGCTCGACCGCGACTACGAGGTGTCGCTGGTCGGGACGCCCGACCGCGATTACCTGTGGGTGCTGTCGCGTGACCCGGTGCTCGACGCGGCCACGCTCTACACCTACCTCGAGTACGCACGCAGTCTGGGCTTCGACGTCGACAAGGTGGTGCGCACCGTCGCTTCAGACTGAGGGCTGGTCGCGCGGCGCCAGATGCCGCGTGACCTGCGCGCCGAGACCCTTCGGCGTGGTGCAGTGAATGGCACGCCATCCCAGCGCCCTTGCCGCCTCGACATTGGCGGCCGTGTCATCGATGAAGAGCGTCTGCACCGGATCGAAGCCATGGCGCCAGGCCAGCAGTTCGTAGATCTCGCTGTTCGGCTTGATGAGCTTCACGTCGCCTGAAAACACGCCACCGTCGAACCACTGGAAGAACGACAGCCGCCGCTCCAGCGCCCGCGCATACGGCACCGGCATGTTCGACAGGTAGAACAGGCGCACGTCCTCGCCACTGTCGCGCCGTGCGCGAAGCTGGTCGAGCAGTTCGATGCTTTCAGGGATCGGGTCGAGCCGCTCGCCCAGCGGCGCGATCATGTCGTGCACCGCCGTTTCCGACAGGCCCAGGCGGCTTGCGCTGCGGGCCACCACCTCGTCGACGCTGCGGATGCCGCAGTCGAAGGCCAGCCAGTCCTCGTGGTGGAAGAAGGCCCTGGCCAGTGCCTGCGCAGCCTCCGGCGTCGGCGCGCGGTC
This sequence comes from Variovorax cryoconiti, assembly GCF_051216395.1. Classification (NCBI taxonomy): domain Bacteria; kingdom Pseudomonadati; phylum Pseudomonadota; class Betaproteobacteria; order Burkholderiales; family Comamonadaceae; genus Variovorax; species Variovorax cryoconiti. The sequence goes on along the minus strand of NZ_JBPJZI010000002.1, from coordinate 251,697 downwards.
CGGGAAATGCGCCTGAAGGAGCCGGGCCGGTTCCCAGGCCACCACCACCGCACCGAGATCGAAAACGACATTCATGGGTGCGATTGTTTCATGGCGCGTCGGCGCGGGCCGGGCCGCCGTGCGATAGGCCGGCGGCCGGTACCATCCGGGTGGCAAGCTTCGTGCTCGGCCCTCCTCCAACTCCACGGATTCCTTTTCCATGAGCTTCGACCTCGTTCTGTTCGGCGGCACCGGCGACCTGGCATGGCGCAAGCTGATGCCAGCCCTGTTCCAGGCCTTCCGCCACGGCAGCCTCCCCGAGGGCGGGCGCATCATCGGCGTGGCACGCGACGACCTGTCGGACGACCAGTACCGCGAGCTGATCGAATCGCGCTTCGCTGCGGTCGAAGGGGCCAAGCGCCCCAGCCCGGAGGAGTTCAAGAAGTTCGCCTCGATGCTCTACTTCCTGCGCATGGACCTGTCCAAGCCCGGGCACTACGCCCAGCTGGCCGACATGCTCAAGCGCCGCAACGCCGACACGGTGGTGATGTACGTGGCCACGGCGCCGGCGCTCTTCACGCAGGTGGTCGAGCAGATCGCGGCGGCCAACCTCAACACGCCGCGCACCCGCGTCGTGCTCGAGAAGCCGCTGGGCCACGACCTGGCGTCGAACCGTGCGATCAACGACGCGGTGCGCAAGGTGCTCAGCGAGAAGCAGGTCTTCCGCATCGACCACTACCTGGGCAAGCCCTCGGTGCAGAACCTCTTCGCGCTGCGCTTCGGCAATGCGCTGTTCGAGCCGATCTGGCGGCGCGAGCACATCGCCAACATCCAGATCACGATCGCCGAAGACCTGGGTGTGGAAAAGCGCGGCGCCTTCTACGACCAGACCGGCGCGCTGCGCGACATGGTGCAGAACCACGCGCTGCAGCTGGTCTGCGCCATCGCCATGGAGCCGCCGATCAACGCGCATGCCGACGCGCTGCGCGACGAAAAGCTGAAGGTGCTGCGCTCGCTCAAGCCCTGGACGCCCGAGACGCTGGGCCTGCACGCCATCCGCGGCCAGTACACGGCGGGCACGGCCTACGGCGAGCGCGTGCCGGGCTACCTGTCGGAAGCAGGCATCGACCCGCAGAGCCGCACCGAGACCTTCGTCGCGCTGCGTGCCGAGATCGCCAACTGGCGCTGGGCCGGCGTGCCTTTCTACATCCGCACCGGCAAGCGGCTCGCATCGCGCGACGCGCGCATCGAGGTGAACTTCCGCCCCACGCCGCATGCCATCTTCCGCGCGCCGACCGGCGCCGCGAACCGGCTGGTGATCAACCTGCAGCCTAAGGACGGGCTCGAGCTGCACCTGCTGTCGCAGGCGCAGAACAACCGCAAGCGCAGCAACGGCGACGCGACGCAGCCGCTGGCGCCGGTGCAGCTCGACCTCGATTTCGACAAGCGCTTCGGCAGCGAGCGCGTGGGTGCCTACGAGCGCCTGCTGCTGGACGTGATCGACGGCCGGCTCAACCTCTTCGTGCGCAGCGACGAGCAGGAAGAGGCCTGGCGCTGGGTCGAGCCGCTGATCGACAGCTGGTCGTCCGACGGCGTGCCGCGCCCGTACGCGGCCGGCACCTGGGGACCCAGCGCGTCGAGCGCGATGATCGCGCGCGACGGCTTCTCGTGGAGCGAGGAACAGTAGCCCGCAGACCCTGATTGGCCGAGGCTAGATCCGGCCTTCTTCCACTGCGTGGCAGGCTACCTTCACGCCGCGCAGCATCTGCAGCGGCGGGCGCTCGGCCTTGCAGCGCGCGTTGGCGTGCGGGCAGCGTGGGTGGAAGGTGCAGCCGGTCGGCGGGTTGAGCGGGTTCGGCACCTCGCCCTGCACCGGCGTGCGCGAACGGCCGGTGTGCTTCATCTGCGGAATGGCGTCGAGCAGCATCCGCGTGTACGGGTGCTGCGGCGAATCGAACAGCATGTTCTTGTCGGCCACCTCGACCAGGCGGCCGAGGTACATCACGCCGACCTGGTCCGCCACGTGCCGCACCACCGCGAGGTTGTGCGAGATGAAGAGGTAGGTCAGGCCCTGCTCGCGCTGCAGGTCCTTCATGATGTTGAGCACCTGCGCCTGCACGCTCACGTCGAGCGCCGAGGTCGGCTCGTCGCACACCAGGAACTCCGGCTGCGTGGCGAGCGCCCGCGCGATCGAGATGCGCTGGCGCTGGCCGCCCGAGAACTGGTGCGGGTACTTCGGCATGTCGAGCGGGCTCAGGCCGACCGACTGCAGCAACTCGCCCACGCGCTGCTTGAGCGCCGGGCCTTTCTGCAGGATGCCGTGTTCGCGCAGTGGCTCGCCGATGATGTCTTCCACGATCCAGCGCGGGTTCAGGCTCGCGTACGGGTCTTGGAAGATCATCTGGATGCGGCGGCGCAGCGTGCGGCCTTCGGGCGTCTTGAAGGCAGCGTGCGCGTCCTGGTTGTCGAACTGCATGCCGCCGCGCGTGGGGCCGTACAGGCCGACCATCAGGCGCGCGACGGTGCTCTTGCCGCAGCCCGATTCGCCGACCAGCGCCAGCGTCTTGCCGCGTTCGATCTCGAAGCTGACGCCGTCGACCGCGTTCAACAGCTGCTTCGGCTTGCGCTCGATCATGCGGTTGAGCCAGGGCGGCGAGACGTCGAAGGTCTTGGCGAGGTCGCGCACTTCGACCAGCGGCACGCCGGCCTGCGAGGCGTTCATCGTCGTCGTGGCGCTCATGCGGCAGCTCCCGTGCGGTGCAGCGCCGTGTGCGGGTCGTGCGCGTCGTGCAGCCAGCAGGCCGCGCGGGTGGCACCGGCATTGAGCAGGTCGGGCCGCTCCTGCGTGCAGCGCTCGAAGACGCGCGGGCAGCGCGGGTTGTAGGCGCAGCCGCGCGGAATGGCGTTCAGGCGGGGCATGGCACCGTCGATCTGGTTGAGGCGCTCGCGGTCGACCTCGATGTCGGGAATGGACGCCATCAGGCCCATCGTGTACGGGTGCGCCGGTTGATGAATCACCTCCTGCACCGGGCCGATCTCGGCGATGCGGCCGGCGTACAGCACAGCCACGCGGTCGCAGGTTTCGGCGATCACGCCCATGTCGTGGGTGATGAGCATCACGGCCGCACCGCGCTCCTTGCAGATGCGCTTGAGCAGTTGAATGATCTGCGCCTGGATCGACACGTCGAGCGCCGTGGTCGGCTCGTCGGCCACGATCAGCTTGGGCTCGGCCGCCAGCGCCAGCGCGATCACCACGCGCTGCCGCATGCCGCCGGAGAACTGGTGCGGGTAGTGGTCGATGCGCTGCTCGGCAGCCGGGATGCCGGTGTCCTGCAGCAGGCCGATCGCGCGGCGTCGCGCCTCGGCACCGTTCACCGGCAGGTGGGCCTGGATGGTTTCCACCAGTTGGCGGCCCACGGTGTAGAGCGGGTTCAGCGAGGTCAGCGGGTCCTGGAAGATCGCGCCGATCTTGCGGCCACGGATGTGGCGCATCTTGTCGTGCGAGAGCTGGTCGATGCGTTCGCCCTCGAGGCGGATCTCGCCGCCGGCGACGCGCCCCGGCGGCTCGAGCAGGCCGATGATGGCGGCGCCCGTCAGCGACTTGCCGGCACCGGACTCGCCCACCACGCCGAGGATCTCGCCCGGTGCGATGTCGAAGGAGATGTCGTCGAGCGCCCTTAGCGTGCCGCGGCGGCCGGGGAATTCGACGACCAGGTTCTGGACTTGGAGCAAGGGTTGGGTCATCAGCGAAGCCTCGGGTTGAGCGCGTCGCGCAGCCAGTCGCCCAGCAGGTTCACGCTGAGCGCGATGAGCACCAGCATCAGGCCGGGGAACACCGTCATCCACCATTCGCCGGAGAAGAGGTACTGGTTGCCGGTGCTGATCAGCGAGCCCAGCGACGGCGAGGTGGGCGGCACCCCGACGCCCAGGAAGGACAGCGTCGCCTCGGTGATGATCGCTGTCGCGATCTGGATGGTCGCCAGCACCATCACGGGGCCGGTCACGTTGGGCAGCACGTGGCGCAGCATGATGCGCATCGGCGCCACGCCGGTGACGCGCGCGGCCTGCACGTATTCCTTGTTGCGCTCGACCATGGTGGAGCCGCGCACCGTGCGCGCGTAGTCGACCCACTTGGTCAGCGAGATGGAGAAAATCAGCACGCCGAACGCGACCGTGGTGTCGGCGTTCGGGAACAGGGCCCGGCCGACGCCCGAGATGAGCAGCGCCACCAGGATCGGCGGGAAGGACAGCATCACGTCGCACAGACGCATCAGCGCCGAGTCGACCCAGCCGCCGCGGAAGCCGGCAATGAGCCCGAGCAAGGTGCCGACCGCGACCGAGAGAAACACCGACACGACGCCGACGATCAGCGAGATGCGCGCGCCGTAGATGACGGCCGAGAGAATGTCGCGCCCCTGGTCATCAGTGCCGAGCAGGTACTTCCTGCTGCCTTCGGGGTACCAGGCGGGCGGCAGGCGGGCGTCCATGAGCTCGAGCTTGGCCAGGTCGAACGGGTTGTGCGGCGACACCCATCCGGCAAAGGCCGCGCAGAAGATGCAGACGAACGCGATCACCGCCGCCACCATGGCGACGGGAGAGGTGCGGAAGCTGTAACCGACGTCGCTGTCGGCCCAGCGCGCGAGTGTTTTGATCATCGTGAGTGCTAAGAGGGCCGCTTCGCCTGCCCCATGGCGAGCGAAGCTAAGCCCGTTCGTGAAACGCCGCGGAACCGGCTCTGCCGGGCCGCTGGCGTTGCCCCCTAGAGGGGGAGTCCGGCGACACGCAGTGCGCCGGAGCCGGGGGTGGTTACTTGATGCTGATCCACTTGAAAGGCATGTAGTTGTCGGCCATCTGCACGAGCGACACCTTCTTGCTCACGCCCCAGGCCAGCGTCTGCTGGTGCAGCGGCAGGTGGCCGACGTCCGCAGTGTGCAGGTCGAAGGCTTCCTTGATCATCGCGTCGCGCTTGGGCTTGTCGGTTTCCGACTGGATCTTCTTGGTCAGTTCGTCGACCTTGGGATTGCAGTAAGCACCCAGGTTGAACTGACCAGCACCCGTCTTGTCGTCCGGGCAGGCCATCAGCGCAGTCAGCGCGTTGTGCGAGTCGTAGGTGCTCGGCGTCCAGCCCAGCAGGTAGAAGCTCGTGTCGCGGCGCAGGATCTTCGGGAAGTAGGTGCCCTTGGTCTCGGCAGCGAGGTTGATCTTCACACCGATGCGCGCGAGGTTGCCGGCGACGGCCTGGCAGATCTGGCCGTCGTTCACATAACGGTCGTTCGGGCAGTTCATCGTGACTTCGAAGCCCGTCGGATAGCCGGCATCGGCCAGCAGCTTCTTCGCGCCCTCGACGTCCAGCGGCAGGCGCTTGTCTTGCGCATCGCTCCAGCCATTGATGCCGGGGCCGACCATCAGGCCCGTGGGCCGCGATGCACCGCGCATCACGGTGCGCTGAATGCCGACGATGTCGATGGCCTGGTAGAAAGCCTGGCGAACACGCTTGTCCTTGAACGGGTTCTTGCCCTTCACGCTCGAATACAGCAGTTCGTCGCGCTTCTGGTCCATGCCCAGGAAGATGGTGCGCAGCTCGGGGCCGGCGATCACGCGGGCATTGGGGCTCGAGTTGATGCGGGCGATGTCCTGCACGGGCACCGGCTCCATCACGTCGATCTCGCCCGACACCAGGGCCGCGACCCGCGTCGCGGGGTTGGCGATCGGCGTGAAGATGATTTCCTGCGCGTTGCCCTCGATCTTGCCCCAGTAGGTGCCGTTGCGAACGAAGACGGTGCGCACGTTCGGCTGGCGCTCACGCACGCGGAACGGACCGGTGCCGTTGGCCTTGAACGAGGCCGTGTTCTCGATGCCCTTGCGGCGATCGACCGGAATGGTGGCCTTGTTCTCTTCGCACCACTTCTTGCTCATGATCATGAGTGTGGTGATGACGTCCGGCAGGATCGGGAACGGGCCCTTGGTCTCGATCTCCACGACATGGTCGCCGACCTTGCGCACTTCCTTGATGTCGGTCGTGTTGGACTTCAGGTCCGAACCTTCGCCGGCAGCGCGGGCGAAGCTGAAGAGCACGTCGTCGGCGGTGAAGGGCGTGCCGTCGTGGAACTGCACGTTCTTGCGCAGCTCGAAGCGCCAGACGGTCGGCGAGGTCTGCTTCCAGCTCGTGGCCAGCACCGGCGCCACGGACAGATCCTTGTTGCGGCCGACCAGGGTTTCATACACGTTGTTGGTCGTGCTCAGCTGCAGCGATTCGTTCAGCGAATGCGGGTCGAGCGACAGCGCGTCGCCCTGGTTGGCAATGCGGATGGTCTGTGCACCGACCGACAGGCTGGCCGCGCACAGCGCAGACAGGACAGCGGTGGCGAGCACGGTGGATTTGAACTTCATGGAAAGACTCCTGACTGCGTTGGAAAAAGGAAAATCAAGTCGCCTCGAGCGGCATGCCCTGCTCGGCCAGGCTGGCGTGCAAGGCCGCGCCAAGCGGCAGGATCTCGTCGTTGAAATCGTATCGGCTGTTGTGCAGCGAGGTGCTGCCGACGCCCCCGGCGCCGCCTTGCCCGATGCGCAGGTAGGCGCCCGGCTTGACCTGCAGCATGAACGAGAAATCTTCCGCACCCATGCTCGGCTCCATGTCGCGATCGACGTGCTCGGCGCCCACCAGGCGCTCGGCGACGTCGGCCGCGAAGGCCGCTTCGCGCGGTGTGTTGATGGTGGCCGGATAGATGCGGTCGTAGTGCACGCTGGCACTCGCGCCGAAGCCCAGCGCCACACCGCTGCACAGCTCGCTCAGGCGGCGCTCGATCAGGTCCTGCACCTCGGGGTTGAAGGTGCGCACGGTGCCCACGAGGGTCGCCTTGCCGGGGATCACGCTGAAGGCACCGAGGTCGCCCGCCTGCATCGCGACCAGGCTGAGCACGGCGCTGTCGATCGGCCGCACGTTGCGCGACACCAGGCTCTGCGCCGCGGTGATGATGTGCGCCGCCACCAGCACCGGATCGACCGTCTGGTACGCATGCGCGCCATGGCCGCCGCGGCCGGTGACGTCGATGGTGACCCGGTCGGCCGCCGCCATCATCGCGCCCATGTTGATGCCGACGGTGCCCGGCTTCATCGACGGCCAGTTGTGCATGCCGTAGACCGACTGCACCGGGAAGCGGTCGAACAGCCCGTCTTCGATCATCACGCGGGCGCCGGCAAAGCCTTCCTCGCCGGGCTGGAAGATGAGCACGGCGGTGCCGTCGAAGTTGCGCGTCTTGGCCAGGTAGCGGGCGGCACCGACCAGCATCGTCGTGTGGCCGTCGTGGCCGCAGCCGTGCATCAGGCCCTGCTTCGCCGATTTCCAGGTGAAGTCGTTGTGCTCCGTCATCGGCAGCGCGTCCATGTCGGCGCGCAGGCCGATCATGGCGCCTCGCGTGTCCTGCTGGCCGCGGATCACGGCGACGAAGCCGGTCTTGCCGATGCCTTCGTGGATCTCGTCCACGCCGCAGGCCCGCAAGGCCTCCTTCACGCGCGCCGCGGTGTAAACCTCTTCGAAGCCAAGCTCGGGATGTGCGTGCAGCTCACGCCGCAGGGCCGTGAGTTCGGAATGGAACTCGGCGATATGGGCGAACGCGCGGCCCGCCGGTCGGATGCGTACGGCCTGCATCAGTGCCCCCCGGCCTTGCCGACGCGCAGTCGCGGGTCGACCACAAAATAAAGCAGGTCGACCACGAGGTTGATGACGACGAAGATCAGCGCGATGAGGCAGAGATAGGCGGACATCACCGGGATGTCGGCGAAGGTCACGGCCTGGATGAAAAGCAGGCCCATGCCCGGCCACTGGAAGACACTCTCCGTGATGATCGCGAAGGCGATCAGGCCGCCCAGCTGCAGGCCGGTGATGGTCATCACCGGCACCAGCGTGTTCTTGAGCGCGTGGCCGAAGTGAATGGCGCGGTTGCTCAAGCCCCGTGCGCGCGCGAACTTGATGTAGTCGGTGCGCAGCACTTCGAGCATCTCGGCACGCACCAGCCGCATGATCAGCGTGAGCTGGAAGATGGCCAGCGTCACGGCCGGCAGCACCAGGTGATGCCAGCCATCGCGCGTGAAGAGCCCGCTGCTCCACCAACCGATCTGCACGGTGTCGCCACGCCCGAAGCTGGGGAACCAGCCCAGGTGCACGGCAAACACGAGGATCAACAGGATGCCGATAAGGAAGGTCGGGAGCGAAACGCCCAACAACGACATCGTCATGAAGAACTGGCTCATGAAGGTGCCACGACGCAGCGCCGTGTAGACGCCCATCGGAATGCCGATGGCCAGCGCCAGAACGGCGGCTACCAACGCCAGCTCGAGCGTGGCCGGGAAGCGCTCGCCGATCAGCCGGGACACCTTGGCGCCTTGCCGAAGGCTCAGGCCGAACTCACCTTGCACGGCATTGGAGAGGAAGTGCCAGAACTGCACGAAGAAGGGCCGGTCGAGGCCCAGATCGGCACGGAGCTGGTTGATCTGCTCAGGCCGGGCATCCTGACCCAGAAGGAAGACGACAGGGTCGCCGACATACTGGAACAGCAGGAAGGAGATGAATGCCACCACGACCAGCACGATCGCGGCCTGGAACAGGCGACGGAGAACAAAAGCAAGCATTCAGGGAGCGCGTTCCAACAAAAGGGAAGAAGGAATCCTAACGAGCAAGCGCCATGCCCGCCCCCGGGTCAAGCGCGGTTGACAAGCGCAAGCTGTTGCGGTGCGCATGCACCATTGTGGGAGCACGCCTTCACATGCGTGCAGGCATAAAAAAAGTCGCCCGACTTTCGCCGGGCGACCTTGGGTTCTTCAACCAAAGCTGGCCGAGGCCAGCCAGGGATTAGAACGAGTGACGCAGACCGAATTCGTAGCCGTTCGAGCTCTTGGCTTCGCCGGTAGCGAAACCAACGCTGGACGCGCCAGTGGTCGCTGCTTGAGCATTGCCTTGATTCAGGTTGGTCGCAGTAACGATACGCGAGCCATCCTTGTTCGAGGTGTGAGCCACGGTGGCGTACAGCGCGGTGCGCTTCGACAGGTTGTGCACATAACCCAGAGCGAACTTCGTCGCACGCGGATCGTCGCCGGCGCCGTCGAGGCTGTAGCGAGCTTGGCCGACGCTGGCGCGGATCAGGCCAGGGCCCACCGGTGCGGTCGCACCGAGCAGCCAGCCGTTGATCTTCGGCTTGGTCGTGCCGGCGGTGGTTTCGGATTCGTTACGAACTTGCGACAGTTCGCCGAACAGCTTCACAACGCCGAGGTCGTAGGAAGCGCCCAGGTTGATCGTCTTAACCTTGTTTTCCAGGGCGCCCACTGCGAGCGAGCCCGGCGTGGTCAACACGCCGGCAGCGTTAAACGCGGCGGGCACTGCTGCTGCAGCTGCGCGATCCACAACCTTGCTCTGACCATAGGCGAGGGCGACGTCCAGCGGGCCATTGGCGTAGCCGAAGCGACCACCAGCGTAACGACCTTGCTGCGAGTTGAAGCCGTTGTTCGTCTGCACGTTCTCGTCGAAACCGTACATCGCTTGACCGTAGAAACCACCCAGGTTCGGCGGCAGGAAGTAGCCAACGCTGTTGCTCGAACGCGTGTAAGCCGGATCAGCCGGGTGAGCCATGTTGATGATGTTGGTGCCAACACCGTTGGTGCCGAACGGATCGAACGTGGTGTCGTTCCAGAACGTAGGCGTGAAGTCACGACCCAGACGGATTTCACCGAAGCCACCCGACAAGCTCACCGTCGAACGGCGGTTGAAGAAGGCGGCGTTGGAGATCGTGCCGTTGTCGTTGCCCAGGGGGGCTTCGAGCCAGAAACCAGCAGCCAGACCACCACCGAGGTCTTCCGTGCCACGGAAGCCCAGACGGCTCGAGTTGTAACCCGAGTTCGACAGGCCGTATTGGCTTTGCTTGACGCTACCGGTCGCGGTGTTCGTCTTTGCGTCGGTGTAGCTGATGCCAGCGTCAACGATACCGAACAGGGTGACCGACGACTGAGCCGAGGCGGCACCGGCAGCAGCCAGGACAGCCAGAGCAACTAGGGATTTTTTCATTGCAAGTTTCTCCAAGGTTAAACATAGGGCTCCGGTGCAGAGGGCTCACTGTGCTGGACACTTTGTGCTCCCACCGGACCCCGGGCCAACCTCCTTTTGGGAAGTTGTAGCTATTGCACCAGAGCCGTCGCAGCAGAGCAAAAGAATTCACTTGAAATGTCGAAAGGGCCGGCTGTTTCGTTGCAGAGCCGCAACAGGCGCCGCGGCGGCCCCATGCGCTGCGGAAAAGCCGCGCATCAAGCTGGCAGGCGTGCACAGGTCAGAATGACGGCATGCCTTTCTCGCCCGATTCGATGCTGATCGCCGCCGATGCCGCCTTGCGGACCCTGTTTGCCAAGCCGCACGCCAACCGGCCGCCCCCACTGCCCAGCGGCCCACCTGGCAAGCTGAGCGACGCCGATCGAAAGGAGGCCGGCGCCCTGATGCGTGTGAACCATGTGGGCGAGGTCTGCGCCCAGGCGCTCTACACCGCCCAAGCCGCTGCGACACGGGACCCGGCCCTGCGGGCGCACCTCATGGCGGCCTCCGACGAAGAAACGGACCATCTGGCCTGGACCCGACAGCGGCTGGACGAACTGGGCGCCCACCCTTCTCGCCTCAACCCGCTCTGGTACGCCGGCGCCTTCGGTCTGGGCCTGGTGGCCGGGCGGCTGGGTGACCGGGTGAGCCTCGGCTTCGTTGCGGAAACCGAACGTCAGGTGGAAGCCCATCTCGACGGGCACATGGCCAAGCTGCCGGCGGGCGACACCGCATCGCGCGCGGTGGTCGCGCAAATGAAGCTCGATGAAGCCCGCCATGCGGCCGAGGCCCGAGACGCGGGCGGACTCGAACTGCCGCCGCCCGTTAAAGCGCTGATGCGCATGGCGGCGCGGGTCATGACGACCGTCGCGCACCGCGTCTGAGCGACGCCGTCAGAGCTCGACGAGGTCGAAGCTGGTGGTGATGTCCGCCATCTTGCCGAGCATGATGCTGGCCGAGCAGTAGGTCTCGTGGCTGAGGGCGATCGCCCGTTCGACGGCCGCCGGTGGGATGCCCTTGCCCGCCACCGTGAAGTGCATGTGGATCTTGGTGAACACTTTTGGATCCGTTTCGGCCCGCTCGCTCGTCAGCTTGACGCTGCAGCGCTCGACCTGGTGGCGGCCGCGCTTGAGGATGAGCACCACGTCGTAGGCCGTGCAGCCGCCAGTGCCCGCCAGCACGGTTTCCATCGGCCGCGGCGCCAGGTTGCGGCCGCCGTTCTGTGGCTTGGCGGCATCGGGCGCGCCGTCCATGACCAGGACGTGGCCGCTGCCGGTCTCGGCCACGAAGCCCATGGACGAATCGGTTCCGGCGTTGCCGGTCCAGCTGACTGTGCATTCCATATGTGTGCGAACTCCAAGAAGAAAACCGTGCGCTGCGCACAGATGGCGCTGCGATCTGTGTGGGAAAAGCATCACCGCTTGTTGCATTGCAACAAACAGTCGATATACTTTATTTCATCGCGCACTTTCCGGAGTGCGCACCGGTTGTCTCCTCCACCCTCTCAATTGGTGGATTTAGCCCCGAGTCGCAAGACTCGGGGCTTTTTTCTTTGGCGCCTGATCTGGGGGCCTCTCTATCATCGGCACCCGATGCCCACGCCCACCACGCCCCTCACCCCCGCCGACTACCTCAAGCGCATCCTCACGGCACGCGTCTACGACGTGGCCGTCGAGTCCGCACTCGAACCGGCGCGCGCGCTCAGCGCCCGGCTGAACAACACGGTGCTGCTCAAGCGCGAAGACCAGCAACCGGTGTTCAGCTTCAAGCTGCGCGGCGCCTACAACAAGATGGCGAAGCTCACGCCGGCCCAGCTGGCGAACGGCGTCATCTGCGCCTCCGCGGGCAACCATGCGCAGGGCGTGGCGCTCAGCGCGCGCACCCTGGGCACCCGCGCCGTGGTCGTGATGCCGGTGACCACCCCGCAGCTGAAGGTCGACGCGGTGCGCGCGCTCGGCGGCGATGTCGCACTGTTCGGCGACAGCTACTCCGACGCCTACGGCCACGCGCTGGAACTGCAGCAGGCCCAGGGCCTGACCTTCGTCCACCCGTTCGACGACCCCGATGTGATCGCCGGCCAGGGCACCATCGCGATGGAGATCCTGCGGCAACACCAGGGCCGGCTCGACGCCGTGTTCGTCGCGATCGGGGGCGGCGGATTGATCTCGGGCGTGGCGAACTACATCAAGGCGGTGCGCCCCGAGATCAAGGTGATCGGCGTCCAGATGAACGACTCCGACGCGATGATGCAGTCGGTGGCGGCGCACGAACGCATCACCCTGTCCGACGTCGGCCTGTTTTCCGACGGCACCGCGGTCAAGCTGGTCGGCGAGGAAACCTTCCGCATCGCGCGCGACCTGGTGGACGAATTCGTCACCGTCGACACCGACGCGGTCTGCGCCGGCATCAAGGACGTCTTCATCGACACGCGCAGCATCGTCGAGCCGGCCGGCGCCCTGGCCGTCGCGGCGATCAAGCAGTACGTCGAGACGCACGGCACGCGCGGCGAAACCTACGCGGCGATCCTCTGCGGCGCCAACATGAACTTCGACCGGCTGCGCTTCGTGGCCGAGCGCGCGGAAGTCGGCGAGGAACGCGAGGCGCTGTTCGCCGTGACCATTCCGGAGGCGCGTGGCAGCTTCCGCCGCTTCTGCGAACTGGTGGGCCAACTGCCCGGCGCGTCGCGCAACGTCACCGAATTCAACTACCGCATCAGCGACGCGAAGGAAGCGCACGTCTTCGTCGGCCTCACGACAACCGTGCGCGGCGAGTCGACGACCATCGCGCAGACCTTCGTGGCGCAGGGCTTCGGCGCCATCGACCTGACGCACGACGAGCTCGCCAAGGAGCACATCCGCCACATGGTCGGTGGCCGCACCGGCCTCGCGCACGACGAGCGCCTGCTGCGCTTCGTCTTCCCGGAGCGGCCGGGTGCCTTGTTGAAGTTCCTGAGCCTGATGCGGCCGAACTGGAACATCAGCCTGTTCCACTACCGCAACCAGGGCGCCGACTACGGTCGCATCCTGGTCGGGTTGCAGGTGCCTGCGAGCGACCACGGCGCCTTCGAGGACTTCCTCAAGACGCTGGGCTATCCGTACGTGGAAGAGACCGGCAACCCGGCCTACCGCCTGTTCCTGCAGGCCTGAGCCTGCAGGCCGGAAGGTTCAGCTGCCCGCGGTGACCGGCGTCGGCGCGGCCGGAATCGCCATCGGGCGCACCGGCAGTTGCAAGGTGAGCGCCGTCGGGCCGTCGAAGCTGCCCCCCAGCGCCGCACTGCGCGGACCGACCGACTGCAGCACGAAGCCCTCGACCAGCATGCTGCCGACCCGGAAGGGCCGCGCGGGCTTGCCGTCCACGGCGATCAGCGCCGCGCCTTGCTGCGCGGTGTCGGCCACCACGCCCAGCAAGGAGAAGCGGCTCGCGGCCTCGGGCGCGGCAGCGACCTCGGTCTTTGCCGTGACCACGCCGAACATGCGCGCGACGGCAGCCGGGTCGATGGACGCTGCCGGGGCGCGCGCCACAGGCGGTGGCACCATCGCATCGGCCGGCGCCGCCAGCCGCAAGCCCCAGAACACGACACTCGCCGCGGCCAGGGCCCAGAGGCCCAGCGTGGTGGTGGCCACGGGCCAGCGCGGAGAAGCGTAGGGAAGCGTCATGAGGGCGGATTATCATGCAGCCAACGCCCCCGAAGGCGACAACACCATGTCAGCAGACGACAGCCACCACTTGCCCATGCCATCCTCCCGCCGCCCCCTCGCACGCGCTTTGCAACGCGGCTTCACGCTCATCGAACTGATGGTGGTGCTCGTCATCATCGGCGTGCTGGCCGCGCTGATCGTGCCCAACGTGATCGGCCGCGCCGACGACGCGCGCGCCACCGCCGCCAAGACCGACGTCAACAACCTGATGCAGGCGCTGAAGCTCTACCGGCTCGACAACCAGCGCTACCCGACGGCGGAGCAGGGCCTGCAGGCGCTGCTGGCGCGGCCGACCAACGGCCCGGCCGCGCCCAACTGGAAACCCTACGTCGAGAAACTGCCGAACGACCCGTGGGGCCGCCCCTACCAGTACCTGAACCCGGGCATCAAGGGCGAGATCGACGTGCTCTCGCTCGGCGCCGACGGGCAGCCGGGCGGCGAAGGCAACAATGCCGACATCGGCAGCTGGCAATAAACATCCCTGGGCTGCCGGCGCCGCGACACGACGCCGTCGCGCCGGCTTCACGCTGCTCGAACTGCTGGTGGTGATTGCCATCATCGCCATGGCCACGGCCGGCGTCGGCCTGGCCTTGCGCGATTCCGGCCAGGTGACGCTCGACCGCGAGGCGGACCGGCTGTCGGCCCTGCTCGAATCGGCCCGCGCGCAGTCGCGCACCAGCGGCACCGTCGTGCTTTGGCGGCCGACGCCGCAGGGCCCGCGCGCCTTCGTCTTCGACGGCCTACCGCCGGGCACGCTGCCGAGCGACTGGCTGGCCGAGGGCATCAGCGCGCAACCAGCAACCGCCGACGGCCGGCTCCTGCCAGCGCTGCAACTGGGGCCGGAACCGATCATCGCGCCGCAACAGGTGCTGCTGACCAGCGACACCCTGCCGGTGCGCACGCTACGCATCGCCACCGACGGCCTGCGCCCCTTTGCCGTAGTCGCGCCATGACGCGCCGCGCCGCCGGCTTCACGCTGATCGAGGTGCTCGTCGCGCTGGCCATCGTCGCCATTGCGCTGGCCGCAGGCACGCAGGCCACGTCGGCGCTCACCCGCAATGCGCAGCGCCAGACCGACGTGATGCTGGCGCAGCTCTGCGCCGAGAACGAGCTGACCAAGGCGCGGCTCGCGCGCCAGATGCCAGCGGTCGGCACCGGCACCGTGCTGTGCACGCAGGCCAACGTGGCCTTCACGGTGGCCGTGTCGACCACGCAGACGCTCAACCCCAACTTCCGCCGCGTCGACGTGCGCGTGCGCGATGCGGCGGAGGCGCAGATCCTTCAGGTCTCGACCGTGGTAGGACGCTACTGATATGCGCCGACATCACGCCTGCGGCTTCACGCTCATCGAACTCATGGTCGCCATCGCGGCCATGGCGCTGCTCGCCCTGATGAGCTGGCGCGGGCTGGACGGCATGACGCGCGCGCAGACCGTCACGCAGGCGCGCGGCGATGCGGTGCTCACGCTGCAGACCACGCTGTCGCAATGGGCGACCGACCTGGACGCGACCATCGCGCTCACGCAGCTGCAGCCAATCGACTGGAACGGCAGCGTGCTGCGCATCACCCGCCGCAGCGGCGACAGCACCCGGCCCGCGGTGGTCGTGGTGGCATGGACGCTGCGCACCGATGCGGCCACCGGCGCGCAATGGCGACGCTGGCAGTCGCCCGAGGTCACGACGCGCGCCGACTGGCAGCAGGCCTGGGAACGCGCCGCCACGTGGGCGCAGGACGGCGGCGCCGTCGCCAGTGGCGCCGAACTCATGCTCATGCCGCTGGAAAGCTGGCAGCTCTTGTACTTCCGCAATGGCGTCTGGACGGCAGCGGTCAATGCCGACGGCATGGCGAACGCCCTCCCCGACGGCATCCGCCTGGTGCTGAACCTGCCGCCGGGCACCGGCCTGACCGGTGTGCTGACCCGCGACTGGGTGCGGCCGACCGCCGCGGTGCCCAAGACATGACCATGCGCCCGCGCTGCACGCACCGCCCCCACCCTGCCCGTCAGGCCGGCGCCGCCCTGCTGGCCGCCATGCTCACGGTCACGCTGGTCGCCACCTTCGCGGCCGGCGCGTTGTGGCAGCAGTGGCGCGCGACCGAGGTCGAGGCGGCCGAGCGAGCGCGGGTGCAGGCCGCCTGGGTGTTGATCGGCGCGCTCGACTGGTCACGGCTCATCCTGCGGGAAGACGGGCGGTCGGGCAGCGCGACCAGCGGCACCGACAACCTGAGCGAGCCGTGGGCGGTTCCGCTCGAGGAAGCGCGGCTGACGAGCTTCCTGGCCGGCGACAAGAACGTCTCGGCCGACGAGCTCGATGGCCTGCCCGATGCCTTCCTCTCGGGCCGCATCGTCGATGCGCAGTCCAAGCTCAACGTGATGAACCTGGTGGAGAACGGCAAGCCGATGCCTGAGGCGGTCGCATCGTTCACCAAGCTGTTCGAACTGCTGGGGCTGCCGACGCAGGAGGTCATGGTCATGAGCAGCGCCTTGCAACGCGCCAAGCCGGCGCCGGCCAACCCCGCCACCGGCGGCGTCTCGGCCACCGCGCCGACGGACGACAGCACGGCGCCGCTGATTCCGCAGCAGCTCGCGCAGATCGTGTGGCTGGGCGTCTCGCCGAGCACGGCGGCGGCGCTGGAACCCTACGCCACTGTGCTGCCGAACACGACCAAACTCAACGTCAACACCGCCAGCGCGGAAGCCCTCTTCGCGGCCGTGCCCGAACTCGATCTGGCCGGCGCACGGCGCGTGGTGCTGCAACGCGCCAGCGGCTATTTCAAGTCGCCGGCCGACGCATTCCCGGCCACCGGCACCAAGCCCATCACCACCACGGCGCTCGGCGTGTCGACCGCGTTCTTCGAAGTCCACGGCCGCCTGCGGCTGGAAAACCACTGGGTCGACGAGCATTCGCTGGTGCAGCGCAACGGCACCGACCTGACCATCCTCTGGCGCGAACGTGGCGCCGGCGCCACGGTGACTCCCGGCAAACCGGGAACTCGAACGTTCTGACACAGTTTTAAGTTAAAAAACCCTGCCAAGGTCCGTCCGGATTGCCTTGATCGCTATCAAGTCCATAGCATTTCGGCGCCGTCGACTTCTACAATGGCGACCCCTTTCTTCTTACCGATCCCATGCCGCTTCTGATCGTCACCCTCCCACCCCCTCCGGTCCCGGCCGGCGGCGAGTTTGGCTGGGTGATGTGGTCCAGCGACGGGCGCAAGTACCGTTCGCGCGGCAGCGCCCTGCCCTCGCTGCTGCCGACCAGCGACGAGGTCACGCTGACGCTGCCCGCTGCGGCGCTGTCGTGGCACCAGGTCACGCTGCCGCAGGGCAGCCTGAACGGCGCGACGCGGCTGCGTGCGGTGCTCAACGGCCTGCTAGAAGACCGCCTGCTCGACGAACCCGACAGCCTGCACTTCGCGCTCGAGCCCGACGCCGCCGTCGGCAAGCCGGTCTGGGTGGTGGCGTGCAACCGCGCCTGGGTGCGCGGCGCGGTCCAGGCGCTCGAAGCGGCCGGCCGCCGCGTCACGCGCATCGTTCCCGAATTCACGCCGCAGCCGGCCGGCGCGCCGCCGATGGTGTTCGCGACAGGCGATGCCGACGACGCGTTCATCACCGTCTGCGACGCGCAAGGTGTTCTCACGCTGCCGCTCGACAGCGCTGTGCTGACGACCCTGGGCGCTTTGCCCGAAGGCGCGAATGCACTGGCTGAGCCGGCCGTGGCCGAGCAGGCCGAGCGCCTGCTGGGTCGGCCCGTGCCGATCGTGAAGCCCGCGGTGCGCTGGCTCGAAACCACGCGTACCGGCTGGGACCTGGCGCAGTTCGACCTGGCCTCCACCGGCCGCGCCCGCGCCGGCAAGAAGCTCGGTGCGATTGCGCAAGCCCTGTGGCGCGCGCCGCAGTGGCGCGCCGCGCGCTGGGGTGCGCTGATGCTGGTGCTCGCGCAACTCATCGGCGTCAACGCCTGGGCCTGGAAAGAGCGCAACGCCCTCGAAGCCAAGCGCGGCAGCATCCGCAGCATCCTGGCCCAGACTTTTCCCTCGGTGCAGATCTACGAACCGCAGGTGCAGATGACACGCGAAGTCGCCACCCTCCAGCAGGCCACCGGCGGCATCTCCCCGGCCGACCTCGAGCCGATGCTCGCGGCCCTGGCTGTCAGCCTGCCGGCCGGCAAGCTGCCGACCGCCATCGACTACAGCGCCGGCCAGTTGCGGCTGCGCGGCCTGGGGCTCGGCATGGCCGACACCAATGCGCTGTCGACGACGCTCGCCTCGCGCGGCTACAACGCGCGCAGCGAGGGCGACCTGCTGCTGGTACAGGCCGAGGCCACCCGATGAACGCCTGGATCGAAGCCCTGCAAGCCCGTTGGCAGGCGTGGTGGCCCGAGCTCGCCCCGCGCGAACAGCGCATGGTCGTCATCGCCGGGACGCTGGTGCTGCTGGCGCTGGTCTGGTGGGTCGCGCTGGCACCCGCCCTGCGCACGCTGGCCACTGCGCCGGCCGCCCATGCGGAACTCGACGCGCAACTCCAGCAGATGTCCGCGCTGCAGATCCAGGCCAAGGCGCTGCAGTCGCAGCCGCGTGCCAACCGCGAAGACGCGTTGCGCGCGCTCGAAACCTCGGTGCGCCAGGGCCTGGGGCCGAACGCCCAGATCCAGGTGGCCGGTGCCGGCGCCGGCGACGGCGTGCTGGTCACGCTGCGCGCCACGCCGGCCGACGGTCTCGCGCAATGGCTGGCGCAGGCGCGCGGCAATGCCCGGGCGGTGCCGCGCGAAGTGCACCTGACGCGAACGCAGGGCGGCGCGCAAGCGCCGGTGCGCGCGCCGGGCGCCTTCCCGAGCGGACCGGGTGCCGCCAATGCGGCGGCCGCTGCGACAGCGGCGGCGGCCGCTGCAGCAGACACGCGCGTGCGCTGGGACGGCACGCTCGTCATGAACCTGCCGGCGCGCTGACACCCGATGGCCACCGCTTCCGTTCCCCCATCCCCCGGTGCCCACGGCTGGCGCTGGGCGTTGCTGGGCGGGCTGATCGGCGCGGCGATCGCGCTGACGCTCTATGCACCCGCTCGCTGGCTGGCCGCGCTGCTGGCCAGCGCGACGGGCGACCGGCTGCAGTTGGTCAACGCACGCGGCACCGTCTGGAACGGCACGGCCGGCGTGGTGTTCTCCAGCGGCGCCAGCGGTGCCGAATCAATCTCGCTGCCCGGCACGCTCGACTGGACCGTGCGCCCACGCTGGGGCGCGCTCGACGCGACGCTGCGCCTGCCCTGCTGCGCGCCCCAACCGCTTCGCCTGCTGGCCCGCCCCGGCGCCGGTGGCGCCCAGCTCGACTGGCGCGACGGCACGTCCCGTTGGCCGGCTGCCTTACTCAGCGGCTTCGGCGCACCGTGGAACACGCTCAAGCCGGAAGGCACGCTCGACCTGGCCACGCAGGGCCTGGTCATGGAGTTCAAGGGCGACCAGCTCGGCGTGACCGGCCGTGCCACGCTCGACGCGACCGACATCGCGTCGAGTCTCTCCACGCTGCGGCCGATGGGCAGCTACCGCATCACCGTCGACGGCGGCCCGACGCCGACACTTCTGCTCACCACGCGCGAAGGCAGCCTGCAGCTCAATGGCAGCGGCCGCTGGAACGGCCGCGCCATGCGCTTCGACGGCGAGGCCAGCGCGGCCCCGGGCCGTGAAGACGCACTGTCGAACTTGTTGAACATCATCGGGCGGCGCCAGGGGGCGCGCTCGCTCATCACACTGGGTTGACCATGAAGCCATTCCCCTCCTTCGGCACGCGCCTTCGCCTCGTCGCTCTGGCGGCGCAGCTGCTGCTGACGACCGGCATTCCGCCCGCCTTCGCGCAGGACGGCGCACCGCGCCGCGGCGAGCCGATCACCCTGAACTTCAGCAATGCCGAGATCGAATCGGTGGCGCGCACGATGGCCGTGATCACCGGCCGCGACGTGGTGGTCGATCCGCGCGTCAAGGGCACGATCAACCTGCAGACCGACCGCGCCATCGCGCCGGCCGCGGCCTTCAACCAGTTCGCCGCCGCGCTGCGCCTGCAGGGCTTCGCGGTGGTACAGGCTGACGGCCTCTACAAGGTGGTGCCCGAAGCCGACGCCAAGCTGCAGAGCAGCGCCGTGACCACCTCGATCGGTGCCGCCGCGAACCTGAGCGGCAACCAGATCGTGACGCAGGTCTTCAAGCTCAACTACGAAGCCGCCAACAACCTGCTGCCGGTGCTGCGCCCGCTGATCGCGCCGAACAACACCATCAACGTGAACCCCGGCAACAACTCGCTGGTGATCACCGACTACGCCGAGAACATGCGCCGGCTGGCGCGCATCATCGCCGCGCTCGACGTGCCCAACGCGTCCGACATCGAAGTCATTCCGCTGAAATACTCGATCGCCACCGACATGGTGCCGCTCGTCACGCGCCTGGTCGAAGGCGGCAGCGGCACCGGGGCTGGGGCCGCTGCACCCGGCACGGCCGATGCCACCTTCCGCACCACGCTGCTGGCCGACCCGCGCAGCAATTCACTGATCCTGCGCGCGGCCAACCCGGCACGCGCGCAGCTGGTGCGCACGCTGGTCGCCAAGCTCGACCGGGCGCCGGAAATCGGCAGCAACGGCGACGCCGGCAACATCTACGTGGTCTACCTCAAGAACGCCGACGCGGTGAAGCTGGCCGTCACCTTGCGTGCAGCCATGTCGAGCGATGCGCGGGGCGGCGCGGGGGCGAACGCGGGCGGCGCCAATGCGCTCGCCAGCACCGGCACCACGCAGCAGCAACCCACCAACCTCAGCCAGAACCAGCAGGGTTTGAGTGGCGGCCTCAGCAGCGCCGCCACGGCACCGCTGAACAACAACAACCAGCCGTCCACCGGCGGCCAGATCCAGGCCGACCCGACGACCAATTCGCTGATCATCACCGCGGCCGAGCCGCAGTACCGCCAACTGCGCGCGGTCATCGACAAGCTCGACGGACGTCGTGCGCAGGTGATGGTCGAGAGCCTGATCATCGAGGTCAACGCGAACAAGGCGGCGGAGTTCGGCGTCCAGTGGCAGACCGCCATCGGCGCCACCGGCGCGGTCGGCAACAACTCGAGCCTGGCCGGCACCAACATCTTCAACCTGAGCTCGGCCACATCGGGCACGGGCACGGCGCAGCAACCGTCGAGTGGCTTCAACATCGGTCTGGGCACCACCGTCGGCGGCGTCAGCGTGCTCGGCCTGGTGGCACGCGCACTGCAAAGCAATGGCGAAGGCAACGTGCTGTCGACGCCCAACCTGCTCACGCTGGACAACGAAGAAGCGAAGATCATCATCGGCCAGAACGTGCCCTTCGTCACCGGACAGTACGCCAGCACCAACGGCAGCAGCTCGACCGTCAACCCGTTCACCACCGTCGAGCGCAAGGACGTGGGCCTGACGCTGCGCGTGAAGCCGCAGATCAACGAGAACGGCACGATCAAGATGCAGATCTTCCAGGAGGTCTCGAACGTTGACCCGGCATCGCGCACCGACGTGAACGGCCTGACCACCAACAAGCGCAGCATCGAGTCGAACGTGCTGGTGGAGAGTGGCAGCATCGTCATGCTCGGTGGCCTGCTGCAGGACGACTATTCGGGCGGCACCGAGAAGGTGCCGTTGCTGGGCGACATCCCGGTGCTGGGCAACCTGTTCAAGAGCGAAACCCGCCGCCGCAACAAGACGAACCTGATGGTCTTCCTGCGGCCCGTGGTGATGCGCGACGCCCAGAGCGCCAGCGCCTTCGCGCTCGACCGCTACGACGCGATCCGCACGATGCAGCAGACCTTGCAGCCCGATAGCAACGTGGTCATGCGGGCGGTGCCCGAATCGGCCATCCTGCCGCCGCTGCCGCTGGTCACCGATGACGGTGGCGACCGCCGCATCGAAGGCACGCGCCTGATTCCGCCGCCCCTGGCACCGGCCAGTTCGCAGTTGGGCAACAGTCCGCTCCGGGGCGCGCTGCCGCCCACGGCCGACCCCACGAGCCGCCGCGAACTGCCCTGAGAACGCCGAGAGCCCACACCCCGCGATGCGCTACCCCCTGCCCTACGCCTTTGCGCGTGCCCAGCAACTGCTTCTGGAAGAAGCCGACGACGGCAGCTGCACGCTGTGGATGCCCAAGACCCCGCCGCGCAGCGCGCTCAGCGAGGTGTCGCGACGCTTCACCATCAAGGCCTTCGAGCCGCTGCCGGCCGACCAGTTGGCGCAGCGCATCAGCGCGGCCTACGCCAAGGGTGAATCGAACGCCGCCACCGTGGTGAGCGAGGTGCAGGGCGAGGCCGACCTGTCGCGCATGATGCAGGAGCTGCCCGCGGTCGAGGACTTGCTGGAGAGCGCCGGTGACGCGCCCATCATCCGCATGCTCAATGCACTGCTGACGCAGGCCGCGCGCGACGGTGCCAGCGACATCCACATCGAGCCCTACGAGCGCACGTCGTCGGTGCGCTTTCGCATCGACGGCACGCTGCGCGAGGTGGTGCAGCCCAACCGCGCGCTGCATGCTGCGCTGATCTCGCGGCTGAAGATCATGGCCGACCTCGACATCGCCGAGAAGCGCCTGCCGCAGGACGGCCGCATCTCGCTGCGCATCGGCACCCGCGCGGTCGACGTGCGCGTGTCGACGCTGCCCAGCGCGCACGGCGAACGCGCGGTGCTGCGTCTCTTGGACAAGAACGAAAGCAAGCTCACGCTCGAATCGGTGGGCATGCTGGGCGACACGCTCGAGCGCTTCGAGACGCTGATCTCGCAACCGCACGGCATCATCCTGGTGACCGGTCCGACCGGCTCGGGCAAGACCACCACGCTGTACTCGGCGCTGGCCCGGCTCGATGCCAGCCGCAGCAACATCATGACCGTCGAGGACCCGATCGAGTACGAACTGGCCGGTGTCGGGCAAACGCAGGTCAACGCCAAGATCGAGCTGACCTTCGCCAAGGCCCTGCGCGCCATCCTGCGGCAGGACCCGGACGTGATCATGATCGGTGAAATTCGCGACTTCGAGACCGCGCAGATCGCCATCCAGGCCTCCCTCACCGGCCACCTGGTGCTGGCCACCTTGCACACCAATGACTCGGTCAGCGCCGTCACACGGCTGACCGACATGGGCGTCGAACCCTTCCTGCTGAGCTCGTCGCTGCTGGGCGTGCTCGCGCAGCGGCTGGTGCGCAAGCTCTGCCCCGTCTGCGCCGCGCGCACCGACAGCGGCGAGTTCGCACCGGTCGGCTGCGAGGCCTGCGGCCACACCGGCTACCAGGGCCGCACCGGCATCTTCGAGCTGCTGGTGGCCGACGATGCGGTGCAGTCGCTCATCCACAGCCGCGCGCCCGAAAGCCAGATCTTCGTGGCGGCCGAACGCGGTGGCCTGCGCTCGATGCGCGAAGACGGCGAGCGACTGGTACAGGCGGGCATCAGCTCGCGGGCCGAGTTGTTGCGCGTGACCCGAGACTGAAGTGCCCGCCTATTCCTTCGAGGCCATCGACGCGCAGGGCAATCCGCGCAAGGGCGTGCTCGAGGCCGACACCGCACGCAACGCGCGCGGCATGTTGCGCGCACAGAAGCTCATTCCGCTCGAGGTCACGGTGGTCGGCAATGCCGCCGCGCAGCGCAAGGAGAGCGGCGGCTGGCGCCGCCTCTTCGGCGGTGGTCGCGTCTTCAACACGACCGAGCTGGCGGTGTGGACGCGGCAGATCGCCGGGCTCGTGTCGTCGGGCCTGCCGCTGGAACGCGCACTCACCGCGCTCACCGACGAGGCCGAGCGCGAGAACCAGCGCAACCTGGTCGCGTCGCTGCGTGCCGAGGTCAACGCCGGCTCGCCCTTTGCGCGCGCACTGGCGCAGCACCCGCGCGAGTTCTCGCCGATCTACACGGCGGTGATCGGCGCCGGCGAGCACAGCGGCAACCTCGGCCTGGTGCTCGAACGCCTGGCCGACGACCTGGAGCAGCGCCAGGCGCTGCAGCAAAAGCTGGTCGGCGCGGCGCTGTACCCGGCCATCGTCACGCTGGTGGCGATCGTCATCGTGATCTTTCTGGTGAGCTACGTGGTGCCGCAGGTGGCCAACGTGTTCGCCGGCACCAAGCGCGCGCTGCCCTTCCTCACCGTCGCGATGCTGGCCATCAGCGACTTCGTGCGCAACTACGGCTGGGCGATGCTCATCGCCATCGTCGTCGGCGTGGTCGCGATGCGCACCGCGCTCGCGCGGCCCGCCTTCCGCGAGAAGTTCGATGCGGCCTGGCTCGAGCTGCCGCTGGTCGGCAAGCTGGCGCGCGGCTACAACGCGGCGCGTTTCGCGAGCACGCTCGCGATGCTGGCGACCGCCGGCGTGCCGATCCTGCGCGCGCTGCAGGCTGCTGCCGAAACGCTCGGCAACCGCGCCATGCGGGCCGATGCCCTCGATGCGCTGGTGCTGGTGCGCGAAGGTGCGCCGCTGGCCTCCGCCCTCGCGCAGAAAAAGCGTTTCCCCGGCATCGTCTCGATGTTCGCGCGCCTGGGCGAACAGACCGGCACGCTGCCGCTGATGCTGCAGCGCGCGGCCACGCAGCTGGGCGCCGAGGTGCAGCGCCGCGCGATGCACCTGGCCACCATCCTCGAGCCGCTGCTGATCGTCGGCATGGGTGGCGTGGTGATGCTGATCGTGCTGGCGGTGCTGATGCCGATCATCCAACTGAACCAGTTCGTGAAATAAGACCGTAAGACGGATTGAGTTGATTGGTCAGTCGTGATTGGGGCGACTCCATGCAAATCAGGCTTGGTAGACGAGTACCATCAAGTTACATATAAGAACTTGAGGGAGGAAATCCGATGGCTCATCGCCTTCAGCTTCGGCACGTCACGTCGCAGGGCTTGCTGTTTCTATGCGAAATTTGTTCTGGCATCCAGGCCATGCTGCAGAGTTGCCGAGGCCGATTCAAGGAATTGGTCAACTCAGATTTCACGGTATCCAGGGATCACCCGACGCGCTTGTGCCGAGCGACAACGGCGTGGACGGATGCCGACATTCTGCGTACATTGAGATTGGTAAAGACCCTCACCACGGTACCCGCTGAAGTATGAGTTCGTTCCCAACGGGGACGGTCGCACCACAGCGCCCTTTGGAAGCGGGGAAGTGAGTTGCGACGGCACTGGAACGGTCACCCCTATACCTCCAAACCCCTTGCCGGCTAGTACCGGCCCCGCGGCTCATCAGGGGAGCTTCACGTGTACGGAGCGCCTAGGCAATGGGAATCCCGTCCCCCGGAATCTATGGGCTTCGAAGGGCTACATTGCCCCAATCCGCGAAATCCAAGGACCCTCGCCACTCATGTGGGGCTCGCCCGGCTCTTCGTACGCTTGTGTATGCGACACGCTGTTCAAGCCCAATCTTCGCTGGAATGCCCAGCATGGCTACTGCATGATCTCGCGGCCAGTAACCATCGGGTTCTTTAATGGGGTCTGGAACACATCCAAGCAGGCCAAGGATGGCCTGACGGCGCTCAAGGAATTGGTCGGCCCAAGCTATCGCGACACGCCCATCCGCTACGAGAACTTCTACAACCAGACGGGCCAGGGCACGTCCAGCACCTCGCTGCAAGACATCGCCGAAACCTTCGCGCAGCGCGGTACCGAACTCGACGGCGTGCTCAACAACCGGTGGGAGCAGCATTGGGACCTGGTGGCCGGCCGGCATGGCGATCCCAATTCGTTGACGGGCAGTCTGATCAGCGGCCTGGGCAACGGCGCGGCGGCGCTGGCGCGCCTGATCGACGCCACCTTCAACGCCACGCTGGGCCAGATCGTCGCCGGTTGGGCCCGCATGCTCACCGACCCGCCCACCGGTGCCGACATGGGTGCGCAACTGGCAAAACTGCGAGCGCTGGCCGATGAGGAATCGGACTTCGTGCTGGTGGCGCATTCGCAGGGCAACCTGTTCGTCAATGCCGCCTACGACGGCCTGCGCACCAGCCACCCGGACACGAAGGCCAAGGTGGTCCACGTGGCGCCGGCATCGCCCACGGTGCGCGGAGATCACGGCCTGTCGAGCTTCGATATTGTGATCAACGGCCTGCGGGTGCAGGGCATCACCAGTGTGCAGCCCGCCAACTGGAGCATTCCCTTCAGCATGGTGGACGCCAGCGGCCACACCTTGGTCGCGACCTACCTCGACGCCGCCCGCGAGGGTCGCGCCAAGGTCAAGGCCTTGATTGACAGCGCCCTCGACGGGCTGTGATGGCGTGCATGAAACCAGGGAGAACAAAATGAACACCAACCGAACGTCTCATCTGCTAGCGGCCTCGACCATCCGTACTGCCTTCGCCGCCGTGCTGCTGGCCTTGCTGGCCGCCTGCGGCGGGCGCGGCAATGACAGCGTGCCAGCTCCCGTGGGAACGCCAACGGCCACGGCGCTGGCCACGGGCCCTGGCACCGTGCCGCCCCCGGCGAGCGCGGCATCCGCGCCGACCCTGGCGCAGCAGATTGCATCGCTGGAACGCAGCGGCGCCTATCCCACGCTCGACCGCACTAGCGACATCACAGGCCCCGACTCCAATGCCAACGGCGTGCGCGACGACATCGAGACATGGATCAATGCGCAGCCGGTCAATGACGGACAGCGAAGGGCGCTTATGCAGAAAGCTCGTTCCTTGCAGAGGACCCTGACCATAGATCTCAAGGACCAAGCTGCGCTACAGAAAGCGGATGACGGTCTAGCCGCCTCCTCCAAATGCGGGGGTGACAATTTTCCAGACTATGCGATGTTCTCCAAGTTCGCTGGAAAGATCGAAGCAATGACGGCGAACACGAAGGAACGTGCCGCGCGCTACATGCAGTACAACGCTGCTCGTTCAGGAAGCTCGACCACGCGTCCATCGGGTGATGCCTGCGAGTTGTGATGTGCGCCTCGGATCGAGAATGCTTAGCCCCTATGTGGCGTACCAGACTCCGTAACGCAGCGCTGATCGCTCTTGTCTGGATCGTTGTCGCCATCCCGGCAGGTCGGGGGATGTGCGACGATTTCGAGTATCCAGTGGAGCGTGCCACTTGTCACATGGTGCTTGCACCTATCCTTGTGATGGGCCTGGTTGGCGTCGCCTACACTCAAATCACCTCGGCACTGAAGCTGAATTTCCGTTGGTTCAATCCGTTTCTGATCTGACCGAGAAAAGCCGCTAGAAAACGATCAGCCATGCCAGTCACCCTTGACGACAAGCTCGTTGTCGCGATCTCCTCGCGGGCGCTGTTCAACCTCGAGGAAGAGAACCGGCTCTTCGAGTCCGGTGACCCCGACGGGTACATGCGGCTGCAGTACGAGCGGCTCGACGTGCCCGCGCAACCGGGCATTGCGTACTCGCTGGTACAGAAGCTGCTGCGCTTCAACGACGACGGCGTGCAGCGCGTCGAGGTCGTCATCCTCTCGCGCAACGATCCGGTGTCGGGCATGCGCATCTTTCGTTCCAGCACCGCCGCCGGCATCAAGTTGCAGCGCGGCGTGTTCACGCAAGGCCGCGCGCCCTTCGGGTACCTCCGGCCGCTGCGTGCGCATCTCTTTCTCTCTGCCAACGCGGAGGACGTGCGGGAAGCGCTGCATGCCGGCTTCCCCGCCGCGCGCGTGCTGGTCGAATCGGTCAAGGCCAGCGACGCCTTTCCGAACGAGGTGCGCATCGCCTTCGACGGCGACGCCGTGCTCTTCAGCGACGAGGCCGAGCGCGTGTTCCAGGCCGAGGGGCTCGATGCTTTCCAACTGCACGAGTCGAGCAAGGCGAAACTGCCGTTGCCCGAAGGACCCTTCAAGCCACTGCTCGCCGCCCTGCATCGGCTGCAGATGGCCGGCAACGCATCCATGCGGATCCGCACCGCACTGGTCACCGCACGCAGCGCACCCGCGCATGAGCGCGCCATCCGCACGCTCATGAACTGGAACGTGCGCGTCGACGAGGCGATGTTCCTTGGCGGCCTTCCCAAGGGCGAGTTCCTGCGCGAATTCGAGCCCGATTTCTTCTTCGACGACCAGACCGGCCACGTCGATGCCGCCGCGCGCCACGTGCCTTCGGGCCACGTGTCGAGCGGCATCAGCAACGCCTGACACATCGTTGCAAGCGCGCTCGCCGCGCCTGTGCCGTCACGGCGGCGCCATGCGGCGGTCATCGGCACTTCATGGCCGCGTCATGCCGCGTCCCTAGTCTAGCGGTCCGATGCGCGCACCCATTTGCGTGCCGCACTCCGACAACAACAAGCGCGATTCGAGCGCCACGTCCACCGCCATGCCCCACGCCGACCGTCTTTCTCCGCGCGCCGCGCGCCATCTCATGCTCGCACTCCTGACCTGCGCGCTTGTCGCCTGCGGTGGCGGCGACAGCAGCACGGGTTCGCCCGCCACACCCGCCCAACCTGCGACACCCGAGACCCCCGTCAAGCCCGAGATGCGCTGCGCGCCCTGACCCTGCCTCCCAGAACAACCATGACCTCACGACGCAACTTCCTGCGCGGCTCCGCTTCGGCCGGCATCGCCGCCGCCACGCTCGCCGCCTTCCCGCCTGCCATCCGCCGCGCACTCGCCATCCCCGCCAACAACAAGACCGGCACGATCAACGACGTCGAACACGTCGTGATCCTGATGCAGGAGAACCGCGCGTTCGACCACTACTTCGGCACACTGGGCGGTGTGCGTGGTTTCGGCGACCGCTTCACGATCCCGCTGCCCAAGGGCATGAACGTCTGGCAGCAAAGCGATGCCGGCGGCAAGCCGATCTACCCCTTCCACCTCGATGGAACGAAGGGCAATGCGCAGCGTGCGAACGGCACACCGCACGAATGGAACGACAGTCAAGACGCCTGGGATGGAGGGCGCATGTACCAGTGGCCGCGCTACAAGAACCCCATTTCCATGGGCTACTTCGAGGAAGGCGAGATCCCGTTCCAGTTCGCCTTGGCCAATGCCTTCACGCTCTGCGACGCCTACCACTGCGCGATGCACACCGGCACCGACGCCAACCGGTCCTTCCATATCACCGGCACCAACGGGGCGGGGCCCACGAGCACGGCCTTCGTCAACAACGAGTGGGACTGGATCGACGGACAGGCGGCCTCCGTCAACACCGGCTACACCTGGAAGACTTACGCCGAACGCCTCGAAGAAGCCGGCGTCAGCTGGATCAGCTACCAGAACATGCCCGATGAATGGGGCGACAACATGTTGGGCGCATTCCGGAAGTTTCGGCAAGCGAACATCGCCTCGGGCTTCCCGGTGTCGAGCGGCGGCGCCCCCAACAGCGCCTATGCGAACACCGGCCAGGCCTTGCCGTACAAGGCCTACGACCCGGCGACGGACAACGCGGCAAACCCGCTGTACAAGGGCATCGCCAACACCTTGCCGGGGACGCAGCCCGAGCAGTACCTGGACGCCTTCAAGCGCGACATCCGCGAGGGCAGGCTGCCGGCCGTGTCATGGCTCAACGCCCCTTCGATTTACTGCGAGCATCCCGGGCCCTCGACACCGGTGCAAGGCGCCTGGTTCCTGCAGGAAGTGCTCGATGCCCTGACCGCCGCGCCAGAGGTCTGGAGCAAAACCGTGCTGCTGGTGAATTTCGACGAGAACGACGGCTACTTCGACCATGTCCCCTCGCCGTCGGCACCATCGCCGGACGGCAAGGGCGGTTTTGCGGGCATGACCACGATGCCCGCCGCTGACCTGGGCGTCGAGTACTTCACACATCAACGACCGTTGGGCAGCAGCAGCACCAAGCAGCCGGTACCGGACGGCCGGGTCTACGGCCCCGGTCCGCGCGTGCCGATGTTCGTCATCTCGCCCTGGAGCCGCGGCGGCTGGGTCAACTCGCAGGTGTTCGACCACACCTCGGTACTGCGCTTCCTCGAGACCCGGTTCGGCGTGCAGGAGCCGAACATCAGCGCCTACCGCCGAGCCGTCTGCGGCGACCTCACCAGCGCCTTCAACTTCGCGACGCCCAACAGCGAGCAGCTGCCGGTGCTGACCGGCCGCAAGAGCAAGGCCGAGGCCGACGCGCTGCGCACGCAGCAGGAAGCACTCGCGCAGCTTGCACCGCCTGCGACGCAACTGCTGCCACGCCAGGCCACGGGCACCCGGCCGTCGCGCGCGCTGCCCTACGAACTGCACGTGAGCGCGCGCAGCGACACCGTGGCCGGCACGATGCGCCTGCTGTTCGCCAACACCGGCAAGGCCGCCGCCGTGTTCCATGTCTATGACCAGCTGCATCTCGACCGCCTGCCGCGCCGCTTCATGGTGGAACCGGGCAAGACGCTGGACGACAGCTGGGCCGCGATGGCCGACGACGCGGGCCGCTACGACCTGTGGGTGCTCGGCCCGAACGGCTTCCACCGCAGCTTCAAGGGCGACCTGAACACGCTGCGTGCCGCCGGTGCGACGTCGCCCGAGGTGCGCGTCTGCTACGACATCGCCAATGGCAATGTCTACCTCACGATGAGGAATGCAGGCCAGAAACCGGCCACCTTCACGGTGCGGGCCAAGGCCTACCGCAACGATGGCCCGTGGACCGTCACGGTGCCGGCGGGCGCATCGATCGACCAGCATTGGGACCTGGCCGGCAGCGGCCAGTGGTACGACTTCGTCGTGAGCTGTGACAGCGATACGAGCTACCAGCGCCGCTTCGCCGGCCGGGTCGAGACCGGCAAGCACACGGTGAGCGATCCGGCGCTCGGACTGGGCGACCTCTGAGCGGTCGCGCAGCGGCAGCTTAAGCCGCGCCTAAGCGAAGCCACGAAGGTCGGGGCTAGGATGTGCAACATTGCGCTCGAAAGCGCCCACGATGACTGCCCCACCGATGTCCGACCCCGCGCGCTCCGCCTCGTTCCTCGACACCCTGCGCCGCATCGGCCGGCTCGCCGCGCCCTACTTCCGCTCGGAAGAGAAATGGAAGGCGCGCGGCCTGCTGATCGGTGTCGTGGCGCTGAACCTGTGCACGGTCTATGTGACAGTGCTCCTCAACGATTGGAGCCGCGTCTTCTACGACGCGGTGCAGGCCAGAAACCAACCGGTGTTCTGGACGCAGCTGCTGCACTTCACCTACATCGCGATGGCCGGCATCCTGGTGGCCGTTTTCAAGTTCTATCTCACGCAGTTGCTCCAGGTGCGCTGGCGCGCCTGGATGACGCGCAGCTACCTCGGCCGCTGGCTCGAAAACCGGACCTTCTACCGGCTCGAGCTGGCGCGCTATGCGCAGACGCCGACCGGCACGGGCCAGCCCGCGAACCCGGACAACCCCGACCAGCGCATCCAGGAGGACATGCAACTCTTTACCGACTACACGGTGACGCTCTCGATGGGCATCCTCAATTCGGTCGTGACGCTGGTGACCTTCATCGGGATCCTCTGGGGCCTGTCCGGCCCGCTGGCATTCAGCCTGGGCGGTCATGACCTGTCGCTGCCGGGCTACATGGTCTGGGTCGCGGTGATCTACTGCGCGGTTGGCACCGCCATCACCCACTACATCGGGCGGCCGCTGATCGGGCTCAACTTTCGGCAGCAGCGCTTCGAGGCCGACTTCCGCCACCACCTGGTCCGGGTGCGCGAGCACAGCGAGGCGATCGCGCTCGACAGGGGCGAAGCCGTCGAGCACCGTCAGCTCGACACGCGCTTCTCGAGCGTGCTGCGCAACTACATCTCGCTCATCAAGCAGCAGAAAAACCTGGTGGCTTTCACCGCGTCCTTCGGGCAGCTGTCCGTCGTCTTCCCCTTCTTCCTCGCGGCGCCGCGTTTCTTCAGCGGAGGGATCCAGTTCGGCGAGCTGATGCAGATCTCGCGCACTTTCGGCACGGTGCAGGAAGCACTCTCGTGGTTCGTCGACAACTACGACCGCGTGGCCGTCTGGCGCGCCACCGCCGACCGGTTGACCACCTTCGACGACGCCATGCGCGCGCATGCCCAAACCGACAGCGCGCTCCAGCGGCAAGACGCCGACATGCTCCACACCGAGGACCTCGACGTGGCCTTGCCGACCGGCGTGCAATTGCTCAGCCATGCGGCGCTGTCGGTCCGCCCAGGCGACACCGTGCTGCTGCAGGGCCCCTCGGGCAGCGGCAAGTCGACGCTGTTCCGGGCCTTCGCCGGTATCTGGCCGTTCGCGCAGGGCACCGTCGGCGTGCCAAGCGACACCATGTTCATCCCCCAGCGCCCCTACGTGCCGGACGGCACGCTGCGCGATGCGCTGACGTACCCGAACGACGCCGCCGGCTACGACGACGATGCACTGCGCCAAGCCCTGAACGACGCGCTGCTGCCCGAACTCGCGACGCGGCTGGACGACAGCGATGCCTGGAGCCAGAAGCTGTCCGGTGGCGAACAGCAACGCCTGGCCATCGCGCGCGTTCTGCTCAAGAAGCCGGCCTGGGTGTTTGCCGACGAGGCCACCAGCGCGCTCGACGAAGCGGCCGAAGCCACGGTGTACCAGCGCCTCGTGGCGCAGGTCAGGGAAGGCGGCGGCGCCCTCGTCTCGATCGCGCACGGTAAGACGCTCGGCGCCTTCCACGACAAGCGCTGGACCCTGGTGCCGTCGACCGACGGCGCCGCTGCGCGCTACACGGTCGCGTCGACGTAACCTGCCCACCCCGCGGCGCGCAGCTCGCACGCCGGGCACGCACCGCAGCCGTAGCCCCAGGCGTGCCGCTGCGTGCGGTCGCCCTGGTAGCAGGTGTGGGTCTCTTCGACGATCAGGTCGACCAGTGCGTCGCCCCCGAGCCGGTGCGCCATCGCCCAGGTCTGCGCCTTGTCGATCCACATCAGCGGCGTCTCGATGACCAGGCGGCGGTCGAGGCCGAGCGACAGCGCGAGCTGCATTGCCTTCATCGTGTCGTCGCGGCAATCGGGGTAGCCGGAGTAGTCGGTCTCGCAGACGCCGGTGACGATCACCTGCAGCCCGCGCCGGTAGGCCAACGCGCCGGCCAGCGTGAGGAACAGCAGGTTGCGCCCTGGCACGAAGGTGTTGGGCAGGCCGTCGGCCTGCATGGCGAAGGCGACCTCGTCGGTGAGGGACGAACCGCCGATCTGCGAGAGCGAATCGACGCTCAGCAGGTGGTCGTCGCCGAGCCGCGGTGCCCATTCGGGAAAGCGCTCGCGCAGCTGCGTGCGCACGGTGTGCCGCACGTCCATCTCGATGCGGTGGCGCTGGCCGTACTCGAAGCCCAGCGTCTCGACGCGCTCGTAGCGGCTGAGCGCGTCGGCCAGGCAGGTGGTCGAGTCCTGCCCGCCGGAGAAGAGAACGAGGGCGGTGGTGTGCATGGGCGTTTTCCTTGAAGCAGACGCCCGAGTTTCGCAGCCAGGGCCTGCTAACGCTATTTCCGGAGTTGCGGAAATAGCATTAGCAGGCCCTAGAGGAAACGCTCCAGCAGCCGGCGTGACGCGCGGTCGAGCGCCTTCACGTCAGGGATGCGGAACTGCACCCCGTGCGCGCTGGCAATGAGCAGCGCGCCGCCTTCCAGCCGCCGGATGTCCTCTTCGGCCTTGAGCACGAAGCTCGTCTCGCCACGGTCGGTACTCACCTGCCAGGTGCTCGGCACGCCGAAGCTCGACACGGTGTGCAGCTTCAAGAGCGTCGGTGCGAAATCGCGTGCGGCAAGTTCGGCGTCGAGCAGCGCGCGCGTCGCCGCAGGCAGCGCGTCGATGCGGTCGACCCACACGCACTCGCGCCCGTCGGCACCGACCAGCGACAACCCTTCGCCGGGCGCGCTCAGTGGAAAGGCGCGCACCGGCACGATGCCTTCGTGGCGCTGGCCTTGCGCATCGATGAGCACCAGGCGGCCGAAGGCGTCGCGTTCGAGTTGGAAATCAGGATTCATGGCGCTCATCACGCATCTCCTGCGGGATGCGCCGCATGGTTGCTCAGAGCCACCGCGACGCCGGTGCGCTCGGCCACCGCGCCATCGCTGGCCTCTTCATCGGCCTGCCGCAGCTGCGCCTGGTAGAGCCGCCAGTACGCGCCCTCCTTTGCCATCAATGCGTCGTGCGGGCCGACCTCGACCACCTCGCCGCGGTCCATCACGACCAGGCGATCGGCCTTGCGCAGCGTCGACAGGCGGTGCGCGATGGCGATGGTGGTGCGGCCCTTCACGAGGTTGTCGAGCGCCTTCTGGATTTCCTTTTCGGTCTCGGTGTCGACCGCGGACGTGGCCTCGTCGAGGATCAGGATGCGCGGGTCGATCAAGAGCGCACGCGCGATGCTGATGCGCTGGCGCTCGCCGCCCGACAGGCCCTGGCCGCGCTCGCCGACCAGCGAGTCGTAGCCGTGCGCGAGCCGCAGGATGAAGTCGTGCGCATGCGCCGCGCGCGCGGCCGCGACGATTTCCTCGCGCGTCGCATCGGGCTTGCCGTAGGCGATGTTCTGCGCGATGGTGCCGAAGAAGAGAAAGGGCTCCTGCAGCACCAGCCCGACATGGCGCCGGTAGTCGGCCACGGCGAAGCGGCGGATGTCGGTGCCGTCGACCAGGATCGCGCCGTCGGTCACGTCGTAGAAGCGGCAGATCAGGTTGACCAGCGTGCTCTTGCCCGAGCCGCTGTGGCCGACCAGGCCGATCATCTCGCCGGGTTCGATGACCAGGTCGAGGTCGCGGATGACCGCGCGCGAGCCGTAGCGGAAGCCCACGTCCTTCATTTCGATGCGGCCCGTGACTTGCGCGAGCTTCACCGGGTTCGCGGGCTCGGGTACGTTGCTCACATGGTCGAGGATGTCGAAGATGCGCTTGGCACCGGCCGCCGCCTTCTGCGTGACCGACACGATGCGGCTCATCGAATCGAGCCGCGTGTAGAAGCGCCCGATGTAGGCGATGAAGGCGGTGAGCACACCGACCGTGATGCTGCCGCGCGCCACCTGCCAGATGCCGAAGCCCCAGACCACCAGGAGGCCGATCTCGGTCAGCAGCGACACGCTGGGCGTGAAGAGCGACCAGGTCTTGTTGAGCTTGTCGTTGACCTGCAGGTTGTAGGCGTTGGCAGCATGAAAGCGGTCGGCCTCGCGCTTTTCCTGCGCGAAGGCCTTGACCACGCGGATGCCGGGGATGGTGTCGGCCAGCACGTTGGTCACCTCGCTCCACACGCGGTCGATCTTCTCGAAGCCGGTGCGCAGCCGGTCGCGCACCACGTGGATCATCCACGCGATGAAGGGCAGCGGCACCAGCGTGACGACCGCCAGCAGCGGGTTGATCGACACCAGGATGACGGCGGTCATCACGATCATCAGGACGTCGGTCAGGAAGTCGAGCGCGTGCAGCGACAGGAACACGTTGATGCGGTCGGTCTCGGAGCCGATGCGCGACATCAGGTCGCCGGTGCGCTTGCCGCCGAAGTAGTCGAGCGGCAGCGTCAGCAGGTGCTCGTAGGTGGTGGTGCGCAGGTCGGCGCCGATGCGCTCGGACACCAGCGCCAGCAGGTAGGTGCGCGCCCAGCCCAGGCCCCAGCCGGTGAGCGCTGCTGCCAACAGGGCGACCAGGAACATCACGACCTTGCCGATCGGGATCTGATGGCCGTTCTGGAACGGGATCAGGATGTCGTCCATCAGCGGGATCGTCAGGTACGGCGGCACCAGCGTGGCCGCGGTCGAGGCCAGCGTGAGCAGGAAGCCGGCGATCAGTTGCTTGCGGTAGGGCCTGGCGAAGCGGCCGAGGCGCAGCAGCACCCAGGTCGAGGGCGGTGGCTGCAGTTCGGGCTCGGCCGCCAGGTCGTCGGGATCAGCAGAAGCGCTGGTGTCGGCGACGCCGACCACCTGCTGTTCGAAGCGCTTGAGCAGGCGCAGCGCGGCGGGTTGCTGTGCCAGGGTGTAACGCCAGCGCGCCAGCGGGCCGGGTGTGCCGAGCAGGTCGAGTGTGCCCACGCCAGCGTGGTCGGCCAGCTGCAACTGCAGGTCTGGGGCGAGCGCCCACTCACGCCATGTGCCATCCGGGCCGCGGCTGAGCAGGCGGCGGTCGGTCAAGGCCAGCAGGCTGTCCGCAAACCGAAGTTCACCGTCGAGGTCAACCGCCAGCGTTGCCAGAACGTTCTCGGCGGCTGTAAGCCGGCTTTTCAGCGCGTCTGGAGCCGTTCCCGCTTCGCCCTCCGGGGTGCCGACTGGATCGTGATGTTGCATTGTGTTTCTGTGTCTCTGACCCGTCGCGGGCCCCGTCAAGGCGCCCGCCCGGCGCCGATTCTGATCCATCGCCATGGGCGCGCCTGAAGGCGCCCGCGTGCTCGGCCCCAGCACCACGAACGTTTCCATGACCCGTTTCGACGACATCCGCCTGCTGCGCACGCGCTATCTGCGTGGCCCCAACCTCTGGACCTACCGACCGGTGCTCGAAGTCTGGCTCGACCTCGGCCAGTTGGAGGATTTCCCGTCGAACCTCATCCCCGGCTTCACCGACCGCCTGACAGCGCTGCTGCCGGCGCTGATCGAGCACCACTGCGGTGTCGGCGAGCGCGGCGGCTTCATCCAGCGGCTGAACGAAGGCACCTGGGCCGGCCACGTGCTGGAGCATGTCGTGATCGAACTGCTCAATCTGGCGGGCATGCCGACCGGCTTCGGGCAAACCCGCAGCACCTCCAAGCACGCCGTCTACCGCATGGTGTTCCGCGCCCGCGACGAACAGGTGGCGCGCGCCGCGCTGGCCGAGGGCCACCGCCTGCTGATGGCCGCCATCAACGACACGCCCTTCGACGCTGCCGACGTGCAGCGCGCGGTCGATGCGGTCAAGGCCAAGGTCGAGGACTGCTACCTCGGCCCGAGCACCGCCTGCATCGTGGGCGCCGCCGCCGACCGCGGCATCCCGTACACGCGGCTCAACAGCGGCAACCTGGTGCAGCTGGGCTACGGTGCCGCGCAGCAGCGCATCTGGACGGCCGAGACCGACCACACCAGCGCCATCGGCGAATCGATCGCCAGCGACAAGGAGCTCACCAAGTCGCTGCTGCAGGCCTGCGGCGTGCCGGTGCCCGAAGGCCAGGTGGTCGAGAGCGCCGAAGAAGCCTGGGACGCCGCCGAGGACATCGGCCTGCCGGTGGTGGTGAAGCCGTCGGACGCCAATCACGGCCGCGGCGTGTCGCTCGAACTGACGACGCGCGAAGAAGTCATGGCCGCCTTCGCGGTGGCCGAACCCGAAGGCAGCGACGTGATGGTCGAGCGCTTCGTGCGCGGCCACGAGCACCGCCTGCTGGTGGTCGGCGGCCAGGTGGTCGCGGCCGCGCGCGGCGACGTGATCACCGTGACCGGCGACGGCAGCGCCACCGTGGCGGCGCTGATCGACAGCCAGCTCAACAGCGACCCGCGGCGCGGCGCCGAGGAAGAATTCCCGCTGGACGTGATCGACCTCGCGACCGACGCCAAGCTGCAGCTCGAACTCAAGCGCCAGAGCCTCGACGGCGCATCGGTGCCGGCCAAGGGCCAGGTGGTGACGATCCAGCGCAACGGCAACCTGAGCGTCGATTGCACCGACCAGGTCCATCCCGAAGTGGCCCATGCGGCCGTGCTGGCCGCGCGCATCGTCGGCCTCGACATCGCCGGCATCGACCTGGTGGCCGAAGACATCTCGCGGCCGCTGGCGGCGCAGCGCGGCGCCATCGTCGAAGTCAACGCCGGCCCCGGCCTGCTGATGCACCTGAAGCCGGGGGTCGGCTCGCCGCGCCCGGTGGGCCGCGCCATCTGCGACCACCTGTTCCCGCTGGCCGACGACGACGGCCCGGCCGGCCGCATCCCGGTCGTGGGTGTGGCCGGTTCACGCGACACCGCCGTGCTGGCGCGCCTGGTCGCGTGGCTGACCGGCCTGGGCGGGCGCCACACCGGCCTGGCCTGCGCTGACGGCCTGTTCCTGGAACGCCGCCGGGTCGACGCACGGCCCAGCGCCACCTGGGACGCCGGCCACCGGCTGCTGGTCAACCGCGCGGTCGAGGCGGTGGTGATCGAGAACGGCGCCGCATCGATCCTGCGCGACGGGCTGGCCTACGACCGGTGCCAGATCGGCATCGTGACCGATCTCGACGGTTTCGAAACGCTGGCCGAATTCGACATCACCGAGAGCGACCAGATGGTGAAGGTGCTGCGCACGCAGGTCGATGTGGTGCTGCCCGAAGGCACCGCGGTGCTGAACGCGGTCGACCCGCGCGTGGCCGGCCTGGCGCCGCTGTGCGACGGCGCGGTCATCCTCTATGCCTCGGACGTCGGCGCCCCCGCGCTCATCGACCACCAGGCCGCCGGCGGCAAGGCCGTGCTGGTGCGCCAGGACCGCGTGGTGCTGGCCAACGGCAGCAGCGAATCCTTCCTGCCGGGCCTGGGCCGGCTCACCGTCTGGCGCGCCACGCACGTCGGCGTGAGCCTCGACGTGCTGCTCGCGGCCGTGGCCACCGGTTGGGCGCTGGGCATTCCGCTCAACCTGATCGGCGCCGGCGCGGAGGCATTCGAGTCGGACCTGCAGGCGGCGCTCGCGTCGCTGCAGCTGTCGCAAAGCGTGCCCTCGCCCATCCCCCAATTCGCCTGACGATTCGACGGCCCACGAAGGCCGCAGAGGTTTCAACGCCATGGAAGTCACCCGCATCCGCGCCCTGCGCGGGCCCAATCTCTGGAGCCGCCACACCGCCATCGAGGCGGTCGTCGCGTGCCAGCGCCACGAGAACGCCATCGAGCAGCTGCCCGGTTTCGAGACGCGCCTGCGGGCGCTGTTCCCGACCATCGGCGAGCTGCACCCGATGGTGCTCGGCCAGCCGCTGTCGCTGGCGCATGTGCTGGAGAACGCCGCGCTGGCGCTGCAGTCGCAGAGCGGCTGCAGCGTGATCTTCGGACGCACCACGCGCACGCTGGAAGACGGCGTGTACCAGGTCGTGGTGCAGTACTGCGAAGAGGCCGTCGGCCGCCGCGCGGTCGCACTGGCCACCGAACTGATCGGCGCCGCGCTGAACGACGGCGCCTTCGACGCACAGGCGGCGATCGCCGAACTGCGCGACCTGGACGAGTCCGAACGCCTCGGCCCGAGCACCGGCTCGATCGTCGACGCCGCCGTGGCGCGCGGTATTCCGTACCGCCGCCTCACGCGCGGCAGCCTGGTGCAGTTCGGCTGGGGTTCGCGCCAGCGCCGCATCCAGGCGGCCGAGGTCGACAGCACCAGCGGTGTGGCCGAAGCCATCGCGCAGGACAAGGAACTCACCAAGCAGTTGCTCAACGCCGCCGGCGTGCCGGTGCCGCTGGGCCGGCCGGTGAGCGACGCCGACGACGCCTGGGCCGCGGCCATGGAGATCGGCCTGCCCGTGGTGGTGAAGCCGCAGGACGGCAACCAGGGCAAGGGCGTGACGGTCAACATCGTGACGCGTGAGCAGTTGAACGCCGCCTTCGATTCCGCCGCGGCCTATGGCGAAGTGATGGTCGAGAAATTCCTGCCGGGCTTCGACTACCGCCTGCTGGTGGTGGGCGACCGGCTGGTGGCCGCGGCGCGGCGCGATCCGCCGCAGGTGATCGGCGACGGCACGCACACCGTGCGCCAGCTGGTCGACACGGTCAACCTCGACCCTCGCCGCGGCGAAGGCCACGCCACCTCGCTTACGAAAATCCGGCTCGACGACATCGCCGTCGGCCGGCTCGAGGCGCAAGGCCTCACGCCCGACAGCGTGCCCGCGCGCGGCCAGCGCGTGGTGCTGCGCAACAACGCCAACCTGTCGACCGGCGGCACCGCCACCGACGTGACCGACACGGTGCACCCCGAGGTTGCCGCGCGCGCGGTCGACGCGGCGCAGATGGTCGGCCTGCACATCTGCGGCGTCGACATGGTCTGCGAGAACGTGCTGCGTCCGCTCGAAGAGCAGCACGGCGGCGTGGTCGAGGTCAACGCCGCGCCCGGCCTGCGCATGCACATCTCGCCCTCCTTCGGCCGCGGCCGCGCGGTCGGCGAAGCCGTGATGGACACGCTGTATGCGCACGGCGACGACGGCCGCATCCCGGTCGTGGCGGTCACCGGCACCAATGGCAAGACGACGACGGCGCGCCTGATCAACCACCTCCTTGCCTCCAGCGGGCTGCGCACGGGCATGACCAACACCGACGGCGTGTGGGTCGATGGCCGCCAGACCGACAGCGGCGACTGCAGCGGCCCCAAGAGCGCGCGCAACGTGCTGCTGCATCCCGAGGTCGATGCGGCCGTGTTCGAGGTGGCCCGCGGCGGTGTGCTGCGCGAGGGCCTGGGCTTCGACCGCTGCCAGGTGGCGGTGGTCACCAACATCGGCAGCGGCGACCACCTGGGGCTGAACTACATCACCACGGTCGAAGATCTGGCGGTGCTCAAGCGCGTGATCGTGCGCAATGTGGCCGACCACGGCTACGCGGTGCTCAACGCCGCCGACCCGAACGTCGCGGCGATGGCCGCCAGTTGCCCCGGCCACGTCATCTTCTTCACCGCCGACCGCCAGCACCCCGTGATGGCCACGCACCGCGCGCAGGGCAAACGCACCGTGTACATCGACCGCGACGCGCTGATCGCCGCCGAAGGCTCGTGGCGCGAGCGCGTGCCGCTGCGCGACGTGCCGATCACCCACAACGGCACGCTGCCCTTCCAGGTCGAGAACGTGATGGCGGCCACCGCCGCGGCCTGGGCCGTGGGGCTGGACTGGGACACGATCCGCAGCGGCCTCTCCAGCTTCAAGAACGACGCGGCCGGTGTGCCGGGCCGCTTCAACATGATGACGTACCGCGGCGCGACCGTGATCGCCGATTACGGCCACAACACCGACGCCATGAAGGCGCTGGTGGCCGCCGTGGACACGCTGCCGGCGCAGAGGCGTTCGGTCGTGATCAGCGGTGCCGGCGACCGGCGCGACTGCGACATCCGCGACCAGACCGCCATCCTTGGCGAAGCCTTCGACGACGTGCTCCTCTACCAGGACGCCGCCCAGCGCGGGCGTGCCGACGGCGAGGTGATGAACCTCTTGCGCCAGGGCCTGCAGGGTGCCGGACGCACACGGCACATCGAAGAGATCCGCGGCGAGTTCATCGCCATCGACCGCGCGCTGGAGCGGCTGCAGCCGGGTGACCTGTCGCTCATCCTGGTCGATCAGGTCGAAGAAGCGCTGGCGCATCTGGCGCAGCGCATCGCAGCCGGCTGAACGTCGGAACCGCTTCGGACTGTTCGACCTGTTCGGGGCGCGTGCAAGACGTGTCCCACACCGATTGACGCTCCGCGCACGCCGAGCTCGCCCTGGTGTCCCGCAGCGGGTCGCCCCCGCTCCTTCCAGACTGTGGCTTTCGTGTCATTGGTCGGTGCGGCCATCACGAGCTACAGGAGCCTTTCCATGATCCGTTCGATTCGAACCCTCGGTCTCATCGCATGCGCCGCAGGCGCACTGGCTGGCGCGCCGGCCGTCTTCGCCCAGAGCGCCACGGGCAGCACACAGACGCCCACGCTCATGCCCTGCGATGGCGTCCTGCAGGATCGTGCGGCCTGCCAGCGCGAAGCAGGCGCGGCCAAGCAGGAGGCGCAGCGCAACGGCCTGACCAGCGCGTCGCCGAGTGGTTACGACCAGAACGCGCTGGCGCGCTGCGAATTGCAGCCGATGGCCGATCGCGCCGCCTGCGAGGCACGTGTCAAAGGAACGGGGATGTCGTCGACGGAAGGCAGCGTGCTGGGCGGTGGCGTCATCCGCGAAACCGTCACGCCGATTCCTGCACCGGCGCGCTGATGCGCAGCGCGCGGGCGATCTTCTGATTCAGTGCGCACGCCCGCCGAGCACGGCCTTGGCGATGGTGAGCAGCGCAGTCGTCATCGCACGCGCCCGTGGTGCAAGCATCTGGGCGGCAAGTTGCTCGGCGTTCTGCGTGGATTTCAACTGTTCCCGAGCGCGGCCTCCGGTGGCCACGAAGTCCAACAGCGCGGCGAATTCAGAAGTGTCGGGATCAGGAGAGGACATGGACGGAATCGTAGGGCGCAATGGGCGGGAAAGAACATCCGCCAATCGGCCTAGGGGCTCTGCGCCTTGCAGTTTGTCACGGATTGTGATCTGAAGCTGTAACGCCGCCGCGTCAAGCGTCGAAGCCCGGTGCGTTCGTCACTTCTGTG
This sequence comes from Variovorax cryoconiti, assembly GCF_051216395.1. Classification (NCBI taxonomy): domain Bacteria; kingdom Pseudomonadati; phylum Pseudomonadota; class Betaproteobacteria; order Burkholderiales; family Comamonadaceae; genus Variovorax; species Variovorax cryoconiti. The sequence goes on along the minus strand of NZ_JBPJZI010000002.1, from coordinate 209,911 downwards.
GGCTTGTAGATCTTGTGGCTGGGCGACGCCGTCAGCGCGTCCGACACCACCAGCATGCGCCACAACGGCTCGCGCGTGGAACCCGCGCGCTCGTCCTCAGACAGACTGATTTTCGTCACGGCACTCGACGTGCCCTTGACCGCCACCTTCAGCAGCGTGGCGCCCTTCTTGTCGAGCACGTCGAGGTCGTAGCCCAGGGATTGGCCGGCCACCTGTTCGGTCTTGTAGCCGTAGCCGTTGAAGTGCCTCGTCACGTAGAGAAGCGCCGCTGCGTGGACCTGGTCCGGCGATGCCGTTCCAGACATCGACGACGCTCCCGCATCGCCGTCGTTCGGCATGCTGCCACGTACTCGGGCGGCCAGCAGTTCGGCATCGGTCGGCAGCCAGCCCCGCGGGCCGCGAACGAGCACTGCGAACTGACGGTCGGGCTCCCACGCGGCCACGTGCCATTCGTCGTCGTCCCGCACGCGGGTCGACACCTTGGAATTCTTGCTGCTTTCGACTTCGGCGATCGCGATGCGGTTGGTCTGCAGCACGGCGCGGAAGCCCTGCCCCGCATCGAAGGTCTTCTTGAGCAGTTCGAGCCGGTCCTTCGCGCGTTGCGTCTGGTTGGCATTGCGCGCGCCGCCGCCGGCGCGGCGCTGCGTGTCCAGCGACTCGAGCATAAACCAGCGTCCGCCGGTGCCCACGCCGATGTACTCGGCCCAGATCGTTGCGATGACGATGTCGCCGGTCGCCAGCCAGGCGTATTCGAAAGGTTTGTCCCGCGCGTCGAACACGCCCATCTTCGCGACGATGTCGACCGGCGTCAGCCGAGGCCCCGACAGACGCTTCTCATCGATGATCTTGAGGACCTGGGGGTCGACTTCCTTTTCCATTCCGTGGGCTGCTGGCGAGTTGAGGGCCGAGGTATTGTTTCACACGCGAGCGGGCCGCCCGCCGGTCGCCACCCTACTTGCGATCCCGCCAACACTCACCCTTTGGCGAAATCCGGAATGCAAAAGCGCTTGCGATAGGCGCCGGGTGCCAACCCGGTCGTGCGCTTGAACAGGCGGCGAAAAAATGCCGGGTCTTCGTAGCCGACACGCCAGCTGATTTCCTCCACCGATGTCTCTGTTCGCTCGAGGCGGCGCTTTGCGTCCTCGATGCGCAGGCGTTGCACATAGTCGATGGGCGCAACGCCGGTGGCATGGACGAAGCGCCGCTTGAACGTGCGCTCGGCCAAGGTCGAGCGCTTGACGATCTCCTCGACGGGGCGCGCCGAGGCGAAGTTGCCGTCGAGCCAGCGCTGCGCGCTCAAGATCTCGCCGTCGCCATGGTCGGTCCTTCCCTCGAACACCATGTACGGCGCGAGCCCGTCCTGATGCCACTGCAGGGCGAACATGCGCGCCACCTCCTGCGCGACGGTGGCGCCGGCATGGCGGGCCGTGAGGTAGAGCACCAGATCGTGCCAACTCGTCGAGGCACCCGAACTCCACAACTCCTCGCGCGATCCGGAAATGACGAGCACGCGTTCCGGGTGGATGGTGATCGCTGGATACAACGCCGCGAAGGTGCGCGCGTAGGCGAAGTGGACCGTGGCGTCCTTGCCGTCGAACAGCCCCGTCTCGGCCAGCAGGAAGATCCCCGAACACGCCGAGCACAGCATCGCGCCCTGCGCGTGCATGCGCCGGACCCATTCCACCAACTGCGGATAGCGGCCCCTCTGCCAGCCCGCGGCACCCAGCAGCACCGAAGGCACGATGACGATGTCGGTCGCGTCGATGCCGTCGATGGCGCGCTGCACGTCGAAGGGGACCCCGCTCGCCAGCGGCAGCAGGCCCTGGCGCTCGCCCACGATATCGATGCGAAACGGCGGCTGCGCGCCCGGCGCCCCCAGGCCCATGAGCGCAGCACCGTTCAACACGTCCAGGATGCCGGCCACCGTGGAGACCACGGCGTCCGGCAAGACGACCAGGCTGACGCTCAGGGTGTTCGATTCAGTGCTCACGGCAGCAAGCCTTCGGTGTGTGCGCCGAAGAATAGCGCAGTGATGGGTGGCACGAAGCACCCGTTTTCGGGCGAGATCCGCCCTGTCGCATCAGACCTTCGTTCGGGATGATTCAGTCCGTTGTTCATCACATTCGACAAGGAAACGGACATGTCTTCAACCACCATCGACCCCACCCGGCTGGACGCCTTCGTCATGCGCGCCGTCGGCGACCTGGCAGCCGGCTACACCGGCATCATGGTCAGCCTCGGCAGCAAGCTGGGGCTGTACCGCGCCATGGCCGGCGCCGGCCCGCTCAGCGCCCAGGAAGTCTCGATACGCGCGGGCTGTGCCGAACGCTACGTGCGTGAGTGGCTCAACGCGCAGGCCGCCAATGGCTATGTCGCCTACCACGCGCTGAGCGGCACCTATGAACTGCCGCCCGAACAGGCGATGGTGCTCGCCGACGAGGACAGCCCTGTCTACCTGCCGCCGGCATGGAACGTGCCCGCCGCCATGTGGTTCGACGAGGAGAAGGCGCTGCACGCCTTTCGCACCGGCGAGGGCGTGGCATGGGGCGACCATGACGCGCGACTGGCCTGCGGCGTCGCGGCCTTCTACCGCAACGGCTACCGCGCGAGCCTCGTGCCACAGTGGTTGCCGGCACTCGAAGGCGTGGTCACGCAACTCGACGCCGGCATCGACGTGGCCGACGTGGGTTGCGGCCACGGCCACGCCACCTTGCTGATGGCGAAGGCTTTCCCGAACTCGCGTTTTCATGGCTTCGACACGCATGAGCGTTCTCTGGTCGAAGCGCGCCGCAATGCGCAAGCGTCCGGTGTCGACCGGCGCGTCGACTTCAGCGCAGCACGGGCTTGCGACTACCCCAAGCGGCAGTACGGGCTCATCTGCTTCTTCGACACGCTGCACGACCTGGGCGACCCGGTGGCTGCCGCGCGCCATGCGGCAGAGGCGCTGGCGCCGGGCGGCACGGTGATGCTGGTCGAGCCCTTTGCCAACGACCGCGTGGAAGACAACCTCTCGACCGTCGGGCAGCTCTACTACGCGGGCTCCTGCCTGATCTGCTGCGCGCACTCGATCTCGGAAGGCGGCAAGCTGGTGCTGGGCGCGCAGGCGGGGCAGGCACGCCTGGCCGATGTGTTCCGCAAGGCCGGCTTCACGCAATTCCGACGCGCGGCCGAGACGCCGTTCAACCTGGTCTTCGAAGCGCGGCGATAGCAGCGCCTCTCCGGCTGCTCATCGCGCCGTTCAGGCTGCTGTGCCGCCCCGATCGCCCGTCACTCCACCGTCACGCTCTTGGCCAGATTGCGTGGCTTGTCGACGTCGGTCCCGCGCGCGCAGGCCGTGTGGTACGCCAGCAATTGCAGCGGCACGACGTGCAGCAGCGGCGACAGCGCGCCGTAGTGTTCCGGCATGCGGATGACGTGGATGCCTTCGCTGTTCTCGATGTGCGTGTCGCCGTCAGCCAGCACGTAGAGCACGCCGCCGCGCGCGCGCACTTCCTGCAGGTTGCTCTTGAGCTTCTCGAGCAGCGCGTCGTTCGGCGCGACGGCGACCACCGGCATCTCGCTGGTCACGAGCGCCAATGGTCCGTGCTTGAGCTCGCCAGCGGCATAGGCCTCGGCGTGGATGTAGGTCACTTCCTTGAGCTTCAGCGCGCCTTCCAGGGCGATCGGGTAGTGCAGCCCGCGGCCGAGGAACAGCGCGTTCTCCTTGCGTGCGAAGTCCTCGGCCCAGCCGATGATCTGCGGCTCCAGCGCCAGCACCGACTGCAGCGCGACGGGCAGATGGCGCATCGCCTTGAGGTAATCGGCTTCGGCCTCGTCGCTCAAGCGGCCCTTGGCCTGGGCGAGCGCCAGCGTCAGCAGAAACAGGCCGGCCAGCTGCGTGGTGAAGGCCTTGGTCGACGCCACGCCGATCTCCACGCCGGCGCGCGTGATGTAGGCCAGCTTGCACTCGCGCACCATCGCGCTGGTGGCCACGTTGCAGATGGTCAGCGTCTGTTCCATGCCGAGCGAGCGGGCATGCTTCAGGGCGGCCAGTGTGTCGGCCGTCTCGCCCGACTGCGTGATGGTGACGACCAGCGTTTTCGGGTCGGGCACCGAATCGCGGTAGCGGTACTCGCTGGCGATCTCGACCTGGGTCGGAATCTTCGCGATGCCTTCCAGCCAGTACTTGGCCGCGCAGCCGCTGTAGTAGCTGGTGCCGCAGGCGAGGATCAGCACCTTGTCGATCGCCTGGAAGACGCGGTGCGCGCTGGCGCCGATGGCACCGTCCTGGCCGACGCCGTCGAACAGCTCGGGCACGATGCCTTCGACGCCCTCGAGCGTGTCGGCGATGGCGCGTGGCTGCTCGAAGATTTCCTTCTGCATGTAGTGGCGGTAGGGGCCGAGTTCGGCCGCGCCGCTGTGCGCCTGCACGGTGCGCACGGTGCGGCTGACCGGCTTGTGGGCGCGGTCGACGATCCAGTGCTTGCCCGGCTGCAGGTCGACCACGTCGCCCTCTTCCAGGTACACGATCTGGTCGGTCACGCCGGCCAGCGCCATGGCGTCGCTGGCCAGGAAGCGCTCGGTGCCGTCGGCGCCCAGGCCGACGATCAGCGGCGAGCCGGCGCGCGCGCCGACCACGCGGTGCGGCTCGTCGCGGCAGATCACGGCGATGGCGTAGGCGCCGTGCAGCTGCCGCACCGCCGCCTTGACCGCCTCGAACAGGTCGCCGTCGTAGTGGCTGTCGATGAGGTGGGCGATGACCTCGGTGTCGGTCTGGCTCGAGAAGACATAGCCGCGGCCCTGCAGCGACGCACGCAGCGTCTCATGGTTCTCGATGATGCCGTTGTGCACCAGCGCCACGCGCGGGGGCCGGGTGCTGTCGGGCCCTTCGCCGGGGCCGTAGCTGAAATGCGGGTGGGCGTTGTGCACGGCCGGCGCACCGTGCGTGGCCCAGCGCGTGTGGGCGATGCCGGTCAGGCCCTCGACATGGTCGTCACGCACCTGCGCCACCAGGTCGGCGACGCGCGAGGTCGTGCGCGTGCGGGTGAGGCCGTTGGCGTGGACGGCCACCCCGCAGGAGTCGTAGCCGCGGTATTCGAGCCGCTGCAGGCCCTGCACGAGGATGGGAACGATGTTGCGATGGGAAGCTGCGCCGACGATGCCACACATGGGAAGCCTTTTGGGTTGGGTCCGAGTGCGCCCATCGTAGGCCGCACCGAATGAATAATGGTTTCCTAATCTGGCGACGAAGGCAATAAAATTCCATCCACTCGGATCAATGAACTTTTATTTCGTTTTTTGACTTATCGTGGAATCCATAGCACTCGACGCGATCGACTTGCGGCTGCTCGACGCCTTGCAGCGCGACGCCTCGCAGACGAATCAGCAACTCGCGGCCGACCACCACATCTCGCCGCCCACCTGCCTGCGTCGGGTGCAGCGTCTGCGCGCCGCCGGGCTGATCGAACGCCAGGTCGCGGTCCTCTCACCCGACCGGCTGGCACCGCTGCTCGGCCACGGGCTGCAGGCGCTGGTGGAGGTCTCGCTCGACCGGCAGGACGCCGCGGCGCTCGACGCCTTCGAGGCCCGCGTGATCGCCGACGACGCGGTGCAGCAGTGCTGGCGCGTCTCGCCCGGCCCCGACTTCGTGCTGGTGGTGATCGCGCGCGACATGCCCGGCTACCAGGCGCTGGCGCAGCGCCTGTTCACGGCCGATGCGAACGTGCGCAACGTCAAGGCCTTCTTCGCCGTCAAGCGGGCGAAATTCGACACCCGGCTGCCGATCCTGCCAATTCCGCCGACGGCGGCGCCTTAGCCCTGCTTCTTCTGCGGCCGCGGCCAGTTCGGGAAGCTGGTCTGCCGCGCCCGCGCCACCGTCAGTGCGCCGGGCGCCGTGCTCTTGCTCACGACCGAGCCGCCGCCGACGGTGCCGCCCGCGCCGATCGTCACCGGCGCCACCAGCACGCAGTTGCTGCCGACGTGCACGTCGTTCTCGATCACGGTGCGGTGCTTGTTCGCGCCGTCGTAATTGGCGGTGATGCTGCCCGCGCCGTAGTTGACCCGCGCGCCGACCGTGGCGTCGCCCAGGTAGGCCAGGTGGTTGGCCTTGGCGCCGTCGGCGAGGGTGGAATTCTTCACCTCGACGAAGTTGCCGATGTGCACCTCCGCGCCCAGTTGGGCGCCCGGCCGCAGACGGGCGAAGGGGCCGACCCGCGCATCGGGGCCGACGCTCACACCGGCCTTCTCGCCATCGATGTGGGTGAAGGGATGGATCACCGCGCCCGCCTCGATGCGCGCGTTGGCGATGACGCAGTTCGCGCCGATGCGCACGCCGTCGCCCAGCGCCACGGCGCCCTCGAACACGCAGTTGACGTCGATTTCGACATCCATGCCGCAGGCCAGCGTGCCGCGCAGGTCGAAGCGCGCCGGGTCGGCCAGCCGCACGCCATCGGCCATCAGCGCGTCGGCCTGGCGCTGCTGCAGCGCACGTTCCAGCGTGGCCAGCTGCGCCGGGCTGTTGACGCCCGCCACCTGCACCGGGTCGTCGATGCGGTGGGCGACCACCGGCACGCCGTCGGCGGTCGCGAAGCCGACGATGTCGGTGAGGTAGTACTCGCCCTGCGCGTTGCGGTTGTCCAGGCGGGCCAGCCAGGTCTTGAGCTGGCGGGCCGGCACGGCCATCACGCCGCTGTAGACCTCGCGCACGGCACGCTGCGCCGCGGTGGCATCCTTCTGCTCGACGATGGCCAGCACCTGGCCGGTCGGGGCGTCGCGCAGGACGCGGCCGTAACCGGTCGGGTCGTCGAAGTCGATGGTGAGCAGCGCCAGCCGTTCGCCGGCGCTGGCCGCGATCAGCGCCCGCAGCGCCGGCTCACCGATCAGCGGCACGTCGCCCGACAGCACCAGCACGGTGCCGTCGTCGGGCAGCACGGGCACGGCCTGCTGCACCGCGTGGCCGGTGCCGAGCTGCGGCATCTGGCGCGCGAAACGGGGCGCCATGCCGGCGAATTCGGCGCCGATGGCCGCCTCGACCTCGTCGGCACCGTGGCCGGTGACCACCACCACATGCCGTGCGCCGAGGCGTGCCGCGGTGTCGAGCACGCGCGCCACCAGCGCCCGGCCGCCCAGACGATGCAGCACCTTCGGGCGCACGCTCTTCATGCGTGTGCCCTTGCCTGCGGCCATCACCACGACGTCGACCGCCGTTGCGGGTTTGTCGGTTTGTGCCTGGTTCATGCTTCTTGCTTCTCTCGCGTTCGGTGGGGCCGGATTATCGGCCGAGGTGCACTGCCCATTTCGTCACGGTTTGGCGTCCACAAACTGCAACAATTGCGCGGCGCTCCTGGAAAACACCAAGAAAACTAAAACTTTTGAATACACTTCTGGCGCTGCCAACCCAAGCTTCATGAAAATTTCTCTCTGTACGCTGTTCGAAGGGAACTACCACTTCGGGGTTGCCGCACTGTCCAACTCGCTCGTCACCGCCGGATTCTCCGGCGTGCTGTGGGCCGGCTACCGGGGCGCCCTGCCGGCATGGCTCACCGAATCGCCCGCCTACGACGCGGCGACCGCCACCTACCAGGTGAGCCCGGCCTTCCAGCTGCGCATGGTGCTGCTCGACACGCCGATGCACTTCACCTATTACAAGCCGACCTTCCTGCGCGAGGTGTTCGACAAGCACGCGCCCGACACCGATCTGGTCGCCTACATCGACCCCGACATCGTGGTGAAGTGCGACTGGCCGTCGTTCTGCGGCTGGTTCACGGACGACGCGCTCTCGCTGGCGGAAGACGTCAACTGGGCCTTCCCGTCGCGCCATCCGAAGCGCCTGCTCTGGAACGCCTTCTTCACCGAGCACGGCATCCCGTCGATCCGGCCGAGCGAGCGCTACTACAACGCCGGCTTCATCGGCGTGCCGCGGCAGCACCTGGACTTCCTCGTGCTCTGGGAACGGCTGTGCCACCTCGTGCTCGGCTACAACCAGGGCGTCAAGCACCTGAAGGCGGGCGGGTCGGCGACGCTCTTCCATTCGACCGACCAGGACGCACTGAACTTCGCGCTCACCGCGCACGAGGCGACGCTCAACACGGCCGGGCCCGACGCCATGGACTTCATCGCGGGCGGCTACTACCTGTCGCACGCGATCGGCTCGCCCAAGCCCTGGAACACGCCGCATGTCCGCAAGGCGCTCGGCGGCCAGTCGCCGTCGGTGGCGACCAAGGCGTACTTCGAGCATGTCGAAGGGCCGATCCGGATCTTCTCGGACGCCGAACTCAAGCGCCACCGCCTCGCGCTGCGGGTGGCGTCGGCCATCGGACGGGTCTACCAGCGGCGCTGAAGCGCCTTCAGGCGGCCGTCGGCGCCTCGGTGCGCCATTCACGCCAGCGCGCCAGCAGCAGGGCGTACTGGAACACGCAGTTGGCGGCACTGCTGGCCAGGCCGAAGCCGAGCACCGACTTCAGGTCGCTGATGCCGATCAGCCAGAGGTACAGCACCTGCGTGATCAGCGTCGCGACGATGCTGAAGCTCTGGCGCGCCGTGGCGCCACGCACGGTCAGCGTCCGGAAGGCGAAGCCGGACGCGTTCCCGAGCAGCGACGACAGAAACATCATCCAGACCAGCGGCGTCATGCTGCGGTACTGCTCGCCCAGGAGCAGGATCCAGTACTGCGGGAACAACAGCGAGGTCATGAAGGTGCAGGCCATCGCCAGCAGGTACAGGCCATGGACCTGCGCCAGCACCCGCACGAAGCGCGGCCCCGTCTGTGCCCGGGCGATCGCCGGGAACAGCAGGATGTTCGCGACCCGGTCGACCACGACCAGCGCCATGGCCAAACGGCCGAAGGCGCCGACCTCGGCCACCATGTTGGCGGTGCCGAAGAGCGAGACGATGAAGACGGTCACCACGCCCTGCACCTGGTAGAAGATGGCCGGCAGTATCAGCGGCTTGGCAATCCGGATGATCTCGCCATCGACGCGCCGGCCCGTGTCGGCATCGAGCCGATGGTCGCCGATGTGCTGGTCGCGGAACGCGCGCATGTACAGCATCAGCGCCACGATGCTGGCCGCCACGGTCGCAGCGATCAACCCGGCTGTCGAATAGATGCTCATCGGCAGCAACAAGACGAAGCCGACGAAGGCGATGCGCACGGCATGGGTGCTGAAGGCCACCCGGTTGAGCGTCGAGATCTTCCCGAGGATGAGCAGCACGGTGTTGGCGTTGTGCTCGCGCAGCGTCACCAGCACCCCGCCCATCGCCACCGCCGAGGCGAGCCAGTAGCCCGACCCGGTCCAGCGGTGCTCGCGCGAGGTGAAGTACCAGTACGGCACGATGATCACCAGCCCGAGGGACAGCAACAGCCAGCGCTTGTGGAAGACGTGATGGCAGACGGCGACGACCCAGGGCACGTCGCGCGTGCGCTGGCCCACCACCGGCATGCAGCAATGCGCCACGCCGAGGTCGGTGATGCCCATCATCAGCGTCGCGCAGGCGATGAGGAAGGTGTAGGCGGCGTACTGGTCTTTCGGCAGCACGTTCACGATGAGCAGGCCGGCGATGCCGCTCAGGATCACACCGAAGGACTCGATGCCGCCGACCATGACGACCTGGCGCAGGCGTTCGCGGGAAAAAAGCTTCACGGAATGGACGGGACGCAGGGTGGCGGCATGAAAGGGGAAGGACGAAGCCGGCAGCGGCCGCCTCCCGGCGAGGAGCCCCGACGATACGCGAAGGCGCGGCCGTTCGGCCGGCCGGGCGCCTCAGATCAGTGGCACATGTCGCAAAGGCCGCTCGAAATAGTCGCCCAGCGCCTCGAGCGCATGCGGCTCGAGGATGCGCAGCCAGCCGCCGTCGATCTTGTGCAGCCCCATGCGCTGCAACCGCCGCAGCGTCTTGTTGGTGTGCACCAGCGACAGTCCCAGGGCATCGGCGATGTGCTGCTGGTTGAACGGGAACGGGACCCAGCCGTCGCGCACCATGCCCACGCGCTCCGCCCGCCGGTAGAGGTGCATCAGCAGCATGGCCACCCGTTCGCCGGCATTGCGCCGGCCGGTGGTGACGAGGTTGTCGTCGATCATCTTCTCTTCGCGCGCGGCAAGCCAGGTGATGTCGTAGCCCAGCTTGGGCTGCGCATGGAACAGGTCCCAGAGCCGGTCGCGCTCGAACACGCAGAAGGTCGCGTCCGATGCGGCCTCGACCCCGTGTGTCTGCCCCTCCGCGAACTCGTCCTGCAACCCGATGAAGTCGCCCGGCAGCAGGAAACTGAGGATCTGGCGCCGACCGTCGCTCAGCGACTTGTAGCGAAAGGCCCATCCTGCGTAGAGCGTGTAGAGCTGGGCGCTGCGCGAATGCTCCTCGATGACCGTACCGCCCGCCTCGACACGACGGGTGTCGACCCGAAAGGACTCGATCGCCTTCAATTCCTCGGCCGAGATCGGCAGGAAGGCCGCGTTGCCGCGCAACCCGCACGCTTCGCACGCGCGGTCGCAATGGGGCGGCAGGGGCGTGGGCAGGGTGTGTTCGTCGAATTTCACGCCGGGACTATAGGCGCGGTGAGAGTGTCTTTTGACATTTCATGAATTGGTTCTGCTCCCTACACTCCCCCGGCACTCTTTCGCGCCCATGCCTGCACCCGCTCTTTTCGAACTTCTCTACGTCAGCGTCCTCGCCCCCCATCAGCGGCCCACCGTGGTCGGCCAGATCGTTGCCCAGGCGCGCACCCGCAATGCCGAACGAGGCATCACCGGATTGCTGGTGTTCGACGGCCTCCACTTCTGCCAACACATCGAGGGCCCGCCCGAAGCCCTGACCCCGTTGATGGACCGGATTCGCCAGGACGCGCGACACGAGGGCGTGCAGGTGCTGTACGAGGGCCCGCGCGACGAGCGCCGCTACCATCGTTTCGACCTGGGTTTCGCGCAGAGCGAGGAGCCGGACGACATGGCGGGCATCCACGCGCTCGAGGGCCCGGCCGCGCTGGAGCGCTTTCTGGCGCTGCGTCCGAGCTTCGACGTCAACGGCTGAACGCCTTCAGGCCGCCGCGGCGGCGCTGGCGTCCCAGCTGTAGGTCGCCCCGAAGCTGTCCCAGGGCTCCATCACCAGCTTTTGCCCGGCCGCCACGACCAGCGACTCGCCCGGCGCCAGCACCAGGTCTTCGCTGCCCCAGCTGGCCGTGGCATCGCGGGTGACCCACAACCGGCCCTGACGCACCCGCAGGACGCTCTCGCTGCGCGCCTTCAGGGTCATCGCCTGTCCAGCGGCGATCTGCCAGGCACCGCGGCGCACCGCTGGCGGAATGGCGGCCTTGCTCGGCAGCGGCAGAGAGGAAAGCGAGGACGAGGGGCTGAGGGTGGCGGACATGGCGGACTCCTTTGACGGGCTGGATCTCCAAAGCGCAGTGGCACGCTTCGGGAATGAATGATCGGCGCCTTGCCATTGGCGGTCCAATGAAATGGAAGTACGCTACTGATTCCATTTCCGCATCAATCCATGCAGCACTCCCAGACCCACCTGCGCACCCGCCCGATCTCTGCCGGCCACCTGCGCGCCTTCGAGGCGGTGGCGCGGCACCTCAATTTCCGGGCGGCGTCCGAGGAGATGGCGCTCACGCAGTCGGCGGTGAGCCGGCAGATTCAGTCGCTGGAGGAAGAGGTGGGTGTGGCGCTGTTCCTGCGCCACACGCGGGCTGTCGAACTCACCAGCGCCGGCGCGCTGCTGCTGCTGGCGGTGCAGCAGTCGCTGCCGCGCATCGACGGCGCGGTACGGCAGATCCGCCAGAGCGCGGGGCGGCGGAGCGTGTCGCTCACCACCTTCGCGTCCTTCGCGTCGATGTGGCTGATCCCGCGGCTCGAAGCCTTCCAGCGCGACAACCCCGACATCGACATCCGCATCGACGCCAGCGACACGGCGGTCGACCTCGACGTGGCCGACGTCGACATGGCGCTGCGCTATGCACCGCCTGAAAACATGCCGCCGGACGCGATCCGCCTGTTCGGCGAAACGCTCACGCCGGTCGCGAGCCCGTGGCTCATCAAAAGCAACCCGCCCATCAAGGCGCCCGCCGACATCGCCCGCTTCACGCTGATCGAGGCCGGCGACGCCCACCGCACCCACCTCGAATGGCTGACCTGGCGCCGCTGGTTCGAGGACAACGGCCAGAGCCGCGCCCAGCCCAAGCGCTGGCTCTACTTCAACTATGCCTACCAGATGGTGCAGGCCGCCCTCACCGGCCAGGGCGTGGTGCTGGCGCGCAGTTCGCTCATCGCCGAGAGCCTGGCCAACGGCGACCTGGTCGAGGTGCTGCCGCAGCACCGGCTCGATTCACCGATGGCCTACTGGCTGTTGATCGGCCCGCGCAACGCGCTGCGCCCGGAGATCAAGGCCTTCTGCGACTGGCTGCGCGAGCAGGCGGCCATCACGCGGGAAACCATCGGCGAGGTGCCCGACCCGGACACCGTCGACCACATGGATTAGCCCACCGGCCAGACCACGCCGTTGTCGTTCAGGATGGCGTCCAGCGGCATGTCGTGTGCCTCGGTTTCCAGGTCGTCGAGGAAGCCATTCGTGAAGCCCAGGCCCACCGTGAAGGGCCGCGGCTCCAGCGCCGCCAGCGTTCGGTCGTAGAAGCCGCCGCCGTAGCCCAGTCGATAGCCGCCCGCGCTGTAGCCCAGGCAGGGCACGAACAGCAGCGTCGGCACGATCAGTTCGGTGTCCTTGGGTTTCGGGATGTCATAGGCATCGTTCTCCATCGGGCAACCGGGGTACCAGGAATGGAAGGTCAAGGTCTTGTGGACGCGGTTGACCACCGGCAGCCCGATGCGGCGGCGATGCGGCTCGTCGAGCAGTTCGCCATCTTCCTTCCAGCGGTGCAACGCCGGCAGGGGGTCGAATTCGCCCTTGATCGGCCAGTAGGCGCCGATGACGGTGTCGGGCCGGCCGACCAGCCAGATGCGCATGACGCGCTGCAAAAGATCGGCGCGCTGTCCGCGGTCGGGCATCGCCAGACGTTGTTCGATGAGCGCTGCCCGTAGCTGAGCCTTCAGAAAAGCAGCCGTTTCCTTGCGGCCTTCGGCCGCGTTTCCATCGTGTGCCTTGTCCATAATCCCCCGATGCAAGTTCCTGGCATTTTGGCACCCCGGCGCCACCTCCTCGGCGCAATCGCCCTCACGCTCGCTGCGCTGCTCCAGCCCGCCTGCGCTCAAAACACGAACGACGACGTGATCGTTCAGATGAAACAGGCCTTCCAGCGCGGCGACAAGGCGCGCCTGGCCGCCCTGCTGCCCCAGGCGCGCGGCCATGCGCTCGAACCCTGGGCCGCCTACTGGGAACTCAAGGTGCGGCTCAACGAGGCGAGTCCGATCCAGGTGCAGGACTTTCTTGCGCGTTACGCCGGCACCTACCAGGAAGACCGCCTGCGCAACGACTGGCTGCTGCTGCTCGGCCAGCGCCGCGACTGGGACGGCTTCGCCGACATGTACGCCGGCTTTCGCATGCGCGACGACGCGCAGGTGCAGTGCTACGCGACGCTGGTCGATGTCCTCAAGACCGGCGCGGCCACCAAGGCGCAGGTCGAGTCGGTGCGCGACACCTGGCTGCGCCAGCGCGATGCCGACGATGGCTGCCTGACCGCGGCCGACCGGCTGATCGCCTCCCGCCTGCTGTCGCCTGACACAGCCTGGAAGAAGGCCCGCCTGGCGATCGAGGCCAACCGGCCACAGGCCGCGCGCGCCGCCGTCACGCTGGCCGCACCGGATGCGCTGCCGACGTTCGACCAGGTCAACGCCAGCGCCGCGAAGTTCCTGGGCGGCGCGATCATCGCCGCGTCGCGCGCCCGCAAGGAGATGGTGGTGCTGGCCCTCATCAAGGTCGCCGTCGCTGACCCCGACCAGGCCGCCGGCCAGCTCGAGGGCAAGTGGGCGCCGATGCTCACCGCCGAAGAGCGAAACTGGCTGTGGGGCACCATCGGCCGGCAGGCCGCGACCAAGCTCTCGCCGCAGGCCAACGTCTACTTCGCGAACGTCACGAAGAACAGCGACCTGTCCGACGACATGCTCGGCTGGAAGGTGCGCGCCGCGCTGCGCGCCGGCCAGTGGAAGGACGTGAACGCCTCCGTCCTGGCCATGAGCGAGGTCGCGCAGGACGACCCGACCTGGGTCTACTGGCGCGCCCGCGCCCTCACCGCCATGGGCGGCGACGAGCGCAAGGCACAGGCGCGCACGCTGCTCGAAACCATCGCCGGCACGCGCGGCTTCTACGAGCTGCTGGCCCTGGAAGACCTGGGCCAGCGCGCCATGGTGCCGACCAGGCCTGACCCGCTCACGCCCGAGGAAAAGCAGACGGCGCGCAACAACCCGTCGCTCGCACGCGGCCTGTACGCCATCGCGATCGGCCTGCGGCCCGAGGGCGTGCGCGAGTGGAACTACGCCACCAACCTGCACGACAAGGGCGGCATGGGTGATCGCGAACTGCTCGCCGCCGCCGACTTCGCCTGCCAGCGCGAGGTGTGGGACCGCTGCATCAACACCAGCGAACGCACCAAGGGCGCGATCGACATCGACCAGCGCTTCCCGATGCCCTTCCACGACACGGTGCTGCGCAAGAGCCAGGACATCGGGCTCGACCCGGCCTACGTCTATGGGCTGATCCGCCAGGAAAGCCGCTTCATCATGGACGCACGCTCGGGCGTCGGCGCCTCCGGCCTGATGCAGGTGATGCCGGCCACGGCGAAGTGGACCGCCAACAAGATCGGCCTCGCCGGCTTCACACCCAACCAGATCAACGACCGCGAAACCAACATCACGATCGGCACCAACTACCTGAAGCTGGCCCTCGATGACTTCGACGGCTCCATGGCGCTCGCCGCGGCCGCCTACAACGCCGGCCCGGGCCGGCCGCGCAACTGGCGCAACGGACCGGTGATGGACGCCGCCATCTGGGCCGAGAACGTGCCCTTCAACGAAACGCGCGACTACGTCAAGAAGGTGCTGGCCAACACCACCAACTACGCCGCCATCATCACCGGACAGCCGCAGTCGCTCAAGAGCCGCCTCGGCCGCGTCGGCCCGCGCGATGCCCGCGAGCCCGAGCCCAACAAGGACCTGCCCTGATGGCCTGGGTGGACGAGGTGCTCGACACCGTCGCAGCCGAATTTTCGGATGCCGGCGACGTCGCCCAGTTCACCCGCATCGTGGTGCGCCTCACCCTCGCGAGCGTGCTGGGTTTCGCGCTCGGCTTCGAGCGCGAGCAGCAGGGGAAGGCGGCCGGCGTGCGCACCCACATGCTGGTGGCGATCGGCTCGGCGATGTTCGTGCTGATCCCGCAGCAGACCGGCATCGTGCCGGCCGACATGAGCCGCGTGATCCAGGGGCTGGTGGCGGGCGTCGGCTTCCTCTGCGCAGGCACCATCCTCAAGCATGGCCGCGATGAACAGCAGGTGCAGGGCCTGACCACCGCCGCGGGCCTGTGGATGACCGCCGCCATCGGCATGGCCTGCGGGCTCGGCCGGGAAACGACGGCCATCCTGAGCACGCTGCTGGCGCTGGCCGTGCTGATGCTGGTGCCACGCGCGGTGGCGCTGCTGGAACGCGTCGTCGGCCCGCGGCAGGCGCCGCCGGAGAACGCCGCCGACGACCGGGCGCCGCCGCGCTGAGCGCATCAAATCAGACGTGCTTCGGCATCAATGGCCAGACCGATCGCCGCTAGCATCGGCGTTTTGATCGGGGAACCGCCATGCTCAAGCTCTACATCGGCAACAAGAACTACTCGTCCTGGTCCATGCGCCCCTGGGTGCTCATGACGCAGGCCGGCATTCCGTTCGAGGAAGTCATGGTGCGCTTCGGGGCGGACTTTTCCAGCCCGGACTCGGCCTTCAAGAAGGCCGTGCGGCCGATCAACCCCGCGGGCACGGTGCCGTTCCTGGTCGACGGCGACATCGTCGTGTCCGACACGCTGGCCATCGCCGAGTACCTGGCCGAGTCCTTTCCCGAGAAGGCGCTGTGGCCCACCGACAAGGCCCGCCGCGCGCAGGCGCGCAGTGCCTGCGCCGAGATGCACGCCGGCTTCCGCGCGATCCGGGGCCACTGCGGCATGAACATCGACGCCGACCTCGCATCCCAGGGCCGGTTGCTGATGCGCGACCGGGCGGACGTGCGCGCCGACCTGGACCGGCTGGTGCAACTGTGGGGCGACCTGCTGGCGCAGCACGGCGGCCCGATGCTGCTCGGCGACTTCAGCATCGCCGACGCCTACTTCGCACCGATGGCCTCGCGCCTGAAGACCTATGCGTTGCCGGTGCCGCCGGCCATCGCGGCGTACGTGGCGCGCGTGCACGCCTTGCCATCGGTCAGGGCCTGGACCGACGCGGCGCTGGCCGAGCATCAATTCGTCGTGGAAGACGAGCCCTACCGGCTGCAGGACTGAAGCCCCGCATTACAAAAAAAACGCCGCGCACTACGCGGCGTTTTTCCTGAGGCGAAGCCGATGCGCAGAACTCAGAAGCGGTAGGTGGCTGCCAGATAGGTCACGATCGGATCGAGCTTCAGCTTGGCCTCGCTGGTGGCGATCGTCGCGCCGGCCGCATTGCGCGTGGTCAGCTTCGCGGTCGTCTTCAGGGGGATGTACGACACCGAGAAAGAGATGCCCCAGTGCTTGTCGATCTGGTACGAAGCGCCCACGTTGAAGACGGGCGCGAACGAGTCGTCGAGTTTGGCACGTGTGCTCGTGCTGCCCGGCGGGCGGCCCAGGCGCGCGCCCAGTGCCGTCTGCAGGCCATTCGACAGATCGACGTCGCTGTACCAGACATAGGTGGCACCCAGACCCACGGACGGACGGAAGGCATCGTTGCCGTTGCCGAAGTAGTACTTGGCGAGAAAGGTGGGGCTCCACTGCTTCGCTTCGCCCAGGCGGCCGATCGGGGCCAGCGAACCTTCGCCCTCCAGCTTGAAGGTCGGCGGCATGCCGAACACGCCTTCCATCGCCCAGCTGCTGTCGAAGAAATAGATGGCGCTCAGGCCCAGCGTGTCGGCGCTGCCGACGCCGGCCCCCGAACCCGGCACCGCGGCGCTGATCGGCGAGGTGAAGGTCAGCGGCTTGCTGGAGTCCTGCGGCGCGAAGTGCAGCCAGCCGGTGCCGAGCACCCAGTCGCCCGCGTTCTGCGCCATGGCGCTGCCCGATCCCAAGGCCGTCATGGCCGCCAGCGCGAAAAGTGATTTTTTCATTGACGATTTGCCTCCAAGTAAAGATGCGATGCCGACACCGGCACGTTGGCCGGATGCCATCCCGAATATTACGAACGGTCGTGCTTTTTTTGTCCCCGGGCTATCCCTACACTCGACCCCATGAACACATTTCTGGTCGGCGGTGCGGTCCGCGATGCCCTGCTCGGCCGGCCGGGCAGTGACCGCGACTGGGTCGTCGTCGGCGCGACGCCGGCACAGATGGAAGCGAGCGGCTACCTGCCCGTGGGCCGCGATTTCCCGGTCTTCCTGCACCCGCAGACGCGCGAGGAATACGCCCTGGCCCGCACCGAGCGCAAAAGCGCGCCAGGCTACCGCGGCTTCGTCGTGCACGCCGCGCCCGACGTCACGCTCGAGCAGGACCTGGCCCGCCGTGACCTGACGATCAACGCCATCGCCCTGCCCGCCGAGCGTGCGGGCGATGTGCCGATCGACGCGTCGGCGCTGGTCGACCCGTACCACGGCCAGCGCGACCTGCAGCGGAAGGTGCTGCGCCATGTCACCGACGCCTTCCGCGAAGACCCGGTGCGCATCCTGCGCGTCGCGCGCTTCGCCGCGCGCTTTACCGACTTCTCGATCGCACCCGAGACGCAGGCACTCATGCGCGCCATGGTGGCCGACGGCGAGGTCGATGCCCTGGTGCCCGAACGTGTCTGGCAGGAGCTCGCGCGCGGCCTCATGGAGGCACACCCGTCGCGCATGGTCGAGGTGTTGCGCGACTGCGGCGCGTTGAAGGTCCTGCTGCCCGAGGTCGATCGTCTGTGGGGCGTGCCGCAACCGGAGGCGCACCACCCCGAGGTCGACACCGGCGTTCACCTGATGATGGTGCTCGACATGGCGGCGCGCCTGCAGGCGCCGCTGCCGGTGCGCTTCGCCTGCCTGGTGCACGACCTGGGCAAGGGCACGACCCGCGTCGACGAACTGCCGCGCCACATCGGCCACGAGCAGCGCAGCGCGAAACTCCTACAGGCCGTCTGCGAACGCTGGCGCATCCCGGTCGAGCTGCGCGAACTGGCCGAGGTGGTGGCGCGCGAGCACGGCAACATCCACCGCAGCGCGGACCTGGGCGCCACCGCCCTGATGCGCCTGCTGGAGCGTTGCGACGCCCTGCGCAAGCCGCAGCGCTTCGCCCAGGCGCTGCTGGCCTGCGAATGCGATGCGCGCGGTAGGCTCGGCTTCGAGGACCGACCCTATCCGCAACGCGAACGCCTGCAGCGCGTGCTCGACGCCGCGCTGGCCGTGCCCACGCGGCCGATCGCCGAGGCGGCGGCGCAGCGCGGCGCCACCGGACCGAAGATCGGCGAGGCGGTGACCCGCGCGCGCACCGAGGCGGTGGCGGCACTGCTGGGCGAGGCGGGCTGAGCCCTACGGCCCCCAGGCACTCGCGGCGTTGGCCGACGCGACGCCACGGCAGCGACTGTTAAGGTCTGTCGCGATGCAGAAGCCTCCTCGCCTCACCCCCGACGCCGCCCTCTTCCTGGATTTCGACGGCACGCTGGTCGCCCTGGCCGAAACCCCTGAAGCCATCGAAGTGCCACCCGCCCTCGTGGCCCTGCTCACCGATCTGCACGGATTGCTGGGCGGCGCGCTCGCCGTGGTCTCGGGTCGCCAGATCGACGTGCTCGACCGGTTCCTGGCGCCCTTGCGCCTGCCCTCCGCCGGCGAGCATGGCGTGCAGCGCCGCAATGCCGAAGGCCATATGCAGGAACAGCGCGCGCCCGACCTCGCCTTCGTGCTCGACGCCTGCAACGACCTCGCGGGCGCGCACAAGGGCCTGCTGGTGGAACGCAAGCATTCGGCCATCGCGCTGCACTACCGCATGGCGCCCGACCTGGGCGACGTCTGCCGCGACGCACTCGTGCGCCTGCTCGACGGCCAGCCGCAACTCGAGCTGCTGCACGGCAAGTTTGTCTTCGAGGTGAAGCCTGCGGGCGTGAACAAGGGCGTCGCCATCGACGCCTTCATGCGCGAGGCGCCTTTCGCCGGCCGCGTGCCGGTGTTCGCCGGCGACGACACGACCGACGAGACCGGCTTCGCGGTCGTGCAGCCACGCGGCGGCATCGCGATCAAGGTCGGCTCCGGGCCGACGCAGGCGCTGCACCGGCTCGACTCGACGCTCGCCGTCTACGAATGGCTGCTCGAAGCGCGCGACCTGCTGGCGAATGGTCCGAGTCCGGAGGCGAAGGCATGAGCCGGCTCGTCGTCGTCTCCAACCGCGTGGCCGATCCGCGCAAACCCGCCGCCGGCGGCCTGGCCGTGGCGCTGGGCGAATCGTTGCAGCAGACCGGCGGCCTGTGGTTCGGCTGGAGCGGCACCATCGTCGAGGACGGCCCGACCGGCGAAGGCGAGATGCACAAGCACCAGGCCGGCAAGGTCACGCTGGCCACCCTCGACCTCAGCCGCGAAGACCACGACAGCTACTACGCCGGCTACAGCAACGACGTGCTGTGGCCGGTGTTCCACAACCGCCTCGACCTGGCCAACTTCGACGCCGGCTTCATCGGCGGCTACCGGCGCGTGAACCAGCTGTTCGCGCGCAAGCTGATGCCGCTGCTGCAGGAAGACGACATCATCTGGGTGCACGACTACCACCTGATCCCGCTGGCCGCCGAGCTGCGCGCCATGGGGTGCCGCCAACGCATCGGATTCTTCCTGCACATTCCGCTGCCGCCGCAGATCATCATGGCGGCGATCCCGCAGCACGAATGGCTGGCGCGCTCCCTCTTCGCCTACGACCTGATCGGCTTTCAAGCGAACCAGGACGTGCAGCACTTCGAGCGCTATGTGATCAACGAGGCGCATGGCCAGGCGCTGGGCGACGACATGTACCGCGCCTACGGCCAGACGGTGCGCTGCAGTGCCTTCCCCATCGGCATCGATGTGGACCAGTTCCTGGCGCTCACGCACGCCAAGGAAGCCAAGGACATGTACGAGACGATGAAGCGCGAGTATTCGCAGCGTCGTCTGCTGCTGGGCATCGACCGGCTCGACTACTCCAAGGGCATTCCGCACCGCGTGCGCGCCTTCCGCGAGTTGCTGGCGAACTACCCGGAGAACCGGCGCAGCGCGACCCTGATCCAGATCGCCTCGCCCACGCGCGAGAGCGTCGACGCCTATGGCGACATCCGGCGAGAGCTGGAATCGCTGTGCGGTGCAATCAATGGCGACTACGGCGAGCTCGACTGGATGCCGGTGCGCTACATCCACCGCATGGTGGCCCGCAAGCGCGTGCCGGGTCTGTGCCGCGCGGCCGCTGTCGGGTTGGTGACGCCGCTGCGCGACGGCATGAACCTGGTGGCCAAGGAATATGTCGCCGCCCAGGACCCGGCCGACCCCGGCGTGCTGGTGCTGTCGCGCTTCGCCGGCGCGGCCGAGCAGATGAAGGAAGCCTTGCTGGTGAACCCGTACGACGTGCACGGCACGGCCGAGACGGTCCAGCAGGCGCTGCAGATGCCGCTCGACGAACGGCGCGCGCGGCATCAGAAGCTGCTGCAGCGCATCCGCGACCACGATGTGCACTGGTGGCGCAACACCTTCCTCGACACACTGCGCGCCCTGCCGAACGTGCGCTCCTGACGCGCCTCAGGCGGGCGTCTGCAGGAACGGACGCAACACGCCGTCGATCCAGTCCATCAGCGCCTGCACCCGCTTGGACAGATGGCGGCGGTGCGGGTAGAGCAGCGACACCGGCATCGGCGGCGCGCGGAACGCCGGCAACACCTCGACCAGCCGGCCCGCATCGATCAACGACCGCAGCCAGAACGACGGCGCCTGGATGATGCCGAGCCCGGCGATGCAGGCGTCCTGGTAGGCATCGGTGCTGGTCACCGTGACGATGCTGGCCATCGGCAGCGTCTGCAAGCCCTCGCCCACGTCGTACTCCCACAGCGCCGCGCCGCCGCCCAGCCCGGGCGCATAGCGCACCAGCCGGTGGGCCGCCAGATCGTCGAGCGTGCGCGGCGTGCCGTGCGCAGCCACGTAGGCCGCGCTGGCGACATTGATCTGCGCCAGTTCGCCCAGACGGCGCGCCACCAGACCCGAATCCTCCAGCGTGCCGATGCGCAGCACGCAGTCGAAGCCTTCATGGATCAGGTCGACCCGGCGGTCGGTGGTGCTCAGCTCCACGTCGAGCTGCGGATGCAGGGCCAGAAACTCCGGCAGCCGCGGGATGACCGCCGCGCGCGCCAGCCCGATGGGCAGATCGAGCCGCAACCGGCCACGCAACGCACTGGGCGCCTGCTGGAACAGCGCCTGCAGTTCGTCCGCATCGGCCAGCAGCAACAGGGCGCGCTCGCGGAACTGCTCGCCGTCGGGCGTGAGACGCACCGTGCGCGTCGTGCGATGCAACAACCGCGTGCCCAGTTCGGCCTCGAGCTGCTGCACCGTGGTCGACACCCGCGCCTTGGGCATGCCGAGCCGCTCGGCCGCGCGGGTGAAGCTCGCCAATTCGGCGACTGTGACGAAAGTGCGCAGCGCGCCGAGTTCCATGACCATGGCCGCCATTGTTCTCCATGGCTGAACAGTTTTGTTGATTTTCAGCTGTTTATCGGTTGATTGTCTCCTCCTACAGTTCATTCCATCGACTCTCAACCCCAAGGAATGACCATGAACGCACCCATCGCCCTCATCACCGGCGCCAGCCGCGGCCTCGGCAAGAACACCGCCCAGCACCTCGCCCGCCAGGGCTCCGACGTGATCCTCACCTACCGCAGCGGCGTCGACGAAGCACAGGCGCAGGTCCGCGAAATCGAGGCGCTCGGCCGCCGTGCCGTCGCCCTGCCGCTGGACGTGTCCAAGAGCGGCAGCTTCCCGGCCTTCGCCGCCGAGGTGAAGGCGGCGCTGGCCCGCGTCTGGCAGCGCGAGACCTTCGACCACCTGGTGAACAACGCCGGCATCGGCATCCACGCGTCCATCGCCGAGACGACCGAGGCGCAGTTCGACGCGCTGGTCGACATCCACCTCAAGGGCCCGTTCTTCCTCACGCAGGCACTGCTGCCGCTGATCGCCGACGGTGGCCGCATCGTCAACATCTCGAGCGGCCTCGCGCGCTTCGCCCTGCCCGGCTATGCCGCCTACGCGTCGATGAAGGGCGGCATCGAGGTGCTGACGCGCTACCTCGCGAAGGAACTGGGCCCGCGCGGCATCTCGGTGAACGTGCTGGCGCCTGGCGCCATCGAAACGGACTTCGGCGGCGGTGCCGTGCGCGACAACGCGCAGTTGAACGCCATGATCGCCGCGCAGACCGCGCTCGGCCGCGTCGGCCTGCCCGACGACATCGGCGGCGCCATCTCGATGCTGCTGCAGCCGGGCAACCGCTGGATCACCGGCCAGCGCATCGAAGCGTCTGGCGGGATGTTCCTTTGAGGTCTCAATCTACCAGCGCCAGCGCGGCGTAGTCGCCGACCTTGTCGCCCAGGCCCGCCGCGTGCAAGCGCACGCCGCGGGTCAGCGGCGCCAGGTGGCCGTCGATGTGCGCCTGCAGGCGCGGCAGCAGGAAGTCGCGGTTGTGCCAGAACACGCTGCCGCCCAGGCTGATGGCCTGCAGGTCGAGCGTGACGACCAGGTTGTAGAGGGTGCGGCCCATGACGCGGCACAGCGCGTCGGTGGTGCGCACGGCCTCGGGCTCGCCGGCGACCGCCGCCTTGAACAGTTCCTCCGCCGGCTGGCCGAAGCGCCGCGCGATCGCGTTGCCGGCGATGAGACCTTCCACGTCGCCCACATTGCCGCAGCCGCACAGCGCGTCGCGGTTGTCGTCGTCCGACACGAAGGTGTGGCCGGCATGGCCCGCGTTGCCATTCTTGCCGCGCAGCGGACGCCCGTCGACGCACAGGCCGACGCCCACGCCGGTGCTCCAGGTGACGTAGGCGCAGTGGTCCAGGCCCTGCAGCGCACCCCAGCGGCGCTCGGCCTCGAGCGCGGCCACCGCATCGTTCTCGACCCGCACGTGCGCGAAGCGCTGGCGCAGCGGCGCCTCGATCGGAGCCGTCATCCAGTCGTTCGGCAGGCCGCGCGCCGGGCCGGCCAGGCCGCCGCAGATGTTGGGCGTTGCGAGTTCGATGCAGCCGTCGTTCAACACGAAGGGCCCGGCCGACGAGACGCCGACCGATTCGATGGCCGACGACGACACGCCGATGGCGACGCAGGCCGCATCGATCAGCCGCAGCACCTGCTGCGCGACCGCGTCGTTGGGGCCGGTCTTGGCGGTGGGCTCGGACTGGCGCGCCATCAGCGTGTCGTTGCCCGGCAGGGCCAGGCTGACCGCGACCTTGGTGCCGCCGATGTCGACGCAGGCTCTCATGGCGTGGGTTTCTCTCTTGGGAATCAGATCAGCTTGGCCACCAACGCAGCGAGGGTGCTGAGCACCACCGTGCTGCCGATCGGCAATTGCCATTCGCGACCGAAGGCGCGGAATTCGAAGTCGCCGGGCAGGCGCCCGAAGCCAAAGCGCCGCAGCCACGCCGTCAGCCCGCTCATGAGCAGCAGCGCGAGCACGACGACGAGCAGCCAGCGAATCATGCCAACAGTCTAGGCAGCCAGGGCAGCCAGCGCCTGTCGATGAAGTTCGGGGGTGGCCGCCGCCACGACGCGGCCATCGGACTTGAGGCCCAGCGCGCGGCCTTCCCAGTCGGTGATCACGCCGCCGGCCGCCTCGATCAGGCCGGCCGGGCCGAGGTAGTCGTAGGGCTGCAGGCCGGTTTCGACCACCAGGTCGACGGTGCCACCGGCCAGTTGCGCGTAGCCGTAGCAGTCGCCGCCGAAGCGGCGCATCGCGCAGCGCCGGCTCAGCGCGTCGAAGGCCTGCCAGTCGGCGGCATTGAAGATATCGGGCGAGGTGGTGACGATGCGGGCCTTTGCAATCTCGCGGCAGGTGCTCGCCTGCACGGCCACGCCGTTGCGGTGCGCGCCGACGCCGGCCTGCCCCACCCAGCGTTCGCCCAGCACCGGCATGTCGACCATGCCGAGCACCACGCGCGCGCCTTCGAGCACGCCGATCAGCGTGCCCCACAGCGGCGAGGCGGTGATGAAGCTGCGCGTGCCGTCGATCGGGTCGAGCACCCACACGCGCGCGGCGTCGACGCGCTCGGCCCCATGCTCCTCGCCATAGATGCCGTCGGCCGGCCGCTCGGCGGCGAGCACCGCGCGCATCGCCGTCTCGGCGGCGCGGTCGGCCAGCGTCACGGGGCTTTCGTCGGCCTTGGTGATGATGTCCAGCGGCGTGCGAAAGTAGGCCATCGACTGCGCGGCCGCGGCATCGGCGAGGGCATGGGCGGTGCGCAGGAGGTCGGGGGAAAGGCTCATCGGGCAGGGCTCGGCGAAGGGTGACGGGATCGAGGACAGACGGGCCATTAGACCCGAGTGGGGGGTGTCAGTTTGACAGGCCGCGCCGAGGCTGCAAGCATGGCCCCAACTCTCACGGAAAGACCTCACGGAAAGACAAAGGCATGGCATTTCATCGATGGCTTCGGCACCTGTTGCCGGCACTGCTGCTGGCCTGGGCGACGCTGAGCGCGGCGACGCCCTCCGCCGACGAGCATGTGGTGATCCAGACGCTGATCCAGCGCGTCGAGAAGATGTCGACCATGACCTTCCTGCGCAACGGCGGCGCCCACACGGCGGCCGAAGCGGCGCAGCACATGCAGGCGAAGTACGCGCACTTCAAAGACAAGATCGTCACCGCCGAGGACTTCATCGAGCTGTGCGCCTCGCGCTCGGAAATGACCGGCAAGCCATACATGGTGAAGTTGGGCGACGCCGCGCCCGTGGAGGCCAACACCTTCCTGAAGAAGGAGCTGCGCGCGGTCCGCGGCTCACCGCCGCCCTGATGCGCACTCGGCGCGCTACAGGGTGTGGCTGCGGTCGCCCGCGGCGAAGCCGACCGGCTCCCAGGGTTCGCCAGCGGCCAGGCCGATCACCTTGAAGAGCTCGCCCATCTCGTGCTCGTGCACCAGGTGGCCCGCCAGCGCACGCTGGGCCACGCTGGCCTGGTCGGACAGGCCGAGCAGCCCGCAGTTGATGAGGAAGCGGCCCTGGCTGGTGTAGCCCAGCACGTGCAGCCCGGCGTCCTGCGCGGCCAGGGCGATGCCGGTGAAGTCGACGTGCGCGGTGACGTCCTTGGCGCCGACGTCGAGCAGCGGGTTGTCGTCGGCACGGTGCGCCTGGTGGCACATCACGGTGCCCATGTGGCGCTGCGGGTGGTAGTACTCCGACTCGGGGAAGCCGTAGTCGAGGAAGAAGGCCGCGCCCTTCGTCAGCCGGTCGGCCAGCGTCGCGACGAAGGCCTTCGCCTGCGGATGGATCTCGGTGAGGTAGTCGTGCTCGCCGTCGATCTCGATCGGGGGGCGCAGCGTGGTCGGGCGGTCCTCCCAGGCCCAGCCGCCCTGCACGCCGGCGACCACGCCGCGCTCGAACCAGCGGCCGCCGACGCGGGCCAGCAACTGCACCGGCATGGCGTCGAGCACCTCGTTGCCGACCACCACGCCCTGCATCGCCTCGGGCAACGCATCGAGCCATTCGACCTTCGCCGCGTGGGCCGCGAGCGTCTCCTGCTGGCGCGCGCGCAGCGTGCCCGACAGGTCGACGATGCGGTAGCGCGCGATGCGCTCGCCCAGCGTGTCGAGCAACTGCAGCGCCAGCGCGCCGGAGCCGGCGCCGAATTCCCAGACCTCGTCGGTGCCGCTGCGTTCCAGCGCTTCGCCCACCTGCACGGCCAGCGTCTGGCCGAACAGCGGCGTGAGCTCGGGGGCGGTGACGAAGTCGCTGCCCGAGGACGGCAGGTGGCCGAACTTGCGGCTCGCGTTGGCGTAGTAGCCGAGCCCTGGCGCATAGAGCGCGAGCGCCATGAAGCGGTCGAAGCCGATCCAGCCCCCGGCACGTTGAATGGCCTGACCGATGAGCCGGTCGAGCGCGGTCGTTAAAATTGGAGGGGTCGTGGTCACGCCGCGATTGTCTCTCTTCACTTCTTCCCCCATGCCCCAGCCCTCGTCCGCGCGCCCCGTGCGCACCGTTCTCGTCACCGGCGCCGCCAAGCGGCTCGGCCGCGAGATCGCGCTCGCACTGGCCGACGGCGGCTGGCAGGTGGCGGTGCACTACCGGCACTCGGCCGACGAGGCGCGGCAGACCGCGGCCGACTGCGCCGCGCGCTCGGGCGTGACCTCGGCGATGGTCAGCGCCGACCTGGCCGACGAGGCCCAGGTGCGCGAACTGCTGCCGCAGGTGGTCGCGCAGTTCGGTCGGCTCGACGCGGTGGTCAACAGCGCCTCGCTGTTCGAGCACGACGACGCGGCGAGCCTGGGCTTCGCGTCGCTGGAGGCGCATCTGCGCACCAACACCGCGGCGCCGATCCTGCTCGCGCAGGCCCTGCACACGCACCTGCTGTCGCGCGGCGCCGAGGCGCAAGGCGCGGTGGTGAACCTGCTCGACCAGAAGCTCTGGAACCAGAACCCCGACTTCCTCAGCTACACGCTGTCGAAGGCCGCGCTGGAGGCCGCCAACACCATGCTGGCCCTGGCGCTCGCGCCACAGCTGCGCGTGGTGGGCGTCGCGCCGGGCCTCACGCTCACGAGCCACCTGCTGAGCGAGGAGAAATTCCGCCGCCTGCATTCGGCCAGCCCGCTGGGCCGCTCCTCGACGGCCGCCGACGTGGCGGCCACCGTGCGATTCGCGCTGGAGAACCAGTCCATCACCGGCACGACGCTGCTGGTGGACGGTGGCCAGCACCTGATGAAATTCGAACGCGATTTTTCGCTGATGTGAGCCGCCGATGCTGACCAAGGGCACCCAGATCCTCACGCTGACCAGCCTGCGCTTCGACGCCAGCCTCGGCATCCTTGCGCAGGAACACGACGCGCCACAGCAGATTCAGGTCGACGCCGAGCTCAACCTCGGCAGCCAGCCGCTGCTGCCGGCCGACGACGACATCACGCACGTGCTGGACTACCGAAAGGTGCGTCGCATCATCATCGACGAGTGCACCGAGGTGCACATGAACCTGCTGGAAAGCCTCATCGGCAAGCTGGCGCACCGGCTGATGCAACTGCCGGGCGTGCTGGGCGTGCGGGTGAAGATCGCCAAGCTGAAGATCTTCGACGACTGCGAAGTGGCGATTCGCGTGGAAACGGGGCAATGGTCATGAGCGTTGTTTGGACAGATCACGAAGAAGCCGTGTCGCAGGACAAGGTCCTGAAGATCGAGCGCGAAACGCACAAGCTCGAGAAGCGCCTGTGCCGCGAAGTCGGCAAGGCCATCGTCGACTACAACATGATCGAAGAGGGCGACAAGGTCATGGTGTGCGTCTCGGGCGGGAAGGACAGCTACGCGCTGCTCGACATCCTGCTCAAGCTGCGCGCCCGTGCGCCGATCCATTTCGACATCGTGGCGGTCAACCTCGACCAGAAGCAGGCCGGCTTCCCCGAAGACGTGCTGCCGACCTACCTCACGGCGCTGGGCGTGCCCTTCCACATCGAGGAGCAGGACACCTACAGCATCGTCAAGCGCGTGATCCCCGAAGGCAAGACGACCTGCGGCCTGTGCAGCCGGCTGCGCCGCGGCATCCTGTACCGCGTGGCGGACGAGCTGGGCGCCACCAAGGTGGCGCTGGGCCACCACCGTGACGACATGCTGCAGACCTTCTTCCTCAACATGTTCTTCGCGGCCAAGCTCAAGTCGATGCCGCCGAAGCTGGTGAGCGACGACGGGCGCCACGTGGTGATCCGCCCGCTGGCCTACGTGGCCGAGAAGGACCTGATCCGCTGGGCCCAGCACCGCGAATTCCCGATCATTCCCTGCACGCTGTGCGGCAGCCAGGAAAACCTGCAACGCAAGCAGGTCGGCGAAATGCTGCGCGAATGGGAGAAGAAGCACCCCGGTCGCATCGAGAACATGTTCGGCGCCCTGCAGAGCATCGTGCCGTCGCACCTGCTCGACGGAACATCCTTCGACTTCAAGGGTCTGAAGGCGACGGGTGTGCCCGACCCCGACGGCGACAAGGCCTTCGACGCACCCGAGTTCCCTGCGACGGCCTCACCCTTGCGCATCGTTCAGCTCTGAGCGGCGCGACGGCGTTGCTGCCGCCATCGCGCCTTTGGAGATCTCTCGCCATGCCTCTTCGCCGAATCCTGACCGCCGCCGCGCTGCTGACCCTGCTCAGCGGCTGCGCCACCCGCTGGGTGGTCGACAGCGACGTGCGCAGCTTCTCGAGCCTGCCGGCCGCCGATGTGGCGGCCGGCGCCACCTACCGCTTCGAACGGCTGCCTTCGCAGCAGGACGGCGACGGCGCGCGCGGCGCAGCGGCGCTCGAAGCCATGGCCGCGCCGGCGCTCGAACGCGCGGGCCTGCGGCGCGACGACGCCGGTGCCCGCTACACCGCGCAGATCGGCGCCCGCGTCACGCCCACCTATTCGCCGTGGGGCGACCCCGGCTTCTACCCGGGCTGGGGGCCGTGGGGCCCGGGGCCGCGCTTCGGCATGGGCTACGGGCGCGGCTGGTACGGCCCCGGCTGGTATGGCCCGGGCTTCCCGCCGGCGTCCAGCCCCTGGTACCTGCGCGAAGTGAGCGTGGTGCTGCGCGAGCTGCCGTCGAACAAGGTGGTGTACGAGACCCGTGCCCGGAACGACGGGCCCTACAGCGCGGATTCGGCCGTCCTGCCGGTGATGTTCCAGGCCGCCTTGCAGGGTTTCCCGACCCCGCCGGAGGGCGAGCGCCGCGTGAACATCGAGATTCCCAAGGCCACGCCATGACGCAGCGCCTGCGCGCGCCCGCCGCGTGATGGAGGCGACCCGGCTCATCGCCGTCCGCCATGGGGAAACGGCCTGGAACGTGGACACGCGCATCCAGGGCCAGCTGGACATCGGCCTCAACGACACCGGCCTGCGCCAGGCCCGGCAGGTCGGCCGGGCGCTCGGCGAGGAGCCGATCTCGGCGATCTACGCCAGCGACCTCGCCCGGGCGTGGCAGACGGCCGAGGCGATCGGGGCGGCCCGGGGCCTGGCCGTGCAACCGGAGCCGCGGCTGCGCGAGCGCGCCTTCGGCAGCTTCGAAGGGCGCACCTTCGCCGAGATCGACGCCGAGACGCCGGACGATGCCCGGCGCTGGCGCACGCGCGAACCCGACTACCGGCCCGGCGGCCACGGCGAGTCGCTGCTCACCTTCCGTGAGCGCGTGACCGGCGTGGCCGAGGAACTGGCGGCGCGGCACGCCGGCGAGCTGGTCGTGCTGGTGGCCCATGGCGGCGTCATGGACGTGCTGTACCGCGCCGCCACGCGGCAGGACCTGCAGGCGCCGCGCACCTGGCACCTGGGCAACGCCGCCATCAACCGGCTCCTCTGGACGCCGCAGGGCCTGAGCCTGGTCGGCTGGGGCGACGTGGGTCACCTCGTCGACAACGCCCTCGACGAAACCATCGACTGAGTTGCCGGGCTCGCGCCCCTGGCGGCGTTCAGCGGTAATACATCACACATCGACCCACCAGCGGGGTCGATCGATGGTTGACTTGAGGTGTTTAGTATTCATTTCTTACAAGAATGGGCGCACAATGCACTGTGCGTAACGCCTTGTCACGATGACTGCTGTCAAGTTGTCAATCGCAACCAATTGCGTCCCACGTCACCATCTGCCAGAACGGCCTATGCCGTGGATTGGACTTTCGGCAGAGGGCGAACTCAATCCACAAGGTGGAAGATCAGCAGCAAAAAGAGCGCTTTGTTATTAAATCTGACAAGTCAGGCAGGGCGAGGACGAGAGAGATGACCGCGGAGGTTTCCCAACTGGGAACCGTCGTGTGAAAGGCACACCGATGAACCAGACACTTCCGTCGTTTCCCTCCGCCGCGAGCCCCCTCGAACTTCCCCTGCCCTCGCCGATCGGTGCCGGGCGTGCCGCCTCTTTCGCATTCACGATCGCCCCCACCTCGACCGCCCGCCTCGACGGGCTGGCCCGCGCGCACGGGTCGTCCGTCCAGACGCTGGCGCTCGCGGCGTGGGCCGTGGTGCTGGCACGGCTGAGCACCCAGGACGAGTTCCTGCTCGCCGGCCGCCCTGGCACGGACGCGTCCGTGCGCGCGTTACATCTCGACCTGCGCGGCGAACCGACGCTGGCCGCCTGGCTGCCGCGCCTTGAGGCGATGCTGCGTGACGCCACATCGCAGCCCGGCACCATCGACCTGCGAACGCAAGCCGCCTTCCATTTCGGCACCCTCGCGCCCCTGGGCACCGAAACCCCCTGCGACCTCACGCTGGCGCTCGCCGCACGCCCCGACGGCGGCCTGGGCGGCGTGCTGCACCACGCCGCCAGCATCGACGCGGCCACCGCCGCCCGCTGGGCTGGCCATGTACAGACCGTGCTGGCGGCGCTGCCCGACCACGCCGACACGCCGTGGCACGCGCTGCCCCTGATCGGCACGGACGAACAGGCGCTGCTCGATGGCTTCAACGCCAGCTCGGCCGACTGGCCATCGAATCGACTGATTCATGAACTGGTCGAGGCGCAGGCTGCGCGCACGCCCGATGCCGAGGCCGTGCGCTTCGGCCAGCGCACGCTGCGCTACGCCGAGCTCGATCGTCAGGCCAACCGCCTCGCCCGCCAGCTGCGAGCCCGCGGCGTCGGCCCCGACGTGCCGGTGGCGCTGTATGTCGAGCGCAGCCTCGAGATGGTGGTCGGGCTGCTGGCGGTGCTCAAGGCCGGCGGCGCCTACGTGCCGCTCGACCCGAGCCACCCGGCCGACCGCACCGCCGTGATCCTCGAGGGTGCCCGGCCCGCCGTCATCCTCTCGCAGCGCACGCTGCAGACCACGCTGCCCGCCGGCACGGCCGAGGTGCTGCTGCTCGACGCGCTGATGTCGGCGCCCGCCGAGTCGACCGACGCCGGCGCACCGCTGCCTGCCGCCGTGCCCCCCATGTCGCCGTCGCAGCTGGCCTACGTCATCTACACCTCGGGCTCGACCGGCACGCCCAAGGGCGTGGCCATGCCGCACCGCGGCCTGGTCAACCTGTTGCACTGGCAGCTGTCCAACCCCGGGGTCGCCCGGCCGCAGCGCACGCTGCAGTTCGCGGCACTGGGCTTCGACGTCGCCTTCCAGGAGATCTTCGCGACGCTCGTGGCCGGCGGCACGCTGGTGCTGATCGACGAGAGCGTGCGTCGCGACCCGCAGGCGCTGGTGGCCGTGCTGCGCGAGCACCGCGTCGAACGCCTGTTCCTGCCCTTCATCGCGCTGCAGAACTTCGCCGAATACGCCGTCGCCGCCGACGAATCGCTGCCCGACCTGCAGGACGTGATGACCGCCGGCGAGCAACTGCACGCCAGCCCGGCGGTGCGCGCCTTCTTCACGCGCCACCCCGGCTGCCGCCTGCACAACCAGTACGGCCCGACCGAAAGCCACGTCGTGACCGCGCTGCAGCTGGCCGCCGACCCGCGCGAATGGGCCGCCCTGCCCGCCATCGGCCGCCCGGTGGCGAACAACCGCATCCACGTGCTCGACCGCCATGGCCGGGTCGCACCGATCGGCGTGGCCGGAGAGATCCATATCGGCGGCGTCGGCGTGGCGCGCGGCTACCTGCACCGGCCCGAACTGACGGCCGAACGCTTCGTCGCAGACCCGTTCAGCCACGACCCCGACGCGCGCCTCTACAAGACCGGCGACATCGGCCGCTGGCGTGCCGATGGCCAGATCGACTACATCGGCCGCAACGACCACCAGGTCAAGGTGCGCGGCTTCCGCGTCGAGCTCGGCGAGATCGAGAGCGCGCTGCTGACGCACCCCGCCGTGCGCGAAGGCGCCGTGCTGGCGCGCCACGACGGTGGCGGCGATGCGCGCCTGGTCGCCTATGTCACCACCCAACCGGGCACCGCGCCCAGCGCCGACGATTTCCGCGCCCACCTCAAGGCCACGCTGGCGCCGTACATGGTGCCGGGCCTGTTCGTGGTGCTCGACGTGCTGCCCCGCTCGCCCAACGGCAAGATCGACCGCCGCGCCCTGCCCGAACCGCTGGCCCAGCGCCCCGAGATGGCCGAGCCGTATGAAGAAGGCCGCACCGACACCGAACGCCTGGTGTGCGCCGCCTTCGCACGCGCCCTGGGCATCGACCAGGCCGGCCGCGCCGACAACTTCTTCGACCTGGGCGGCGACTCGCTGCGGGTGCTCAAGGTGCTGGCCGACCTGCAGGCCAGCAGCCGCCAACGCCTGTCGACCAATCTCTTCTTCCAGAACCCGACGCCGCAGGCGATCGCCCGCGCGCTCGACGGCGAAGCCGCCGCACCCGCGACCGTGCGCGCCGCACCCCTCGGCGGCGACGCGCAGGAGCCCATCGCCCTGGTGGGCATGGCCGGCCGCTTCCCTGGCGCCGCCGACGTCGAGCAGTTCTGGGACAACCTGGTCGAAGGCCGCGACACCATCCGCTTCTTCGACGACGCCACGCTCGACGCCGGCGTGAGCGCCGCGCTGCGCGCCGACCCGGCCTATGTACGCGCCCGCGGCGTGCTCGACGACGTCGACCAGTTCGACGCCGCCTTCTTCGGCATCAACCCCAAGGAAGCAACGCTGATGGACCCGCAGCAGCGTCTCTTCCTGGAGATCTGCTGGGAATGCATGGAGCGCGCCGGCTATGCGCCCGACCAGCAGCAGCGCCCGGTCGGCGTGTACGCCGGCATGCACAACGCGACCTACTTCCAGCGCCACGTGATGCCGCGCGAAGACCTGATCGAAGCCGTCGGCGACTTCGCCGTGATGCTCGGCAACGAGAAAGACTACCTCGCCACCCGCGTGGCGAACCGCCTCAACCTCACCGGCCCGGCCATCAGCCTGAACACGGCCTGCTCGACCTCGCTGGTGGCCATGGCGCAGGCCTTCCACGCGCTGCGCTCAGGCCAGTGCGACATGGCACTGGCCGGCGGCGTCGCCATCCACTGCCCCCCGAACAGCGGCTACCTCTATCAAGAGGGCGCGATGTATTCGCCCGACGGCCACACGCGCAGCTTCGACGCCAAGGCCCAGGGCACGGTGTTCAGCGACGGCGCCGCGGTGGTCATGCTCAAGCGCCTGTCCGACGCGCAGGCCGACGGCGACACCATCTATGCGGTGCTGCGCGGCGTGGGCGTGAACAACGACGGCGCGGTCAAGGCCAGCTTCACCGCGCCCAGCGTCGACGGCCAGGCGGCGGTGGTGTCGATGGCGCTGGCTTCGGCCGGCGTCGACGCGCGCAGCATCTCGTACGTCGAAGCGCACGGCACAGCCACGCCGATGGGCGACCCGGTCGAAGTGGCCGCCCTGGCCCGCGCCTATGCGCGCCACACGGCCGACAGCGGCTTCTGCGCCATCGGCTCGGTCAAGAGCAACGTCGGCCACACGCTGATGGCTGCGGGCGCCACCGGCGTCATCAAGACCGCGCTGGCCCTGCACGAGCAGCGCCTGCCGGCGTCGCTGCACTTCGACAGCGCCAACCCCTCGATCGATTTCGACGGCACGCCGTTCCAGGTGAACGCGCAGCTCTCGCCCTGGCCGCGTGAGGCCGGCACGCCGCGCCGCGCGGGCGTCAGCTCCTTCGGCGTGGGCGGCACCAACGCGCACGTCATCCTCGAAGAAGCGCCGCTGGCCCCGCCCTCCGAGCCGGTCGCCGGCCCGCAATTGATCACGCTGTCGGCCCGCACGCCCACGGCGCTGGCCCGCATGGCCGCACAGCTGGCCGACCACCTCGAAGCGCAGCCCACGCTGAACGTCGGCGACGTGGCCCACACGCTGCGCGTCGGCCGCAAGGCCTTTGCGCAACGGCTGGCGCTGGTGGCCGACAGCAGCGCCGAAGCGGTGGCCTTTCTGCGCGACGCCGCCACGCCCTACAAGGTGAGCGGTGCCGTGGCCCCCCGCACGCACGATCTGGTGCTGCTGTTCCCCGGCCAGGGCGCGCAGTACCCCGGCATGGGCCGCACGCTGTATGTGCACGACGAGATCTTCCGTGCCGCGCTCGACGACTGCTTCGCCGCCTTCGACGCGGTGCTGCCCTTCAGCCTGCGCGAACGCATGTTCTCGGACGATGCCGACGCGCTGCTGCCGACCTCGGTCACGCAGCCGGCGACCTTCGCGCTCGAAGTCGCGCTGGCACGCCGCACGCTGGCCTTGGGCCTCCGCCCCGCCGCGATGATCGGCCACAGCGTGGGCGAATTCGCCGCCGCGGTGATCGCCAACGTGATGTCGCTGGCCGACGCGGCGCGCCTGGTGGCGCAGCGCGGCGCGCTGATGCAGGCGCTGCCGGCCGGCCAGATGCTGTCGGTGCGGCTCGCGGCCGCCCAGCTCGCGCCCTACCTCGGAGCCGACCTCTCGCTGGCCGCCGAGAACGGCCCCAACGCCTGCGTCGCCGCCGGTCCGACCGAGGCCATCGCGGCACTGCAGGCACGGCTCGAAGCCGACGGCGTCGCCGCCCGGCTGCTCCAGACCTCCCACGCCTTCCACTCGGCCATGATGGCGCCGGCCATGGCGCCCTTCGAGGCGCTGGTGCGCGAGGTCACGCTGAACGCACCGCAGCGAACCATCCTCTCGACGCTCACCGGCCGCGTGCTGAGCGCCGCCGAAGCCACCGACCCGGCCTACTGGGCGCGCCACCTGCGCGAGGCGGTGCGCTTCGCGCCCGCCGTGACCGAGGCGCTCGCACAGTTCGCACAACCGCTCTTCCTCGAGCTCGGCCCGCGCAACACGCTGAGCACGCTGGTGCGCCAACAGGCCACGCGCGACAGGCCGGCGCCGGCCGCCCTGCCGGTGTTCGGCGCCGCGCCGGCCGACGAACTCGTCGCCCACCGCCTGGCGCTCGGCCGGCTGTGGACGCTGGGCGCCACGCCCGACCTGCAGCAGCTCGACACGCGCAGCCGCAAGGCCCGCGTCCGGCTGCCCACCTACCCCTTCGAGCGCAAGCGCCACTGGGTCGACATCGCAGCACCGGCCCCGTCGGCCGCCGTGCCCCTGTCGCCTGCGCCTGCCGCTTCCGCCCTTGTCATCGACCCTCCCACGGAGCACGCCATGCCCACCGCCGTCCTGAACGCCCGCCACGCCACCCTGCACGCCAAGGTGCGCGAACTCTTCGAAGACATCTCCGGCACGCCGATGGCCGACGCCGACGGCACGACCACCTTCATCGACCAGGGCATGGATTCGCTGGTGCTCACGCAGGCCGCGCTGCAGGTCAAGAAGCACTTCAAGATCAACATCAGCTTCCGCCAGCTGATGGAGGGCTGCCGCAGCTTCGACCTGCTGGTCGATCACCTCGACAAGAGCCTGCCGCCCGAACCGACGGCGAGCGTCACGCCAGCGCCGGCGCCGGTGCGCGCCACGCCGGCCCTGGTCGCTGCGCCGCTGGCCGTCGCGACCGCGTTGCCGTCGATGGCGGTACCGACTTTCGCCCCCGCGCTGCCGCAAGCCGGCACGCCGCTGCTGCAACAGGTGATCGCGCAGCAGATGCAGCTCATGCAGCAGCAGCTCGCGCTGCTGGCCGGCACGCCGACCCTGGCCGCTCCTGTCGCCATCGCCGCTGCGACCCCCGTGGCATCGGCCACGCCGGCAACGACGGACGACAGGCCGACCGGCGGCGTCCCCTACGACGTCAAGAAGGCCTTCGGCGCCATCGCCCGCATCCACACCACGCCCAACCGCGAGATCACGCCGCGCCAGCAGGCCCGGCTCGACGCCTTCGTGCGGCGCTATGTCGAGCGCAGCCGCAAGAGCAAGGACTTCACCGCCGCCAACCGCCCCCACATGGCCGACCCGCGCGTGGTCAACGGCTTCCGCCCGGCGACCAAGGAGATCACCTACCAGCTGGTGGTCGACCGCTCCAAGGGCTCGCGCGTGTGGGACATCGACGGCAACGAGTACGTCGACACCCTCAACGGCTTCGGCATGAACATGTTCGGCTGGCAGCCGGACTTCCTGAACGACGCGATCCGCAAGCAGCTCGACCTCGGCTACGAGATCGGCCCGCAGCACCCGCTGGCCGCCGAGGTGACGCAGCGCATCTGCGAGCTCACCGGCTTCGACCGCGCGGCGCTGTGCAACACCGGCTCCGAAGCGGTGATGGCGGCGATCCGCATCGCGCGCACCCACACCGGCCGCAGCACCGTCGTGCTGTTCAGCGGCTCGTACCACGGCACCTTCGACGAGGTGCTGGTGCGCGCCGGCCGTGGCGCCCGCGGCATCCCGGCCACGCCCGGCGTGATGAGCGGCATGTTCGGCGACGTGCGCGTGCTCGACTACGGCACGCCCGAATCGCTCGCGTTCATCCGCGAGAACGCCGACGAGCTGGCGGCCGTGCTGATCGAGCCGGTGCAGAGCCGCCGTCCCGACTTCCAGCCGAAGGAATTCCTGCAGGAAGTGCGCGCCATCACAGCGCAGAGCGGCACCTGCATGATCTTCGACGAGGTGATCACCGGCTTCCGCGCGCACCCCGGCGGCGCCCAGGCGCTGTTCGGCATCCGCGGTGACCTCGCCACCTATGGCAAGGTGATCGGGGGCGGCATGCCCATCGGCGCCATCGCCGGCAAGCGCGAGTACATGGACGCGCTCGACGGCGGCGCCTGGAACTACGGCGACGATTCGATTCCGACCGTCGGCGTCACCTACTTCGCCGGCACCTTCGTGCGGCACCCGCTCACGCTGGCCGCGGCCAAGGCCTCGCTCGACCACCTGAAGGCCTCGGGCAACGCGCTGCAGACGCAGCTCAACCTGCACACGGCCGCGATGGCCGACGAGCTCACGGCCTTCTGCCGCGAGGTGGGCGCGCCGCTGGAGATCCGCTACTTCGCGTCGCTCTGGCGCGTGAGCTGGCTGGAAGACCACCCGCTGCAGGACCTGCTGTTCGCGATGATGCGCAGCCGCGGCGTGCACATCCTGGACAACTTCCCCTGCTTCATGACGACCGCGCACACGCGCGACGACATCGCGACCATCAAGTCGGCCTTCCGGGAATCGATCGCCGAGATGCAGGAAGCCGAATTCCTGCCCGGCCGCGCGCCGGCCAGCCGCGCCTTCGACGCCGCGCACCCGCCGGTGCCCGATGCCCGCCTGGGCCGCGACAAGGACGGCCAGCCCGCCTGGTTCGTGCCCGACCCCGCCAGCCCCGGCAAGTACCGCAAGGTGGACGCGTGAGCAGCTGGCCCGACACCCGCGACGCGGCAAAGCACGACGTGACCCTGCAGAACGTTGCCAAAGCCATCGAAGTCGATGACTTCGACCCCTTCGCCCTGGGCGCGATTTCCGGCGTCATCCCGACCACCGAGGCCCAGCGTGAAGTCTGGCTGGCGCACCGGCTCGGCAGCCAGGCCTCGCTCGCCTACAACGAGTCGGTCGACCTGCACCTCGATGGCACGCTCGACACCGCCGCCCTGTCGGCCGCGATGACCGCGCTGCTGGCGCGGCACGAGGCGCTGCGCGCGACCTTCTCGCCCGATGGCGAGCAGCTGGTCGTCGCCGTGCCGGGCGCATTCGCACTTCCACTGCACGACCTGAGCGGCATGGATGCCGCGGCGCAAGCCCTGGCCATGGCCAAGGCGCACACCGAAGCGGTCGAGACGCCCTTCGACCTGGAACAGGGCCCGCTGTTTCGCGCCGCGCTCTACCGGCTGGCCCCCACGCAGAACGTGCTGCTGATGACGGCGCACCACTCGGTGTGCGACGGCTGGTCGTGGGGCGTCATCGCCGACGACCTGGGCCTGCTCTATGCCGCGCAGCGCGGCCAGGTCACGGCACTCGAGCCGGCGCCCCGCTATGCCGACTACGCCCAATGGGAACGCGCCGAAGCGGTCACGCCGATGGCGCAGACGCAGTTGTCGTACTGGCTCGGCCAGTACCCCGGCAACTCGTTGCCCGCGCTCGAACTCCCGCTGGACCGCCCGCGCGCCGCGCGCCGCAGCTTCGATGCGCGGCGAGCCGACGTGCTGCTGCCAGCGCCGCTGGTTGAGGCGGCACGCCAGCTCGGCGCGCGTGCCGGCGTCAGCCTGTTCGCCACGCTCTTCAGCGTCTTTGCCGCCCTGGTGCATCGCCTGTCGCAGCAGGACGATCTCGTGGTCGGCGTGCCTTCCGCCGGCCAGGCGGCCAGCGGCATGCCCAAGCTGGTCGGCCACTGCGTCAACCTGCTGCCGGTGCGCGTCACGGTCGATCCGGCCCAGCCCTTCGACGTGCTGCTGCGTCAGATCGCCAACACGCTGCTGGACGCTTTCGACCACCAGACGCTGACCTACGGCACGCTGCTGCGGCACCTGCCGGTGACACGCGACCCCAGCCGCCCATCGCTGGTCAGCGTGATGTTCAACCTCGACCGCGCCACGACCGCGCAGGGCGGCAGCTTCCCCGGGCTGCAGAGCCGGCTGTCGGGCAACGCCCGCCACTACGAGAACTTCGAGCTGTTCCTCAACGCGGTGCCCGTGGCCGACGGCCTGCAGCTCGAGCTGCAATACAACACGGCGCTGTTCGACGAAGCCACCGTGCGGCGCTGGCTCGCGCTGTACGGCGACGCGCTGGCGCAGCTTGCGCGCCAGCCGCAGGCCACCGTCGCCCAGGCCCTGGCCTGCAGCAGCGAAGACCTCACCCTGCTGCAGTCCTTCAACGCCACGGCCGCGCCCTACGACGCGCAGCTGCGCATCGACACCCTCATCGGCCGCCAGGCCCAGGCCACGCCCGATGCGGTGGCGGTGCGCGCCGGCGGCGCGTCGCTCAGCTACCGCGAGCTCGACCAGCGTGCCAACGGCCTCGCCGCCGCCCTGCAGACGCAGGGCATCGGCCCGGGCGACCTGGTCGGCCTGTGCTGCGCGCGCAACGCACACATGCTGGTGGCGCTGCTCGGCATCCTGAAGTCGGGCGCCGGCTACGTGCCGCTCGACCCGGCCTTCCCGCGCGAACGCATCGAATTCATGATCGAGGATGCGCAACTGCGCGTCGCCGTGACCGATGCCGACACCGACGCCACCACGCCCCTGCAGGGGCTGGCCCGCGTGCGCGCCGACGGCGTGCAGCCGACCCCAGCGGCACCGTCGCACGGCGGCGATGCCGGCAACGTGGCCTACGTGATCTACACCTCCGGCTCCACCGGCCGCCCGAAGGGCGTGCGCGTGCCGCACCGCACGGTGGTCAATCTCCTGACCGGCCTGCGCACGGTGCCGGGCATCGACGCCCAGCGCCGCGTGCTGGCGGTGACCACGCTGTCCTTCGACATCGCGGTGTCCGAAGTGATCCTGCCGCTGACGGTGGGCGCGCGCATCGTGGTGGCCGACAAGACGCAGGCGATGCAGGGCGACCGCCTGCGCGAGCTGATCGAGTCCGAGGAAGTCGACTTCGTCGACGCGACGCCCTCCACCTGGCGCATCCTGCTGGACGCCGGCTGGCCCGGCCGCCGCGACCTGCTGGCCATCTGCACCGGCGAGCCGCTGCCCGCCGATCTGGCGCGCCAGCTGCTGCCGATGGTCGGTGAACTCTGGAACGGCTACGGCCCGACCGAAACCACCGTCTGGTCGAGCTTCCACCGCGTGCTGCGCGCCGAGGGCGTCATTCCCATCGGCCGCCCGGTGATCAACACCCAGTTCCACGTGCTCGACCCGCAGGGGCAGCCGCTGCCCGTGGGCGTGACCGGCGAGCTCTACATCGGCGGTGCCGGCGTGACGCTCGGCTACCTCGACCGCCCCGAACTGACCGACGAGCGCTTCGTGCCCGCCCACGACGGCAGCGGCGCCCGCTGGTACCGCACCGGCGACCTGGGCCGCTGGCGCGCCGACGGCGTGCTCGAATGCCTGGGCCGCGCCGACCACCAGGTCAAGGTGCGGGGCTACCGCATCGAGCTCGGCGAGATCGAAGCCAACCTGGCGCGCCATGGCGCCATCGACCGTGCGCTGGTGGTCACCCGCGAGGACGCGCCGGGCGATGTGCGCATCGTGGCCTACGTGGTGCCGCGCGGCCCCATGCCCGAGGCGACGGCCCTGCGCCAGCACCTGGCCAGCTTCCTGCCCGAGTACATGCTGCCGCAGCATTTCGTCGCGCTCGACGCGCTGCCGCTGCTGCCCAACGGCAAGATCGACCGCAAGGCCCTGCCCCCGCCCGTCAGCGCCGCCGCCACGCGCCGCGACGCCGCCGTGCCGGCGCGCGACGAGCTCGAACGCCAGATCCTGGCGGCGATGGAGCAGACGCTGAGCCTGCCCGGCCTCGGCATCCACGACGACTTCTTCGCGCTCGGCGGGCATTCGCTGCTGGCCGCGCGCCTCACGGCCCAGCTCAGCCGCGACCTGCAGCTCAAGCTGCCGATGTCGACGCTGTTCGAATCGCCCACGGTCGAGCGCATCGCGCAGACGGTGAACCGCCTGCGCGGCACCGGCCAGGCGGTGGCGCAGCAACCGATCGTGCACATGCCCGATCGCCGCAGCGCGCCGCTCACGCCGATGCAGGAACGCATCCGCTTCCTCGAAGAACTGCACCCGGGCCGTCCGGTCTACAACGCGCCGTCGGGCCACCGCTTCCGCGGACCGCTGGACGTTGCCAAGTTCCGCAGCGCGCTGCAGACGATGGTGCAGCGGCATGCCGCCCTGCGGACCGCGATCGGCACCGACGAGCACGGCGCCGCCGTGCAGGTCATTGCCCCGCGGGTCGACTTCGACATCCCGCTGGTCGACCTCAGCGCGATGCCCGAGGAAGAACGCGAGGCCGAGCTCGCCGGCCGCATGCAGCAACTGGCCGACCAGCCGCTGGACATCCACCGCGCGCCGCTCTTCCACATGGCGCTCTACAGGATGGGGCCGGAGGACCATGCCTTCATGTTCGTGCCGCACCACCTGGTGTGGGACGGCTGGTCCTTCGACATCTACCAGACCGAGCTGTCGGCCATCTACGGCGCGCTGGTGCGCGGCCAGAAGCACACGCTGCCCGAGCCACCGGTCTCGATGGGCGACTACGCGCAGTGGTACGCCGACTGGATGGCGCAGCCGGAGTTCACCCGGCAACTCGACTTCTGGAAGCAGCGCTTCGCGCGCATGCCCGCACCGCGCGCCGCCAAGACCGACATGCCGCGCAAGGCCGGCATGTCCGGCAAGGGCGGCGTGAACTGGATCCACATCGACCAGGCCACCACGCAGCGCCTGCGCGAAGTGGCGCGCCAGCACGACGTCACGCTCAGCATGCTGGCGCTGGGCGCCTACGTGCTGATGATGAGCGGCGCCATCGACAGCCGCTCGGTCGTGATCGCCACGCCGGTGCGCGGCCGCGAAGTGCCCGAACTCGAATCGGTCATGGGCTTCTTCAACAACGTGCTGCCGCTGCCCTTCCAGGTCGACAGAACGCTGGGCTTCGGTGGCTTCATCCGCTACGTGAAGAACGAGCTGGTGGCGGTCATGGGCTACCAGCAGGTGCCCTTCGAACGCATGGCGACCGAGCCCGAGTTCGTCAACCTGGCGCAGGGCGCGGGGCTGTACCAGGGCCTCTTCTCGTTCCAGGACGCGCGCGAGCGCCCGCTCGACTTCGGCGGCCTGGCGCACAAGCAGGTGCACCTGCTGCAGCGCGGCGCCACCGACGACCTGGGGCTGTGGCTGCTGGAGAAGCCGCACGGCCTCGAAGGCCCGATCGCCTACAACGCCGACATCTACCTGCCCGAGACCGGCACCGCCTTCCGGGACCGCTTCGTCGAGATCCTGCGCACGCTGGCTGATCGGCCCGACGTGCCGGTGGCCGAGTTGCTGGCACCGACGGATTCGGCCAGCGCGCGCATCCTGACGCGCCTGGCGTCGAGCGCCGAGTCGCCGCCGCTGACGGTGGCCGCACGCGAGAAGGCCGCCGCATCCAACGGCAACCCCGCGTCGCTGCTGCAACCCGAGCAGGCGCAGCTCGCGCAGATCTGGGCCGGCGTGCTCAACATCGACGTGAACGACATCCGCGCCAGCGACAACTTCTTCGACCTGGGCGGCGACTCGCTGCTGGCGATGCGCGTGGTGCAGCAGTCCGAGCAAAGCTTCGGCCAGCGCATCGAAGCACGCCGCTACATGTTCGAAAGCCTGGCGCAGCTCGCAGCGTCGCAGGTGACATCGCCCGCGCCGCTGACACCGGCCGAGGCGCCGTCGTCGGCGCGCCCCGGCTTGCTCGGGCGGGTGTTCTCCGGCTGGGGTCGCAAGGGCTGATCGGGGTGCGCATGAACGTCTCGCCGCTCGTCCTCCCCGTCGATGCGCCCCACTGCGAACTGTGGCGCATCGACCTGGACCAGCACGTCCCCGCCGCCGCCCTGGCCAAGCTCTCGGCCGACGAAGCGGCGCGAGCGCGCCGCTTCGTCTTCGAGCGCGACCGGCACCGCTTCATCGCTGCCCATGCCGCGCTGCGGCAGCTGCTGGGCCACCACAGCGGCCAGGCCGGCGAACGGCTGCGTTTCGTGGCCGGCCGCTTCGGCAAGCCGGCGCTGGCGTCGGCCGACCTGCACTTCAACCTCAGTCACAGCCACGACACCGGCCTGGTCGCGCTGTCGACCCACGACGAACTGGGCGTGGACGTCGAGGTTCTTCGGCCGATGCCCGACGCGCTCGCGTTGGCCGCGGCCTATTTCTCACCCGCCGAGCAGGCGGCGCTGGCGGCCTGCCCGGCGGCACAGCGCGATCGCGCCTTCTTCGTCTGCTGGACCCGCAAGGAAGCCTGCCTCAAGGCGGTCGGCATCGGGCTGGACCTGGCCACCAACGGCTTCGACGTCGGCATCGCGCCGGTCGCCCAGACCGTCACCCTCACCACGCCCGACGGCGTCGAGCAGTTGCGCCTGCACTCCTTCGAGGACGGCGACGACACGATCGGCGCCCTGGCACTGCGCCTGCCGCGCTGCGTACCGCACACGACGGACGACGTCAGTGCGAACGCCGCCGCGCCCCTGGAATTCATCGCATGACCCCCCTGATGTTCGGCCCGCCCTCGCGGCGGCTCTTCGGTCTTTTTCACGCGGCGGAAGGTGCGCGTGCGAGCGACACGGCCGTGCTGCTGTGCCCGCCCATGGGCCATGAGGCCCTGCGCAGCCACCGCTTCTACCGCCTGCTCGCGCTGCGCCTGTCGCGCCGCGGCGTACCGGTGCTGCGCTTCGACCCCTACGGCACGGGCGATTCCCCCGGCGACGACGAGGACGGCGACCTGGAGGGCTGGCGCCGCGACATCGGCGAGGCCCACCGCGAACTGATCGCCCGTTCCGGCGCAGCGCGCGTCGTGTGGTTCGGCGCACGCATCGGTGCCACGCTGGCGCTGCAGGCCGCCGCCTCTGCCAGCCCGCGCATCGCCCGGCTGGTGCTGTGGGAACCGGTGCTGGAAGGCCGCAGCTACCTGCAGGACCTGCGCGAAAAACACGTGGCCGAACTCGAATTGAGCCACTCGATTCCCGACGCCGGATGGCGCCGCAGCCTGCGCAAGGACCCCGAGGCCTTCAGCGGCGAGGCCTTCGGCTTCGGCATCTCCGAACTGCTGCGCCGCCAGGTCGCGGCGCTCACGCCCGACAGCCTCCAGCTGGGCACCGGCACCGAACTCGTGGTGATCGCCAAACCCGACGACACGACCACGCGCCAGTGGGTCACGGCGCAGACGCAAGACCGCAGTGCACGCCATGTGCTATTGCCGCATACCATGATATGGACGAGCAATCCCCACCCCAATAATGAGATGGTGCCTGCAGAGGCGTTGCAACGCGTGATGGCAGAAATCCATGAATGACTACAGCGAGACACCCGTTCTGTTCGGCCCCGACGAGGGTCTGTTCGGCATGCTCAGCCAGCCTCAGGCCGGCCGCACCGACGTGGCATGCCTGGTGCTCAACACCGGCGTGAACCACCGCATCGGGCCGCACCGCATCAACGTGAAGACGGCGCGCCGCCTCGCCAGCGCCGGCATCCCGACGCTGCGCTTCGACCTCTCCGGCATCGGCGACAGCGTGGCCGCACAGAGCCGCAACGCCTTCCGCGCGCAAGCCGTGGAAGACATGAAGGCCGCCATGGATTTCCTGGGCGAGCGCTACGGCGTGCGCCGCTTCCTGGTGTTTGGCATCTGCTCGGGCGCCGAGAACGCCATGGCGGTGGCGCTGGCCGACCCGCGCATCACCGGCATGCTGGCCTTCGACGGCGAGATGTATCTCACGCCCGGCGTGCGCCTCGAACGCAAGCTGCGCCGGCTGGCCGCCTTCCCCTTCAACGCCGCGGTGCGTGCGAGCTACTTCTGGTGGCGCGACCTGACCGACTGGCTGGGCGCGGGCGACGCCGCCGCCCGTGAACGGACGATGGCACGCGTGGCCTCGCTGCGGCCGAGCCGCACGCCGGCCGTCGAGCAGGGCAGCATCTTCGGCAGCGCCGAGGCACCGGTGGTCGATGCCGCTGAGCATGAACGCCGCCTGCTGTCGCTGGTCGATCGCGGCGTGGAGGTGTCCCTGATGTATTCGGTGACCTACAACTCGACCGACCGCAACCACGGCATGCTGAGCCAGCTGCGCGG
This sequence comes from Variovorax cryoconiti, assembly GCF_051216395.1. Classification (NCBI taxonomy): domain Bacteria; kingdom Pseudomonadati; phylum Pseudomonadota; class Betaproteobacteria; order Burkholderiales; family Comamonadaceae; genus Variovorax; species Variovorax cryoconiti. Next base: position 165,268 of record NZ_JBPJZI010000002.1, on the reverse strand, counting down.
CTCGCGCCTGTTCGAGCGGGTGACGTACCGCTTCTGGCCCGACATCGACCACACGGCGACCACCCGGGTCATGCAGGCCAAGCTGCTCGACGCCGTGGAGGAATGGGCACGCATCGCCGCCTTCGGGACGAGCACCCGCCCGCCCCTGCCCGGGGCCGGCGTGGGCACGAACACGGCAACGGCCCGCCAGCCCGCCGGCCAGGCATCGGTCACGGCCTGAGCGGCGCGGCGCAGCCCATGGGCTCCGGTGCGATCAGGCCCGATGGGGCCGGCCGCTAAAATCGGTCGCTCCACAGCCTCTGGATATACCCCATGAACCGCTGCCACCGCATCGCCGCCCCCGCCCTGTTCGCCTTCTTCTCCCTGGTCGCCTTGGTGGCGGCCTTCGCCTGGGCGCCGCCCTTGTCGGCCCAGACGCTGGAGGCGCCGGTGCAGAACGAGGCGGCGGTCGGCGGCCGCAATTTCCCCGAAGGCACGCTGCGCGGGCAGTTCATGGTGGTCGCAGCGCCCGAGATCGTGCTCGACGGCCGGGCCGATCGCCTGTCGCCCGGCGCGCGCATCCGCAGCGCGGAGAACATGGTGGTGACGACAGGCGCCATCACCGGCCAGAACCTGCTGGTCAACTACACGCGCGACCCGGCCGGCCTGGTGCGCGAGATCTGGATCCTCACGGCGACCGAGGCGAGCGTGAAGCGCGCCTCGGTCGGTCGGCCCTTCCTCAACTTCTGGCCCTTCGTGGTCACCAGCGGCGCGACCGACGACGGCAAGACGCCGTTCAACCAGTTGCCCGCCTTCGGGCAGTGACGCTGGCGGCGACTGCCGCCTCTCGCGCCTCCACGCCATCTCGGGCGGCCGGCGCCGTCCTTTCCGCTCGCTTACTCATCCTCGCCCCACGCCATGCGCAAAAAAGTCTTCATCAAAACCTTCGGCTGCCAGATGAACGAGTACGACTCGGACAAGATGGCCGACGTGCTGAACGCCGCCCAGGGCTACGAGCCCACGCAGGACGTCGAGGAAGCAGACCTCATCCTCTTCAACACCTGCTCGGTGCGCGAGAAGGCGCAGGAAAAGGTCTTCAGCGACCTCGGCCGCATCAAGCACCTCAAGGCCCGCGGCGTGAAGATCGGCGTGGGCGGCTGCGTGGCGAGCCAGGAAGGCGCGGCGATCATCGCGCGCGCACCCTACGTCGACGTGGTGTTCGGACCGCAAACGTTGCACCGCCTGCCCGAGATGCTCACGCAGCGGGACGTGCAGGGCCGCCCGCAGGTCGACATCAGCTTCCCCGAGATCGAAAAGTTCGACCACCTGCCGCCGGCCCGCGTCGACGGTGCGACCGCTTTCGTCTCGATCATGGAAGGCTGCTCCAAGTACTGCAGCTACTGCGTGGTGCCCTATACCCGCGGCGAGGAAGTCAACCGCCCGCTCGACGACGTGCTGGTCGAGGTCGCTGGCCTGGCCGCCCAGGGCGTGCGCGAGGTCACGCTGCTCGGGCAGAACGTGAACGCCTACCGCGGCGCGATGGGCGGCACGAGCGAGATCGCCGACTTTGCGCTCTTGATCGAGTACATCGCCGAGATCCCGGGCATCGAGCGCATCCGCTACACCACCAGCCACCCGAACGAGTTCACGCAGCGCCTGATCGAGGCCTATGCCAGGGTGCCGAAACTGGTGAGCCACCTGCACCTGCCGGTGCAGCACGGCAGCGACCGCATCCTGATGGCGATGAAGCGCGGCTACACCGCCATGGAATACAAGAGCACGGTGCGCAAGCTGCGCGCCATCCGGCCCGAACTGGCCTTGAGCAGCGACTTCATCGTCGGCTTCCCCGGCGAAACCGACGAAGACTTCGCCAAGATGATGAAGCTGATCGACGACTGCCGCTTCGATTCGAGCTTCAGCTTCATCTTCAGCCCGCGCCCCGGCACGCCCGCCGCCGCGCTGCACGACGACACGCCGCACGCGGTGAAGCTGGCGCGCCTGCAGCAGGTGCAGGCCGCGATCGACGTCAACGTCAAGCACTTCGGCCAGGCGCTGGTCGACACCACGCAGCGCGTGCTGGTCGAAGGTGCGTCGCGCAAGAACGCGAGCGAGCTGATGGGCCGCACTGCCTGCAACCGCGTCGTCAATTTCGAAGGCGACGCGCGCCTGGTTGGCCAGATGATCGACCTGCGGATCACCCGTTCGCTGGCCTACACGCTGCGCGGCGAAGTGCCCCTGCGCGACGTCGACGCCCCAGACGCCGCGCCGGCCACCGCCGCGCTCGCCGTCTGATGGCGAAGCTCACGACGGCGCGCGGCTCTTTTCAGCAACTGCTGCTTTTCGCCTTCCTCCTGATCACCGCCCTGCTGGTGGGTGTGGCCCTGCGCGCGGTGTTCCAGTACGACGCGCTGATGACGCAGAGCCGCGACGCGGCCACCCGCGCGCTCACGCTCTCGGGCGCGGCGCAGTCGCTGGCCGAGCGCAGCGCCGCGATGGAACGGGCCGGCCGCCAGTCGCTGGTGCTCAACGACGCGGTGCTGCGCCGGCGCTTCGACGACGCTGCCCGCGATGCGCAGAACGTGCTGACCCGGCTGGCCGACAACGGCGTGCAGCGCACCTCCATCGACGCCTGGCGGATGCAGCTCGATGCGATGGAGCGGCTGCTGGTCGGCCCCGCCGACACGGCCCTCGCGCGCGAGACCACGCTCGCGATGCAGTTCCGCGACCTCGACGCCGTGAACACCGACATCGCCCAGCAGGCGCAGACGCAGATCGAGGCGCAGAACACCGCGCTTTCGACCCGCCTGGAAGACGCCCGCACACGGCTGATGCGCGAGGTGCTGGCCGCCAGCGCGCTGGCGGTGGCGCTGGCGCTGGCCTTCGGCGTGTGGCTGGCGCGGCCCTTCAAGCGGCTGCAGCGCGCCATCGTCGGCCTGGGCGAGAACCGGCTCGACGAGCCGATCGACATCCGCGGCCCGGCCGACGTGCGGCGCGTGTCGCAGCAGCTCGAATGGTTGCGGCTTCGTCTGACGGAACTGGATGCCGACAAGGCACGCTTCCTGCGTCACGTGTCGCATGAACTCAAGACGCCGCTGGCGGCCCTGCGCGAGGGCATCTCGCTGCTGGAAGACGGCGTGACCGGCGCGCTCAACCCGGCGCAGCGCGAGGTCGCGCAGATCCTGCAGCAGAACGCCATCTCGCTGCAGAGCCAGATCGAGGCGCTGCTGCGCTTCAACGCCGCCGCCTTCGAAGCACGCGACCTGCATCGCCAGCGCACGGCCCTGCTGCCGTTGATCGAGGAGCAGGTCGAGGCGCAGCGCCTGCAATGGCAGGCGCACGGGCTGCAGGTGCAGGTCGAGGGCGAGCCGCTGTCGATCACGGTCGACCCGGCCAAGCTGGGCACGGCGCTGGCCAACCTGCTGTCGAACGCCATCCGCTTCTCCGAGCGCGGCGGCGTCATCCGCTTCGATGTCTCCGGCACCGCCGATACCGCGCGCATCGACATCTCCGACGCCGGCCCCGGCATCGCCGAGGGCGACCGCGATCGCGTCTTCGAGCCCTTCTTCCGTGGGGAACGCCAACCGGAGCACGCGGTCAAAGGCACAGGCATCGGCCTGTCGATCGTGCAGGAGTACATTGCTGCACATGGTGGCCACGTCGCGCTGCTGCCCGACGGCCCCGGGGCGCGATTCCGCATCGAGCTCCCGCGCTCCGCCTGAGCCGCTCACACGCTCCGTCCCATCCCCGCCCCGAACACCTCGCGTCCCACGTTGTCTCGCATCATGTCTTTTTCGTTCGCCCGCTGTCCGGCCCTTGCCTCGGCGCTCGCCCTGTCGTCGCTGACCTTGCTGGGCGCGTGCACCACGCCGCCGCCCGCGCCGACACCGCCGCCGGCCCCGGCGCCCGTGCCGGCACCGCCCCCGCCGCCCGTGGTGCGCGTGACCCCGGTCGAGGCCGAGCCGATCGCCCTGGCGACCCAGCCGGCGCTGGCCTTCTCGCTGCGCGGCGCCACGCCGGCCGAAGCCGTCCTCACCTACGCCGACCGCCTGCGCTCGCTCGGTGCCAATGAGCTGGCCGCCGAGCTGGCGCGGCTGGGCGACCCGGGCGACGCGCCATTGGTCCAGATGCAGGTGGCCCTGGTGCTGGCGCAGACGCGGGCACCGGCCGACCTGGCGCGTTCCCTGGGGCTGCTGCAGCGCGTGGCGTCGAACCCGACGGCCGATGCGCAGCCGCTGCAGCCACTGGCGCGCCTCTTGGCCGCGCGCTTTCTTGAACAACGCAAGGTCGAGGACGACCGCGACCGCCAGGCCCAGCAGGCGCGCGACGCACAGCGCCGCATCGACCAGCTGAACGACCGGATCGAAGCGCTGCGCGCCATCGAACGCAGCTTCGCCCGGCCCAACGCGCCCGCACCCAGCAACGGCAGCAAACCTGCCACGCCCTGAGCGGCGCACGAAGGACCGTCCATGAGTGAAGCCCCCCCTTCCGCCAAAGCCACCGGCGCCCGCCTGTTGGTGGTCGACGACGACCCCGACATGCTGCGCCTGCTGTCGATGCGGCTGAACTCGGCCGGCTACCAGGTGACGGCCGTGACCTCGGCCGAATCGGCGCTGACCCAGCTCGAGATCGAGCACCCGCAACTGGTGCTGAGCGACGTGCGCCTGCCCGGCCGCGACGGGCTCGCGCTGTTCGACGAGATCCGCAAGGACCACCCGACGCTGCCGGTGATCCTGCTCACCGCGCACGGCACCATCCCCGACGCGGTCGAGGCGACGGCACGCGGCGTCTTCACCTACCTGACCAAGCCCTACGACGCGCGCGAGCTGCTCGAGAAGATCAGCCAGGCACTGGCCATGGGCTCGCCCGTCACCACACCCAGCACGGGCAGCGACGAAAGCTGGCGCTCCGAGATCGTCAGCCGCAGCAGCCGCATGGCCGAATTGCTGGCCGAAGCGCGCATGGTCGCCAAGTCCGACGCGTCGGTGCTGCTGCGCGGCGACAGCGGTGCCGGCAAGGAACTGCTGGCCCGCGCCATCCACAAGGCGAGCGCGCGGGCCGAGAAGCCCTTCGTGGCGGTCAACTGCGGCGCCATCCCCGAGGCGCTGCTCGAATCAGAACTGTTCGGCCACATGAAGGGCGCCTTCACCGACGCCCACGCCAACCACAAGGGCCTGTTCCAGCAGGCCGACGGCGGCACGCTGCTGCTCGACGAGATCGGCGACATGCCACCCGCCCTGCAGGTCAAGCTCTTGCGCGTGCTGCAGGAGCGCGCGGTGCGGCCGGTCGGCGCTGCCCAGTCGATCGCGGTCGACGTGCGCATCGTCTCGGCCACCCACCGCGACCTGGACGCTGCCATGGAAGCGGGCCAGTTCCGAGAAGACCTGTACTACCGCCTCAACGTGGTGACGCTCACGCTGCCGCCGCTGTCGGCCCGGCGCGAGGACATCCCGCTGCTGGCCAACCACTTCCTGCAGCGCCTGTCGACCAAGTACGGCAAGCGGCTGTCCGGCTTCGCGCCGGAGGCGATCAAGGCGCTCACCACGGCCTCCTGGCCGGGCAACGTGCGACAGTTGTTCAACGTCGTCGAGCAGGTCTGCGCGCTGTCGAGTTCACCCCTGATCCCGCTGGCGCTGGTGCAGCGGGCGCTGCGCGTGCCGAGCGTCGAGGTGCAGACCTACGCCGATGCCAAGCAGCGCTTCGAACGCGACTACCTGGTCGGCCTGCTCAAGCTGACCGACGGCAACGTGGCCGACGCCGCGCGCCTGGCCGACCGCAACCGGACCGAGTTCTATCGGCTGTTGCAGAAGCACGAACTGACCCCCGGCCACTTCAAGGCCGAGGGCCCGTCGTCACCATCCGGCGAAGCTGTCGCTGAGGAGCGACGCAAGTAAGTCGTTGATTTCATTGGGTTTGGCCCGCACAGCCAGCGAGGCTGTCGGGGTTCGGCGACAAAAACAGGGGTTTTCCCGCCCCTCCCGACACTTCACCGGGATTTTTGGGCGAAATTTTCGCCTAAGCCTTTGATTTAAAAGCGCTTTTCAGCGCTGGCACGGCGATTGCCCTAGTAGAGGCATGACCGCCTCTTTCAGCCCCTCTTTCGCACTGCGCCCGCAGCGCGATGGCCTGCGTTCCACGCAGGTTCTCCTCTCACGTCCCCGTGCTGCCAACTCCCTGGCCGCTGGGTCCGACGGATTGGGCGGGGCCTACCCCGACTGCGTCGTCAAGCGCTTTCCAGCGATTGGCGACACCCCTTCTTCCCTTCAAAAGCAACGTTGGTGAGCCGCCCATGAAACCAAACGATTTTTCCCAGATGAAGGTTTTGACCCCGGCCGACCTCGCGCCGAAGCGCAGCGTGTTTCGCGAGGACCGCCACCCGAACGCCCTGACCGCGCCGCCGGTCAATCGCGGTTCCATGGCGCCCCGCCCCTGGCGCGGTTTCTGGAACAGCATTGGCACCGCCATGCTGGTGAAGCTCGGCGCCGGCGGCAAGGCCGCCCGCGAGCAAGCCGTCGAACTCGGCCCGGAACAACCGTGGCAACGTGCCGCCAAGCAGCGTCGCCTGGCCTTCATGCTGCTGGCCCTGTTCAGCACCGTGATCGCGTCGATCCTGTTTGCCGGCGTGCAACCCGACTACGACAACGTCTGGCTCGAATACGGCCAGATCGGCCTGTACGGCCTGCTGTCCGGCTGGGTCGTGACCGGCTTCGTGACGGCACTGATGGGCTTCTATGTCTCCGTGCGCGGTGACAAGCACGCGCTGTCCGTCAAGCAGGTCGCCGACCATCCGATGAACCCGGAAACATGCACCGCGATCATCATGCCGATCTGCAACGAGGACGTGGCCACGGTGTTCGCCGGTCTGCGCGCCACCTGCGAATCGGTGGCCGCCACCGGCCATTCGAAGCAGTTCGACGTGTTCGTGCTGTCCGACAGCTACGACGCCGAGACCGCCAAGGCCGAACGCGCCGCCTGGGAAGACCTGCGCGCCGCGCTGGCCGAGAGCCCCAACCAGCCGCAGGTCGAGGTGTATTACCGGCTGCGCACCCGCCGCACGCACCGCAAGGCCGGCAACGTGGCCGACTTCTGCCGCCGCTGGGGCAACGACTACAAGTACATGGTCGTGCTCGACGCCGATTCGGTGATGAGCGGCGACTGCCTGACCGCCATGGTCAAGCTGATGGAAGCCAACCCGACGGCCGGCGTGATCCAGACCGCGACGCAGGCCATCGGCCACGTCACGCTGCACGCCCGTGCCCAACAATTCGCTTCCCGCGTGACGGGCCGCCTGTTCACGCTGGGCATGCAGTTCTGGCAACTGGGCGAATCGCACTACTGGGGCCACAACGCCATCATCCGCGTCAAGCCCTTCATGGACCATTGCGCGCTGGCACCGATCGCCGGCACCGGCGGCATGTCGGGCGGCATCATGTCGCATGACTTCGTCGAAGCCGCGCTGATGCGCCGTGCCGGCTACCACGTGTGGCTGGTGTCCGACCTGGTCGGCAGCTACGAGCAGCAACCGCCGGACCTGCTGTCCGAACTGCAGCGCGACCGCCGCTGGTGCCAGGGCAACCTGCAGAACGCCCGCCTGATGGCCGAGCCCGGCATCCACCCGGTGCACCGCGCGATGTTCGTGACCGGCACGATGGCCTACGTTTCCGCCCCGCTGTGGCTGGCCTTCCTGACGCTGGGCACCGCCCTGTGGCTGTCGGGTTCGAGCCTGATCTCGAGCTGGCATGTGCTGCCCGGTGAACTGGCCGCCCTGTGGGCCTGGACGCTGAGCCTGCTGTTCCTGCCGCGCGTGCTGGGCATCGCCGCCGTGCTGATGCGCGGCGAGCAACGCCAGTTCGGCGGCCTGGGCGGCCTGCTCAAGAGCTCGGTGCTGGAAAGCGCCCTGGCGATCGTGCAAGCCCCGGTTCGCATGCTGGCGCACTCGCTGTTTGTCGTGGTCGCCCTCACCGGCGTCAAGCTGAACTGGAAGTCGCCTCCGCGCGAAGCCGCTGCCGTGCCGTGGCGCATCGCCCTGTCGCAGCTCGCCCCGATGACCGCGATCGTCGCCCTGCTGGCCGTCGGCATCGCGCTGATCGACCCGAGCGCGCTGATCTGGCTGATGCCCGTGGGCCTGCCGCTGCTGCTGGCGATCCCGCTGACCGTGCTGACCAGCCAGATCGCGCTGGGCACCACGCTGCGCGACCGCGGCTGGTTGCTGATCCCCGAGGAATCGCGTTCGCCGGCCGTCCTGCGCCGCGCCTGGATGCATGCGCTGAAGCTGGCGCGTCCGGCGCTGGCGACTGCCTGACCCGGTTTCATCCGACCCAAGAAAAAGCCCGCAATCGCGGGCTTTTTCTTTGGGGAATCGAGAAAACGGGGCGCGTCAGAAGCGCGGCATGCCGCCGCCACCGCCGCCCATCGGGGGCATCCCCTTCATGCCGCCCATCTTCTTCATCATCTTCATGAGGCCGCCGCCCTTCATCTTCTTCATCATGGTCTGCATCTGCTCGAACTCGTTGAGCATGCGGTTGACCTCCTGAACCTGCACGCCGGCGCCGGCGGCGATGCGGCGCTTGCGGGTGGCCTTGAGCAGTTCGGGCTTGCGGCGTTCCAGCGGGGTCATGCTCTGGATGATCCCTTCCTTGCGGCGGATGTCGCGCTCGGCACGGGTCATGTCGGCCTCGGTCGCCTTGGCGGCCATCTGCTGTGGCAGCTTGTCCATCAGGCTGGAGAGGCCGCCCATCTGCTTCATCTGCTGCAACTGGCCGAGAAAGTCGTTGAGGTCGAAGCCGGCGCCGCTCTTGACCTTGGCCGCGAGCTTCTGGGCGGCGGCGACGTCGACACCCGCCGTGACCTGCTCGACCAGCGCGACGATGTCGCCCATGCCCAGGATGCGGCCGGCGTGGCGCTCGGCGTCGAACACTTCGAGCCCGTCGATCTTCTCGCTGGTGCCCGCGAACTTGATCGGCACACCGGTGACCTGCCGCACCGACAGGGCCGCACCGCCGCGCGAGTCGCCGTCGGTCTTGGTCAGGATGATGCCGGTGAGCGGCAGCGCGTCCTTGAAGGCCTTGGCAGTATTCACCGCATCCTGGCCCTGCATGGCGTCGACCACGAACAGCGTCTCGACCGGATTCAGTTCGGCATGCAGCGCCTTGATCTCGGCCATCAGCACCTCGTCGATGGCCAGGCGGCCGGCGGTATCGACCAGCAGCACGTCGAAGAAATGGCGGCGCGCATGGTCGATGGCGGCGCGCACGATGTCGATCGGCTTCTGGTCGGCGCTGCTGGGAAACCACTCGGCGCCGGCCTGCTTGGTCACCGTCTTGAGCTGCTCGATGGCGGCCGGGCGGTAGACGTCGCCCGACACGGTGAGCACCTTCTTCTTGCGCTTCTCGATCAGGTGCTTGGCCAGCTTGGCCGTGGTCGTGGTCTTGCCGGCGCCCTGCAGGCCAGCCATCAGGATGACGGCCGGCGGCTGCGCTGCCAGGTTGATGTCGGAAACGCCCTCGCCCATGGTGGCGGCGAGCTCCCGGTTGACGATGCCGACCAGCGCCTGGCCGGGCTTGAGCGAACCGAGCACTTCCTGGCCGAGCGCCTTCTCCTTCACGCGCGCGACAAAATCGCGCACCACGGGCAGGGCCACGTCGGCTTCGAGCAGCGCCATCCGCACCTCGCGCAGCATGTCCTGCACGTTGTCTTCGGTGATGCGGGCCTGCCCGCTCATCGTCTTGACGAGCCGGGAGAATTTTTCGGTGAGCGCGGTGGCCATGGAAGGTGCCTTGTGGCCCGCAGGTGCGGGCGCTTTGAATGGGGGGCGAAACGCCGGGGCGGCGTTGTGACGTGCGACGGGCTTTGTGGGCCAGCCCTTATCATCGCCGCATGATTTTAGCGAGCCCCTCCCCACTCGGCGTGGCACTGGGCATCGCCACTGCCGGTGCCTATGCCTTGACGGCCGCCGCGGCCCCCCGATTGAACCGCCAAGCCACCCAGTCCGCGCTGGGCCTGGCCTGGCTGCTTCATGCGATGGCGCTCGGCGTCGGGCTGATCAGCGCCATGCCGCGCTTCGGCTTCGCGCCGGCGCTGTCGGTCATGGCGTGGCTGGTGCTCACGGTGTATGCGGTCGAAAGCCGCATGTTCCCGCAGCTCACCGTGCGTCGCACCCTGGCCGGGCTGGGCGCGCTGGCCGTGCTGCTGGCCGTGCTGTTCCCGGGCACGCCGCTGCACGTGTCGGCCTCGCCCTGGCTGCCGCTGCACCTGGCGCTAGGTATCGCGTCGTACGGCCTGTTCGGCGCGGCGGTGGTGCATGCCTGGCTCACGACCCGCGCCGAAAAGCAGATCCGCCTGGCGACCGAGCCGGAGGCCAGCGTGCCGCTGCTCACCCTGGAGCGCCTGACCTTCCGCTTCGTGAGCGCCGGCTTCGTGCTGCTGTCGGCCACGCTGCTGGCCGGCCTGCTCTTCAGCGAGACGCTCTATGGCGCCGCCGGCCAGGTCTGGAAATGGGACCACAAGACACTGTTCTCGGTACTGGCCTGGCTGACCTTCGCGGTGCTGCTGATCGGCCGTGCCCGTTTCGGCTGGCGCGGCCGCACCGCGCGGCGCGTGCTGTACGCGGGCGCCGCGTTGCTGCTGCTGGCTTACGTCGGCTCGCGCTTCGTGCTCGAAGTGCTGCTGGCACGAGGCGCCGCATGAAGTACCTGCTGGTCCTCTTCGTGGTGGCGGTCGGTATCTGGCTCTGGCGCAAGAATCGGCGCGAGGAAATGCGTGAACGGACGGCGCCGCCCCAACGCCCGGCGCCCCCCGCGGTCGGCGCGCCGCAGGCGATGGCACGCTGCGCCCACTGCGGCCTGCATCTGCCGGCGACCGACGCCCTGCCGGGACCGGGCGGTGCGCTGTATTGCAGCGCGGCGCATCGGCGCGCGGCCGAAGGCTGAACCGCCGCCATGGCCTCCCTGCTCTGGTCACGCGGCGACCCCCTGACCGACTGGGCCGCGCTCGACAGCCGCACCGAACGCGACACCGCGCTGCAGCGTCTGTGGCGCGGCTTCATGACGGCGCGCTGCTTCGTGGCCGCCGTGCTGCTGCTGCTGCAGTTCGTGACCTATGCCATCGGCCAGTCGGTGCACTGGGTCGCGGTCGGCCTCTCGTCCGGCTACCTGATCGCCGCGCTGCTGGGCGCGCGCTTCGCGCCCTTCCGGCCGCCGATCCGCGGCTTCGGCACTGCCTGGGCCGTGACCATCGGCATCGACCTGGCCACCTTCACCGCCCTGCAGGTGCTGCAGGTCGGCAGCATCAACTACACGCCGCTGTTCGCGCTGCCGGTGCTGATGGGCGCGGTGCTGGGCACGGTCACCGTGGGCCTGGGCACCAGCGCGGCCGTCACGCTGCTGCTGCTGGCCGACGCGAGCTGGCGCTGGATCGATTCGTCGGGCGACGCCAGCGCGCGCTTCGTGCAGGCGGCGCTCACCGGCACCGGCCTGTTCGTGGTGGCGCTGCTGGCGCACGAACTCGCGCGGCGCCTGGCGCGCGAAGAGGCGCTGGCGCAGCGCGGACGCAGTGCGGCGCAGATGCATGCGCAGGTCAACGACCTGGTGATCGAGACGCTGAGCGAAGGCGTGCTGGTGATCGACGCCGACGGCCGGGTGCATGCCGCCAACCCGGCGGCCGACGTGATCCTCGGGCACGGCCTGGCGTCGATGACGCCGCCCTTCGTGCTGGCGTCGCAGCCGGCCTGGCGCCCGCTGGCCGCGCTCGCGGGGCGCACCTTCTCGCGACGTGCCGCGCAATCGCGCGAACTGCCCGTGGCGCAGGCCCAGGGGCCGGCACGCGAGGTGCGGGTGCGCACGCGCCTCACGCCGTCCAGCGACCGGCGCAACGACAGCCTGTGCGTGATGTTCCTGCAGGACCTGCGCGAGCTCGAGGCCCGCATCCGCACCGAGAAGCTGGCGGCGATGGGCCGCATGTCGGCGGCGGTGGCGCACGAGATCCGCAACCCGCTGGCGGCGATCACGCAGGCCAGTGCGCTGCTCAGCGAAGACCTGACCGACCCGGCGCACCGCCAGCTCACCGCGATGGTCGAGCAGAACGCGCTACGGCTGGCGCGCATCGTCGATGACGTGCTCGACGTGGCCCGTGCGCGCCAGCAGCGCGTGCTGCCGCTGGACGAGCAGTTGTCGCTCGACCCGACGGTGCGCACGCTGGTCGACGAATGGGTGCAGCAGACGCGCCGCGGCGTGCAGGTGGTGCTGGAAGCCGGCGCGGTCGACGTGCGCTTCGACGTCGAGCACCTGCGCCGCATCCTGGTGAACCTGCTGGACAACGCGGCACGCTACGCCAGCGCACGCGATGGCGCCATCCAGGTCCACACGCGCAGCGGCACGGCCGGGCGCGCCAGCCTGCAGGTGTGGAGCGACGGCGCACCGCTCGACCCCGCGGTGCAGCGGCACCTGTTCGAGCCCTTCTTCTCGTCGGAAAGCCGCTCGAGCGGCCTCGGTCTCTTCCTGTGCCGCGAACTCTGCGAGCGGCACGGCGCCACCATGGGCTACGAGCGCTGCCTCGTCGCGCGCGGCAGCCCGGAAGGCAACGCCTTCTTCGTCCACTTCGCGGCCGCAGAAGGCCGGCTGACACAATAACGCCGTGAGCACTCCCAACCCGTCCGCACCGCGCATTGCACAGATCCTGGTCGTCGACGACGAGCCCGACCTGCGCACCCTGTACGAACTGACGCTGCTGCGCGAGGGCTACCGTGTCGAAGCCGCCGGCAGCGTGGCCGATGCGGAAAAGCACCTGCAGGCCGAACGCTTCGACGTGGTCATCACCGACATGCGCCTGCCCGACGGGCTCGGCATGGAGATCCTCCAGCGCATTCACCGCGAGCAGCGCAGCGAGCGCTGCATCGTGATGACCGCCTATGGCTCCGCCGAGAACGCGGTCGAGGCGCTGAAGGCCGGTGCCTTCGACTACCTCACCAAGCCAGTCGACCTGAAGCAGTTCCGCGGGGTCGTGGCGTCGGCGGTGCAAGCGCAGCTCGCGTCGGCACGCCCCCATGTGCCGTCCACCGGCACCGTCGATCCCACACGCGGCATCGAATCGACCGTCGGCGGCAACGGCAACGCTGCACTGGCCCGGCTGGTCGGCGACTCCGAGCCGATGCGCCTGGTCAAGTCGCGCATCGCCAAGGTGGCGCGCGGCATGGCGCCGGTGCTGGTGCGCGGCGAATCGGGCACCGGCAAGGAACTGGTCGCGCGCGCGGTGCATGCCTGCAGCCAGCGCAGCGACGGCCCTTTCATCGCCGTCAACTGCGGCGCCATTCCGGAGAACCTGCTCGAGGCCGAGTTCTTCGGCGCGCGCAAGGGCTCGTACACCGGCTCGGCGGCGGACCGCGACGGCTATTTCCAGGCAGCCCGCGGCGGCACGCTGTTCCTCGACGAGATCGGCGACCTGCCGCTGGCGATGCAATCGAAGCTGCTGCGCGCCATCCAGGAACGCAGCGTGCGGCCGATCGGCTCGACGCAGGAAGACGCGGTCGACGTGCGGATCGTCAGCGCCACCCACAAGGATCTGCAGGCCGAGGTGCAGGCAGGCCGCTTCCGCCAGGATCTGTTCTACCGGCTCAACGTGATCGAGATCGCCGTGCCGGCCCTGCGCGACCGGCGCGAAGACCTGCCCGCGCTGTGTGCCGCGCTGCTCGCGCGCATCGCGCACGACGCCGGCATGGACGTGCCGGTGCTGTCGCCGGCAGTGATCGACAGCCTGGCCGCCCACCCGCTGCAGGGCAATGTGCGCGAGCTCGAGAACCTGTTGCACCGCGCGGTGGCGCTCAACGACGGCGACGAACTGCACCTGGACTTCGAGCCGAGCAACATCGCGCCGCTCGAGCGCCTGTCCGGCATATCCGACTTCGCGCCGATGTCGATCGCTGTGCCGCCCCCGGCCCCACCGCCGCCACCAGCCGCGCCCTTGGCAGCCGCCCCCATGCCCGTGAGCGTGGACGCGCCACAGGCCGTGCCCGCCGACCTGCAGACCTACCTCGACCAGCAGGAGCGCGAGATCCTCGTGCGTGCCCTGCGCGAGAGCGGCTTCAACCGCACCGCCGCGGCCGCGCGGCTCGGCCTGAGCCTGCGGCAGATCCGCTACCGCATCGCGCGGCTGGGCATCGGCACGCCCAACGGCAACGACGATGCCGGTGGCGATGAGTGACGCCGGCAAGGCGACGTCAGGCCTCTGGCAGGATGGCTGGCTGCGCAACGCGAACCTTCTGCCCTCACCGAATTTCGGCCCGCGGCCGCCGGGCGCGCACATCGACCTGATCGTGTTGCATTCCATCAGCCTGCCGCCCGGCCGGTATGGCGGCGACGAGGTGCAGCGACTCTTCACCAACCAGCTCGACTGGGATGCGCATCCGTACTTCCAGCAGATCCGCGGTGCCGAAGTCTCTTCGCACTTCTATGTGCGGCGCGACGGCGCGCTCTGGCAGTTCGTGAGCTGCGACGCGCGCGCCTGGCACGCCGGCGCATCGGCCTGGCGTGGCCGCGGCAACTGCAACGACGACTCTGTCGGCATCGAACTCGAAGGCCTGGAAGGCCAGACGTTCGAAGCGGCGCAGTACGCCACCCTCGCCGCGCTTTGTCCGGCGATCGCGCAGCGCTATCCCATCGGCTTCGTCGCCGGCCACGAGCACATCGCGCCAGGACGCAAGCACGACCCGGGCGCAGGCTTTCGATGGGCGCGCCTGCAGGCCGACACCGGGTGGCCAAGCACGATGTTTCCGCCGCAGACAGCGCGCCGCTAAAAATTTCAATCGAGGCACGGCATCCGATGGCTAGCCGGTCGACCGGCGCGCGGCGCGGCGCCACCGGCCGCCGCCCAGCAACCATGCGGCTTTCAAGCCCAAACAGGCTGGAAAAGTGCGTCGCTGCTGGCTTCGTTCAGACTAACGCAGTCACCATGCGGCATGCGCTGGGCTCTGGGCCCTGTGTGACATTTTTCACGGACCTTGATCTTCGTGAAAAACACTACATCTAGTGATTGTGACCCCCTCACACACTAGATATAGTGTGCTGCCCGACCGATATACCCCGGTCGACCGCGCCGGACGCCGCTTCCGCCACGCGCCCCCAACAAGAATTTGCCAACCGAGGACCGAATGCAAACAGCTCTGAACACCCCGTCCACCACCTCTCGCACAACGACCCCCTCGCCCACCGCCAGCGCGGCGGCCCGCGACAGCGCCGGCTCGCCTGCCGGCAGCGCGCTCGCGCACTACCAGATCATCCGCCGCAACGGCGCCGTGGTGCCCTTCGAGCCCAACAAGATCGCCATCGCGATGATGAAGGCCTTCCTCGCGGTGCACGGCACGCAAGGCGCGGCATCGGCCAGCGTGCGCGAGACGGTCGACACGCTGACGCAGGCCGTGGTGCGCGCCATGGTGCGTTCGCGTCCGGGCGGCGGCACCTTCCACATCGAAGACGTGCAGGACCAGGTCGAGCTCGGCCTGATGCGCGGAGGGCACCACGAGATCGCCCGTGCGTATGTGCTGTACCGCGAGCGCCGCACGCAGGAGCGTTCCAAGCAAGGCGCGCAGGACGCGCCCGTCGCACCCACGCTGCATGTGCTCGACCGCGGCGAACGCGTGGCACTCGACCTGAACGAGCTCAAAGGCCTGATCGAATCCGCCTGCGAAGGTCTGGGCGACAGCATCACGGCCGCGCCGATCCAGGCCGAGACGATGCGCAACCTGTACGACGGCGTGCCGCTCGACGAGGTGTACAAGGCCTCGATCCTGGCTGCCCGCACGCTGATCGAAAAAGATCCGGACTACACCTTCGCGACCGCGCGCCTGCTGCTGCACACGATCTTCAAGGAGATCATCGGCCGCGAAGTGATGCCCGCCGAGCGCTCGCAAGCCTATGTCGACTACTTCCCGCAGTTCATCAAGAAGGGCGTCGACAACGACCTGCTCGACGAGAAGCTGCTGCAGTTCGACCTGCCGCGTCTGGGCGCCGCCCTGAAGGCCGAACGCGACAACCAGTTCGACTACCTCGGCCTGCAGACCCTGTACGACCGTTACTTCCTGCATGTGCGCAAGGCGCGCATCGAATTGCCGCAGGCCTTCTTCATGCGCGTGGCCATGGGCCTGTCGCTGGGCGAGATCGACCGCGAAGCGCGCGCCATCGAGTTCTACGAAGTGCTCTCGTCCTTCGACTTCATGTCGAGCACGCCCACGCTGTTCAACGCCGGCACGCTGCGCTCGCAGCTGTCGAGCTGCTACCTCACGACCGTGCCCGACGACCTCGATGGCATCTACGAGTCGATCAAGGAAAACGCGCTGCTGTCGAAGTTCGCCGGCGGTCTGGGCAACGACTGGACCCGCGTGCGCGCCCTCGGCAGCCACATCAAGGGCACCAACGGCGAATCGCAAGGCGTCGTGCCGTTCCTGAAGGTCGTGAACGACACGGCCGTGGCCGTGAACCAGGGCGGCAAGCGCAAGGGCGCCGTCTGCACGTACCTGGAAACCTGGCACCTCGACATCGAGGAGTTCCTGGAGCTGCGCAAGAACACCGGCGACGACCGCCGCCGCACGCACGACATGAACACCGCCAACTGGATTCCCGACCTCTTCATGCGCCGCGTGATGGAAAAGGGCACCTGGACGCTGTTCTCGCCCAACAACGTGCCCGACCTGCACGACCTCTTCGGCGCCGACTTCGAAAAGGCCTACGTCGCCTACGAAGAGAAGGCGCTGCGCGGCGAGATCAAGCCTTCGCGCACGCTGCCTGCGGCCGACCTGTGGCGCAAGATGCTCACGATGCTGTTCGAGACCGGCCACCCGTGGATCACGTTCAAGGACGCCTGCAACGTGCGCTCGCCGCAGCAGCACGCTGGCGTCGTCCACTCGTCGAACCTGTGCACCGAGATCACGCTGAACACCAGCGACACCGAGACCGCGGTGTGCAACCTGGGCTCGGTCAACCTGATCAATCACTTGAAGGACGGCGCACGCGACGCCAACGGCGTCGCCTCCAAGGTGCTCGACCAGGAAAAGCTCAAGAAGACGATCTCGACCGCGATGCGCATGCTCGACAACGTGATCGACATCAACTACTACGCGGTCAAGAAGGCGCGCGACTCGAACCTGCGCCACCGTCCGGTCGGCCTGGGCCTGATGGGCTTCCAGGACGCGCTGTACGAACTGCGCATTCCCTACGCCTCGCAAGAAGCCGTGCAGTTCGCCGACGAGTCGATGGAAGCCATCTGCTACCACGCCTACTCGGCATCGGCCGACCTGGCCCGTGAGCGCGGCAAGTACTCGAGCTACAAGGGCTCGCTGTGGGACAAGGGCATCCTGCCGATCGACACGCTCGACCTGCTCGAGAAGGCACGCGGCGGCTACGTCGAGGTCGACCGCTCGTCCACGCTCGACTGGGACGCACTGCGCCAGAAGATCAAGACCCAGGGCATGCGCAACTCCAACTGCGTGGCGATCGCACCAACGGCGACCATCTCGAACATCATCGGCGTCGACGCCTCGATCGAACCCTGCTTCGGCAACCTGTCGGTCAAGTCGAACCTGTCAGGCGAGTTCACCGTCATCAACCACTACCTGGTGCGCGACCTCAAGCGCCTGGGCCTGTGGGACGACGTGATGGTGATGGACCTGAAGCACTTCGACGGTTCGCTGCGCCCCATCGACCGCGTGCCGCAGGACGTGAAGGCGCTCTACGCCACCGCGTTCGAAGTCGAGACGACCTGGCTGGTGGAAGCCGCCGCACGTCGCCAGAAGTGGATCGACCAGGCGCAGTCGCTGAACATCTACATGGCGGGTGCCTCGGGCAAGAAGCTGGACGACACCTACAAGCTCGCCTGGCTGCGCGGTCTGAAGACCACCTACTACCTGCGCACGCAGAGCGCGACGCACGCCGAGAAGTCGACCGTGCAATCGGGCCGGCTCAACGCCGTGTCCTCGGGCGGCAGCAACGATGCGCCGAAGATGAGCGCGATCGAAGCCGCCGCTGCTGCAGCGCAAGCGCAGCTCAATGCGATGCCTGCCACCGACATCGCTTTCTGCGGTGTCGACGATCCGACGTGCGAAGCGTGCCAGTGATGTCAGCGTGATGCGAATGTGATTCGCGGCATCGCCCGACAAAATGCGATGCATGCGAACAACATAAGCAAGAGATAATTCGGGCGCGATGTGAGGCTGCACTTTGCAACTCGCATCGTTGCTCACATAATTTGAGCATTGGATTTTTCTATGTTGACCTGGGACGAAGAAGTCAAGCCATCCTTGCCAAAGGACATGCCACAAGGATTGCAGCACTCACCATCGCAAAGCGGCGCATCGGTCGCCCGCTCGATGGAATTCCCGACGCCGCAAACAGCCTCCGCCGCCACGCCTCTGCCTCGCACGACGCTCGATGACGGCGCATCGGCACCGGTTCGCCCAGCTGCGCCGGCACCCGTCGCGCGCCGCGTGAACGCTGCCGACAAGCGCATCATCAACGGCCAGACCGACGTCAACCAGTTGGTGCCGTTCAAGTACAAGTGGGCCTGGGAAAAGTACCTCGCCACCTGCGCCAACCACTGGATGCCGCAGGAAGTGAACATGACGCGCGACATCGCGTTGTGGAAAGACCCGAACGGCCTGACCGAAGACGAGCGCCGCATCGTCAAGCGCAACCTCGGCTTCTTCGTGACCGCCGATTCGCTGGCCGCCAACAACATCGTGCTGGGCACCTACCGCCACATCACGGCGCCCGAGTGCCGCCAGTTCCTGCTGCGCCAGGCCTTCGAGGAAGCGATCCACACGCACGCCTACCAGTACATCGTCGAATCGCTCGGCCTGGATGAGAGCGAGATCTTCAACGCGTACAACGAGGTCGCCTCCATTCGCAACAAGGACGAGTTCCTGATCCCTTTCATCGAAGCGATCAGCGACCCGAACTTCAAGACCGGCACGCACGAAACCGACCAGACTCTGCTCAAGTCGCTGATCGTGTTCGCCTGCCTGATGGAAGGCCTGTTCTTCTACGTCGGCTTCACGCAGATCCTGGCGCTCGGCCGCCAGAACAAGATGACCGGCGCGGCCGAGCAGTACCAGTACATCCTGCGCGACGAGTCGATGCACTGCAATTTCGGCATCGACCTGATCAACCAGCTCAAGCTCGAGAATCCCAACCTTTGGACCACCGAGTTCAAGGCGGAGATCAAGGCCCTCTTCCTGAAGGCCGTCGAGCTCGAATACCAATACGCCGAAGACACCATGCCCCGCGGTGTGCTCGGCATGAACGCCTCCATGTTCAAGGGCTACCTGCGCTACATCGCCAACCGGCGTGCACAGCAGATCGGCCTCGAGACGCTCTTCCCGAACGAAGAAAACCCGTTCCCGTGGATGAGCGAAATGATTGACCTGAAGAAAGAGCGCAATTTCTTCGAAACCCGCGTGATCGAATACCAGTCGGGTGGTGCGCTCTCCTGGGATTGAGCTTTTTAACGACAACAATCGATGGATTCAGGAATTGCCCTCCACATCGACCGCGCCATAGAGCGCGGGGGTGCAGAGGGCTCAGGTGTTCATGGTGCTGGGATTTGATGTCCAACGCCATGGATCGCTTCAAGCGCAACAGCGCGCGCGAAGTGCTTCAAAAGGTTGATTTTTCAACTTGACCAAGGAGAAAGAAATGGCAACTGCAAAGAAAGCGCCGGCGAAGAAAGCCGCAGCAAAGAAGGCTCCGGCAAAGAAGGTCGCGGCCAAGAAGGCACCGGCAAAGAAGGTCGCAGCGAAGAAGGCTCCGGCTAAGAAGGTTGCTGCCAAGAAGGTAGCCGCCAAGAAGGCGCCTGCGAAGAAGGTCGCTGCCAAGAAGGCTCCGGCCAAGAAGGTTGCTGCCAAGAAGGTAGCCGCCAAGAAGGCGCCTGCGAAGAAGGCTGCAGCCAAGAAGGCGCCGGCCAAGAAGGCCGCTGCCAAGAAGGCGCCTGCGAAGAAGGCCCCCGCGAAAAAGGCGGCGGCCAAGAAGCCCGCTGCCAAGAAAGCTGCGAAGAAGCCCGCTGCCAAGAAGGCTGCGAAAGCGCCCGCCAAGGCTGCCGCCGTAGCGCCTGCCCCTGCGGCGCAAACGACGCTGAACCCCCAGGCAGCCTGGCCGTTTCCGACGGCCAGCAAGCCCTGAGTTTCTCAGCGGCCTTGAAGGCAAAAGCCCGGTACCGCAAGGTGCCGGGCTTTTTTCATGCCGTCAGGCCAGAGGCGAAGAAGATACTCAAACGCCCAGCGTCTGACGATCGAGCTGGTAGTTTTGCGGTCCGCGCTGTGCGATCTTGATCGCGCCGACGCGGTTGCCCAGAGCCGCACAATCCACCAGCGACCAGCCCTTCTCCAGACCGAAGAGCAGCGCGCCGCGCCATGCGTCGCCGCAGCCGGTCGGGTCGACCACGGCTTCCGGTGTGACGGCCGGCACATGCGTGCACTGGCCATCGACCCAGACATCGCAACCGTCGGCACCCAGTGTCACCACCAGTCCGCGCACGCGGCGCGAGATCTCGGCGTTGTCCCAGCCCGTGCGGTCGCTGAGCATCTTGCCCTCGTAGTCGTTGACCGTGACCCAGTCCGCCTGCTCGATGAAGCGCGCGAGTTCGTCGCCGTTGAACATCGGCAGACCCTGGCCCGGGTCGAACACGAAGGGGATGCCGGCCAGTTTGAACTGCTCGGCATGCTGCAGCATGGCGTCGCGCCCGTCTGGCGAGATGATCCCGAGCTGGATGTCATCGCGCGCCGCGATGCGCGTGACGTGCGCCTGCTGCATCGCACCCGGGTGAAAGGCCGTGATCTGGTTGTTGGCCAGGTCGGTGGTGATGAAGCACTGTGCCGTGTAGGTGTCATCGATTTCGCGGATGAATTCGGTGCCGATGCCCAGGCCCTGCAGGCGCGCGACGTAGTCGGCACCGTCGCTGCCGACGGCGGCCATCGGCAGCGCCGTGCCGCCCAGCGCGTTCAGGCTGAACGCGATGTTGCCGGCGCACCCGCCGAAGTCACGGCGCAGGCCGGGCACGAGGAATGACACGTTCAGGATGTGCACCTGGTCCGGAAGAATCTGGTCGGCGAACCGTCCTTCGAAATTCATGATGGTGTCGAACGCGAGAGAACCGCAAATCAGGGCTGCCATGGATGGACCGTTGTTGGGGAGAAAGAGAAGAAGGGATGAAGACGCGCCGGAACGCGCCTAGGGGTAGAAGGCATCGAGATGGAAACCGGCCACGCGCGGCAACGCGGCAGCGTCGCCGCCCACGAGCGCCATCGGCAACAGCGCGGTGCGCTCTCCGCGTGCGGCGATCACCGCCGGCGCGCCGTAGTCGGCAGGCCTCAGCACGCGGCGCACGACGGTGCGCTCCTGCAGGTCGATCAGCGACAGCTCGACCGCCGGCATGGCCAGCGGCAGATCGGCGCGATTGCGCAGCGTGAAGCTCAGTTGATAGCCCTCGCCGCCCTTCTCGCGCGCGAAGGAGGCCCCGTCGATGGTGATGTCCGCGATGCGCTGCAGCGCCGCCAGCTGGCAACCCAGCACTTCACAGGCGCTGGCGAAGGCGGGGCGCCACGACGGCTGGCGGGCCACGATGGCACTGCGTTCCTGGTAGACCATCTGCGCCACCAGGCACAGCAGCGCAACGACCGACAGCGTGCGCCAAGGCCAGCCCGGACGGAAACCACGGCGGCGTGGCGCATCGCCCGCGCGCGAGACACGTCGCCTCGCAGCAGCGACCGGCGTCTCCGGCGCAGCCGGCGATGGCTCCACCGGTTCGCTCGCCGTCATCACGACGGCGGCCGCTTCGCTGTCCTTGGCCTTGGCGCGCGACCTGGCGATCTTGGCGGACTTGACGCGCGCACGGCGCAACGCCTTCTGAAACTGGGCGTCGTCGGTGTCGGGCACGGCCGCTGGCACCGAGGCCTCTGCGCGCTGCGGCACGTCGCCCAGGTGCAGGGACGGCAGTCGCGACCAGGTATCGATCGCTTGGGGCGCGACAGGCCACGACGTCGGCCCGTCATCGGCGGGAAACTCGATGACCGGCACGGTGGTGGTCGACGCGTAGCCGCTGAACGACGGCCAGCCGAGCGTGGGCGCCTCGAGCGTCACGGGCTGCGTGCGTGGCGGTTGCGGAATGTGGTCGGTGATGACGGTCGGCATCGATGTCCGAGCCGGTGCGTCTTCGTCGGACGACGGCGCGCCGCTCTGCAGGCGCAACAGGGTGTCGTTGAAGAAGTCGATGTCGGCCAGGGTCGGCGCCGCCACGGGGGGCGGCGTCTCGGGTGGCGTCTCGGGCGGCACCACATCCGTTGCCACAGCCTCGGTGTCGTGCAGATGTTCTGTGCCGTCGAACACATGGCTGCAACGACCGCAGCGCACCCAACCGTCGGAGATGCGAAGCTGATCCCGCACCACCTTGAACGTGGTGCCGCATTCGGGGCAGCGGGTGGCGAGACTCATGAGGCGTCGATTGTAGGATCGGCCCTCGGCCCGGTCCGCATGCCCGTGAGGCTACAGGCGCGCCGTCATGAGGATCCAGCCGTCCTCGGTGTCGCTCACCTCGAGCGCGGCATACGGTGCGTAAGCGCTCTTCAACTCGTCGGCCTGGCGTTCGAGGATGCCGGCCAGCACCAGCGAACCGCCCGGCGCGACGTGCGCGCACAGCAGCGGCGCAAGCACCTTGAGCGGTGTGGCCAGGATGTTGGCCAGCACCACGTCGTAGCGACCCTGGGCCGCATCGGGCAGGCCCGCGTTCAGCGTGACCGCGTTGGCGTCGGCATTGAGGCGCGTGGCCTCGACCGCCGCGGGGTCGATGTCGACCGCATCGATCGCCACCGCACCGAACTTCGCCGCGCCGATCGCCAGGATGCCCGAGCCGCACCCGTAGTCGAGCACGCGCGCCGGCGCGGCGGGCTGCCGCGTCGCGATCCAGCGCAGGCACATGCGTGTGGTGGGATGCGTGCCGGTGCCGAAGGCCAGACCCGGGTCGAGGCGGATGGTCTGCCGCGCCTGGGCCGGCGGCTCGTGCCAGGTCGGCACGATCCAGAACTCGGGCGTGATATCGACCGGCGCGAACTGCGATTGCGTCAGCCGCACCCAGTCCTGCTCCGGCACGTCGGCCACGCCGATGACTTCGCAGCCCGTGAAGAAGTCCTGCGCGGTCAAGAGCGTCGCCGCCTCGCGCGCTGCCGCTTCGTCGGGGAACAGCGCGATCACGCGCGAACGCTGCCAGCCGTCTTTGGGCGGCGGCATGCCGGGCTCGCCGAAGAGCGCCTGCTCGGCGTCGGTCTGCGCGTCGGCGTCTTCGACGGACACGCTCAAGGCCTCGAGGGCATCGAGCGCATCGCTCAGGTCTTCGACGCGTTCTTCCGGTGCCAGCAGGCGGAGCTCAAACACAGCGCGTCACCGGGCTCGCGCCGCAAGCCACTCTTCGAGGTAGTGGATGTTGGTGCCGCCGGCCATGAACTTCGCATCGACCATCAGCTCGCGGTGCAGCGGGATGTTGGTCTGGATGCCTTCGATCACGGTCTCGTTGAGCGCGGTGCGCATGCGCGCCATCGCCTGCTCGCGCGTGTCGCCGTGCACGATGATCTTGCCGATCATCGAGTCGTAGTTCGGCGGCACGAAGTAGTTGGTGTACACGTGCGAATCCACGCGCACGCCCGGCCCGCCCGGCGGGTGCCACATCGTGATGCGGCCCGGCGACGGCGTGAACTTGTAGGCGTCTTCGGCGTTGATGCGGCATTCGATCGAATGGCCGCGCATCTCGATCTGGCGCTGGGTGAACGGGAGCTTCTCGCCCGCGGCCACCATGATCTGCGTCTTCACGATGTCGATGCCGGTGGTGAATTCCGTCACCGGGTGCTCGACCTGCACGCGGGTGTTCATCTCGATGAAATAGAACTCGCCGTTCTCGTAGAGGAACTCGAAGGTGCCTGCACCGCGGTAGCCGATCTTCTTGCAGGCGGCGACGCAACGCTCGCCGATCTTCTCGATCAGCTTGCGGGCGATGCCCGGCGCCGGCGATTCCTCGATCACCTTCTGGTGGCGGCGCTGCATGGAGCAGTCGCGCTCGCCCAGGTACACCGCGTTCTTGTGCTTGTCGGCGAGGATCTGGATCTCGATGTGGCGCGGGTTCTGGAGGAACTTCTCCATGTACACGGCCGGGTTGTTGAAGGCCGCACCGGCTTCCGCCTTGGTCATCTGGATCGCATTGACCAGCGCCGCCTCGGTGTGGACCACGCGCATGCCGCGGCCACCGCCGCCGCCCGCCGCCTTGATGATGACCGGGTAGCCGATGGCGCGCGCGATGCGCTTGTTGGTGGCGGCATCGTCGGACAGTTCGCCTTCCGAGCCCGGGACGCAGGGCACACCGGCCTTGATCATCGCCTGCTTGGCCGACACCTTGTCGCCCATGATGCGGATCGATTCAGGGCTCGGGCCGATGAACTGGAACCCGCTCTGCTCGACGCGTTCGGCGAAGTTCGCGTTCTCGCTGAGGAAGCCGTAGCCCGGATGGATCGCCTCGGCGTCGGTCACCTCGGCGGCCGAGATGATCGCCGGCATGTTGAGGTAGCTCAGCGCTGACGGTGCCGGGCCGATGCACACCGCCTCCTGCGCCAGCTTGACGTACTTGGCGTCGCGGTCGGCTTCCGAATAGACCATCACGGCCTTGATGCCGAGTTCGCTGCAGGCCCGTTGGATTCGAAGTGCGATCTCGCCGCGATTGGCAACCAGAATCTTCTTGAACATGGTCACGCGATGATGAACAGCGGTTGGCCGTATTCGACCGCCTGGCCGTTCTCGCCGAGGATCTGCATCACGGTGCCGGACTTGTCGGCCTCGATCTCGTTGAGGATCTTCATGGCTTCGATGATGCAAAGCGTGTCGCCCTCTTTCACCTGCGCGCCGATTTCCACGAAGGCCGGCGAGCCGGGGCTGGAGGACCGGTAGAAGGTGCCGACCATCGGCGACTTGACCGTGTGGCCGCTCGGCACCGGTTCGGCGGCGGGCGCCGGCGCGGCAGCGGTCGCAGCCACTGCGGCCGGCGCGGCGACCGCAGGCGCAGCCGCCGATTGAACGTATTGCACCGGTGCCGCTTCACCGGCCTTGACGATGCGGACCTTGCCTTCGGCCTCGGTGATTTCCAGTTCGGAGATATTCGACTCAGACACCAGATCGATCAGTGTCTTCAACTTGCGCAGATCCATGGGACTCCATTGCCGGCTGTGCCGGTCGTTCCGGATTGAACTCACCTGAAAATCGGCTTATTTCGGCGTTCACACGCCAAGTGCCGGGTTGTATCGGCGAGATTCTAACTGTGAAGTTCTGCGCGCTGCCAAGCATCCAGGTCGGCAGGCAGCAACTGGCCCATCTTGCGGGCCACTACGCTGCCATTGGCTGCTAAAACCAGCGTAAAAGGCAGGCCACCGCCGGTATTTCCCAGTTCCCGAACCAGTTCGGTGCCGTCCAGCCCCGTGATGCCGATGGGAAAAGACACGGGCGTACGCGCCAGGAACTTCTTCACCGCGTCGGGCCGGTCAATGGCCAAGCCTACCACTTGCCAGCCATTGGCCCGCTGATCGCGGTAGAAGCGGTCAACCATCGGCAGTTCCTCGATGCAGGGCGGGCACCAGGTTGCCCAGAAGTTCAACAGCAATGGCTTGCCCTTGAGCGAAGCCATCTGTAGAGACTGGCCGTCGGGCTGCTCGAAGCGCGACGCCCAGAAGCCGGCGGACAACTGCTCGCCCATGGTTTCAGTCGGCGCCGAGTGGCGCCACCAGGCTGCGCCAGCGCCCGCCACGGCTGCCGCGGCGGCCACGCCACCCAACATCCAGCTTCGCCGTGTCGATGACGACGTCATGCGGGGTCCTTTTCCATCAGGCGACGCAGTGCCTGCAGATCCCCACGGGGCGTGCGCCCTTGTGCATCGGGCTTGAGCGCGCCGCGCAGATCGTCGAGGTCGTACACCAGAAGGTGCACGCCGATTTCCTCGCCGAGCGCGCGGCTCATCGCATGGACGCTCAAGGCCTCGACCTGCTCACCATGGAAGCCGACCACCATGCGCGGCTCGTAATCGACGTGATGGTCGATCAGTGCGATCTCGGCCGACTTGCAGTCGTCGCAGAACAGCTGGATGTAGACGTCCGACAGCCGGGTCGCGGTGCCGTGCCACACCGCGCCACCCACGTGCGGGCGGAAGGAGGCCATGCGCTCCATCCATTCCAGCGCGAGCTGGCGCAGCGCGTGCAGTTCCTTGGGCTGGGTGTCGGCGCAGAACAGGGCGATGTAGTCGCGCACCTCCGCCTCGACCTCGTCGTTGTGCGGCAACGCGGTGCGCGCCGACAGGCCCAGGTCGCGCAGGGCGCGGCGCTTGGCCGGGCCGTACTCCAGCCCCTCCTCGACCACGAGGCGGGCGGCTGTGGCAGCGATTTCGCGCTTCGACGTGTCCATCCGGGCATTCTGCCCGCACTGCAGCATTCCATGGAAGTGCACGGGGGGAGCATCCCTAGAATCGACCGATGCACATTCACATCCTCGGCATCTGCGGCACCTTCATGGGCGGCGTCGCCGCACTGGCGCGCGAAGCCGGCCACCGGGTGACGGGCTGCGACGCCGGCGTCTACCCGCCCATGAGCGACCAGCTGCGCGCACTCGGCATCGACCTCATCGAAGGCTTCGGTGCGGACCAGATGGCGCTGGCGCCCGACATGTTCGTCGTCGGCAACGTCGTCTCGCGCGCACGCCTGCCCGACGGCGCGCCGAAGTTCCCGCTGATGGAAGCCATCCTCGATGCCGGTGCGCCCTACACCAGCGGGCCGCAATGGCTGGCCGAGCATGTGCTGCAGGGCCGGCACGTGCTGGCGGTCGCGGGCACGCACGGCAAGACGACCACCACGTCGATGCTGGCGTGGGTGCTTGAACGCGCCGGCCGGGCGCCCGGCTTTCTGGTCGGCGGCGTTCCGCTCGATTTCGGCGTGTCGGCGCGGCTGGGCCAGGGGCCCGCCTTCGTCATCGAGGCCGACGAGTACGACACCGCCTTCTTCGACAAGCGCAGCAAGTTCGTCCACTACCGGCCGCGCACCGCCATCCTCAACAACCTCGAGTTCGACCACGCGGACATCTTCGACGACCTTGCGGCCATCGAACGCCAGTTCCACCACCTGGTACGCACCGTGCCCGGCACCGGCCGCGTGGTCGTGAATGCAAACGAAGACAGCCTGCAGCGCGTGTTGGCACAGGGCTGCTGGAGCGCGGTGAGCGGCTTCGGCACGAGCGGCCCGAGCGCGGAATGGCAAGCCCGTGGCGCGCACGATGCCTTCGACGTACTTCGCCACGGCGAGCCGGTCGGCCGGGTCGACTGGGCGCTGTCGGGGGAGCACAACCAGATGAACGCGCTGGCCGCCATCGCCGCCGCCGACCACGTGGGCGTGTCGCCGACCGAAGCGGCCACCGCGCTGGGCAGCTTCCGCAACGTGCGCCGGCGCATGGAGCTGCGCGGCACGGTCGAGCGCGACGGCGGCGCGATCACCGTGTACGACGACTTCGCGCACCACCCCACCGCCATCCGCACCACGCTCGACGGCCTGCGCCGCAAGCTGGACGGCGAGGGACGGCGTGGCGACCGCATCCTGGCGGTCTTCGAGCCGCGCAGCAACACCATGAAGCTGGGCACCATGGCCGCGCAACTGCCGTGGAGCCTGGCGGCGGCGGACCTGTCGTTCTGCCACAGCGGCGGTCTGGGCTGGGATGCGGCATCGGCTCTCGCGCCGATGGGCGACCGGGCGCGCGTGGTCGACGCCATCGAGCCGCTGGTGGTGCAGGTCGCGACCGCAGCGCGGGCAGGCGATCACATCGTCTGCATGAGCAACGGCGGCTTCGGCGGCGTGCACGACAAGCTGCTGGCCGCGCTGCGCCCCCGGGACTGACCATGACGCGGGTACGGCAACTCATCGAGACCCTCGAACTGCAGCCGCATCCGGAAGGCGGCTGGTACGCCGAGGTCTTTCGTTCAGCGGCCAGCGTGACGCCGTTTGACGGGCGACCGCCGCGGTCGGCCTTGACGAGCATCTATTTCCTGCTCGAGGCCGGTCAGCATTCGCGCTGGCACCGCGTGACGTCCGACGAGGTGTGGGTGCATCTGGAAGGCGCGCCGCTCGCCCTGTGGACCGCCGATGCGGCGCTGCGCACCGCGCCGGCACACACGCGGCTCGGGCCGGTCGATGCGCACGGCACGCGTCCGCAGCACGTGGTGCCCGCCGGCCAGTGGCAGGCCGCCGAGCCGATCGCCACCCACACCGCCGGCGACTATGTGCTCGTGGCCTGCATGGTCGGGCCGGGCTTCGACTTCGCCGACTTCTCGCTGATGCCCGAGGGCAGCGAGGAAGCCGCCCTCATGCAGCACCACTGGCCCGAACTCGCCCGGCTGATCTGAGCGAGCGTCGCGCCAAGAGCGCGATCAGCCGCGGCGGCGCTTCACCGCTTGCGACAGCGTGTCGAGCACGGCGGTCGAATCGTCCCAGCCCAGGCAGGCGTCGGTGATGCTCTGGCCGTAGGCCAGGCCGCCGATCGAATCCTTGCCCGGCGTGAACTTCTGGGCACCGGCGCTCAGGTGGCTTTCGACCATCACGCCGAACACGTTGCGGCTGCCGCTGGCAATCTGATCCGCGATGTCCTGCGCCACCTCGATCTGCTTCTGGTGCTGCTTGGAGCTGTTGGCGTGGCTGCAGTCCACCATCAGCGTCGGCGGCAGCTGGGCCGCCGCGAGGTCACGGCAGGCGGCGGCGACGCTCTCGGCGTCGTAGTTGGGCGCCTTGCCGCCGCGCAGAATCACGTGGCAGTCCTTGTTGCCGTTGGTCTGCACGATCGCGACCTGGCCGTTCTTGTGGACCGACAGGAAATGGTGGCCGCGCGCCGCCGCCTGGATGGCATCGGTCGCGATGCGGATGTTGCCGTCGGTGCCGTTCTTGAAGCCGATGGGTGCAGAGATGCCCGACGCCAGTTCGCGGTGCACCTGGCTTTCGGTGGTACGCGCGCCGATCGCGCCCCAGCTGATCAGGTCGCCGATGTACTGCGGCGAGATCACGTCCAGGAACTCGCTGCCGGCCGGCAGGCCGATCCGGTTGATGTCGATGAGCAACTGGCGCGCGATGCGCAGCCCTTCGTCGATGCGGAAGCTCTCGTCCAGGTACGGGTCGTTGATCAGCCCCTTCCAGCCGACGGTGGTGCGCGGCTTCTCGAAGTACACGCGCATCACGATCTCCAGTGAATCGGCGTACTTGTCGCGCTGCACCTTGAGGCGGCGTGCGTACTCCAGCGCTGCGGCCGGGTCGTGGATCGAACACGGCCCCATCACCACCAGCAGCCGGTCGTCGCTGCCAGCCATGATGTTGTGGATGTTGCGACGGGTGCCGGTGATCAGCGTTTCCACCGCGGTACCGCGGATCGGGAAGAAGCGGATCAGATGTTCAGGAGGGGGGAGCACGTTGATGTCCTTGATGCGTTCGTCGTCGGTTTCGCTGGTTTTTTCGACGCGCGCATACCAGCTGTCGCTGGTGGGTGCGGAGGGATGGGTCATCGTGCGGCTCCTGGGTCTAGGGTTCGGGGATCAAAAGGGCATAAAAAAACCGCCGGGGCGTGAGCGCCGGCGGTCTTTGGAGGGTGTACGTTTGTCTTACGCGCTCGCCTCTAGGCCGCCGGAGATCCGGAACCAAAAGTACGAAAAATAGAAAGCGGCGCGTTGCGACATAGGGCGCGAATGTAGCACGGGTTTCAGAGAATGCGCGTTGTGTCGGGGCGTCAAGCAGTGCCGCCGACCGTGAGGCCGTCGATGCGCAGCGTCGGCTGGCCGACGCCCACCGGCACGCTCTGGCCTTCCTTGCCGCAGGTGCCGACGCCCGAATCCAGCGCCATGTCGTTGCCGATCATGGTCACGCGCGTGAGCGCATCGGGGCCGTTGCCGACGATGGTCGCGCCCTTCACCGGGTACTGGATCTTGCCGTTCTCGACCCAGTAGGCCTCGCTCGCCGAGAAGACGAACTTGCCGCTGGTGATGTCGACCTGGCCGCCGCCGAAGTTGGTGGCGTACAGGCCCTTCTTGATGCTGGCGACGATTTCCTTCGGGTCCTTGTCGCCGCCCAGCATGTAGGTGTTGGTCATGCGGGGCATCGGCACGTGGGCGTAGCTTTCGCGGCGGCCATTGCCGGTGGGCTTCACGCCCATCAGGCGGGCGTTCATCGAATCCTGGATGTAGCCCTTGAGGATGCCGTCCTCGATCAGCACGTTGCGCTGGCTGGCGTTGCCTTCGTCGTCGACGTTGAGCGAGCCGCGGCGGTCGGCGATGGTGCCGTCGTCGAGCACGGTCACGCCCTTGGCCGCCACGCGCTGGCCGATGCGGCCCGAGAAGGCGCTGGAACCCTTGCGGTTGAAGTCGCCCTCCAACCCATGGCCGATGGCTTCGTGCAGCAGGATGCCGGGCCAGCCGGAACCGAGCACGACGGTCATCTCGCCGGCGGGTGCAGGACGCGCCTCGAGGTTGGTCAGCGCGGCCTTGACCGCGTGGTCGACATACTCGGCGATGTGCTCATCGTCAAAGTAGGCCAGGCCGAATCGGCCACCACCGCCACCGGAGCCGATCTCGCGACGGCCGTTCTGCTCCGCGATCACCGTCACGGACAGGCGCACCAGCGGACGCACGTCGGCAGCCAGCGTCCCGTCGGCGCGCGCCACCAGCACCACGTCGTATTCGCTGGCGAGGCCGGCCATGACCTGCGCGACGCGCGGATCGCGGCTGCGGGCCAGCTGCTCCACCTTTTCGAGCAGCTTCACCTTGGCGGTGCTGTCGAGCGTGGAGATCGGGTCGACCCCGTTGTAGAGCGAGCGGCTGCCCGCGATCTTGCGCGTCGGCACCTTGGCCCGGCCGCTGCGCGTGGCCGACGAGATGGCGCGCACCGTGCGCGCCGCGTCGAGCAGCGACGCCTCGGAGATGTCGTCGGAATAGGCGAAGGCCGTCTTCTCGCCGCTCACCGCCCGCACGCCGACGCCCTGGTCGATGCTGAAGCTGCCGGTCTTGACGATGCCTTCTTCCAGGCTCCAGCCTTCGCTGCGGGTGTACTGGAAGTAGAGGTCGGCGTCGTCGACCTGATGCGCCTTGATCTCGGCGAGCGCCTTCCCGAGGTGGGACTCGTCGAGCCCGAAGGGCGTGAGCAGCAGCTGCTGCGCAATGGCGAGGCGTTCGATGGTGGGTTCGCGGGAGATCATGAAAGCATTATTGCTCGCCCCCAGGCTGCGCGGCAGGGACACGCCTGCTTCGCCTGCCCCTCGCCGGGGCAATGGCCTCAGCTCTGCGCCAGCTTCCTGGCGCGCGAGATCGACATCAGGATGCCCAGCGCCAGCCCCAGCGTGACCATCGCCGTGCCGCCGTAGCTGATGAAGGGCAGCGGCACGCCCACCACCGGCAGGATGCCGCTGACCATGCCCATGTTCACGAAGGCGTAGGTGAAGAAGATCATGGTCACCGCCCCGGCCAGCAGGCGCGAAAACAGCGTGGGCGCGTCCATGGCAATCGCCAGGCCACGGAAGATCAGGAAGATGAAGGCGCTGATCAGGAACAGGTTGCCCGCCAGGCCGAACTCCTCGGAATAGGCCGCGAAGATGAAGTCGGTGGTGCGCTCCGGGATGAATTCCAGGTGCGTCTGCGTGCCCTGCATGAAGCCCTTGCCGCCCACGCCACCGGAGCCGATGGCGATCATCCCCTGGATGATGTGGAAGCCCTTGCCCAGCGGGTCCTTGGTGGGGTCGAGCAGCGTGCACACGCGCTGTTTCTGGTAGTCGTGCAGCACCCGCCAGTCGACGCCGTCGGCGCACAGCTTCGACTCGAAGCCGACGATCAGGGTGACCGCCAGCACGCCGATCAGCACCGGCGGCACGATCAGCTTCCAGCTCAGGCCGGCGAAGAAGATCACCGACAGCCCAGCCGCCAGCACCAGCAGCGAGGTACCGAGGTCGGGCTGTTTCATGATGAGGCCGATCGGCACCGCCAGGAGCACCGTCGCCACCACGAAGTCGAGCGGCCGCAACTGGCCCTCGCGCCGCTGGAACCACCAGGCCAGCATCAGCGGCATGGCGATTTTGAGGATCTCGCTCGGCTGGATCACCATGCCGACGTTGATCCAGCGCCTGGCGCCTTTTTTGGTGATGCCGAAGATCGCCACCGCGATCAGCAACGCCACGCCCACGGTGTAGAGCGGCACCGCGAAATGCATCAGCCGCTGCGGCGGCACCTGCGCCACCACGAACATGATGAAGCCCGCCAGCAGCATGTTGCGGCCGTGGTCCATGAAGCGCGAACCGTGGTCGTAGCCCGACGAATACATGGTCAGCAGCCCGGCACAGGCCAGCAGGAACACCGCGAACGCGAGGAAACCGTCGAAGCCCTGGAAGATGGGCGCGATGCGGCGCGCGAACGAGGGTTGGTTGAAGACGGCCGACATGGGCGCGAATTATCGACGCCCGCGCCGCTTTCTCAGGCGAAATCGACCTGGACGACCGTGCGGCCGGGTCGGCTTTGCACGGCGATCGTCGCGCCGATCGCCGCGGCCCGTTGGGCGAGCGCGCGCGGAACCTTCGTCGCGTCGAAGCCGACGCCGTCGTCGATGACGCGGATGCGCACCGCGGCATCAGCCGTCGCCGCCTCGATCCGCAGCACGCCGGCCTGCGCGTGCTGCAGCACGTTCGACACGGCTTCGAAGAGCAGGAATTGCAGCTGCCGCATCAAGGGCGCGTCCAGGCGCGGCAGCAACGGCAGTTCATCCACGGCCCATTCGAGCGCGATGCCCGAACTGGCGAAGCGGGGCTCGAGCCGGTAGCGCAGGCCGGCCAGCAGTGCCTGCACATCGCCCGGCGGCAACTGGATCGAGTCGATGGACAGCTTCAACTGGTCCAGCGAATCGCGCAGCGTGCGCAGCACCTCGGGATGACTGGCATGGCCGGACTGCAGCTGGCGAATCGCCGAGCTGATGTGCGAGCCGACGCCGTCGTGCATGTCGCGCAGGATGCGCTCGCGCTCGCGTGTGCGCTCCTGTTCGCGCGCGGCGCGTTCCAGGTGGCCATAGACCGACGCCAGTTCGCGCTCGCGGTCGGCCACGCGAACGGCGAGCGTGCGCAACAGGTCGCGCGACTGGGCGCTGGCGTCGCGAAAGCGCATCAGCACCACGCCCAGCAACGCCATGCCGAAGAACAGCGAGGTGTAGCGCACCCAGGTCGTGTCGCCATAGGCGTCGCTGACGCGGATGACGACCCAGTCGCGCACCGCCACCACCAGGGTGAGGGCCAGCGCCGACGCCACCAGCACCCGTGCGGCCGTCGGCCGCCTGACGGTCGCCCCCAGGAAGAAGAGGACGTAGGCCGTGACCGCGGCGATCTCCAGCGCCAGCCAGCCGGTCAGCCAGAAGGGCTCGGCCCGTGTCAGGGCCACATAGCAGGCAAGAACGGGAACGGTGAAGACGACAGCCACCGCGCGTCGCAGCCACTGCATGCCGGGCCGGTCCTGCCAGCCGGCGAGATGCTGGCAGAACATGACGCAGGAACCGGCCCAGCCGGAATAGCACGCCGTCATCAGCACGCCCCAGGCGACCCACGGCAGGGGTGGCTCGCGGATGGCGCCGTCGGCCACCCGCAGCGCCCAGCAGAATTCCGCCAGCGCCGCCCACAGGTACAAGGGCTCGCGTCGCGGCCGGCCTGTGCCGGTCGTATCGGCCTGCGTGAACCACAGCGCCAGCGAAATGGCGCCGACCACGACGCTGAATGCCGACAACAGCACGGAGCCCGTGAAGCGCCACGCGTACGCGGATGCGAACAAGGTACCGCGGATCGGCACGGCCGGCCCGATCGTGGGCACCGACAGCCCGGCGCGGCGGCCGGAGTCGGCGCGGATATGGATCTGCAGCACGTTGTCGCCCGGCAGAAGCAGGTGGGCCGGTATTGGCAGGTAGATCGGCGCCTTGGCGTAGTCGGCGCCGTGCGGACGCGCGAGGTCGCCGTAGGTTTGCAGCACGTGGCCGTTCAACGCGACGTCGAAGGCGCTGCCCACGCGCGGAATGAACAGGCCCCACGGCTCGGCCGGTGTCTCCGCCACACGGAAGGGCAGCGTGAAGCGCGCCTCGCCCGGCCGGCCCTGGTGCATGCGGTCCCAGTGGTAGGGCAGCGTGACCGCGGCTTCTTGCGTGCGGCCATCGACGCTGCTCACGACGGTGCCGCTGCGCAGCGTGTGCAACGGCGCGCTCGACCCGTCCGCGGCGGCAGCGCTGGCCCCAACGGCGGCGAGCACCAGCAGGACGAAACGCCACATCGCCCGCATCCGGCCCACGCTCAGCCCGGGTGGCGCAGCAACCCGAGCCGCGTCGCTTCGAACACCGCCTCGTTCTTCGAATGCACCGCCAGCTTTCCGTAGAGGTTCTTGATGTGCGTCTGCACCGTGTGCACGCTCAGCGACTTGAGCCGCGCGATTTCCGCGTAGGAGAAACCGCGGGCGATGAGGGTCAACACCTCCTGTTCGCGTGTCGACAGCAGCGCCGGTGCGTCGGCCCTCGGCACGGCCGGCGGGGCGACGGCCGCCGCCACCTCGGCCTGTGCCCCGGCGCTGGCCGCCGAATGCAGAAGGCGGTACTTGGCCAGCACACGGCGCGCGATCATGGGCGAGATGGGCGACGCACCGGCCTTCATGTCGAGGATGGTCTGGGCGATGTCCTCGGGCGGTGCGTCCTTGTGCAGGTAGCCGACGGCGCCGGCCTCGATGCTCGCCAGCACGTTGTCCTCGTCGCCGAAAACCGAGATCACGAGCGGCTCGCACTGGGGGAAGCGGGCCACCGTCGCACGGATCACCTCAAGCCCGCTGCCGTCGGGCAGTCCCAGATCAGCCAGCAGAACATCCGGCGCTTCGACCGACGCGGCCAGCCATTCCAGCGCCTCGCGCACTGTGCCGAGGCCGGCCATCCACCGAAGACGGTCGCTCGCGCGCACGCTCTGCTCGAAAAAGCCGCGCGCCCGCATGTCGTCCTCCACGACCAGCACTTGGAACGGCCTCCCCAGGCCCGTTGATACCGCGGTATTCATCGGCGAGAGCATAGGTCGCGAAACACTTGGAAATCTTTCGTTACTCACTGATTCATGGGATGTGCCATCGGCTCATGGCACAGACACTGGCGCCGGCTGCATGTAACAGCCCTGCAACAAATCAATCTGAGGATCGACATGACAATGAACACGAGAACCCGTGCGGGTCTGGCAGCCGCGCTGCTGCTGTCACTGGCCGCATGCGGTGGAGGAGGAGATGGCGGATCCAGTGCCGGACCCGGCACGGGGACCACGCCCCCGGTGACCGAGCCGGTCGCGACCCAGGCCACGCTGGGCGGCGTGGCCGCCACCGGCGCGGCCTTCGCGGGCGCCACCGTCACCGTCACGGACCAGACCGGCGCCACGGTCTGCGCGACCCAGACCGACGACAAGGGCGCCTACAGCTGCACCCTTCCCCTCAGCACCAAGGCGCCGCTGGTCATCAAGGCCAGCCGCGACGAGCTGAGCTTCTACAGCACG
Organism: Variovorax cryoconiti; assembly: GCF_051216395.1. Taxonomy (NCBI): domain Bacteria; kingdom Pseudomonadati; phylum Pseudomonadota; class Betaproteobacteria; order Burkholderiales; family Comamonadaceae; genus Variovorax; species Variovorax cryoconiti. The sequence goes on along the minus strand of NZ_JBPJZI010000002.1, from coordinate 129,698 downwards.
ACGGCCAGCGCCGGCAGTGGCACGGCCAACGTCACGCCGCTGACGACCATCGTCGTCTCGCAACTGTCGCCCGACGGCAATCCGGCCAGCCTGGCCGGCGCGATCACCACCCAACCGGAAACCGTCACTTCCACGACGATCCAGGCCCAGGTGAGCGAACTCATCGCCGCGCTGCAGCCGCTGTTGACCGCGCTGAACATGACGATCGATCCGATGTCCGGCGCCTTCGTCGCCGACGGCACCGGTCAGGACAAGCTGCTCGACACCATCTCGGTGAGCGTGCTGCCGAACGGCACGTCGGCCAACATCGAAATCACCGTCAAGACGATTCCGGCCAGCGACGGCGCCGCGCCGATATCCATCGCATTCAACACCGCCGACGCCACCACGCCGACCTTGCCTCCCATCACTACAGCGGCCGTCGCGCGTACGCCGACGCCGGCCGTGGTCGCTGCGCTGTTCGATCGGCTGACCGCCTGCTACGCCCTGCCGCTGTCGCAGCGCGTGGGCGGCTCCGGTGCCACCGCGCAGGGGGGCGGTGCGGTCAACGACACGACCAACGCGATCGGGACCGCGGTCAACGTGATCGCGCCGGCCTGCAAGACACTGTTCCTCGGCGATGACCCGGCCACGTTCTACAGCAACGGCTACTACGTCGGCCGCGACGCGAACAACAACGGCTCGTTCGCAGGCGTCTTCCGCCAGGGCGCGACCGGCGTGAAGTTCGACCGCGGCAATTTCGAGTTCGTGCGCAGCTCAGGCGACTTCGTGCTGAGCTACCGTACGACCGACCGCTTCGGCGGCACCGACAACGACACGATCATCGCGCGCAACGTGGATGGCGTGCTCAAGCTGGTCGGCAACAACTACGACTACCGCGCCTCGGTACGGCCTTACTCGGAAGACCGTGAACTGGTCAACGCGCCCAACTTCAGCTCGTACACGACGGGCTACAACATCTCCATCGACAACAAGACGGTGTCCAACGCATCGGTCTTCACGAAGGTCGAAGTCACCTCGCCGTTCAGCGCAACGAAGATGGTCTTTTATCCGCAGTCGGGACTTTCCTTCCTGGCCTTGAGCAAGGACGGCACGAACGCATCGGGCCAGCTCCTCTCGACCAGCATCGTCCGCCTGGCTGGCGAGTTCCAGGACAAGGCCAACACGGGTTCGGTGAGCGCCGCAGAGACCGGCATCTATTTCGTGTCGCCCAACTACACCGAGGCACAGCTCAGCGCGATACAGAACCAAAGCGTCTGGCAGCTGGAATTTTTCCCGACGAGCGGCCCTTCCGTGGTCCAGACCTACCGCACCGTCTCGCGGGCGCAGACGATCGGCGAGATCCGGCAGCTCGCCTTCGTTCAGGCCACGCCCGTGCAGAAGGCGGAACTGATCGCAGGAACGAGCGCTACGGGACGCTATACCTTCGGCGTTCCGAGCGTGGGCGACCCGAACATCATCGACTTCAGCAGTGAAGGCGACCTCGACGCGTGGTTGCTGCCGGCAGGTGCGCTGGCGCCCACATCGTTCAGCGTGATCGGCCGGGGCCCCACCAACGCGTCGTTCAACGACAGCACGAGCCTCACGAGCACACAGCGCAAGGGCATCATCTATTGCTCCAAGCAGGGCGGCTCCGATGTGCATTGCGACCCCACCCTCACCAGCCAGTATGCGGAGGGCAGCTCGTTCAACCTGCTTGAACTGTGGGCGCGCAATTCGCGGCAGGTCGAGGTGAGCAAGAAACTCGCGCTCTACAAACTCCAGTAGCATTCGATGCCACAGCAGCCCCGCACCCGCGGGGCTTTTTTATTGCCAGAATCCACCAGCCATCACCACAAGCGTCCGATGCCCACCACCCATCTCCTCTATCTGCACGGCTTCCGCTCGTCGCCGCGGTCGATGAAGGCCCGTCTGGTGGCCGAACGCGTGGCGCGGCACCACCCGGGCGTGCACTGGTGGTGCCCGCCGTTGCCGCCCTCGCCGCGCGAAGCGATGGACATGGTCATGCGCGGCATCGACCCCTGGCCACGCGACAGCATGGCCGTCATCGGCTCGTCGCTGGGTGGCTTCTACGCGACCTACGTTGCGGCCATGACGCGCTGCCCGGCGGTGCTGCTCAACCCGGCCGTCGACCCGGCGCGCGACCTGGCCCGCTACATCGGCGACCAGACCGCCTGGCACGACCCCGCGCAACACTTCTACTTCCGGCCCGAGTTCATCGAAGAGCTTCGTACGCTGGAAGTCGGCACGGTCACCCGGCCCGAGCGCATCTTCGCCATCGTCGCCAAGGGCGACGAGGTGCTGGACTGGCGCGAGATGTCGGCCCGCTACCCGGGCAGCCGGGTACGGCTCCTGGAGGGCGGCGACCATGCGCTGTCCGACTTCGAGTCGAAGCACCTCGACGCCGTCCTGCGCTTCATCGATCCGGTCTGACGCCGGGGCCGCCGGCGCCGGTGCCGGGTGGCCCATGGGACAATCGCGCCCATGTTTGTATTGTTCGAAGAAGCCGGCAAGTACCTCGGCGGCCGCGTGTTGTCGGAGGCCGAAGCATCGGCGCAGGTCGAGCTCGACACCGGGAAGCGGGTCAAGGTCAAAAGTGCGCACATCGTGCTGCGCTTCGAGAAGCCGGCCCCGGCCGAGCTGATCGCCCAAGCCCGCGCGCTCGCCGCCGGCATGGACCTCGACCTGGCCTGGGAATTCGCGCCCGAGGGCGAATTCGCCTTCGCCGACCTGGCGACCGAGTATTTCCAGGCCAACCCCTCGCTGGTGCAGCAGGCCGCAGCGCTGTATGCGCTGTTCGAGGCGCCGCACTACTTCCGCCGCGCCGGCAAGGGCCGGTTCAAGAAAGCCCCGGCCGAGATCATCCAGCAGGCGCTGGTCGCGATCGAGAAGAAGAAGCAGGTGCTGGCGCAGATTGCCGACTGGGCGGCACAGCTGGTGGCGGGCGAATGCCCGGCCCCCGTGCGCGAGCAGCTCTACAAGATCCTCTTCAAGCCCGACAAGAACGCGCCGGAGTACAAGGCGGTGGTCGAGGCCTCGCGCACCGCACAGCGCGCGCCGCTCGACCTGCTGGAGCGCGCCGGCGCCATCGATTCGGCCTACCAGTTCCACTGGAAGCGCTTCCTGTTCGAGAACTTCCCCAAGGGCACGGCCTTCCCGCCTGCGCTCAGCGCGCCGGCCATTGCGGACGACCTGCCGCGCGCCGACGGCGTCGAGGCCTTCTCGATCGACGATTCGCAGACCACCGAGATCGACGATGCGCTGTCGGTGCAGGGCCTGGGCACGGGCACAGTCACGGTCGGCGTGCACATCGCCGCACCCGGCCTGGCCTTCGCACCCGGCAGCCCGCTCGACCAGGTGGCGCGTGCGCGCATGTCCACCGTCTACATGCCGGGCTACAAGATCACCATGCTGCCCGACGCGGTGGTGCAGAGCTACACGCTGCTCGAAGGCGGAGACCGCCCGGCCGTGTCGCTCTACGCGCGCTTCGACGAAGCCACGCTGGAACTGCAGGGCACCGAGACGAAGATCGAGCGGGTGCCGATCGTCGCCAACCTGCGGCACGACCGGCTCGACGGTGTCATCACGCAGGCCTGGCTGGAAGACGCTGCAGTGATCAGCGCCGACACGCCTGACATCGTGAGCACGCTGCGCGCGCCGCTGAGCTTCCTGTTTCGCCTGGCCAAGCAGTTGAAGGCGCAGCGCGAAGTCGTGCGCGGCAAGCCGGAGAACTTCAACCGGCCCGACTACAACTTCCGTCTGGTCGGCAACGACGGTGAACCCGAAGGCCACGAGCAGGTGCAGATCAGCACGCGCCAGCGTGGCGCACCGCTCGACCTGATCGTCTCCGAAGCGATGATCCTGGCCAACAGTGGCTGGGGCGGCTGGCTGGGCGAGCTCGGCGTGCCGGGCCTCTACCGCAGCCAGGCCAGCCTGGCGCCCGGCATCAAGGTGCGCATGGGCACCCGCGCGCTGCCGCACGCCGGCCTGGGCGTGAAGAGCTACGCCTGGAGCACCTCGCCGCTGCGCCGCTACACCGACCTGGTGAACCAGTGGCAGATCATCGCGGCAGCCCGCCACGGCAAGACCGCCGCGCTGGCCGCGCCCTTCAAGCCGAAGGACGCCGACCTGTTCTCCATCCTCTCGGGCTTCGACGCGGCCTATGCGACCTACAACGCCTACCAGGGCGGCATGGAGCGCTTCTGGACGCTGAAGTACCTGCAGCAGGAGGGCATCGGCGAACTGACCGCGACGGTGATCAAGGACATCCCGAACGGTGCGCTGGTGCGCGCCGACACGCTGCCGCTGGTGTTCCCGGTGGCCGGCCAGCAGGAACGTGGCGCCCACGTGCGCGTGAAGCTGGGCGAGATCGACGAGATCGCGCTCGACGTGCACGGCACGGTGCTCGAACGCCTCGACGCACCGGCCGATGCGGCCGCGCTCGACGAGGGCGGTGCCGACGAAGAGGAAGAAGTGGCCGGCCCGATCGCCATCGCCGTGGACCTCAACGACAGCGAGACGCCCGCGGAGAACACGCCGGCCTGAGCACCGGCCCGCCGAGAGCGCCATGAACCTCAAAGACCTGAGCACCCTGCAGATCGCCCTCGGCCTGTCGGTGGTGGTGCACGCCGCGCTGCTGGCGGTGCGCTTCGTTGATCCGCAGACGTTCAACCGCGTGTTCCAGGACACGCCGCTCGAGATCATCCTGGTCAACGCGTCGACCAACGAGGTGCCCGACAAGGCGATGGCGATCGCGCAGAAGTCGATGGCCGGCGGCGGCGACCTCGACCGCGGCCGTGCCACCAGCCCGCTGCCGCCCTCCACCTTCACCACCATCGGCGATTCGATGGAGGAAGCCGAACGCAAGGTCGAGGCGATGCAGGCGCAGCAGCAGTTGCTGCTGGCCCAGATCAAGCAGCAGCTCGCCGCGATGCCGATGCCGGACCCGCGCCAGCAGGGCAACCCGAGCGAGGCCAAGGCGCAAGAGGAAAAGCGCCGGCAATTGATCAACCTGCTGGCTGAGATCGAGCGCCGGGTCAACGAAGAGAACGCCCGCCCCAAGAAGCGCTACATCAGCCCCTCGACGCGCGAGGCCGCCTATGCGGTGTACGTCGACGCGCTGCGCCGACGCATCGAATCGCGCGGCACCGAGAACTTCCCCGAAGTCGCGGGCAAGAAGCTGTATGGCGAGCTCACCATGCTGGTCACCGTCAACTTCGACGGCAGCCTGCTGGCCACCGAAGTGGTCGAAACGTCCGGCAACCTCGCGCTCGACCGCCGGGCGCAGGCGATCGTGCGCAGCATCGGCAACTTCGGCCGCTTCAGCGACGCGATGCGGCGCCAGGCCGACCAGATCGTGCTGCCCTCGCGCTTTCGCTTCACGCGCGACGAGACGCTCGAAACGCAGCTGTCGTCACGGCCGAACTGAGCACCATGGACCTGTACTGTGTCATGGGAAACCCGGTCGAGCACAGCCGCTCGCCCTGGATCCACGCCCGCTTCGCCGAACTGACCGGCGAGGCCCTGGACTACGGCCGGCGCCGCATCGAACTCGGTGGTTTCGCCGAAGGCCTGGCTGCTTTTCGCGCCGACCCGGCCGGCACCGCACGTGGCTGCAACGTCACCGTGCCCTTCAAGTTCGATGCACGCGCCGTCGCCCAGCACCTGAGCGAACGCGCCGCACTGGCCGAGGCCGTGAACACGCTGAGCTTTCGCGACGATGGCGTGCACGGCGACAACACCGACGGCGTGGGCCTGGTCAACGACATCCAGCGCAACGCCGGCGTGCCGATCGCCGGGCGCGACGTGCTGCTGATCGGTGCCGGCGGCGGGGCCTCGGGCGTGCTCGGCCCGCTGCTGGCGTCCGGCGCGCGGCGCGTGGTGGTCGCCAACCGGACGCTGGCGAAGGCCATCACGCTGGTGCAGCGCCACGCCGCGCTGGCGCTGGAACACCACGCCAGCATCGAGGCGCAGGAACTGCACACCGTGGACGGCAACTTCGACATCCTGGTCAACGCCAGCGCGTCGAGCCTGTCGGGCGGCGCGGTGCCGGTCGCAGCGTCGGTGCTCAAGCCCGGCACGCTGGCGATCGACATGATGTACGGGCCGGCCGCCGCGGGCTTCCTCGACTGGGCCCGCACGCATCGCGCGGTGCCGCGCGACGGCCTTGGCATGCTGGTCGAGCAGGCGGCGGAAGCCTTCGCGATCTGGCGCGGCGTTCGCCCGCCGGCGGCGCAGGTGCTGGCCGAGCTGCGCGCCCGGGTCGACGGCTAGGCGCATGCGACAGATCGCGCGCTGGCTGTTCTGCCTGGTGGTGGCGGGCCTGGCCCTTCAACTTTTCTTCCTCGGGCGCATCGCGTTCATGGCGGTGGTCGCACCGGAATCGACCGCCTTCCAGCGATCGGAGGCGTGGCAGATCGCGACGAACGGGCGGGCGAACGCGAAGCGCGGCGAGTCGCCCGGCTGGCAGCAGGAATGGGTGCCCTACGAGCGCATCGCCGACACGCTCAAACGCGCGGTGATCGCCAGCGAGGACGCCGAGTTCATCTACCACGGCGGCATCGAATGGGAGGCCATCGAGCGGGCCCGCCAGCGCAACGCCAAGGCCGAGGAGATCGCGGCGCGTCGTGCCGCGCAGGCCCGCGCCCGCGGCAAGGAGCCGGCGCCCGCGAAGATCCGCGGCGGCTCGACCATCACGCAGCAACTGGCGAAGAACCTGCTGCTGTCAGGCGAACGCACGCTGCTGCGCAAGGGCCAGGAGCTGGTGCTCGCGACCGCGCTCGAGCTGCTGCTGAGCAAGCGCCGCATCCTCGAGATCTACCTCAACAACGTCGAGTGGGGCGAAGGCGTGTTCGGCGCCGAGGCCGCGGCGCAGCACTACTTCAACAAGCCGGCGGCGCGCCTGAACGCCAACGAGGCGGCGCGCCTCGCCGTGATGCTGCCGAGCCCCAAGTTCTTCGAGAAGCGCCCTGGCTCGCCCTACGTGAGCGGACGCGCGTCGACCATCATGGCGCGGATGTCGGCGGCCGAGTTGCCCTAGACAGACGGAGTGCCGTCATCGAAAACGATGCGGCAGACGGTGGTGCGGCCCGAGCCGTTCGGTCGCTTCGCAGGCTCGTCGAAGGTATCGATCACCGTGAACCCGGCCTTGCGCATCATCCCGGCCGAGGCGGCGTTCTCTTCATGGCGGTCGATGTAGACCGCGTTCAGGCCCTGCGCCTTCAACGCATCGAGCGCCGCTCGCAACAGGCGGGCGCCCAGCCCTTGCCCGACGGCATCACGGTGCACGACCGCTTCGCACACATAGCCCTGCGGCTGTGCGGTGTGCCCGGCCGGCTGGTAGCGCGCGAAGTGCTGCGTCTGGCAAAAGGTGACGACGCCTTGCACGGCATCGCCTTCCCAAGCGACCACCGCGCCGACCTCCCCTGTCGCGATCTGTGCCACATGCCGCGCCACGTCATCGGGCGGCAGCCAGTTCCACGGGTTGGGACCATGCGTGAGGATCAGGTCGATGAGCGCCAGGATGTCCTCGGCGCGGGCAGGCAGCAATCGTTGCGTCGTCATGCTGCGACTCTACGGTGCTTCCCGCGCTGCTCGACCGAGACGACCGCCACGGCACCGATGGCGTAGGCCAGCACGTCCAGCCAGTCCGGCGTGCTGCCGATGACGACGCGCAACAGCGGGTTCGCGATCTGCCAATGCCCCAGCTGAGCGAGATACTGGCCGAGTTCCAGCGCAGAGCCCACGCCGAAGGCGGCCAGCGCGAGCAGCATCGGCCGCGCCGCCACCACCGTCTTGAACACGAAGTACAGCCAGACCACGGCCAGCACATCACCGAAGAAGCCGCGCAGCCAACCGGCGCGCGCGCCGAAGGTGGCCAGCAACACAAGAAGGACGAAGAGCACCAGCGCGGTGGCGAAGGCACGCGCATCGAAGCGCCCGGCAAGGGCAGGAGGTGTCGTCATGGCCCCGTATCATCGCCGCCATGCTTGCTGCGAAGTTGCTGGGGTGGATGCTGCTGGGCCTGGTGCGTTTGCTCACCGGCGCGCAGGCGCGATGGTGGGGCTGCCCGCCGAAGGCCGAGCAACGCATCTACTTCGCCAACCACCAGAGCCACCTCGACCTGGTGATGATCTGGGCCGCACTGCCCGAAGAACTGCGCAGCATCACGCGGCCGATCGCCGCGCGCGACTACTGGGCCAACACGCCGATGAAGCGCTGGATCACCACCGAGGTGTTCAACGCGATCTATGTGGAACGCGGCGGCACGCCCGCCCCGGCCGAAGAAGGCGCACCGCCGCCCGACCCGATGGCGCCGCTGCAGCCGCTTGTCGAGGCGCTGAAAAGCGGCGACTCGATCATCATCTTTCCCGAAGGCACGCGCGGCCACACCGGTGAACCGCAGAAGTTCAAGTCGGGCCTCTTCACGCTGGCGCAGATGTTCCCGGACGTGGTGCTGGTGCCGGCCTGGATCGACAATGTGCAGCGCGTCATGCCCAAGGGCGAGATCGTGCCGGTGCCGATCCTCTGCTCGGTGACCTTCGGCGCCCCGATCGTGCTGGCGCCTGGCGAAGAACGCCGCGCCTTTCTCGACCGCGCGCGCGATGCCGTGATGGCACTGCGACACGTATGAACGCCTTCCTGCGAAACCTCTCGCCGACCCACCAGGTCGCGGCCCTGTTCCTGATCGTCTTCGGCGTGCTCACGTTGGTGAGCATCGCCACGCTGCTCGTCAGCCTGCGCGAGCGGCGCAACGCGGCCCATGGCGACGCCTGGCTGCGCGAGTTCGCGGATTTCCGCGCGCTGCTGCGCACCACCTGGTTCATGGCGGTGGTGTTCTGGATCGGCTGGGCGCTCGGGCCGGGTGTGGCCACGCTGCTGTTCGCCTTCATCGCCTTCTTCGCGCTGCGCGAGTTCATCACGCTGTCGCCGACGCGGCGCGGCGACCACCGCAGCCTGATCCTGGCCTTCTTCGTGGTGCTGCCGATCCAGTTCATCCTGGTGGGGACCGCGCGCTTCGACCTTTTCACCGTCTTCATCCCGGTCTACGTGTTCATCGCCATTCCGGTGGTAAGCGCACTGGCGAACGACCCCAGCCAGTTTCTGGAGCGCAACGCGAAGCTGCAGTGGGGCATCATGGTGTGCGTCTACGGCTTGAGCCACGTGCCGGCGCTGCTGTTGCTGTCCTTCCCCGACTACGAAGGCAAGAGCGCCTTCCTCGTGTTCTTCCTGGTCTTCGTGGTGCAGACCTGCATGGTGGTGCAGCACCTGATCGCGCGCCGCTTCGCCTACCTGCCGCCGGACGAAGCCGATGTCGCGCGGCGCAGCATCGTCGGGCGCTGGCTGGCGCGCGAGCCTTTCGCACCCCACGTGAGCCGCAGCTTCAACTGGGCCAGCTGGGGCCTGGGCATGGCGATCGCCAGCGTGGTCGGCGCGGCGATGTCCTTCATCACGCCCTTCAAGTTCGGCCAGGCGCTGGCCATGGCGCTCATCGCCTGCGTCGCAGGCTCGATGGGCCACCTGGTGATGAAGGCGCTCAAGCGTGACCGGGGCATTCCGAACTGGGGCCAGAAAGGCGTCGGCGTGACCGGTGCCAACGGCCTCCTGGACCGCGTCGATGCACTGTGCTTCGCTGCGCCCATCTTCTTCCACTCGGTGCGCTGGTACTTCGGCGTCTGACAGCGCCGGGTGCCACGCGGGCGCTACTTTCGCCCGCGCAGCAGGCGGCCGAGAAACGTTCGCGCCGCGTTGCCTGTCGTTGGCGCGAGGACCGCAAGCTTGCCTTCCGTGCGTTGTATTCGAACGCGGCTCTGGCGACCCATTCGCGCACCTCGGCGGTACGCGCATCGCCGAACTGATGGCCCACGGCGGCATAGGCGGTGGGTGCGGCCTCGCGGTCGTTCAGCACGCGAAGGGGGAGCCCCTTCGTGGTGAGTGCTTCCGCGACCCAGCGGGCGCGCTGCCCGCATCGGCAGCGCAGTGCGCCACCAGGGCATCGCAGGTTTCGACGACTTCCGCATGGCGGCCCAGCACCGCGAGCGCCTGCGCCTTGTGCAGCCAGGCGGCGCCAAGATGTTCTTCGGGACTCGGATCGTTGACAGTCCCAATGCGTTGCAAAACGGCTTCGGCCTCTTCGAGCTTCTGCTGTGCCGACGACTCGATCACATTCATGTCCATCTCCCTGTGCAGTAGCCCCACAGCGACCTGGCGTGCGCGCGGCGCCGTCACTTCCTTCCCACCTCGGCCCTTCGCCGGTGTTCACGATCGTGGCGTGCGTGAAGCGGGCTCCGCGACGCGCGTCGGCGCGAGAAACAAGGCTGCAGCGAAAGCGACTTGCCAAACCGACCAAAGCGCGATCCAGGCCCATGCAGCGGAACCCGTGCGTTCGAAATGCAAGACACCCTGAGACACGGTCGACGAATACAGGAAAAGGTCGAGCACGATCGCCACGACCAGCATGGCCACGCTGAACGCCGGCGGCGACTTCCGGTAGTTCGACAGGTTGTAGAAGGCCAACGGGAAAAGGATGAGAGACATGCCGCCATAGGGCCAGGCGGACGTCCATCCGTGGCCCGCGCCGCCCAGCAGCACGGCGTACATCCCGCAGAGCACGCCGAGGCCCGCGCCGACGAGCGTGATCACGATCTTGACAAGCATGCAGCCGCCTAATGCACGCGACGCGTGTCGGTGGAGTGCGCGCACCCCAGGCGCAACGGCGACGCCGTATCCGTCGATGCGAACATGAGACCCCCCTTTTTTTGGGGCGATTCTATGGCGGGACGCCGTCGCTGCGGCAGACTGGGCTGCAGTTCGAGCACGCGGGACCGGGCGGGGCCACCCCGCTGTTCGCCTGTGCTTCATTCATTGCGTGAGAAGGTCGTCGAGCCCTGAACACTTGCCGTACTCTGCTCGCCCCGAACCACTCCTCAGCAAACCTTTTGTCTTCAACTTGCTACCGATTGGTAGCAAGTTGTGCCGCGTTCACCCATAGGGGAAATCGAGCAGGAAACACTTCGTCGCAACTGCGTGGTCCTACCCTAGAGTAGCGGGCACCACAACGAGGAGACGCAGAATGCTCAGGAAAGCTTCGATGGCCAGTGCCCTGCTCGCCGCCGCCCCCCTGGCCTGGTCCCAGTCCAGCGTACAGATCTACGGCATCGTCGACGCCGCTGTCCGGCACACGACCAACGAAGGCCCGGCGGGTGACGGGCGCCTGACGCAGATGATCGGTGGCGGCATGTCGCAGAGCCGTTGGGGCATCAACGTGACCGAGGACATGGGCGGCGGGCTGCGCGCGCTGGCCAACCTGGAAAACCGCTTCAACACGGACACCGGTACGCAGGCGACGACCAACTACTTCCAGCAGTCCTGGGTCGGCCTGCAGAGCAGCAGCTTCGGCCGCGTAATGCTCGGCCGCCAGTACAACGTGCTGTTCGACGTGGTGACCAGCACCTATGCGTCGTTTCCCTACTCGCCGTATTTCGATGCGTTCAAGCCGGAGATCGGCTTTTCGCTGGGCGCGCGTGCCAGCAACATGATCAAGTACGTCGCCGAGTACAGCGACTTCCGGGGCGGCCTGCAGTACTCCTTCGACGAAGACGCACCCACCGGGGGCCGGACGGTCGGCGCCTACCTGCGCTATGCCACCGGTGGCCTGGCCGTGGGCGGCGCTTTCCAGAACTACGAGTTCGGGTCGGGCCGCAAGCTCGACGCCTGGACACTGGGTGGTTCCTACCGCATCGACAAGTGGTACATCAACCTGGGCTACGGCCGCAACAAGCTCGACGGCGGCCCGCTGACCGCACCGGTCGACCTGGCCGTGCTGTCGAGCCTGTGGAGCGGCACCTCGGTCGCCAACGGCAACTTCGGCGGACCGGCCTTCCTGGCGGCCAACCAACGCGACCTCGCGACCATCGGCCTGGGCTACCAGATCACGCCGCTGCTCAATCTCGGCGCGCACTACTACCGCACCAAGCAGTCGGGCCCCACGGTCGCCGGTGACGCACGGGCAGACTTCTTCGTCTTCGCGGCCGACTACGCACTGTCGCGTCGCACCGACATCTATGCGGAACTCGACACCACGCGCCTGAAGGGCGAAGCCAACCTCAACGGCACGACGACCTCGGGCGGGCCGAAGAGCCGCAACGGCTACACCGTCGGCGTACGCCACCGGTTCTGATCGCACGCGACGGCGGGGGGCGGTCGGCTACAGTCGAAAGCCCATCACCCCGCTGCCGACGGCCCGCCGTCGGCGCTGTTCCGCCTTCGACATGCGCATCCTCGGTATCGACCCCGGCCTGCAAACCACCGGTTTCGGCGTCGTTGACCTGGACGGCCATGCGCTGCGCTACGTCGCCAGCGGCACGATCAGCACCAGGCACCTCGAGCGCGGGAACCTGCCCGAGCGGCTCAAGGTGCTGTTCGACGGCATCGGCGAGATCGTGGCGCGCTACCAGCCCGACACGGCAGCGGTCGAGATCGTCTTCGTCAACGTCAATCCGCAGTCCACCCTGCTGCTCGGCCAGGCGCGCGGGGCCTGCCTCACGGCGCTGGTGTCGCGCAACCTACCGGTCGCCGAGTACACCGCGCTGCAGATGAAGCGTGCGGTCGCAGGCCACGGCCAGGCCGCGAAGGCGCAGGTGCAGGAGATGGTCAAGCGCCTGCTCGACCTGCCCGGCCTGCCCGGCAGCGACGCCGCCGACGCATTGGGCATCGCGATCACGCATGCGCACGTCGGCAGTTCGATGGCGCGCCTCGGCGAGGCGGCGGATCTGTCACGCAGCACGAGCGGCATGTACCGCAAGGGTCGCACGCGCTGAAGCTTCAAGCCACGCGTTCGGCGATCAGCACTGCGAAGAATCCGAACGCCGCCAGCATCGTCCACTTGAGCACAATCCAGCCGAAGCGCCAGTACTTCACTTGGCCCGTGCCCGCATAGAACGCGAACGACACGCCGGCCACGAGCAGCAGCAGAAGGATGGCCCAGCGGAACAGCAGCATCGGTCGGTACGCCGGCGCTACCAGGCGCGCGCCACTTCGGCGAAGCCTGCAGGGGCGAGCTTCTCGTCGTCGAAGGTGACGATCTCGTAGGCGTCCTCGTGCCGCAGCAGTTCGCGCAGCAGCTGGTTGTTCATGGCGTGGCCCGAACGGAAGGCGCTGTAGGCGGCCAGCAGCGGGCGGCCGATCACGTACAGGTCGCCCATTGCGTCGAGGATCTTGTGCTTCACGAATTCGTCGTCGTAGCGCAAGCCGCCGACGTTCAGCACCTTGGTGTCGTCCATGACGATCGCGTTGTCGAGCCCGCCACCCAGCGCCAGGCCCTTGCTGCGCATGTACTCGACTTCCTTGGTGAAGCCGAAGGTGCGCGCCCGCGCGATGTCGCGGCTGTACGAGCCGCTGCCCAGGTCGAACTCCACGCGCTGGCCGGTCGAATCGACCACGCGGTGGTCGAAGTCGATCTCGAAGCTCAGCTTGAAGCCGTGGTAGGGCTCCAGCCGCGCCCACTTGGCGTTGGCACCGTCGCCCTCACGCACCTCGACGGGCTTCACCACCCGGATGAAGCGGCGCGGTGCCTGCTGCAGCACGATGCCCGCGCTTTGGAGAAGAAAGACGAACGACGATGCCGACCCGTCGAGGATCGGCACTTCATCGGCCGTGATGTCGATGACCAGGTTGTCGATGCCCAGGCCGGCACAGGCCGACATCAGGTGTTCGACGGTCTGCACCTTGGCGCCGCCGTTCGAGACGGTCGACGCCAGGCGCGTGTCGGTGACGGCCTCGGCCGTCATCGGGATGTCCACCGGCTCGGGCAGGTCGACGCGTCGGAACACGATGCCCGTGTCCGGCGCCGCCGGGCGCAGCGTGAGCTCCACCCGCTGCCCGCTGTGCAGACCCACGCCGACGGCGCGGGTGATGGACTTGAGCGTTCGTTGTTGCAGCACGGCCGTGATTTTAGGAGCGCGAGTCTTGCGCCGGAACGCACGGCTCGCTATGGCCTCCATAGTCACACGGTCGACCTCAATCAGCCTGCCGACGCAAAAAGGCGGGGATCTCGAAGTCGTCCATGCCGCCCGAGGACAGCGCGTCGACCTTGGCCGCCGCCATCGTGCGGTTGGTGCGCCACACGCTCGGCACGGCCATGCCTTCGTAGTTCGGCTGGCCGTGCGCGCCGGCATGGCCCACGCCGCCCAGGGTCGGCACGGTGAAGGCGATGTTGTCGGTGCCGGTGCGGATGACCTCCAGCGTCGGGGCCTGGCGGCGTGCGTCGGGGCGCGACAGGCCGGTGGCGACCACCGTCACGCGCATCTCGTCGCCGAGGTTCTCGTCGTAGGCGGCACCGTAGATCACGTGCGCGTCCGGCGATGCGTAGGCACGGATGGTGTTCATCGCCAGCTTCGATTCCGACAGCTTCAGCGAGCCCTTCGAGGCCGTCACCAGCACCAGCACGCCCTTGGCGCCCGACAGGTCGATGCCTTCGAGCAGCGGGCAGGCCACGGCCTGCTCGGCGGCGATGCGGGCGCGGTCGGGGCCGCTGGCCGCGGCCGTGCCCATCATGGCCTTGCCGGGTTCGCCCATCACGGTGCGCACGTCTTCGAAGTCGACGTTCACGCCGCCGTACTCGTTGATGATTTCCGAGATGCCGCCAACGGCATTCTTCAGCACGTCGTTGGCATGCGCGAAGGCCTCGGCCTGCGTCACGTCCTCGCCCAGCACTTCGAGCAGCTTCTCGTTCAGGATGACGATCAGCGAGTCAACGTTGGCTTCCAGTTCGGCCAGGCCGCTGTCGGCGTTGTTCATGCGCTTGCCGCCTTCCCAGTCGAAGGGCTTGGTGACCACGCCGACGGTGAGGATGCCCATCTCCTTGGCGATGCGCGCGATCACCGGTGCCGCGCCGGTGCCGGTGCCGCCGCCCATGCCGGCGGTGATGAAGAGCATGTGCGCGCCGTCGATGGCCGCGCGGATCTCGTCGACTGCCAGTTCGGCCGCCTCGCGACCCTTGTCGGGCTTGCCGCCGGCGCCCAGGCCGTTGTTGCCCAGCTGGATCAGCTTGGGTGCGTTGCTGCGCGACAGCGCTTGCGCGTCGGTGTTCGCGCAGGAGAACTGAACGCCCTGCACGCCACGCTCGATCATGTGCGCGACCGCGTTGCCGCCGCCGCCGCCCACGCCGATCACCTTGATTTGCGTGCCTTGGTTGAACTCTTCCATTTCGATCATTTCGATGGCCATTTGGTGACTCCTAGATTGCTTGCAGTTGCCGTGTGTTTCTGAACTATTTTTCTGTGCGCGGACCGGTAGCTCGTGGGGATGGCGGACCGGTCCGCCGCCATCGCTCGTTGAAGTGCCGGGGCGGACTGCCGCGGGCCAGCCAGAGGGGGTAGTGCTTCATGTCAGAAGTTCCCGACGATGAAGTCCTTGAAGCGTCCGAATGCGGTTTTGACCGATCCGTTCTTCTGCGCGACCTTGTAGCCGCGCATGCGTGCAAAACGTGCTTCTTCGAGCAGCCCCATGACGGTAGCCGCACGGGGCTGGGCCACCATGTCGGACAACGCGCTCGAATACTTCGGGATGCCGCGGCGCACCGGCTTGAGGAAGATGTCCTCGCCGAGTTCGACCATGCCCGGCATCACCGCGCTGCCGCCGGTCAGCACGATGCCGGACGACAGCACTTCCTCGTAGCCTGACTCGCGCACCACCTGCTGCACCAGCGAGAAGATCTCCTCGACGCGCGGCTCGATCACGCCGGCCAGCGCCTGCTTGCTCAACATGCGCGGGCCGCGGTCGCCCAGGCCCGGCACCTCGACCTGCGTGTCAGGGTCGGCCAGCAGCTGCTTGGCGTAGCCGTTCTCGACCTTGATGTCCTCGGCGTCCTTGGTCGGCGTGCGCAGCGCCATCGCGATGTCGCTGGTGATCAGGTCGCCCGCGATCGGGATCACGGCCGTGTGGCGGATCGCGCCATTGGTGAAGATCGCCACGTCGGTCGTGCCCGCGCCGATGTCGACCAGGCACACGCCCAGCTCGCGCTCGTCCTCGGTCAGCACCGCCTGGCTCGAGGCCAGCGGGTTCAGCATCAACTGGTCGACTTCCAGGCCGCAGCGGCGCACGCACTTGATGATGTTCTCGGCCGCGCTCTGGGCACCCGTCACGATGTGCACCTTGGCCTCCAGCCGCATGCCGCTCATGCCGATCGGCTCCTTCACATCCTGGCCGTCGATCACGAACTCCTGCGGCTCCACCAGCAGCAGCCGCTGGTCGCTCGAGATGTTGATGGCGCGTGCCGTCTCCACCACGCGGGCCACGTCGGCCGGCGTCACTTCCTTGTCCTTCACCGCCACCATGCCGCTGGAGTTGATGCCGCGGATGTGGCTGCCGGTGATGCCGGTGTAGACGCGGCCGATCTTGCAGTCGGCCATCAGCTCGGCCTCCTTCAGTGCCTGCTGGATGCTCTGCACCGTGGCGTCGATGTTGACCACCACGCCGCGCTTGAGGCCGTTGCTCGGCGCCACGCCGAGGCCGGCGAGCTTGAGTTCGCCGTTGGGCAGGACCTCGGCCACCACCACCATCACCTTGGCGGTGCCGATGTCGAGTCCGACGACCAGGTCTTTGTATTCTTTGGGCATGGAATGTCCTCGGTGTTCGCTTATTTCTTCTTGGGGTCGTTGACGACCGTGGTGACGCCGCGCATTCGCAGCGCATAGCCTTCGTTGTGCCGCAGGTCGGCGCCTTCCACGGAGGCGACGGTGCGGCCGTACTGCGCAGCCACCTGCGACACGGTGCGCAGGAAGCGCTCGGTGCGGGCCACGACTTCTTCGCTGCGGCCGCGGCCCAGCTCGACGAGCGCACCGCTGTCGAGCAGCACGTGCCAGCTGCCGCGGCTCGACAGGCCGAGCTCGACCACGTCGAGCTCGTAGGGCTGGAACAGCGGCGCCAGCAGGCGGTACATGCCCAGCACCTGCCCGGCCTGCTCGAGCGGGCCGTCCAGCCGCGGGAGCTGGTCGTCGACCTCTGCCACGTTGGCCTCGAAGACCTCGCCGAAACCGTTGACCAGCTTCGAGCCCGCTTCGTCGCCCCAGTGCGCGACCGGCACGTGCTCGGTCAGCGTGGCGCGCAGCTTGTTCGGAAACTCGCGCCGCACCACCGCCTTGCGCACCCAGGGCACCGACTCGAAAGCCGTGCGCGCACGCGCCAGGTCGACGGTGAAGAAATTGCCCGCCAGCTGCGGCGCCACGTTGGCGCGCAGCGTGACCGCGTTGTTGTGCGTCACCTCGCCGTCGACCTTGATGCCGGCGATCGGGAAGAAGGGTTGGCGCAGCACCCACCACGCCCCCGCCGCCAGCAGCACGACACCGAACACGGCGAAGACCAGCGTCGCCGTGAGGTTCATGAGCTTGACGTCGAAGGGGACGGGGGCGGTCGTGGCCATGTCGTCAGACCTTGCCTTCCGAGTCCAATGCAGCCGACGCCAGCACGCGCACGCACAGGTCTTCGTAGGCGATGCCCATGGCGCGTGCCGACATCGGCACCAGGGAATGCGTCGTCATGCCGGGCGAGGTGTTCATCTCCAGCAGGAAGGGCTTGCGGTCGCTGGCGCGGATCATCACGTCGGAGCGGCCCCAGCCGCGGCAGCCGAGCGTGCGGTAGGCCGCCAGCGTGAGACGCTGGATTTCCTTTTCTTCCGCCTCGGGCAGGCCGCTCGGGCAGTGGTACTTCACGTCGTCGGTGAAGTACTTGTTCTGGTAGTCGTAGGCGCCCTCGGGTGCGGCGATGCGCACCACCGGCAGGGCCTGCGCGTCGAGCCCGTGACCGAGCACGGCGCAGGTGACTTCCTCGCCCTCGATGAATTCCTCGCACAGCACGTCGGCGTCGTACCTGGCGGACAGCGCCACCGCGTCCTGCATCTGCGAATAGCCGGCCACCTTGGTCACGCCGATGGACGAGCCTTCGCGCGGCGGCTTGACGATCAGCGGCAGGCCGAGCACGTCGGGCACGGCGCGGATCTGCTCGCGGCTCTGCTGGTCGGCGGCCAGGCGCACGTACTTGGGCGTCGGCAGGCCGTCGGCCTGCCAGATGCGCTTGGTCATGACCTTGTCCATCGCCACGCTCGAGGCCATCACGCCGGAACCGGTGTAGGGGATGCCCAGCAGTTCGAGCGCGCCCTGCACCGTGCCGTCTTCGCCGTGGCGCCCGTGCAGCGCGATGAAGCAGCGCGCGAAGCCTTCGCGCTTGAGCTCGACCAGGTCGCGCTCGGCCGGGTCGAAGGCGTGCGCGTCGACGCCGCGCGAGCGCAGCGCCTCCAGCACGCCGGTGCCGGACAGGATCGAGATCTCGCGCTCGGCCGAGGTGCCACCGAAAAGCACGGCGACCTTGCCGAGTTGCTGGATGTTTGGAGTGCTCACAGCGCCCTTCCTTCGCGGGTGAACTGGCCCGGTTTCGCCGATGCGGCCGTGCCGCCCAGTTCCACCACGCGGCCGGGCACGGTGCCGATGGAGCCGGCGCCCATGCAGATGACGACGTCGCCATCGCGTGCGTTGTCGAGGATGGCCTGCGCCATCGCGCCGATCTCGTCGACGAACACCGGCTCGACCTTGCCGGCCACGCGCAAGGCGCGCGCCAGCGAGCGGCCGTCGGCCGCCACGATCGGCGCCTCGCCGGCCGCGTAGACCTCGCCCAGCAGCACGGCGTCGGCCGTGCCCAATACCTTGACGAAGTCCTCGAAGCAGTCGCGCGTGCGGGTGTAGCGGTGCGGCTGGAAGGCCAGCGTCAGGCGGCGGCCCGGGAAGGCGCCGCGCGCCGCGGCGATGGTGGCCGCCATCTCGACCGGGTGGTGGCCGTAGTCTTCGATCAGGGTGAAGGCCTCGGTCGCCTGCCCGTCCTTCACCGGCACGTCGCCATAGCTCTGGAAGCGCCGGCCCACGCCCTTGAAGTCGGCCAGGCCGCGCTGCACGGCCTCGTCGGCCACGCCGAGCTCGACCGCCACCGCGATCACCGACAGCGCGTTCAGCACGTTGTGCTCGCCGGCCAGGTTCAGCACGATGTCCAGGTCGGGCAGCGTGATGCCGTTGCGGCGCTGCGCGGTGAAATGCATCTGGCCCCCGACCGCGCGCACGTTGACGGCGCGCACCTGGGCGTCTTCGTTGAAGCCGTAGCTGGTCACCGGGCAAGTCACCTCGGGCACGATGTCGCGCACCGCGGCATCGTCGGTGCACAGGATCGCCACGCCGTAGAAGGGCATGCGGTGCAGGAAGTCGACGAAGGCCTTCTTCAGGTTGCCGAAGTCGTGCCCGTAGGTCTCCATGTGGTCGGCATCGATGTTCGTGACCACCGCCATCACCGGCAGCAGGTTCAGGAAGGACGCGTCGGACTCGTCGGCCTCCACCACGATGTAGTCGCCGCTGCCGAGCTGCGCGTTGGCGCCGGCGCTGTTCAGGCGCCCGCCGATCACGAAGGTCGGGTCGAGCCCGGCCGCGGCCAGCACGCTGGCCACCAGGCTGGTCGTCGTCGTCTTTCCATGCGTGCCGGCGATGGCGATACCCTGCTTCAGGCGCATCAGCTCGGCCAGCATCAGGGCGCGCGGCACCACGGGAATCTTCTTCTCGCGCGCGGCGATCACCTCGGGGTTGTCGGCCTGCACCGCGGTCGACGTGACCACGGCGTCGGCACCCGCGATGTTCGCCGCGGCATGACCCACGTGCGTGGCGATGCCCAGGCCGGCCAGGCGCCGCAGCGTGACGCTGTCCGACAGGTCGGAACCCGAGATGCGGTAGCCGAGGTTGAGCAGCACCTCGGCGATGCCGCTCATGCCGGCGCCGCCGATGCCGACAAAGTGGATGTGGCGGATCGCATGCTTCATGCAACGCCCCCGCGCTTCTTCGCAGCCAGCTCTTCGCAGGCCAGCACCACGGCGCTGACCGCTTCGGTCTTCTGCATCGTCTTGGCCTTCACGGCCTTGTCCACCAGCGTGGTTCGTTCGAGTTTCTGGAGCAAGTCGGCCAACAATTCAGGCGTGAGTTCGGTCTGCTGCACCAGCCAGCCGCCACCCGCGTCCACGAGGAAGCGCGCATTGGTGGTCTGGTGGTCGTCGACCGCGGAAGGGAAAGGCACGAACAGCGCTGCGGCGCCGACGGCTGCGATTTCGGTGACGGTGCTGGCACCGGCGCGCGCGACGATCAGGTCGGCGGTCGCGTAGGCGGTGGCGGTGTCGTCGATGAAGGGCGTGAGCTCGGCCTCGACGCCGGCGGCCACGTAGTTGGCGCGCAGGTCGTCGATCTGCTTGGCGCCGCTCTGGTGCATCACGATCGGCCGCTGTGCCGGCGCGATCCGCGCCAGGGCCTTGGGCACGATGCTGTTGAGCGCCTTCGCGCCCAGGCTGCCGCCGACCACCAACAGCTTCAGCGGACCACTGCGGCCGGTGAAGCGCGTGACCGGATCGGCCTGCGACACGAAGGCTTCGCGCAAGGGGTTGCCCACCCACTGCGCGTTCTTCAGCACGTTCGGGAAGGCCGTGAACACGCGGTTCGCCACGCTCGCGAGCACCTTGTTGGCCAGCCCGGCCACCGAGTTCTGCTCGTGCAGCACCAGCGGCTTGCCGAGCAGCACGCTCATCAGGCCACCGGGAAAGGTGATGTAGCCACCGAGCCCGATGACCACGTCGGGCCGTACCCGGCGCAACACGCCGATGCTCTGCGCGAAGGCGCGCAGCAGGCGCGCGGGCAGCATCAGCAGCGTGAGCGGCCCCTTGCCGCGCAGGCCACCGAACTGCACCGGCTCGAAGGCGAAGCCGCGCGGCGGCACCAGCTGCTGCTCCATGCCGCCGGGTGCGCCCAGCCAGTGCACCGCCCAGCCGCGGTCGCGCAGCGCCTCGGCCACGGCCAGGCCGGGGAAAATGTGGCCTCCGGTGCCGCCCGCCATGACGAGGGCCGTCCTGGTCATACGCGACCTCCGCGCATCAGGACGCGGTTCTCGTAGTCGACCCGCAGCACGATCGACAACGCGATCAGTTGCATCAGCATGGCCGAACCGCCGAAGCTCATCAGTGGCAAGCCGAGGCCCTTGGTCGGCAGCGCACCCAGGTTCACGCCCATGTTGATGAAGGACTGGAAGCCGATCCAGATGCCGATGCCCTGCGCCACCAGACCGGAGAACACGCGGTCGAGCGCGATCGCCTGGCGGCCGATGTGCATGATGCGGCGCGTGAGCCACAGGAACATGCCGATGATGAGCAGCAGGCCGACCAGGCCGAATTCCTCGCCCAGCACGGCCAGCAAAAAGTCGGTGTGCGCCTCGGGCAGCCAGTGCAGCTTCTCGACGCTGCCGCCCAGGCCCACGCCGAAGATCTCGCCCCGGCCGATGGCGATGAGTGCGTGCGACAGCTGGTAGCCCTTTCCGAGCGCGTGCGCTTCGCTGAACGGATCGAGGTAGGCGAAGATCCGCTCGCGCCGCCATTCGCTGGTCATCACGATCAGCGCGAAGGCCGCCACCACCAGCGCGGCGATGACGAAGAACATGCGCGCGTTCACGCCGCCGAGGAACAGGATGCCCATCGCGATGATCGCGATCACCATGAAGGCGCCCATGTCGGGCTCGGCCAGCAGCAGCATGCCGACCACCACCACGGCGATGCCCATCGGCAGCACCGCACGGAAGAAACGTTCCTTGATCTCCATCTTGCGCACCATGTAGCTGGCGGCGTAGAGCACCATCGCGAGCTTGGCGAGCTCGGAGGGCTGGAAGTTCATGATGCCCAGCGGCAGCCAGCGGCGCGCGCCGTTGACCACGCGGCCCACGTGCGGGATGAGCACCAGCACCAGCAGCAGCAGCGACACCACGAAGATCCACGGCGCCACGCGCTCCCAGGTCTGCATCGGGATCTGGAAGGCCAGCAGCGCGGCGACGAAGGCGATGGAGATGAACAGCACGTGGCGCAGCAGGAAGAACATCGGCCCGTAGCCGGCGCGCGCGAAGCGCGGGTTGTCCGGCAGCGCGATGGAGGCCGAATAGACCATCACCATGCCCCACGCCAGCAGCGCCAGCGTGACCCACAGCAACGACTGGTCGAAGCCCAGCACGCGCATCGGCGCGGCCTTGGTCTGCGACACGCTGCCGCCGCCGAGGTGCACCGGCAGGTGCATCGGCAGCGCGTCCATGCCGCTCTTGGCGGCACGGCGGAACCAGCCGCCGAAGCGGCTCGGTGCGGTGTTCGGGGTGGCGGCGGCCGTGTCGCTCATGAGGCGTCCTCTTCGTGCATCGACGACGGCGCGTCGGCCAGGGCCTGCACCGCATCGCAGAAGACCTGCGCGCGGTGTGCGTAGTCCTTGAACATGTCGAAGCTGGCGCAGGCCGGCGACAGCAGCACGGCGTCACCGGGGTGGGCGCGCTTCGCGGCAAGCTGCACCGCTTCGTCCATCGACGCGGCATGCACGAGCGTGACGCCGGTCGAGGCCAGCGCAGCCTCGATCACCGGCGCATCGCGCCCGATCAGCACCACCGCGCGCGCCACCTGGCGCACCGGTGCGGCCAGCGGCTCGAAGTCCTGGCCCTTGCCGTCGCCGCCGAGGATGGCGACGATGCGCCGCTCGGCGCCCAGGCCATGGAGCGCAGCGACGGTGGCACCGACGTTGGTGCCCTTGCTGTCGTCGAAGAACTCGACCTGGTCGACGATGGCCACCGATTCGACGCGGTGCGGCTCGCCGTGGTACTCACGCAGGCCGTAGAGCATCGGACCCAACGGGCAGCCGGCCGCGCTGGCCAGCGCCAGGGCGGCCAGGGCATTGAGCGCGTTGTGCTGGCCGCGGATGCGCAGCGCGTCGGCTGGCATCAAGCGCTGCAGGAAGATCTCTTCCTCTTGCGCCGCAGCACCGCGCTTGCGCTTGATCGTTTCGTCGGCCTCCAGCGCGCGCACCAGCCAGGCCATGCCGTTGACGCGTTCGATGCCGAAGTCGGTCGGGCGCAGCGGCAGGCCGGCGCCGAAGGTGATGTGCGTGCGGATCTGCGGGCGCTGCAGCTTCACGCGAACCGGCGGCGGGCGGCGTGCCCCCACGCTCGGCACTGACGTGTCCTCGCTGCCCCCCGAGGGGGCTTTCGCGCCTTGGGGCGGCCCGGCGGCGCTCATCTGCATGACGCCCGCGTCGTCGCGGTTCAGGATCATCAGGCCCTGCTGGCCGAAGATGCGCGCCTTGGCGGCGGCATACGCGCCCATGTCGCCGTGCCAGTCGAGGTGGTCCTGCGTCAGGTTGAGCACCGCGGCGGCGGTGGGTTCGAAGGCCTGCACGCCGTCGAGCTGGAAGCTGGAGAGTTCCAGCACCCACACGTCGGGCAGCGTGTCGGCATCGAGGTGCGCGGCCAGCGTGTCGAGCAGCGTCGGGCCGATGTTGCCGGCGACCGCCACGGTCTTGCCGGCGCGCTCGACCAAGAGGCCGGTCAGCGCGGTGACGGTGGTCTTGCCGTTGGTGCCGGTGATGGCGAGCACCGCCG
Source organism: Variovorax cryoconiti (assembly GCF_051216395.1). Lineage (NCBI taxonomy): Bacteria > Pseudomonadati > Pseudomonadota > Betaproteobacteria > Burkholderiales > Comamonadaceae > Variovorax > Variovorax cryoconiti. The sequence continues at coordinate 106,232 of NZ_JBPJZI010000002.1, read as the reverse complement.
GCGCATAGCCCTTGGGCGGCTCGGGCTCGGCATGCGGCACCAGCGGAAGCTGGGGAGACTCTTCCTCGACGATGGCCGACGCCGGGTTGGTCGCCGACAGTTCGGCGATGCGGACCACGAACTCGGCCGCGTCCTTGGCCGCTGTGGCCACATAGGGCGTGCCGGGCGTGGGCAGCGGGGGACGAGGGGCCGCAGGGATGGCAGCGGGCGCGGGCTCCGCAGGCTCGGCGATGGGATCGGCCACCTCGTCCGTGGCGGGCGGCACGTCGTCGGCGGGCGCTTCCATGGGCGCTTCCACGGGCGCCGGCACGCTCGCCTGTGCGTCGCGTGGCATGTCCTCGGCCAGCGCGCGGGGCGCAGCTTCGGCGCTGTCGGCGTCCTCGGCGGCAGCGACAGGCTCCGCCACCGGCGCCTCCGGCAGCGCCACCGTCTTCAGATCGCGCAGCGCCTGCGCGAACAGATCGAGCTCGCTTCCGACCGGCAGGCCGATGGCGCGCGCTGCGTCGACCACCGGCGCGATCGTCGCCGGCGTCAGGCCGGGCGAACGGTAGACGGCGCGGATCGACGTGCCTTCCACCAGGGCAGCGGTCAGCGGCCCGCCGACGAAGCGCACGCCGGGCCACTCGGACTGCAGCGTGGCCAGCGCGGGCGGCGTGTCGCGCGTGTCGGCCACCGTCACCTGTGCACCGTGCCGCGCACACCAGCGCGCCATCGCCAGGCCGGACGCACCGAGGCCGAGGACGAGGACAGGGAGGTCGTGCAGGTGCTTCACGTGATCACCGGAGCTTGAGCGTCGACAGCCCCACGAGGCACAGCAGCATCGTGATGATCCAGAAGCGCACCACGACCTGCGTCTCGCGCCAGCCGCTCTTCTCGAAGTGGTGGTGCAGCGGCGCCATCTTGAGGATGCGCCGACCCTCGCCGAAGCGCTTCTTGGTGTACTTGAAGTACATCACCTGCGCCATCACCGAGATCGCCTCGACCACGAAGATGCCGCCCATGACGAAGAACACGATCTCCTGGCGCACGATGACCGCGATGGTGCCGAGCGCGCCGCCCAGCGCCAGCGCGCCGACGTCGCCCATGAAGACCTGCGCCGGGTGCGTGTTGAACCACAGGAAGGCCAGGCCCGCGCCGGCCATGGCCGAGCAGAACACCAGCAGCTCGCCCGAGCCGGGAATGTGCGGAAACAGCAGGTACTTCGAATAGACCGAGCTGCCGGTGACGTAGGCGAAGACGCCCAGCGCCGAACCGACCATCACCACCGGCATGATCGCCAGACCGTCCAGGCCGTCGGTGAGGTTCACCGCGTTGCTCGACCCCACGATCACCAGGTAGGTCAGGATGACGAAGCCGATGCCGCCGAGCGGGTAGCTGATCTCCTTGAAGAAGGGCACCAGCAGGTTGATCTTGGGCGGGAAGTCGAGCGCGAAGCCCGAGCGCACCCAGGCGAAGAACAGTTCCAGCACGCGCCAGTTGGAGCTCTCGGAGATGCTGAACAGCAGGTAGAAGCCGGCCAGCAGGCCGACCACCGACTGCCAGAAGTACTTCTCGCGCGAGCGCATGCCTTCCGGGTCCTTGCGCACCACCTTGCGCCAGTCGTCGACCCAGCCGATGGCGCCGAAGCCCAGCGTCACCCACAGCACGATCCACACGAAGCGGTTGCTCAGGTCGAACCACAGCACGGTGGCGAAGGCGATGGAGAACAGCACGAGCACGCCGCCCATGGTGGGCGTGCCGCTCTTGGTCAGATGCGTTTCCATGCCATAGCCGCGCACCGGCTGGCCGATCTTGAGCGCGGTCAGCCGGCGGATCGCGTACGGGCCGACGGCCAGGCCGATCAGCAGCGCCGTGGTCGCAGCCATCAGCGCGCGGAAGGTGAGGTACTGGAAGACGCGCAGGAACCCGAACTCGGGCGAGAGCGTTTGCAGCCACTGGGCCAGACTCATCAGCATGCGGGTGTGCGCGGTTCATGCAGCATGACCGGCCTCCTTGTCGTTATGGTTGTCTGTTGTCGTGGTACGGACGGCGGCAGAGGCGATGGCCTGCACCACCCGCTCCATCCGCATGAAGCGCGAACCCTTGACCAGCACGCTGGCGAGCTCGGGCAGTTGTTCGAGCACGGCCGCGTTGAGCGCGTCGACCTCGGTGAAGTGACGCCCCTGACGGCGCACCCGCTGGTCGGCGAACGCGGCCACGCTGTGCACCGTCTCGTCGCCGAGCGCGAACAGCATCTCGACGCCGCGGTCGCGCGCCCACTCGCCCACCTCGGCGTGGAAGCCCTCGGCCTGGTTGCCGACTTCGCCCATGTCGCCCAGCACCAGCAGGCGCGGGCCGGGCAAGGCGGCGAGCACGTCGATGGCGGCGCGCACCGAATCGGGATTCGCGTTGTAGGTGTCGTCGACCAGCGTCAGCGTGCGGCCCGCCGGCAGCGCGATGGCGCTCGCCTTCGAGCGGCCCTTGACCGGCTCGAACGCTGCCAGGCCCTCGGCGATCTTCTCGATCGACACGCCACTGCACAGCGCGCAGGCGGTGGCCGCCAGCGCGTTGATCACGTTGTGATGGCCGGCGATGGCCAGCGTGGTCTGCAGCGGGCCGAGCGGCGTGCGCACCTCGATCGCCCAGATGCCGCGACGCCATTCGGCCCGCGCCAGGGAGATGTCGGCATCGGGGTGATCGCCGAAGCTGAGGCAGCGGCGGGTCGCGCCTTCGTGGGCGATCTCATTCCACAGTGGCGTGAAGGCATCGCCGAAGGGGAACACGGCCGTGCCGGTTTCCGGCAGGGCCGCGAAGACGCTGCCGTTCTCGCGGGCCACGGCCTCGACCGTTGCCATGAATTCCTGGTGCTCGCGCTGGGCGTTGTTGACCAGCGCGATGGTCGGCCGCGCGATGGTCGCGAGTCGCGCGATCTCGCCGGGGTGGTTCATGCCGAGCTCGACCACCGCCAGCTGGTGGTGCGCGCGCAACCGCAGCAGCGTGAGCGGCAGGCCGATCTCGTTGTTGAAGTTGCCGACGGTCGCCAGCGACCGGTCGCCCCACGCGGCATGGAGGATGGTCGCGACCATCTGCGTGACCGTGGTCTTGCCGTTGCTGCCGGTGACGGCCACCAGCGGCAGGTCGAACTGCGCCCGCCAGCCCGCGGCCAGCGCGCCGAGCGCCGCCAGCGTGTCGGGCACTTCGAGGCCCGGCAGGCCCGCCACCTCGAGGCCGCCGTGCGCGATGGCCGCGACCGCGCCCTTCGCGCGTGCGTCGGCCAGGAAATCGTTGGCATCGAAGCGCTCGCCGCGCAGCGCCACGAACAGGTCGCCCGGCTGCAGGCTGCGGGTGTCGGTGTGCACCCGCACGAGCGGTGTTTCGGCATCGCCGACCAGACGCGCACCCGGCACCCAGGCGAGCGCCTGGCCGAGGGTCATCATGGGCACCTGCGCGCTCATTCAGCACTCCTGCGTTGCAACGCGTCGAGCGCGTGGATGCGATCTGCAAATTCGGTGCGCACGCCGGCCACTTCCTGCCAGGCCTCGTGGCCCTTGCCGGCGATCAGCACCACATCGGCGGGCGCCGCCTGGGCCAGGGTCTCGGCGATGGCGCGTGCGCGGTCGGGCTCGACCTGCGCGGCATCGGGGTTCGACAGCCCGAGCAGGATCTGGCCGATGATCGCGGCCGGCTTCTCGCTGCGCGGGTTGTCGCTGGTGATCACCACACGGTCGGCCTGCGTCTCGGCAACGGCCGCCATCAGCGGCCGCTTGGTCGCGTCGCGGTCGCCACCGCAGCCGAACACGCACCACAGCGCGCCGCCGCGCTGCGCGGCCAGCGGGCGCAGGCCGGCCAGCGCCTTGTCGAGCGCGTCCGGCGTGTGGGCGTAGTCAACCACCGCCAGCGGCTGGCCCGGCAACGCCACGCGCTCCATGCGGCCCGGCACGCTCTGCAGGTCGCGGCAGGCATCGACCGCATCGGCCAAGGTCATCCCGAGGGCGCGCAGCGCGCCGATCACGCCGAGCAGGTTGGCCACGTTGTACTGGCCGATGAGTTGGGTCGACAGCGTCTGAGTGCCAGCGCCCTGCTCGACCACGTCGAAGCGCAGGCCCTCGGCGTCGTAGCGGATGTCCTGCGCCATCAGGCGCGCGGCGCCGCCGCCGGCCGACAGCGTCCAGACGTCGAGCGTGCCGACGCCGCTGTCGATGAGGTTCTTGACCAGCGTCGCGCCATGCAGGTCGTCGATGTTGACCACCGCCGCGGCAAGGCCGGGCCAGCGGAACAGCTCGGCCTTGGCTTCCCAGTAGGCGTCCATGCTGCCGTGGTAGTCGAGGTGGTCCTGCGTGAAATTGGTGAAGACCGCGACGCGGATCTCGCAGCCGTCGAGCCGGCGTTCGGCGATGCCGATCGACGAGGCCTCGATGGCGCAGGCGCCAAAGCCCTGCCGGACGAAGCTGCGCAGTTCGCGCTGCAGCATCACGGGGTCCGGCGTGGTGAGGCCGGTGTAGCGCAGTTCGGGCGGCGTGCCGATGCCGAGCGTGCCGATCAGTGCGCACGGACCGGTGCCCGGGCGCTTCGACAGGGCTTCGGCCAGCCACCAGGCGGTCGAGGTCTTGCCGTTGGTGCCGGTCACGGCGATGAGCGGGATCTGGCTCGACGGCTGGCCATAGAACGACGCGGCGATCGGCCCGGTGGCGGCCTTCAGGCCGGCGAAAGCGGCGATCGGCTGGCGTTCGTCGAAGCCGAAGGCCTCGACGCCCTCTCGCTCGACCAGGCACACCGAGGCGCCCTGCGCCAGCGCGGACGCCACGTGCGCGCGCCCGTCGGTCGCGGCGCCTGGCCAGGCGATGAAGCCATCGCCGTCGCCGACCTGCCGGCTGTCGGCGTGCAGGTCGCCACCCACGCAGGAGCGCAGCCACCAGGCGGCTTCGTTCGGGGAGGAGAAGTGTTGGTCGACCATGTCAGATAGAGCGACGGCCAATGTCCAGGGATACCGCGGAACCGGCTTTGCCGGGCCGCTGGTATCGCCCCCTCGAGGGGGAGGCGCCGAAGGCGCATCGGGGATGGTTCATCATTTCAAAAACTCTCGTCCACGCCTTGCGTGATGACCAGCGGTTTGACTGCGAGGTCGGGCGCCACGTTCATCATGCGCAGCGTCTGCTGCACGACTTCGCTGAAGACCGGCGCAGCGGCCAGGCCGCCGAAATACTGGCCGTCGCTCGGTTCGTCGATCATCACGCCGACGATGATGCGCGGCTTCTCGATCGGTGCCATGCCGGTGAACCAGGCGCGGTACTTGTTGCTGGCGTAGCCCTTGCCGACCTGCTTGTGCGCGGTGCCGGACTTGCCGCCCACCGAGTAGCCCACGGTCTGCGCGAGCTGGCCGGTGCCGCCGGGGCCGGCGGCCATCTGCAGCATCTTGCGGACCGCATGGGCGTTCTCGGCCGAGAACACGCGCACACCGACCGCCGCATCGGCACTCTTGAGCATCGTCACCGGGATGATGCTGCCGTCGTGCGCGAAGGCTGTGTACGAATGCGCCATTTGAAACAGCGAGGCCGACAGGCCGTAGCCGTAGGCCATGGTGGCCTGCTCGACCGGCTTCCAGTTCTTCCAGGGGCGCAGGCGGCCGGTGACGGCGCCGGGGAACTGCACCTGCGGCTTCTGGCCGTAGCCGAGTGCGGTGTAGGTGTCCCACATCTCGTGCGGCGTCATCTTCTGGGCGATCTTGAGCGCGCCGACGTTGCTCGACTTCTGGATCACGCCCTCGACCGTCAGCGTGCCGTAGTTGTGCGTGTCGCTGATGGTGAAGCCGCCGATCTGGAAGCGGCCGGGGCCGGTGTCGATGAGCGTCGACGGCTTCACGCGGCCGGCCTCGAGCGCCATCGCCACGGTGATCGGCTTCATCGTCGAGCCGGGCTCGAAGGTGTCGGTGAGCGCGCGGTTGCGCAACTGCTCGCCGGTGAGGTTCTGGCGCTTGTCGGGTACGTAGCTCGGGTAGTTCGCGAGCGCAAGGATCTCGCCGGTCGTGCTGTCGAGCACCACCACGCTGCCGGCCTTGGCACGGCGCGCGATGACCGCGTCGCGCAGCTTCTGGTAGGCAAAGAACTGCACCTTGCTGTCGACCGACAGCTGGATGTCCTTGCCATCGACCGGCGGCACCGTCTCGCCGACGCCTTCAACCACGCGGCCCAGGCGGTCCTTGATGACGCGGCGCGAACCGGCCTTGCCGGCCAGGTCCTTGTCGAAGGCGAGTTCGATGCCTTCCTGGCCGTGGTCTTCCACGTTGGTGAAGCCCACCACGTGCGCCGCGGCCTCGCCCTCGGGGTACTGGCGCTTGTATTCCTTGCGCTGGTAGATGCCCTTGATGTTCAGGTCGGCAATCTGCTTGGCGATGGGGGCGTCGACCTGGCGCTGGATCCAGACGAAGGTCTTGTCCTCGTCCTCCAGCTTCTTGTCGAAGTCCTTCTGCGCCATGCCCAGCAGCTTGGCGACCTGCTTGAGCTTGCCCTTCACATCCGGGTCGTTGCGCTCGATGTCCTCGGGAATGGCCCAGATGCTGGGCGCCACCACGCTCGACGCCAGCAGCAGGCCGTTGCGGTCGAGGATGCGGCCCCGGTTGGCCGGCAGCTCCAGCGTGCGCGCGAAGCGCACCTCGCCCTGGCGCTGGAAAAACGCGTTGTCGATCACCTGCACGTAGGCCGCGCGGGCGGCCAGCACCACGAAACCCATCGCGATCGCGGCGACGATGAACTTGCTGCGCCAGACCGGCGTCTTGCTCGCGAGCAAGGGGCTGGTCGTGTACTGCACGCTGCGGCTGCGGCGGACCATCAACCGGTCCTCCGCGCTGTGCCCGATGTGCCTGGTTTGGCCGGCGCAGAGGCCGCCGGCGCCGGGATCGGCGGAATCACCGTGCCGTCGGGCCGCACGTACTGCGTGATGGCCGGCGTGGTGGTGCGCATCTTGAGCTGCTCCTTGGCCAGCTTCTCGACCCGCAGCGGCGTCGCCTGGGCGCGCTTCTCGACCTGCAGGCGATCGCCGTCGACCTCGAGCCGGCGTGCCTCGGTGTTGGCACGATCGAGCTCGGTGTAAAGCAGGCGCGAGCGGTATTGCGTGTGCACGAGGAACATCGCCGTGGCCATCACGGCGATCAGCAGCAGGACGTTCAGGCGCGTCATGCGTCGGTCCTCTCGGCCACACGCAGGATCGCGCTTCGGGCGCGCGGGTTGCCGGCCACCTCGGCGTCGGACGGGCGGATGCGGCCCAGGGCGCGCAGCTTCATCACCTTCGGCGCAGCGAAGGGCGCGCGGCGGTCGTAGACCTCTTTCGAGTGCGTCGCAATGAACTGTTTGACGATGCGGTCTTCCAGCGAGTGGAAGGCGATCACCGCCAACCGACCACCCGGCTGCAGCACCGCGAGGCTGGCGTCTAGCGCCTGTTGCAGCTCTTCAAGCTCGGCGTTGATGAAAATCCGAAGAGCCTGAAATGTGCGCGTTGCAGGGTTCTGGCCCTGCTCGCGGGTTTTGACCGTGCCAGCCACGAGCTCGGCCAGCTCGGTGGTGGTTGAAATTGGGCCCCGTTCTTGTCGGCGAGCATCAATCGCCTTTGCAATCTGAACAGCAAACCGTTCTTCGCCATAGTCACGGATCACCTCTGCAATCTGCTGAATTTCGGCCGTTGCCAGCCACTCGGCCACGCTCTCGCCGCGCGTGGTGTCCATGCGCATGTCGAGCGGGCCGTCGAAACGAAAAGAAAAACCCCGTGCGGGGTTGTCGATCTGCGGAGAGCTGATGCCGAGGTCCATCAGGAGCCCCGTCACGCTGCCCGGCGGCAACTCCCCCAGGTCCTTGAAGCCCTGGTGCCGGATGGAAAAACGCGCATCGGTGATGCGCGCTGCTTCGGCCACCGCTTCCGCGTCCTTGTCGAACGCGATGAGGCGGGCCTCCGGCGCCAGCCTGTCGAGCAGCAACCGGCTGTGGCCACCCCGTCCGAAGGTCGCATCGACGTAGGTGCCGACGAGCGGCTGCGGCCGGTCGGCGAGCAGCGCATCGACCGCCTCCTCGCGCAGGACAGTGGTGTGGGTGAAGGACGTGTCCAAGGCGGCGCTCGTCAAAAGGCGAGGTCCTGGAGCGCTTCGGACTGCAGGCCGGCCTGGATCGCTTCGGCTTCCTTGGCGTCGTGCGTGGCCTTGTCCCAGAGCTCGAAGTGGCTGCCCATGCCGAGCAGCAGCGTGTCGCGCGCGATGTTCGCGGCGGCACGCAGTTCCGGCGACACCAGGATGCGGCCGGTGCCGTCCATGTCGACATCCATCGCGTTGCCGAGGAACAGGCGCTTGAGCCACTGGTCCTTCAGCGGCATCGACGCGATGCGCTCGCGGAACTGCTCCCACGCGGGGCGCGGGAAAATCATCAGGCAGCCGTGGGGATGGCGCGTGATCGTGAGTTGACCGCCGGCCGTTGCGGCCAGCACGTCACGATGCCGGGTCGGCACGGACAGCCGACCCTTCGCATCCAGACTCAGCGATGAAGCGCCTTGAAACACGGCCACGGAACCCTTGTGGTGGGAGCGGTCGCGCACCTCGACGAGGCAACATCCGACACTTTTTCCCACTTAACTGCACTTTTTTGCACTGTAGCAGGAAACCAAGGTACGACAACAACGGCCGTTGTCTATTTTTTGTAATGGAATCAACGACTTAGCGCAGTTTTCGAACCCTCGAAAACCGCGAATTTCGTTGCAAATGAAGCACTTAGCTCACGCAGTGAATGTTCTGCGTGAAGCCAAGTGCTGTGACGCCTCGCGCGTCAGAGGATGAAACGGGAAAGATCTTCGTCGTGACTTAGTGCCGCGAGCCGCTCGTCCACATAGGCTGCATCGATGCGGATCGCCCGCCCGCCGAGGCGTGCGGCGTCGAAGCTCACCTCGTCGAGCAGGCGCTCCATCACCGTGGACAGCCGGCGCGCGCCGATGTTCTCGGTGCGCTCGTTCACCTCGAAGGCGATGCCGGCCAGACGGGTGATGCCGTCGGGCGTGAAATCGAGCGTGACGCCTTCGGTCGCCAGCAGCGCCTGGTACTGCTTGACCAGCGAAGCGCGCGTCTGCATCAGGATCGCCTCGAAGTCGGCGATCGACAGCGACTGCAGCTCGACGCGGATCGGAAAGCGCCCCTGCAGCTCGGGAATCAGGTCGCTCGGCTTGCTCAGATGGAACGCCCCGCTCGCGATGAACAGGATGTGGTCGGTACGCACCACGCCGTACTTGGTGGTGACCGCCGTGCCCTCGACCAGCGGCAGCAGGTCGCGCTGCACGCCCTGGCGCGAGATGTCCGAGCCCTGGGCCTCACTGCGGGTCGCAACCTTGTCGATCTCGTCGATGAAGACGATGCCGTTCTCCTCGGCATTGCGGATCGCCAGCGCGCGGATGTCGTCTTCGTTGACCAGCTTGCCGGCCTCTTCGTCGATCACCAGGCGCATCGCCTCGGCGATCTTGAGCTTGCGCGTCTTGCGCTTGCCGGCGCCCATCTGGCCGAACATGCCGCGCAGCTGCTCGGTCATCTCCTCCATGCCCGCGGGGCCCATGATCTCCATCGGCGCACGGGTTTCGGCCAGGTCCAGCTCGATCTCCTTGTCGTCGAGCGCGCCTTCGCGCAGCTTCTTGCGGAAGGCCTGGCGCGTGGCGTTCTGGGTGTCCGATGCAGTGCCGTCGGCCAGCCGGGCCGGGGGCAGCAAGGCATCGAGGACGCGCTCCTCGGCCGCGTCTTCCGCCCGCATGCGGAACTTGGCGCTTTCCTTCTCGCGCGTCTGCTTGACGGCGATCTCGGCCAGGTCGCGGATGATCGCGTCCACGTCCTTGCCGACGTAGCCGACCTCGGTGAACTTGGTCGCCTCGACCTTGATGAAGGGCGCATCGGCCAGGCGGGCCAGGCGACGGGCGATTTCGGTCTTGCCGACGCCCGTGGGGCCGATCATGAGGATGTTCTTGGGCGTGATCTCGTGGCGCAGCGGCTCCTCGACCTGCTGGCGGCGCCAGCGGTTGCGCAGGGCAATGGCCACCGCGCGCTTGGCCGCCGGCTGGCCCACGATGTGGTTGTCGAGCTCCGAGACGATTTCCTGGGGGGTCATGGACATGGTCAGAGCGCTTCCACCGTGTGGTTCATGTTCGTGTAGATGCAGATTTCGCCAGCGATGCCGAGCGACTTGCGCACGATCTGCTCGGCCGAGAGGTCGGTGTTCTCGATGAGCGCCTTGGCGGCCGACTGCGCGTAGGCACCGCCCGAACCGATGGCGATCACGCCGTCTTCCGGTTCGAGCACGTCGCCGTTGCCGGTGATGATGAGCGAGGTGGTGGCATCGGCCACGGCCAGCATGGCCTCGAGCTTGCGCAGCACGCGGTCGGTGCGCCAGTCCTTGGTGAGCTCGACCGCGGCGCGGGTCAGGTGCCCCTGGTGCTTCTCGAGCTTGGCCTCGAAGCGCTCGAAGAGCGTGAAGGCATCGGCCGTGGCACCGGCGAAGCCGGCCAGTACCTTGCCGTGGTACAGCCGGCGCACCTTGCGCGCCGTGCCCTTGATGACGATGTTGCCGAGTGTGACCTGCCCGTCCCCGCCGATGGCGACCTGGTCGCCTCCGGGGGTCTTGCGGCGCACGCTGATGATCGTGGTTCCGTGAAACTGTTCCATCGAAGCCATCTGGGGATGTCGCCTCTCAATGCAAGGGAGCCCAGGTCCGCACCACCGGTAACGGCGCGTTGCGCGCGTTGTTGCTAGTCGTCGCGCACCCGCACCAGCGCGTGGTCCGCGATGCCCACCACCTTGAAGAAGGCGGCGATCAGGCGGTGCGCATTGACGAACTGCACGCGCTGGCCGTTGGCGTCGCGCTCGGTCACCCAGTGCAGCAGCGTGCCGGCCGCGGCCAGGTCCAGGCGCACGAGGGCCGTGCAGTGAATGGTGGCCGGCGCCGTCGGGTCGGTCATTTCGGCATCGGCGATCTCGGCATCGAGGCGGCGCCAGGTCGACTCCGACTCGCCGCTCAGATCACCGGCCAGTGTCGCGCCCAGGATCTCGGGTGAACCCATCGACGACGCCTGCGCATCCCCGTCGATGCTCAGGCCCATGGACAGCCCGGCCGGCCGGCTCGTCCCTGCCGACTCCACGCCGGCATAGCGGCCCTGGGGCTCTTCCCAGGGCGGCGGCGAGACTTCGTAGGTGATGCAGTAGTTGAGCGCGACCAGCTCGAAGAGGTCGACTTCGTGCATGAGCCGCAGCGCAGCCATGCGCAATTGCCACCAGGCTTCATCGGTGTGGCGCTCGTTGACGGGCGTGGCCTTCTCGAGCACCGCCAGCAGACGCCCGGCGCCGACGAAGCGCACGTCGACCGGCGATGCCGACCAGTGCGCGAAGAGCGACTTCAGCGGCCCGGCCGCGGCCAGGTCGATGCCGCCGAGCAGGCGCCAGTCGAGCGTCCACACCGACCCCGCGCTGCCCAGCGCACGCGTGAGTTCGACCAGGCCCTCCCGGCTGAGCTGTGCCGGGCTGCGCCAGTCGGCCGCATGCTGGCCGGTGGCCGCGACGCTGGTCTGCACCCCGCGCGCCAGCGCCCGCAACGACACCCACTCGGGGCCATTGCGCTTCATGCGCTGGGCATACCGGGTGCTCGCCGCCACGAACTTCTCGGCGTCGCCGATGGCGCGGTACAGGTCCAGCAGCGCCAGCCAGATGTCGTTGTGGTCGTTCTGGGTCGCGTCGGACAGCAGGCTCTGCAACAGGATCGACTCGGCGCCGGCATCGTCGCCATGCGCAAAGCGGATCGCGGCCTCGTCGAGCGCGCTGTCATACACCAGCAGCGGCGCCGCTGCACTGCTCGCAGCGGCGGCGCTGGCCGGCGCCTCGGCGACCGCCGGCACGGTGCTGTCGGCGGCCTGGGGTGCCGTGTCGGCATAGGCCCGGGCCCGCTGAGCCGCGAGGACCTCGGGGTTGATCGACGGTTCGTCGTCGGTGGGGGTCGTGGCCGGCGAGCCCTTCCACCACTGCTTGGACATCTGCGCCTCGATCTCGTCGATCTTCTTGAGCGTGAGGGCGCGTCCTTCGGTCTTGCCCGAGGTGCTGCTGATGTTCAGCGAGGACGGTTGCCCCGGGTCACGGGCGCCGGCTGCTTCCCGCTGGCGCAGCTTGCGCAGCATGTCGAACTCCCGGCGGCGCACGAAATCGTTGCGCTGGCGCCGCTCGATCATCTCCTTGAGCATCTCGCGGCTGTAGCCGTTCTCGCTCGCGGCCGAATCCTGTGCGTCCAGTTCGGCCCAGTCCTTCAGCGGGTTGCGAACGAACTTCGCCACTTTCGAAAGCAGACGGCCGGACGGTTCTTCCTTGGACATGCTGGGGTGAGGAACTCAGGGCATCGATGGGGAGGTCATGTCGCAGGAGGCGGGGCGGCCGCCGTCTAGTCTCCGAACATCTTCTGCTTGAGTTCGCGGCGTTGCTGCGCCTCGAGCGACAGCGTGGCGGTCGGGCGGGCCAGCAGGCGGCCGACGCCGATCGGCTCGCCGGTCTCGTCGCAGTAGCCGTAGTCGCCGGCGTCGATGCGCTGGATCGACTGCTCGATCTTCTTGAGCAGCTTGCGCTCGCGGTCGCGCGTGCGCAGTTCCAGCGCATGCTCTTCCTCGATGGTGGCGCGGTCGGCCGGGTCGGGCACCACCACGGTGTCTTCGCGCAGATGCTCGGTGGTTTCGCCGGCGTTCTCGAGGATGCCGCGCTTGAGCTCGATCAGCTTCAGGCGAAAGAAGGCCATCTGCTTGTCGTTCATGTACTCGCTGTCGGGCATGGCGATCACTTCTTGATCGGTCAGCTCCTCGGCGGACTTGGTCTTCCAGTTGTTCGCGAGCTTCGGGTCTTTCTTGACGGCCAGCGGCGGCGGCGGCACCAGCGCGGTCGAAACGATCTGCGTGAAGCTGGACTTGGCCGCCGTCGAGGCGACCGACTGCGCCATCGAGGGCACGGTCAATTGCGACAGGCGCGACACGCGGCCCCCGCGGGCGGCCGGAGCGGGCGCGGCGGGGATCGAGGTGACGGGAGTTGTCGCCGGGGCGGAAGTGGAGGCGGCAGCCGTTTTTTTCATGGGGAGCGAAGGAGCAGGTGGTTCGGCACTGCGGCCGATGGGTTTGGACGACGCGGCAGCCACGGGGGCTGCCTTCGGTGTGCTTTTTTTCGCCACAGCCTTGCGGGCCGGGGCGGGCGGAGCGGCTTTCACGGCGCGGACGGTCTTTGCCGGCGCCACGCTGACTTTCTTGGCTGGAGCCGACGGGGTGGAAGCCTTTTTCGCCGACGACGTTGCCGACTTGGCCGCCGGCGTCTTCGGGACGACCGGCTTCAAGACAGGTTTGGCCTTCGCGGCAGGTTTCTTCACGGTGGCTGGCTCCTTCGACGAACTCGAATGCGCTTTCACTGGCTCTCCCCCTGAAAGCCGTGCGGTTCTTCGACCCCACGACCCACACTGTCAGGTGCCCACCGGTGGCGAGCCCTCGGGGTTATACCCTTGAAAGCACGCCAGGAACGCACGCCCTCCTATGCCGGAAGTCACACCCGGGCCTTCTGAAGACCCGGGGCGGCTGCGGAACAGGCGCGCGATTGTATATAGATATGAAGGCGCCGGGCCTTTCGCGCCGGCTCGCCGTGCCGATACGCCACAACGGGCGTTCCGGTGGTCAGACCAGGCACTGCTCCAGTCCCTGCTCCAGGATGTCGCGCGGCAGCTCGATGCCGATGAACACCATCCTGCTCTGGCGGGCTTCGTCCGCACCCCATTCCGGGCCCAGGTCGCTGCCCATCAGCTGGTGCACGCCCTGGAAGATCACCTTGCGGTCGGTGCCCTTCATGTTCAGCACGCCCTTGTAGCGCAGCATCTTCGGGCCGTAGATGTTGACGACGGCCCCGAGGAAGTCCTCCAGCTTGGCCGGGTCGAAGGCGCGGTCGGCCTTGTAGACGAAGCTCTTGACGTCGTCGTCATGATGGTGGTGATGGCCGCCCTCCTGGTCGTGCGCATGCGAAGGATGGTCGCAATGCTCGCCATGCGCGTGGTCATGGTCGTGCGGCTCGGTCTCTTCCTTCAGGAAGTCCGGGTCGATGTCCAGCTTGGCGTTCAGGTTGAAGCCGCGCAGGTCGAAGATGTCCTTCAGCGGCACGTCGCCGAAATGCGCCTTCTGCTGCGGCGCACGCGGGTTCATGTGCTTCAAGCGGTGGATCAGCGCCTCGGTTTCGGCTTCGGAGACCAGTTCGCTCTTGCTGATGAAGATCTGGTCGGCGAAGCCGACCTGGCGGCGCGCCTCCTGGCGGTCGTTGAGCTGCTGCGGCGCATGCTTGGCGTCGACCAGCGTCAGGATGGAGTCGAGCAGGTAGCTCTCGGCGATCTCGTCGTCCATGAAGAAGGTCTGCGCCACCGGGCCGGGGTCGGCCAGACCGGTGGTCTCGATCACCACGCGGTCGAAGTCGAGCAGGCCCTGGCGCTTCTTGGCAGCCAGCAGCTGCAGGGCTTCCCGCAGGTCTTCGCGGATGGTGCAGCAGACGCAGCCGTTACTCATCTGCACGATCTGCTCCTTCGACTCGGTCACCAGGATGTCGCTGTCGATGTTCTCTTCGCCGAACTCGTTCTCGATCACGGCGATCTTCTGGCCGTGCGCCTCGGAGAGGATGCGCTTGAGCAGCGTGGTCTTGCCGGAGCCGAGAAAGCCGGTGAGGATGGTGGCGGGAATGAGGGCCATAGCGGGACTCCGAGAACGGGAAAGGCGGAAAGTTTAGCGACGCGGCGGGTCAGGCGCCGCGGCAAGGTCAAAGGCTACTTGCGCACCACCACGAGGCCTTTCAAGTACTCCCCTTCGGGGAACTCGATGGTCATCGGGTGGTCGGGCGCGGCACCCAGGCGTTCGCTGATGTAACCGTCCACGCCCGCATCGAGGCCGGCCCCCGCCACGATCTTGTGGAACAGGTCGGCGCTGATGCCACCCGAGCACGAGAAGGTCAGCAGCACGCCACCCGGTTCGAGCAGCTTCAGCGCCAGCCGGTTGATGTCCTTGTAGGCCCGCGCGGCGCGCTCGGCATGCGCCACGGTGGGCGCGAACTTGGGCGGGTCGAGCACGATGGCGTCGAAGCGGCGGCCTTCCTCGATGAAGCGGCGCAGCGAGGCGTTCACGTCGGCATCGACGAACTGCGCGTTGGCGCCCTCGAAGCCGTTGAGCGCCAGGTTGGCGCGAGCCCGCTCCAACGCCGGCAGCGACGAGTCGATCGACGTCAGCTCGGCACCCTCGACCGCACCGGCCGCCTTCAGCCCGGCCAGCGCCGCGACGGTGAAGCCGCCCGTGTAGCAGAAGCAGTTGAGCACGCGGCGAAAGGGCCGGTGCTTCGCGATCTCGGCGAAGCGCTGCCGGCTGTCGCGCTGGTCGAGGTAGAAGCCGGTCTTGTGGCCGGTCGCGATGTCGAGCGACAGGCGCCAGTCGTGCTCGCGAATCGCCTGCTCGGTGACGCCGTCCCCGCGCAGCCAGCCGGTGACGGGTTTGAGCCCTTCCCGCTCGCGGCCGCTCGCATCGGAGCGCTCGTAGAGCTTGGTCAAACCCGTGGCGGCCAACAACGCATCGGCCAGCACGTCCTTCCAGCGCTCGACGCCGGCGGAACCGAACTGCGCGACCAAGGTGTCGCCATAGCGGTCGACGATCAGCCCCGGCAGCCCGTCGGCCTCGCCGTGCACGAGGCGAATGCCGTCGCTCTGCAGATCGAAGAAGCGGCGAGCGCTGACGGCGCGGGCGCACAGCGATGTCAAGAACGCCGCGTCGATGCGCTGCGTCTCGACGAAGCTCCAGGCGCGTGCGCGGATCTGCGAACTCGGGCTGAACGCCGCCCACGCGAGGAACTGGCCGTCGTGCGATTCGACGCGCACCGTTTCACCGGGGTCGGCGCCGCCGCGTGCGATGGCGGATTCGAACACCCACGGGTGGCGGCGCTGCAGCGATTTTTCCTTGCCGGGCTTGAGGCGGAGCGTTTTCATTCGTTGTCGTCTTTGGCCTTGGCCCGTGGATGCGCCGCATCGTAGGCCTTGGCGAGATGCTGGAAATCCAGCCGGGTGTAGACCTGGGTGGTCGTGATGTTGGCGTGCCCGAGCAGTTCCTGCACCGCGCGCAGGTCGCTGCTCGACTGCAGCACATGGCTGGCGAAGGAATGGCGCAGCATGTGCGGATGCACCGCCGCGGGCAGGCCGGCCTTCAGGCTGCGCACCTTGACCCGCTGCCACACCGACTGCGCCGAGAAGCGGGTGCCCGTGCGGCCGATGAAGAGCGCCGCCGCAGCAGCCGGGTCGCGCGACGTCGCGGCCGGCAATGCGGTACAACGGTCGCGCAACGCCAGCCAGGCGCGCAAGGCTTCCGCCGCCTTGCCGCCGACGGGCACGCTGCGCCGCTTGCTGCCCTTGCCCAGCACCTGCGCCTCGCCGGCGTCCAGGTCGACCCAGCCGCGCGCGTCCTTGCTGGCGTGCACGTCGAGCCCGACCAGCTCGCTCACACGCAGGCCGCAGCCGTACAGCAGCTCGACGATGGCACGGTCGCGTGCCTCGGTCCACGGGTCCGCGTTGGGGTCGTGCAGCTCGGCCAGCTGCACCGCGTCGTCGACCGCCAGCGCCTTGGGCAGCGGACGTGCCGCCTTCGGCGCGCGCACGTCCTGCACCGGGTTGAAGGGCACCAGCCGCTGCTGCCCGAGCCAGCGGTAGAAGCTGCGCCAGCACGACAGCACCAGCGCGATGCCGCGCGGCTCGCGCCCGGCGCTGTGCATCTGCGCCATCCAGCGGCGCACATGGGCGGCGCTGACGCGGTCGACCGGCAGGCGCGCTTCGGCCATCTTCGCGGCCAGCGCCTGCAGGTGCTCGGCATAGATGTCGAGGGTGCGCTCGGCCAGCCGGCGCTCGACGCGCGCGTGCTCGAGGTAGCGCTCGATCAGCGCCTCGGCGGCGCCCGGATCCTCAGAGGTGGCCATGGACGGCATTGTTGATGATGGCCAGCGGCTCGCGCAACGCGCCCTTGAACAGCATGCCCCAGTTGCGCCAGCAGGAACTCGGCGCAGCGGCGTACTGAACGTCGAATTCGCGTGCGAAGCCGCTGGCCTCGGCGAGACGCTGCACACGCCACAGATGGTAGGGCTCCGACACGACGACCACGCTGCGCACGCCCGCAGCCTGCAGCAGCGTGCGCGACATCGCGAGGTTCTCGCGCGTGGACGAAGACACGGGTTCGCGTTCGATCGCGCCGGCATGGCCGATCTGGCGCGCGTGGTTCTCCATCACCTCGGCTTCGACGCGGCCGTCTTCTCGGTCCACACCGCCCGACATCAGCAGCCGCCGCGCCGTGCCGCCCTGCACCAAGGCCACGCCGGCATCGACGCGCCCCGTCAAGCAGGGGTTCGGCTTGCCGCGCAGCCAGGCGCGGTTGCCGAGCACCAGTGCCACCTCGGCCGGCCGCGTCGGCGGATGGGCGAGCAGGTCGCGCGCACGCCAGCCGATGGTGGCCCAGATGACCGCATAGCCGAGCAACAGAATGAAGAACGCGGCCAGCACGGGCCGCGTCCAGCGGGGAAGACGCCGCCTCAAGGGCGCAGGCGCGACAGCGCAGCCGACGCGAGGTCGGCGATGCGCTCGAGGAAGTCGGTGCCCATGTCGGGGTTGAAGCGCTGCGCATCGGGCGACGCCAGCACCAGCAGACCGAAGGCCGGCGCCGTGGGCTCCGCGCGCAGCGGGATCAGCGCGATCGACACCGCCGCCCGCGCGTCGTCCAGCCAGGCGGTGGCTTCCAGCCCGGCGTTCAGGCCACAGTAGGGCGTGGTCAGCGAGGTGGCGAAGGCCTTGACGTCGTCGCTGACCCATTGGGCGTAGGGCTCGTTGCCGTAGACCGAATCGCAGTCCCAGACCTTGATGGCGATCTGCGGCACCATGAAGAGCGACTGCAGCTCGCTGGCCATCTGCAGCGGCAGCCCGCGCGGGTCGCGCGCGGTGAGCAGGCCGCGCGTCCAGCGCTGCAGCCGGTCGGCGGTCACCACGTTTTCGGTGCCATGGCGCACCATGTCCATCACGCGGTGTTCCAGCGCCTTGATCTTCTCGCGCAGCATCTCGGCCTGGCGTTCCTGCAAGCTCACCGCGCGGTTGCCGTGCGGGCTGGTCAGTTGCACCTGCGCCAGCAGCTGCGCATGGCGCTCGAAGAAGTCGGGCGTGTTCGCCAGGTAATCGGCGATGTCGTCCTCGGTGATCGGGTTCATGGCAGCGTTGTGGATAGAGGTCATCTGGAAATCCAAGGCAGTTCAAAACGGGGCAGGCCGACTTTTCCAGGACGACCGCGGAACCGGCTTTGCCGGGCCGCAGGTCGTGCCCCCGGTCGGGGGTGGGCGAAGCGACACGAAGTGCGCGAAGCCTGGGGGCGAGTCACAGTTCGTCCGGAATGTCGATCTCGCCTTCGAAGACGGTGATGGCGGGGCCGGTCATGCGCACGGGCTGGCCCACCCCGTGCCATTCGATGGTGAGGATGCCGCCGCGCGTCTCGACGTCGACGCGGGCGTCGAGATGGCCCAGGCGGATGCCCGCCACCACCGCGGCGCAGGCGCCAGTGCCGCAGGCCAGCGTCTCGCCGGCGCCGCGCTCGTACACGCGCAGGCGCACATGCGTGCGGTCGACGATCTGCAGGAAGCCGGCGTTGACCCGCTGCGGAAAGCGCGGGTGGTGTTCGATCAGCGGGCCCTGCTCGGCCACCCGTGCGGTCTCGACATCGTCGACGATCTGGACCGCATGCGGGTTGCCCATCGACAGCACGGCGAAGGGCACGATCGCGTTTTCGGCCTTGGTCGACAGCGCCAGGTGCCAGGTCTCCCAGCCGCCATCGGGCTGCGGATCGAGGCCGGCGGCGTCGAAGGGCACGCGTGCCGGCTCGAAGATGGGCGCGCCCATGTCGACCGTGACGCGGCCGTCGTCGCCCATGCGCGGCTCGATGACGCCCGACAGTGTCTGCACGCGCACCGCGTCCTTGGTGGTCAGGCCGTGCTCGCGCACGAAGCGCAGGAAGCATCGGGCGCCGTTGCCGCATTGCTCGACCTCACCGCCGTCGGCGTTATGGATCACGTATTGGAAGTCGATGCCCGCAGCCGGCGAAGGCCTCACCGTGAGGATCTGGTCGGCGCCGACGCCGAAATGACGGTCGGCCAGAAACTGGTACTGCGCGGCCGACAGGCCCAGCGGCGCACCGGTCTCGTCGAGCACGACGAAGTCGTTGCCGGCACCCTGCATCTTGGTAAAGCGGATTCGCATCGACGGATTATCGTTGCGCGGCCGCCCCCATGAGCAGGTCGGGGCAGCGCGTCGGACAACGCCGATGCCCTTTCATCCCGAATGCCCGACTCGCGCGTCCGCACCCCACCCCTAGACTGATGCTGCCGTCCGACGACCGGGCGGCGTGCAACGAGGGCAACGATTTGGCAGATTGGCTACCGTGGTTTCCGGCTTGGGCATGGATCGCCATGGCCCTGGGCGTGCTGTTCGTCGCGGTGCTCGTGATGCGCCTGCGCCGACCGCGTGAATCGCCGGTGGTGACGCTGGTGCGGCGTCGGCGCGAATTGATGTCGCAGCTGCAGCAGCTCGCGGGCGAAGAGTCGGCCGAACTGATGCGCCATGAATCGCAGCGCTTGCGCGCCGGCACCAACACCATCGAGGTGCTGGAAGCTGCGCTGGACCGCGCCGAACGCATGACCGCGAGCGGCGAACTCGGGCCCCACAAGAAGAGCAAGGCCTGACACCTTGCTCAGGGGCCGAGTCGCGCGGCCAGGAAGTCCAGGAAGCACGCGATGCGCGCCGCCAGCTGCGTGTTGCGGTAGTAC
Source organism: Variovorax cryoconiti (assembly GCF_051216395.1). NCBI lineage: Bacteria > Pseudomonadati > Pseudomonadota > Betaproteobacteria > Burkholderiales > Comamonadaceae > Variovorax > Variovorax cryoconiti. The sequence continues at coordinate 86,383 of NZ_JBPJZI010000002.1, read as the reverse complement.
ACCGCGTTGAGCGGCTGCCGCACCTCCACCGTGTCCTTGGCCAGCAGTTGCACCAGATCGCCTCGCGTGCGGTCGGCTGCGGTCATGAAGTCCGACAGGCAGACGATGCCCGCCCCCTGCAGCGCCAGCTGACGCAGCGTCTCGCCGCTCGACGCCGTGATGTCCGGCGCGATCTGCCATTCGTCGCCGTGCGCGCCGCGCAGCGGCCAGCGGTTGAGCGACTCCGGCTGCGTGAAGCCCAACACCGTGTGCTTGGCGAGCGCTGCCACGTTCTTCGGCCGGCCATGCTCGGCCAGGTAGGCTGGGCTGGCGAGCACGCGGATGCGGCTGGTGCCCAGCGGACGCGCGTGCAGGGTGGAGTCGCGCAGCGCGCCGATGCGGATCGCGATGTCGGTGCGGCGCTCCAGCAGGTCGATGTTGAGCTCGTCGGTGTCGAGCTCCAGCGTGATCTGCGGGTAGGCCCGGCGGAATTCCGGCACCAGCGGCACGACGGCATGCAGCATGAAGGGCGTCGCCGCGTTCACCCGCAACCGGCCGGCGGGCTTCTGGCGGCGCGCCGCCATCTGCTCCTCGGCCTCGTCGATCGACGCGAGGATGGCGCGCGCGTGGGCGAGGAAGGCCGCGCCTTCCTCCGTGAGCGCGATGCGGCGTGTCGTGCGGCGCAGCAGCGTGGTGTCGAGCTTCTTTTCGAGCCGGCCCAGGGCGCGGCTCACGCCCGACACCGTCTGACCCAGTTGCTCCGCGGCCGCCGTGATCGAGCCGGCGCCGGCCACGGCCGTGAAGGCCTGCAGTTCTTCGAGGGTGGTTTTCATCACTGTTGATTTTGAATCAACAGTCTTTGCCGGACTACGGGGTTTTTCTGCAAAGACGATCGGCCGACACTCCGTGCAATCCTTTCAACGGAGTTCCTTTCATGCCCATCGCCCTCCTCGCGCTGACCCTCAGCGCCTTCGCCATCGGCACGACCGAGTTCGTGATCGTCGGCCTGCTGCCCACCGTGGCGGCCGACCTCGGCATCGGCCTGCCATCGGCCGGCCTGCTGGTCAGCCTGTACGCACTCGGCGTCGCCGTCGGCGCGCCGGTGCTCACCGCGCTGACCGGCAAGGTGCCGCGCAAGGCGCTGCTGCTCGGGCTGATGGCGCTCTTCACCGCCGGCAACCTGCTGGCATGGCAGGCGCCCAGCTACGAGACACTCGTCGCCGCACGCATCCTCACCGGCCTGGCGCACGGCGTGTTCTTCTCGATCGGCTCGACCATCGCGACCGGCCTGGTGCCCAAGGAGAAGGCCGCGAGCGCCATCGCGATCATGTTCACCGGCCTCACCGTCGCACTGGTCACCGGCGTGCCGCTGGGCACCTTCATCGGCCAGCACTTCGGTTGGCGCGAGACCTTCCTGGCCGTCTCGGCGCTGGGCGTGATCGCCTTCATCGGCAGCTGGATCTTCGTGCCGACCGACATCCGCCACAGCGCGCCGGCCTCGCTGGTGCAGCAGGCCAAGGTGCTGGCCGAACCGCGCCTCTTGCTGGTGTACGCCAAGACGGCCATCGGCTACGGCGGATCGTTCATTCCCTTCACCTTTCTCGCGCCGATCCTCACCGACGTGTCGGGCTTCAGCGTCGGCGCGGTCGGCTGGGTGATGCTGGTGTACGGCGTGTCGGTCGCGGCGGGCAACATCTGGGGCGGCAAGCTGGCGGACAAGATGGGGCCGATCCCGGCGCTGAAGATCATCTTCGCGCTGCTAGCCGCCGTGCTGCTGGTGTTGCAATTCACCGCGCCGCACAAGTGGCTGGCGCTGGCCACCGTGCTGGCCTGGGGCGCGGTCGCTTTCGGCAACGTGCCGGGCCTGCAGGTCTACGTGGTGAAGCAGGCGGAGCGCTTCACGCCGCAGGCGGTCGACGTGGCCTCGGGTCTGAACATCGCGGCCTTCAACCTCGGCATCGCCGGCGCGGCCTGGGCCGGTGGCCTGATCGTCACGCACCTGGGGCTGATGCACACGCCGTGGATCGGCGCGCTGGTGGTGCTGGTCTCGCTCGCCCTCACGCAATGGAGCGGAAAGCTCGACCAACGCAGCGGCATTCCCGTACGTACCGACGGCCCGATGCCGGTCGGCCACTGATCACTTCTCAAAGGACAACGACACCATGCACACGAACACCATTCCCGCCTTCGGCCTCGGCACCTTCCGCCTGAAGGACCAGGTCGTCATCGACTCGGTCCGCACCGGCCTCGAACTGGGCTACCGCCTCGTCGACACCGCGCAGATCTACGGCAACGAAGCCGAGGTCGGCCAGGCGGTCGCCGAGAGCGGCGTGCCGCGCGACGAACTCTTCATCACGACCAAGATCTGGACCGCGAACTACGCGAAGGACAAGCTGGTGCCGAGCTTGAAAGACAGCCTGCAGAAGCTGCGCACGACCCAAGTCGACCTGACGCTGATCCACTGGCCCTCGCCGAAGAACGAAGTGCCGGTCGCCGAGTTCATGGGCGCGATGATGGACGCCAAGGCGCAGGGCCTGACCAAGCGCATCGGCATTTCCAACTTCAACATCGCGCTGATGAAGGAAGCCATCGCGGCGGTGGGCGCGGAGAACATCGCGACGAACCAGATCGAGCTCTCGCCCTTCCTGCAGAACGGCAAGGTGGTCGATTTCGCGAAGAGCCAGGGCATCCACATCACCTCGTACATGACGCTGGCCTACGGCAAGGCGCTGAAGGATCCGGTGATCGATGCCATCGCCAAGGCGCACAACGCGACGCCGGCGCAGGTGGTGCTGGCCTGGGCCATGCAACTGGGCTACGCGGTGATCCCCTCGTCGACCAAGCGCGAGAACCTGGCGAGCAACCTGCTGGCGCAGCAACTCAAGCTCGGCGACGCCGACATGGCGCGCATCGCCGCGCTCGACCGCAACGAGCGCCTCACCAGCCCCGAAGGCCTGGCGCCGGCCTGGGACTGATCGGCGGGCCCGTCAGTAGTTGAGTTTCGGGTACCAGTCGGTCCCGCGCCCGCCCGGCGTCAGGTCGAGGATGGACCACAGCGACGCGATGTCGGGCGAATCGCGCGGGTCCTGCCCGGGATCGGCCATCTCGCCCGTCATCTCGCTGGCCCAGAACAGCCGCACCGTGTCGCCCTCGCGATGGAAGACGGTGAGCGCGGGGTACTCGCTGCCATCGGGCATGAGCACGCCGAGGTCCTCGGCCCAGTCGTCGCCGACCGTCTGCACGAAGTTCAGGTCGCGCCAGCCACGCTCCTGCGCAAAGGCGAACTGGCGCTCGACCGACGAGCGCCCGAGCACCTTCAGCGCCACGCGCTGCTTGATGTCGGCGGCGTTGCCGTTCAGCGCGCCCAGCATGTTGGTGCACATCGGACAAGGCCGCTCGCGCTGCGGGCCGTACATCCAGAAGTAGGCGACCAGCGTGTCCTTGTCGCCGAACAGATCGCGCAATCCGACCTCGAAGGCCTGCTCGTCCTTGAAACGGTAGTTCTTCGCGATGACCGGGCCGGGCGGCAGCGCCTGGCGCTGCGCGACCAGGCGGGTGGCGTGCCGTCGGAACTCGATTTCTTCGGCCAGCAGCGCCTCACGCGCGGCGTCGTAGGCGGCGGAGGCGCCGGGAAAAGGCGTCCGGGCATGGGTGGCCAGTTCGGCCGCGGGTCGGAGTGCATCGGACATGGGTCATGCTCCTTGTGTCGTCGTCAGTCGCATCGCCTGTGCCCCAAAATGCCGGCCTCGCGCAGGCCTGACGAAACGCACAGCGAGGGTCCGATCCTGCACCCCTGCAGACGTTCTTCCAAGATCGATATTCGATCGACGGCGGGCGCATCGCAATACATTGCGCGTTATCCTCGGGCCTTGCGGCTGCGGTCGCGCTGCCCACCCCATCGAATGACGACCGCTCCCCGCACCGACACGCTCTACATCCAATCGCTGGCCAAGGGCATGCGCGTGCTCGAGTGCTTCGCGGACCATCCGTCGCCGCTGAGCCTCAACGACATCGCCACCTTCTGCGACATGGACCGCAGCGCCGCGCAGCGCATGGCCTACACGCTGGTGTCGCTGGGCTACCTGGAGCGGGGCGTGAACGGACGGGGCTTCGTGCTGGGCAAGAAGATCCTGGAGCGCACATTCGACTACCTGCGCAGCGTGCCGCTGCTGGAGCGCGCCACGCCGCTGATCGTGGACGTGCAGAAGGAGTCGGGCGAGCGCGTCGAGCTGAGCCTGTTCGACGACCTCACCATCATCTTCGCGCTGCGCCGCCAGACCAAGCGCCAGACCTACACGACAACGCTGATCGGCCGGCGGCTGGCGACCATCCACACCGCCAGCGGCCGCGCCGTGATGTCGCATCTGCCGGCGGAGACGGTCGACGACATCATCGCGCGCTCGAGCGCCACGCCGCTCACCTCGCGCACCGTGACCGATCCGGCCCGCATCCGCGAACTGGTGGCACAGGCCGGGGCGGACGGCTACGCGCTGGCCTCCGAAGAAAGCATGCTGGGCGAGATCAACCTGGCGAGTGCGGTGCTCGACCACGAAGGCAAGCCCATCGCCGCCATCGACATCTCCGGCTCGCTCGCCGACTGGACGGCCGAGGAGTTCGCCAAGCGCTTCTCGCCGATGCTGATCGGCGCGACGCGGGCGCTGAGCGGCAAGCCCGGGCTGTCCTGAGCCCCAGGTTCAGAGCAGCCGCAGCGCCGCCTTCCACACGCGCTCGCAATACGCCATCGCGGTCGGCCGCTCGAACTGCCGCGCCGTGCGCTCGCACACCTCGGCCGACGGGTAGACGAGCTCGTCCCCACCCATCGTCGCCTTGACCTGCGCCTGGCAGGCGCGCTCGAGGTAGTAGATGTTCACGAAGGCTTCGGGGATGGTGCGGCCCGCGGCCAGCAGGCCGTGGTTGCGCAGGATCATGGCCTTGTGCGTGCCCATGTCGGCCACCAGCCGGTCGCGCTCGGCCAGGTCGAGCGCGATGCCCTCGTAGTCGTGATAACCCAACCGGTCGTAGAAGCGCAGCGCATGCTGCGTGATCGGCAGCAGCCCCTTCTTGCGGCAGGCCACCGCCATGCCGTCGGCCGTGTGCGTATGGATCACGCAGCTCAGGTCGTGCCGGGCCATGTGGATGGCCGAATGGATGGTGAAGCCGGCTGCGTTCACCCGGTTGGTGTCGTCATCGCCGGGGTCGACCGGGTTGCCGTCGGTGTCGATCTTCACCAGGTCCTCGGGCCGCATCTCGTGAAAGAGCACGCCGTAACGGTTGATGAGGAAATGATGCTCCGGCCCCGGCACGCGCGCGCTGATGTGCGTGTCGATGAGGTCGGTCATCTTGAAGTGCGCGATCAGCCGGTAGAGCGCGGCCAGGTCGTGGCGCACCTGCGCCTCGGTGGGCTCGGCCGACACGGCGCTGGCGTCGGCAGCATGGGAAAGCGGGAGGTCGGCAAGGTTCATGACGGGCTCGCGATGGGTTGGGAAGCAAAGGCGTTCTGCATGTCGGGCTGCGCACGGATGAGCCGCGCCACGGCCAGGCCGTCGGGCTCGCCCAGTGACTCGAGCGCCGCCACGACGCCGCGCCGGTCTTCGACCGACTTGTCCTGGTTCAGCTTCATCTTCCCCGACAAGGTCTCGATCGGGATTTCCAGCGCGCCGATGACCTTCAGGCGCGATCCGGCATGCGACATCGGGATCGCTTCGAAGTCCCATGCGCCGCCGAGCGGCGTGTCGTAACGCGCGACGGTGCGGCGCAGCGTGCGCATCACCGCCGCTTCCGACTCGTCGAGCACCGGCTTGCCGCGCGCGTGGATGAGCGTGTAGTTCCAGGTCGGGAAGGTCATCTGCTGCGCGTACCAGCTCGGCGAGACGAAGGCGTGCGGCCCCTGGAAGATCACCAGCACCTCGTCGGCCTCGCGCAGGTCGGCGTAAACCGGGTTGTGGCGCGCGAGGTGCGTGACCAGCGTGCCGTGCGGGCCCCGATCGGCATCGAACAGGAAGGGCAGTGGCGTCGACTGGATGCCGCTGCGGCCGTGGGTGACCAGCGTGGCGAAACTCCACGCATGCATGCCGGCGTGCAGCGCGGCGATGTCGGATTCGGCGTAGGCCGGTTGTTGGTACATGACGGGTCCCCGGGAATCAGACGGCCGACTGCTCGCGCAGCCAGCGTGCGGTGTCCTCGAACGCCTCCACCGCCAGGTCGGAGATCGACACCGCTTCGAGAAAGCTGTGCGCCGCGCCGGGGTAGACCTTCTTCTGCACCTCGTTGCCGGCCTCGCGCATCAGGCGGTCGAGTTCGATCATGTCGTCGTGCACCGGGTCGCATTCGGCCACCACCATCCAGGTCGGCGGCAGGCCGCGCAGGTCGGCGCGCAGGATGTCGATGCGCGGGTCGGTGAAGTCGGCGCCGCTGGTGAAGTGCATGGCGCGGAACCACACCATGCTCAGCAACGACAGGCCGTAGTCGCCGCCGCCGTACTGGATGACCGAGTTGCGGCACAGGTTGCTGCTCATGCTGCCGTAGTTCAGCACGATGCCCTTGAGCAGCGATTCGCCGCGGTCGCGCATCTCCAGGCTCGCGCCCATCGAGAAGATAGCGCCGGCCGAGTCGCCACCGACGAAGAGCTGCGAGGTGTCGACCGCGAGCAGCTCGCCGTGGGCCGACACCCAGCGCAGCACGTCGGCGCACTCCTGCATCGGCCGCGGGAACTTCGCCTCCGGCGCGCGGGTGTAGTGCACGCCGATGACGACGATGCCCGCGCGCTGCGCGTACTCGCGCATCACGCGGTCGTGCGTGTCGAGGCTGCCCAGCACGAAGCCACCGCCGTGCAGGTAGACGAACACGCCGGGCAGCGCGCGCACCTGCGGGTAGTGCGCGCGGATCAGCACGTCGCCGTGCCGTGTGGGCACCGTGTGCTCGGCGCGGTTGGCCATCACCGGGCCGCCCTCGACCCAGCGGCGGCGCACCGTCTCGGCGATGTCGCGCGCCTGGGCGATCGACACCGTCTCGCGGCGGCCGAAGCGGCTGGCATCGGCGTCCATGGCGCGGACGAACTGCTCGACCTGCGGGTCGAGCGGGGAGCGGGTCGGAATGGGAACGGAAATGGCGGGGTCTGCGGAACGCATGGAGTCTCCAGGGAAGAATCGATAAGAGAAGAATCAGTAGCCGCGGCCCAGGTCGACCACGTGGGCGAGCGGCTCACCGGCGACCAGGCGCCGCACGTTGTGCGCGACCTGCTCGGCCACCACGGCCGACGACGCCATGGTCGCCATGTGCGGCGTGACGACCACGCCGGGCGCGCACCACAGCGGGTCGTCGGCCGGCAGCGGCTCCTGCGCGAACACGTCGAGCACGGCGCCGCGCAGCTGGCCGCTGTCGAGCGCGCCCAGCAGGTCGTGGGCGACCAGGTGCTCGCCGCGGCCGCAGTTCACGATGGCGGCGCCGCGCGGCAGCTTGTCGAAGGTGTTCTTGCCGAGGATGCCGCGCGTGGCATCGGTCAGCGGCAGCACGCAGACCAGCACGTCGGTGACGGCCAGGAAGTCGTCGAAGGCCTCTGGCCCGGTGAACGACGCCATGCCGTCGATGGCATGCGCGCTGCGCGACCAGCCGTTGACCGCGTAGCCCAGGGCGACCAGTTGCTGAACGATGGCGCCGCCGAGCCTGCCCAGGCCCATCACGCCGACGCGGCATTGCGAGGCCGGCGTCTGCAGCGGCCGCTTCCACACCGCGTTGCGCTGATTGGCGAAGGCGACGTCGAGACTGCGGTGGAAGTACAGCACCGACCACAGCACGTACTGCACCATGCCTTCGGCCAGCTTCGGGTCGACCACGCGGCAGACCGGCAGGCCGCGCAGGTCCTGCCCCGCGACCACGTTGTCGACGCCGGCGGCGATGCTGTGCACCAGCTGCAGCCGGGGCATCTCCGAGTACACGCCGGGCGGCGCGTTCCAGCACATCGCCACCTCGGCCTCGCGGAAGGCCGGGTCGGGCCACACCACGACGTCGAGCTCGGGCGCGGCGGCCTGCAGCAGCGGGCCGAAGTACGCCAGGTTGGCCGACTGGCTGATGAGGGCGACGCGCGTCATGCCACGGCCTCCAGCGCCTCGGCATGGGCCTTCTTGCCGGGAATGGCGGCGAGCAGTTCACGGGTGTAGCCGGCCATTGGTTGCTCGAACACCGCGCGTGCGGTGCCCAGTTCGACCACCACGCCCTGCTGCATCACCGCGATGCGGTGGCACAGCCGCGCCGCGACCCGCAGGTCGTGCGTGATGAAGACGATGCTCAGGCCCAGGCGCTCGCGGATCTCTTCCAGCAGGTCGAGGATCTGCGCCTGCACCGAGACGTCGAGGGCCGACACCGCCTCGTCGGCGATGAGCACCTCGGGCTCCATCATCAGCGCGCGGGCGATCGACAGCCGCTGGCGCTGGCCGCCCGAGAACTCGTGCGGAAAGCGGTCGAGCGCACTGGCGTCGAGCCGCACCAGCGCCAGCATGCGCAGCATGCGCGCCTGCACGGCCTCGCGCGACTCGCCGTAGTTCATCGGCCCTTCGGCCAGCGAGCTGCCGATCTTCATGCGCGGGTTGAAGGAGCGGTACGGGTCCTGGAAGATCATCTGCACGCGCTTGCAGTGCGCGCGCCATTGCGAGCGCGACAGATGCGTCACGTCGATGCCGTCGAGCAGGATCTGGCCCGAGGTCGGCGCCGCCATGTGCGCGAGGCAACGGCCCAGCGTGGTCTTGCCGGAGCCCGACTCGCCGACGATGCCCAGCGTTTCGCCGCGCGCCAGCGACAACGTCACGCCGCCCAGCGCATTCACCACACGCCGACGCGAGGCGAAGAAGCTCGCCGTCTCGTAGCGCACGGTGAGGTCCTTCACCGACAGCACGGTGTCGGCGGCGCCCTCCTGCGGTTGCGCACCGAACTCGCCGCGAGGCACCGCCGCCAGCAGCTTCTTCGTGTACGGCTGCTGCGGGTTGCGCAGCACCTCGGCGGCGGTGCCGCTCTCGACGATGCAGCCATGCTGCATGACGATCACGCGGTCGGCGATCTCGGCCACCACGTCGAAGTCGTGCGTGATGAAGAGCACGCCGTTGTCGTGCTTGTCGCGCAGCTCGTTCAAGAGGCGCAGCACCTGTGCCTGCGAGGTCACGTCGAGCGCGGTGGTGGGCTCGTCCGCGATGATCAGCGCCGGCTTCATCGCCAGCGCCATCGCGATCATCACGCGCTGCCGTTGTCCGCCCGAGAGCTGATGCGGAAAGGCACTGCGCAGCGTCTCGGGCGACGGCAGCTTGACGTCGACCAGCAAGCCAAGCACGCGCTGCGAGACCTCGGCCGCGTTGAGCGACGGCTGGTGGAACTCGAAGACCTCGGCGATCTGGTCGCCCACGCGCATCAGCGGGTTCAGCGCAGTCATCGGCTCCTGGAAGATCATCGCCATGCGGTCGCCGCGCAAGGCGCGCAGCTGGCTGCGCGTGCTGTGCGTGATGTCCCGGCCTTCGAGCAGGATCTGCCCGCTCTCCAGCGTGAGCACGCCCGGGGGCAGCAGGCCCATGACGGCGCCGGCCGTGACCGACTTGCCCGAGCCGGACTCGCCGACGATGCAGACGATCTCCTTCGGTGCGACGGTCAGGCTGATGTCCTGCGCGGCGTAGGTGCGGTCGCTGGTGCCCGGCAGGCGCACGTGGAGGTTCTTGACCTCGAGGATGGGGGTGGCGGCGGTCGTCATCAGTTCCGGCCCTTCCGTGCCAAACGCGGGTCGAGTCGGTCGCGCAGCGCGTCGCCGAACATGTTGATGGCCAGGATCAAGAGCGCCAGGAAGGCGCCGGGGAAAAGGATGATCCAGGGCGCGCGCTGGAAGTAAGGCCGGCCCTCGGCAATGATGCTGCCCAGGCTCGGCACCTCGGGCGGAAAGCCCAGGCCGAGGAAGCCCAGCACCGCTTCGGTGAGGATCGCCGCGGCGCAGACGAAGGTCGCCTGCACCACCAGCGGGTTGATGGTGCTCGGCAGGATGTGCCACACCAGCACGCGCAGCGTCGACGAGCCCATGCCGAACGACGCTTCGACGTACGGCTCCTCGCGCACCGACAGCACCACGCTGCGCACCAGGCGTGCGATCCGTGGCACCTCGGGGATGGCGATGGCCAGCACCATGGTCGAGATCTGTGCGCCACCGAGCGCCACCATCGCGATGGCCAGCAGCAGGCCGGGGATGGCCATGATGCCGTCCATCAACCGCATGATCGGCGCGTCGAGCCGGCGGAAGAAGCCGGCGACCAGGCCGAAGAACAGGCCGACGATCACCGAACTCACGCTCACCAGCACGGCCAGCGTGATCGACAGGCGACCGCCGTAGAGGATGCGCGCGAACAGGTCGCGGCCGAGCGAATCGGTGCCCAGCCAGTGCGCGCCCGACACGCCCTTGAGGCGGTCGCGCGGCGACAGGATGGCCGGGTCGTGCGCGGTAAGCAGGGGCGCGAACACCGACACCGCGACGAGCAGCAGCAGGAGCAACAACGACCACAGCATCACGCGGTCGTGCAGAACCACGCGGGCGGCGGCACGCAGGCGCGAGCGGGGTGGCGGAGAGAGAGCAACGGTCATGGTCATGGCATTTCAGTAGCGAATGCGCGGATCAAGGAGCACATAGATCAGGTCGATCGCCAGATTCACGAACACATAGATGAAGGAGAAGAACAGAATCGTCCCCTGCACCACCGGGTAGTCGCGTGCCAGCACCGCGTCGACGATCAGGCTGCCGACGCCGGGGATGTTGAAGATGGTCTCGGTCACGACCACGCCGCTGATGAGCGTGGTGATGGCGACGCCGACGACGGTCACGATGGGCGCCGCCGCGTTGCGCAGCGCATGGCGGAACAGCACGTAGCGCTCGGGGGCGCCCTTGGCGCGCGCGGTGCGCACGAAGTCCTCGCCCAGCACGTCGAGCATGCTGGCCCGCGTGATGCGCGTGATGAGTGCGACGAACACGGTGGCCAGCGTCAGGCTCGGCAGCACCAGCTGGTACAGGAAGCGCCCCACGCCGTCGGCCAGCGGCGCGTAGCCTTGCACCGGAAACCAGTTGAGCGTGACCGAGAACAGCAGGATGAGCACATAGCCGACCACGAAGGCCGGCACCGAGAAGGCCATCACCGTCAGCGCCATGGTCAGGCGGTCGAAGGTGCGGCGGTGCCACCAGGCCGAGAGCACGCCCAGCGGAATGGCGATCATCACCGTGAGCAGCAGCGAGGTCAGCGCGAGCGCGGCGGTCGGGCCGAGGCGCGCGGCGATGAGCGATGCCACCGGCTGCTTCGACACGATCGACGTGCCGAGGTCACCCTTCACCAGCGAACCCATCGCGATGCCGTATTGCACGGGCAGCGGCCGGTCGAGCCCGAGGTTGGTGCGGATCTGCGCGATGGTCTCTTCGCTCGCCATGTCGCCCGCAATGACGCGCGCCGGGTCGCCAGGGGCCATGCGCAGCAGCAGGAACACCACGGTGGCCACGATGAGCACGACCGGGATGGCCGCCACCAGCCGTTTGAGGACGAGGCTCAGCACGGGACGCTCCTTGTCGAGAAGGCTTCGCGCGTCACTTGCTCGACCAGAACAGCGGCAGCTGCGCGTCGACCAGCTTGCCGATCTTCGGCGTGTAGGCCTTGTATTCGATGACTTCGCCCAGCGGCACATACATCACCTCGTCGTACGAACGCTTCTGGATCGCCTTGGCGATGTCGGCCCGCTTGGCCGGCTCGGTCTCGGTGGCAAACTGGTCGCGCAGGCCTTCCATCGTGTCGTCCTTGGTCCAGCCGGCGTAGCCGACCTCGCCACGGCCGTCGAGGTTGGGGTTGGCCACCGGGTTGATCAGGTCGACCGTCGCCAGGCTCGACTGGAAGATGCTCCAGCCGCCCTTGTCGACCGGGTCCTTCTTGGTGCGGCGCGCCAGCAGCGTGGTGAAGTCCATCGCCTGCATGTCGACATTCATGCCGATGCTGCGCAGCGCCTGCGCCGTGATAGGCGCGATGTTGACCAGGCTGCGCACGTCGGTGGAATGCAGCACCACGACCTTCTCGCCCTTGTAGCCGCTGTCCTTGAGCATCTGTTTGGCTTTGGCGAGGTCGGGCTTGTGGACCTGCGGCGCGCCGTCGTCGGTCTTGTAGGGCGAGCCGCAGCTGAGCACCGCGCCGCAGACGCGGTAGCGCTTGGGGTCGCCGATGGAGGCGTCGAGGTAATCGAGCTGGTACAGCGCGGCCATGGCGGCGCGGCGCACCTTCACGTTGTCGAAGGGCGGCTGCAACCAGTTCATGCGCAGGGTGTACATGTTGGTCTCGCGGCTCTTGGGCTCGGCCTTGACGTTCTTCACGCCGACCAGTTGCTCCAGCAGGTCCGGCGCGACGTTCTCGATGAAGTCGATCTCGCCGTTGCGCAGCGCGTTCACCGCGGTCTGGCCGTCGGCGATGTTCACGACTTCGAGGCGATCGATGGTCACGACCTTGCCGCCGGAAAAGTTGGCGGCCGGCTCGTTGCGCGGCACGTAGTCGGCGAACTTCAGGTACGTCGCCTTCACGCCGGGCTGGAAGTCGCCCTGCACGAACTTGTACGGGCCGGAGCCGACCATCTCGGTGATCGCCTCGTTGGGCGAGGTCGAGGCCAGGCGCTTGGGCATGATGAAAGGCACCGGCGAGCCGGGCTTGGCCAGCGAATCGAGCACCAGGCCGTAGGGCTTCTTCAGCTGCAGCGTGAAGGTCGACGCGTCGACCGCGGTCATCTTCTCGGTCGTGGCCAGGAGGCGCGTGCCCAGGCCGTCGCGCGCCGCCCAGCGGGTGATCGACGCGATGACGTCGTCCGACGTGACGGGTGTGCCGTCATGGAACTTGAGGCCATTGCGCAGCTTGAAGGTGTAGGTCAGCTTGTCGGCCGAGAGCTTGTAGCTGTCGACCATCTGCGGCTGCGGCTTGCCCTCGTTGTCGAGCGAGAACAGCGTGTCGAACACCAGGTAGCCGTGGTTGCGCGTCACGTAGGCGTTGGTGAAGATGGGGTCGAGCACACGCAACGGCGCGTGCATCACGACCTTGACCGAGGTCTGGGCCTGCGCGGCGCTAGGCACCGCCGGCAGGACCAGGGCCGCGCACAGGGCGGCAGCGGCGAGGAGCAGGTTCTTCTTCATACGATTCCTTCGGAAGGGTTGAGATGAAAGGGGGCGTGAACGGTGGGGGATCAGGCGAAAGCCGGACGGCGATGCGCCCACGGTGCCGCCTGTTCGAGCTGCGCCGACAGCGCCAGCACCAGGTCTTCGCGGCCGAAGCGGCCGATGAGCTGGGTGCCGATCGGCACGCCGGCGTCGGTCCAGTTCATCGGCAGCGTGGCGGCCGGCTGGCCCGAGGCGTTGATGACGGCCAGGAAGGTCGCGTAGCGCGACACCTTCTGGCGGAAGTCCCAGAAGCCGCCCTTGAGCGCGAGTTCGCCGAGTTGCATCGGCAGCTGCGTGAGCGTGGTGCTGATGACGAGGTCGCAGTCGCGCATCGCGTGGTCGAAGGCACGGCCGATGGCGTGCAGGCGCTGGATCGATTCGACGTACTGCGCGGCCGTCAGGCCCTTACCCACGGCGTACCCGTCGCGGATGACTTCCTCGATGTCGTCGTCACCGAGCGGCCGGCCCCGCAGCTTCACGCGGTTGTCGACCGCCACCACGATGTTCGACGCCAGCATCGTGCCGTGTGCGCGGATGAAGCCGTCGTAGTCGATGTCGGGCAGCGGCACTTCGACGATCTCGTGGCCCATGTCGCGGCACAACGCGACCGTGCGGTCGACGGCGGCCAGGCATTCGGGCGCGATGGCGATGTCGTTCCAGGCCTGGCGCCACACGCCGATGCGCAGGGGCTTCGTCGGCGCGCGCGCGATCAGTTCGAGGTAGCTGCCCTCCTTCGGCGGCGCGCTGTAGGGCGCGCCGGGTTCGTAGCCGCTGATGGCGTCCATCGCGGCGGCCGTGTCGCGCACGCTTCGGCTCAGCACGCCGTCGACCGCCATGCCGCCCCAGCCTTCGCCGCGGAACGGGCCCATCGGCACGCGGCCACGGGAAGGCTTCAGGCCGTACACGCCGCAGCTGGCGGCGGGCAGGCGGATCGAGCCGCCGCCGTCGCTGCCGTGCGCGATCGGCACGATGCCGGCGGCGATCGCCACCGCCGCCCCGCCGCTGGAGCCGCCGACCGAGCGGCTGCGGTCCCACGGGTTGAGCGTGGGGCCGCCGTTGCGCACGGCTTCGGTCGACGGGCCCATGCACAGCTCCGACACGGTGCTGCGCGCGAAGGCGAGCAGGCCGGCCGCCTCGAAGCGGTCGGTCAGCGTGGCGTTGATGTTGTAGGTGGTGTCGTCGAGCAGGCGCGAGCCGATGCTCGACGGGAAGCGCGTGGACGCCAGCCCCGAATCCTTCAGCAGGAACGGGATGCCGCCGAACACGCCGCGTTGCCGCCAGCCGTGCGCGAGGTCGATCGAGGCGTCGAATCGCTCGTAGGTCAGCGCGTTGAGGTCGGCGCGCTGGCGCGCGATGTCGATCGCGCAGCGCATCAGCGCCTCGGGGGTGGTCTTGCCTTGCGCCAGCAGCTCGGCCATGCCGAGGCCGTCCAGCGCCACGTAGTCTTCGATGCTCAAGGTCGTCATTCCGTCGTTTCCGTTCGATGTCTTAAATATTGCATTGCGATTCTTTAATATCGTATCTAGATAATGTTCGCCGATTCGGTGCAGCGGAGCAATCCCGGTGCGCCCCGTACTAACCCTGCTGTCCAAACGCCTTCAAAACGTGCAAGATGCCCTTTATGTATCACTTTGCGATACTTGAAGATCGCTAATCAATTTACATAAGCAAGCTCCGTGCGCGCTTTTTCGCGTGCCTCCACTTTTCACGCTTTCCAGGATTCCCACCGTGACCTCCTCGCCCCGCGTTCCCGGCGCCGCCTTCCTTCACGCCCCCGGCCCGACCCATCTGCCGAAACTCGTGCTCGACGCGATGAGCACCCAGCCCATGGAACTGGGCGACCCGGCGCTGGACGCGCTCATTGCGCGCTGCGAAAGCGGGCTCAAGCAGGTGTTCGGCACGACGCACGACGTGTTCATGTATGCGGCGAACGGCCACGGCGCCTGGGAAGCCGCCATCACGAACATCGCGGCGCCGGGCGCCTGCGTGCTGATGGCGGGCAGCGGGCCGTTCGCGGAAACCTGGGCGCTGCATGCCGAGGCGCTGGGCGTGCGCGTGTTGCGCACGCCGTGGGTGGAGGGCCATCCGGCGAGCGCCGAAGCGGTCGAAGCAGCGCTGCGCGCCGACGCAGCGCGCGAGATCGTCGCGCTGTTCGCGGTGCACACCGACACGGCCAGCGGCGTGACCGGCGACCTCGCCGCTTTCCGCGCGGCGCTCGATGCGGCCGGCCACCCGGCGTTGTTCGTGGTCGACGTGGTGGCCTCGCTCGGCGCTGCGACCTTCGCGATGGACGCGCTGGGCGTGGACGTCGCCATCGGCGCGTCGCAGAAGGCACTGATGATGCCGCCCGGCCTGTCCTTCGTGGCGGTGAACGACAAGGCGATGCAGGTCGCGCGCGCCAACACGCTGCCGCGCTATTACTGGGACTGGCAGCGCCGCCAGAGCGAACTCAACTACCGCAAGTTCGCGGGCACGCCGCCGCAGGCGATGCTGTTCGGGCTCGAGGCCGCGCTCGCGTTGGTGGCGCACGAAGGCTTCGACGCCGTGATCGCGCGGCATCGCCTGCTGGCCGACGCCGTGCACGCGGCGGTCGAAGGCTGGAGCGAAGGCGGCGCCCTGTCCTTCCACGTGCAGGTGCCCGCCGCGCGGTCGGTGTCGGTCACCACCATCGCCGTCGCCGAAGGCATCGACCCCGAGGCTTTGCGACGCGTGGCGCGCGAACGCTTCCATGTCGGCATCGCCGGCGGCCTCGGCGCATTGGCCGGCCGCCTCTTCCGCATCGGCCACCTGGGCGACCTCAATGCACCCATGGTGCTCGGCTGCCTCGCGGGCGTCGAAGCCGCGATGACGGTGCAGGGCATCCCCTTCGGCCCCGGCGTGGAACGCGCGGTGCGCGTGCTGGCCGCGGGCAGCGCGTCATGAGCGGGCCGCTCGAGGGCATTCGCGTCATCGACCTCACCTCGGTCGCGATGGGGCCGTATGCCACGCAGATCATGGGCGACATGGGTGCCGACGTGGTCAAGATCGAATCGCGCGACGGCGACGTCTTCCGCCATGCCGGGCCGGCGCGCCACGCGGGCATGGGGGCGCCCTTCCTCAACTTCAACCGCAACAAGCGCAGCGTGGTGCTCGACCTCAAGTCGCCGGACGACGCGGCGAGCCTGCGCGAACTGGTGAAGAACGCCGACGTGTTCGTGTCGAACGTGCGTCCCAAGTCGATGGCGCGCCTGGGCCTGGACGACGCCGCGCTGCGCGCGCTCAACCCGCGGCTCGTCTACTGCGGCGCCTACGGCTTCTCGGAGCAGGGGCGCTACGCCGGGCGGCCGGCCTTCGACGACATCATCCAGGCGATGAGCGGCATCGCCGCCATCCAGGCCAACGCCACGACCGGCGAGCCGGCCTACGTCAACACCATCATCGCGGACAAGACTGCGGGCCTGACCATCGCCTGGGCGGTGGCGATGGCGCTGTACGAACGCGAGCGCTCCGGCCTCGGCCAGGCCATCGAGGTGCCGATGTTCGAGACGCTGGTCGGCTTCGGGATGATGGAACACCTGGCCGGCCGCACCTTCGACCCGCCCGAAGGCCCGATGGGCTACGAGCGCCTGCTCTCCAGCGCGCGCCGCCCCTACCGCACGCAGGACGGCTTTATCGCGCTGCTGCCCTACACCACCGCGCAATGGCAGCGCTTCTTCCGCCTGGCCGGCCGGCCGGAGGTGGCCGAAGACCCGCGCTACATGGAGCCCGCGCAACGCAGCCGCAACATCCACGCGCTCTACGGCATGCTGGCCGACCTGGTCGCCGAGCGCCGCACCGCGCAGTGGCTCGCGCTGCTGGCCGAGGCCGACATCCCGCATTCGGAAGTGCTGTCGATGGACGCCGTGATGGCCGACCCGCACCTGCACGAGGCCGGCATGGTGCAGCAGCACCAGCACCCCACCGAAGGCGCGCTCACCGGGCTGGGCATCGCCACCCGCTTTTCGCGCACGCCGGGCAGCATCCGCCGGCTTGCCCCCACGCTGGGGCAAGACGTGATGGCCGACATCGCGGCCGAGTGGTCGACGGCGCCCGGCCGCTGACCGGCCCCGGGGGCGCCGCACAATCGGGCGATGGAACTGCGCCAACTCCGCTACTTCGTCCGCATCGTCGAGCTCGGCAGCATGGGCCGCGCCGCGATCGATCTGGGCGTGGTGCAGTCGGCACTGAGCCAGCAGATCAGCCGGCTCGAAGGCGAACTCGCCACACGCCTGCTGCAGCGCACCGGCAAGGGCGTGGTGCCGACGGAAGCCGGCCTCGCCTTCTTCCGCGAAGCCCAGCTCACGCTGCGCCACGCGGCGCAGGCGGCACTCGTCGCACAGCACGCGCGCTTGACCGGCACGGTGAGCATCGGCCTCGCCCCGACCACCTCGGCCGTGCTCGCGCTGCCCCTCATGCGGGCGATGCGCGAGCGCTACCCCGATGTACGGCTGCACATGGTCGAGAGCCTTTCGGGCCATCTCACCGGCATGCTCAATTCACGCCAGCTCGACCTGGCGGTGCTGTTCCACACCCAGGGCGCCAAGCGCTGGAGCGTGACGCCGCTGCTGGAGGAAAAGCTGCTCCTCATGCGCGCGCGGCGCCATCTGTCGCCCCGCGAGAAGGCCGGCACGCGGCCGGTGACGATGCAGAAGCTGGCCACCGTCCCGTTGATCCTTCCGACCGGCACGCACGGCCTGCGCAGCGTGATCGACGCGGCCTTCGTGCGGGCGCAGCTCGTGCCGACCCTGGTCGGCGAGATCGATTCGCTGCCGATGCTGATGGACGCCGTCGACGCCGGCTTCGGCGCGACCGTGCAGCCCGGCGCCGCGGTCGGCCGCTTCTCGGATGCGGCCGAGCGCTTCCACCTCGAGCCGCTCGAGGACGGCGACGCGCGGCGGCGCAATGCGCTGTGCAGCCTGTCGGACGACGAGCTCTCCCCGGCCGCGCTCGCCAGCCGGATCGTGCTGGCCGAAACGGCGCAGACGCTGGTCCGCGCCGGTCTCTGGCCGGGCGCCTCGCTCGCCTGAAGCCATCACGATCCGTGATGGGTGCATGCGCGATGCCGGGTAGGCATGTGCGCGGTGCCGGCCTAGATTCCAGGCTGGCCCACGACAGAAGAAATCACGGTGAGAGACAAACCCGATGTGCTGGTGATCGGCGGCGGCAATGCCGCGCTGTGCGCCGCCCTGATGGCCCGCGAGGCCGGTGCCTCGGTGCTGCTGCTCGAAGCCGCACCGAAAGCCTGGCGCGGCGGCAATTCGCAGCACACCCGCAACCTGCGCTGCATGCACGACGCGCCGCAAGACGTGCTGATCGACGCCTACCCCGAGGAAGAGTACTGGCAGGACCTGCTGAAGGTCACCGGTGGCCTCACCGATGAGCACCTGGCGCGCCTGACGATCCGCGCGTCGTCGAACTGCCGCGACTGGATGCGCCGCCACGGCGTGCACTTCCAGCCGCCGCTCTCGGGCGCGCTGCACGTGGCACGCACCAACGCCTTCTTCATGGGCGGCGGCAAGGCGCTGGTCAATGCCTACTTCCGCAGTGCCGAACAGCTCGGCGTGCAGATCCGCTACGACACGCCCGTCGTCTCCGTCGAGCTGGACGGCGAGCGCTTCGTGGCCGCGCGCACCGAAGCCGGCGAACGCATCGAGGCCAGGAGCTGCGTGATGGCCGCGGGCGGCTTCGAATCGAACCGCGAATGGCTGCGCGAGGCCTGGGGCCAGAACGAGCGCGGCGAATGGCCGGCCGACAACTTCCTCATCCGCGGCACGCGCTTCAACCAGGGCGTGCTGCTGAAGTCGATGCTCGACGCCGGTGCCGACCGCATCGGCGACCCGTCGCAAGGCCACATGGTGGCGATCGACGCGCGCGCGCCGCTGTACGACGGCGGCATCTGCACCCGGATCGACTGCGTCTCGCTGGGCGTGGTGGTCAACCGCGAGGCGGAGCGCTTCTATGACGAGGGCGAAGACTTCTGGCCCAAGCGCTATGCGATCTGGGGCCGGCTGGTGGCACAGCAGCCGGGGCAGATTGCCTGGTCCATCATCGACCAGAAGGCGGTCGGCCGCTTCATGCCACCGGTGTTCAGCGGCACGCAGGCGGCCACGCTGGGCGAGCTGGCACGCAAGATCGGCGTCGACGAGACGACCTTCGTGCGCACCGTCGAGGACTACAACGCGGCCTGCCGCGTCGGCCGCTTCGACCACACCGCGCTGGACGACTGCCACACCGAAGGCGTGACGCCGGCCAAGACCCACTGGGCGCGGCCGCTCGACACCGCGCCTTTCACCGCCTACCCGGTGCGCCCGGGCATCACCTTCACCTATCTGGGCTTGAAGGTCGACGAGACAGCGGCCGTGCGCTTCGGCGACCGGCCGAGCCCCAACCTCTTCGTGGCCGGCGAAATGATGGCCGGCAACGTGCTCGGCAAGGGCTACACGGCCGGTGTCGGCATGAGCATCGGCACCGCCTTCGGCCGCATCGCCGGCACACGCGCCGCGCACGCCGCACTGAACACCCCCCACGTTTCCCCGGAGGCCGCCCTTGCAGCAGCTCACTGACCTCGTCGCACGCGCGCGTGCCGACGCGGACGGCATCGGCAGCGCCTCCGCGCGCGTGATCCCGATCCACCCCGCCCTGCCGCTGAACGCCGCCGAAGGCGAAGTCGCGCGCATCCTGCAGATCTGCAATGCCTGCCGCTACTGCGAAGGCTTCTGCGCCGTCTTCCCCGCCATGACGCGCCGGCTCGAATTCGGCAAGGCCGACACCCATTACCTGGCCAACCTGTGCCACAACTGCGGCGCCTGCCTGCATGCCTGCCAGTACGCGCCGCCGCACGAGTTCGCGGTGAACGTGCCGCGCGCCATGGCCGAGGTGCGGCTGCAGACGTACCACGACTACGCCTGGCCGCCGGCCATGGGCGCGCTGTACCGCCGGGCCGGGCTGACGGTGGCGCTGGCGCTGGCCGGCGGGCTGGCGCTGTTCCTGGTGCTGGCGGTGGCGATGTCGGGCTCGCTGCTGCACGAGCCACTGGCCGGCAACTTCTACGCGATCTTTCCGCACAACTTCCTGGCGGCGGTGTTCGGCGCGGTGTTCCTGTTCGTGATCTTCGCGCTGGGCATGGGCACGCGGCGCTTCTGGCGCGAGGTGTCGCCGGCCGTCGACAACCCGCGCCCTGAAGTCAACGGGGTACGCGCCGCCGCCAGCGCGGAAGCCGTGCACGACGTGCTGCGGCTGAAGTACCTCGGCGGCGGCCACGGCGAGGGCTGCAACAACGCGGACGACCGCTTCACGCTGTGGCGCCGGCGCTTCCACCACTTCACCTTCTATGGCTTCATGCTGTGCTTCGCGTCGACCAGCGTGGCGACGCTCTACCACTACGCCTTCGGCCTGCAGGCGCCCTACGCGCTGACCAGCCTGCCGGTGCTGCTGGGCACGGCCGGCGGCATCGGCCTGGTGATCGGACCCGTTGGCTTGCTGTGGTTGAACCTGCGACGCGACCCGGCGCATGGCGATGCCGCGCAGCGGCCGATGGACCGCGGCTTCATCGCCCTGCTGCTGCTGACCAGCCTCACCGGGCTGGCGCTGCTGGCCTGGCGCGACACGCGCTTCATGGCGCTGCTGCTGGCGGTGCACCTGGGCGTGGTGATGGCGCTGTTTCTCACGCTGCCCTACGGCAAGTTCGCGCACGGCATCTTCCGCTCGGCGGCGCTCTTGAAGTTCGCGATCGAAAAGCGCCTGCCCAGCCGCCTGCAGCTGGGTGCCGACTGACTTTCATCGACTCAAAAAAGGACAACACGATGACCTCCCCTGGCGTACTCCAGATCTCGTCCATGAAGGACCGGTGCTCCGCCGCCGAATGGCAGGCCCGCATCGACCTGGCCGCCTGCTACCGGCTGGTCGACATCTTCGGCATGTCGGACATGATGGCCAACCACATCTCGTCGCATGTGCCGGGCGAGCCGGGCGCCTTCCTCATCAACCCTTACGGAATGATGTACGAGGAGATCACGGCGTCGAGCCTGATCAAGGTCGACCCCGCCGGCAACATCCTGGCCAAGCCCGACTTCGGCGAGCTCGACTACGGCATCAACAAGGCCGGCTACGTGATCCACAGCGCCGTGCACAACGCACGCCATGAAGTGGCCTGCGTGATCCACACGCACAGCTGGGCCTCGATGGCGGTGTCGTCGCTGGCCTGCGGGCTGCTGCCGCTCACGCAGACGGCCATGCGCTTCCTGAAGATCGGCTACCACGACTACCAGGGCGTGGTGCTCGACACCGAGGAGCAGGCGTCGCTCCTGGCCGACCTGGGCGACGGCGAAGCGGTGATCTTCCGCAACCACGGGGCGCTGGTGGTCGGGCGCAGCGTGGGCGAGGCCTTCAACTGGATGCACCGGCTCGAACTGGCGTGCCGCGCGCAGATCGGTGCGATGTCGTGCAACACGCCGCTGCAAGCCGTGCCGCAGCACGTGCTGGAAGAAACCTGGAACAACTACCAGCCCGGGACGCGCCGCCCCTACGGGCTCATGGAATGGCCGGCGCTGCTGCGCAAGCTCGACCGGACGGACCCGAGCTTTCGCACCTGACGCCGATACCCCTCCCCGACAAGAACAAAACGAGACAACACGATGAACACACGACATCTTTCCGCCGCCCTGGCGGCAGCCGCCGCGCTCGCCTTCGCCCTGGCGGCCACGTCCGCATTCGCCCAGAAGTTTCCACAGAAGCCGGTCACGCTGGTGGTGCCCTTTGCACCCGGCGGCAACCTCGACGTGGTGGCGCGCACGCTGGCGCCAGCACTGGGCCAGATCCTCGGCCAGTCGGTCATCGTCGACAACCGTGCGGGGGCCGGGGGCGCCATTGGCACGTCGTATGTCGCGCGTTCGCAGCCCGACGGCTACACGCTGCTGGTGAGCACGCCCAACGCCCTGGTCGTGCTGCCGCTGATGACCAAGACCACCTATGCGCTCGACAACTTCAGCCCGGTCGGGCTGGCCGCCACCACGCCGCTGGTGATGGTGGTCAAGGGCCAGGGGCCGTACGCCGACATCGGCGCACTGCTCGCGGCCGCGCGCGCCAAGCCGGGCCAGATCGCCGCCGGCCACGCTGGCCCGGGCACCACCAACCACGTGGCGATGCTGCAGCTCGAACAGGCGGGCAAGCTCACGCTCAACGCCGTGCCGTACAAGGGATCGGCACCGGCGCTGGTCGACCTGATGGGCGGGCAGATCGACCTGGTGGTCGACCAGCTCAGCGGCTCGGCAGCGCACATCCAGTCGGGTGCGCTGCGCGCGGTGGCGGTGATGTCGCGCCAGCGCGATCCGGCACTGCCCAACGTGCCGACGCTGCGCGAGGCCGGGCTGGCGAACTTCGAGGCCGTCACGGCCACCGGCCTGCTCGCACCGGCCGGCACGCCGCAGGACGTCGTCGACTCGCTCAATGCCGCGCTGCGCAAGGCGCTGGCCGACGACAACGTCAAGCAGCGCCTGGCAAGCGTGGGCAGCCCGGCACAAGCATCGACGCCGGCCGAATGGCTGGCCATGCTCAAGAAGGAGGAAACCAGCGCCAAGGTGCTGGCCGCGAGCGGCAAGCTGAAGGCCGATTGAGGACGGGCCCGCACCATGACCCGCGCCTGCCTTGCCCCCCTCGACACCGTCACCCCGCCCGGCTTCGCGCCACCTGCGGGGGCGTGCGACAGCCATGCCCACGTGTTCGGCCCCTTCGACCGCTTTCCGCTCGCGGACGACCGCAGCTACACGCCGGCCGAATACCCGGGCGATGCCTTCATCGCCCACCTCGACCGCCTGGGTCTCGCCCGCGGCGTGCTGGTGACCGGCAGCGCCAGCGGCACCGACAACGGCGCCGTGCTCGATGCGCTGTCGCGCTCCCCCGACCGGCTGCGCGGCGTGGCCGTGCCGCAGGCCGACACCACCGACGCCGAACTCGACCGCTGGCACGCCGCCGGCATCCGCGGGGTGCGCGTGAACCTCTTCCGCCGCGACGGCCACGCGGTGTACCGCAACGGCGTGGGCATCGAGGTGCTGGAGGCGCTGGCGCCGCGCATCGCAGGGCGCGGCTGGCATGCGCAGATCTGGATCCACGCGCCCGACCTCGTTGAGCTGGCACCGCGCCTGCTGCGGCTGGGCCTGCCGCTGGTCATCGACCACATGGGCCGCATGGCGGCGTCGCGCGGCGTCGACGACCCGGGCTTTCGCATGCTGTGCCGGATGCTGGCCGACGGCAGCGCCTGGACCAAGATCTCGGGCGCCGACCGCAACACCGGCCTCGGTCCGCCCTATGCCGACATCGACCCGTTCGCCGAGGCCTTGCTGCAGGCCAATCCGGAGCGTGTGGTGTGGGGCAGCGACTGGCCGCACATCAACTACTTCCAAGCACGCGAGATGCCCGACGACGGCGTGCTCCTCGGCCTGCTCGCGCGCTGGCTGCCCGACGAAGGCCTGCGCCGCCGCGTGCTGGTCGACAACCCGGCCCGCCTGTACGACTTTCCTTCCGCCCCCTGAACGAGGAGACAACGATGAAGACACACATCCCCCACGGCCCGAGCCGGCGCCGCTGGCTCGTCGAAGGCGGCGCCACGGCCGCCGCCCTCGCCTTCGGGCTCGGCACCGTGACCGCCGCCACGGCACAGGACGCCTACCCGTCGAAGCCTGTCCGGGTGGTGGTGGCCTTCACCGCCGGCGGCACCACCGACATCCTGGCGCGGGCCGTCACGCAACAGCTGTCGGAGAAGCTCAAGCAGCCCTTCGTCATCGACAACAAGCCCGGCGGCGGCGGCAACATCGGCACCGAGTTCGTGGTGCGCGCAGCGCCCGACGGCTACACGCTCATCGTCAATTCCGTCGGGCCGATGGCCGTGAACCAGACGCTCTACAAGAAGCTGCCCTACGACCCGCTGACGGACCTGGTCCCGGTCGTGCAGATCGCCGACGTGCCCAACGTGCTGGTGGTGAACCCCGACGTGCCGGCCAAGACGCTCGAGGCCTTCATCGCCTATGCCAAGGCGAACCCCGGCAAGCTCAACTACGGCTCCACCGGTGTCGGCACCTCGTCGCATCTCTCGAGTTTCATGCTGAGCAAGCAGATCGGTGCCCAGACCACGCACGTGCCCTACAAGGGGGCCAACGCCCTGACCGACCTGCTGGGCGGGCGCATCGAGTTCATGTTCGCAACGATCCCGTCGGTCATCGCGCACATCAAGGCCGGCAAGCTGCGGCCGCTGGCCGTCAGCAGCGCCAAGCGCTCGCGCTCGATGCCCGAGGTGCCGACCATCGCCGAGAAGGGCTTCCCCGGCTTCGCGGCCGGCTCGTGGTTCGGCTTCTTTGCGCCCAAGGGCACGCCGGCCGAGGTGATCGCCCTCGTCAACAAATCGGTGAACGACGCCCTGCCCTCGCTCGAGGCGCAGATGATCCGCGAAGGCGCCGACCCGGTCGGCGGCCCACCCGCCCAGTTCGGCAAGTTCACCCGCGAGGAGTACGAGAAATGGAAGCTCATCGTGCGGGACTCGGGCGCGACGGCAGAGTGAGCGCGCCGCTGCGCATCCTGCTGTCGCAGGCCGGCGAAGCGCAGGCCGGTGCGGGCATCTCGGCCACGCTCGGCGACGCGCCCTGGCGCCGCGTGGCGCCCGGCGAGGACGCCGACATCGCCTTCGTCACGCGCGACGTGACCGGGCTGTCGACCAAGCACACGGTGCTGCCCGACACCCGGGTCTTCTACGACGGCCTGCTGGCGGCCGCGAGCCTGCGCTGGGTCCACATCCACTCGGCCGGCGCCGACCGGCCGGTGTTCGTCGAGCTGATGCGGCGCGGCGTGGCGCTGACCACCTCGTCCGGCGCCAATGCGCGCATCGTCGTGCAGACGGCCGTCGCCGGCATCCTCGCGCTGGCGCGCCGCCTCCCGCGGCTGTTCGCCGCGCAGCGCGAGGCCCGGTGGGCGCCGCTCATGGGCGACGCCCTGCCGCGCGACCTGACGGGGCAGACCGCCGTCGTCGTGGGCTGGGGCCCGATCGCGCAGGGCATCGCCGCCTTCCTGCGGATGCTGGACATGCGCGTGGCCGTGGTGCGCAGCAGCGACGCGGCAGCCCACGGTGCCGAGGAGACCGTGGCCTTCGAACAGATCGCACGCGTGCTGCCACGGGCCGACTGGCTGGTGCTGGCCTGCCCGTTGACGGCGCGCACGCAGCAGCTGATCGATGCCCGCGCCCTGTCCTTGCTGCCCGCCGGCGCGCACCTGCTGAACGTGGCGCGCGGCGAGGTGGTCGATGAGGCGGCCCTGGTCGACGCGCTGTCGTCGCACCGCCTGGCCGGCGCCTTCCTGGACGTGTTCGCCCACGAGCCGCTGCCGGCGGACTCGCCGCTCTGGCACCTGGAGAACGTGATCGTCACGCCGCACAGCGCCGGCCATTCGGATGGCAACGGCGCCCGGGTGCTGGACATCTTTCTTGACAACCTGGCGCGCTGGCAGCGCGGCGATGCGCTGCGGCACCGCGCCGGCTAGCCGATCCCAACAACAACCCACGGAGACATCGATGACTTTCAAATTGCTGCGTCGCGCGGCGCTCGTCGCGCTCGCGCTCGGCACCGGGCTTGCCGCCACAGCCCAGGATTTCCCACCGAAGAAGCAGGTCACGCTGGTGGTCGGCTTCGCGGCCGGCGGCGGCGCCGACACCGCAGCACGGCTCATCGCCAAGCGCCTGTCGGAGAACATCGGCCAGTCGGTCGTGATCGACAACCGCGCCGGCGCCGGCGGCAACATCGCGCACCAGTACGTGGCGAACGCGCCGGCCGATGGCTCGGTGATCCTGCTGGGCTCCATCGGGCCGCTCGCGATCGCACCGCACCTCATGAAGCTGCCCTACGACCCGGTGAAGGACCTCGCGCCCATCACCATGGGCCTGAACTTTCCGAACGTGCTGGTCGTGAACACGCAGCTGGGCGTGAAGACGCTGGCCGACTACATCGCCTTGGCCAAGAAGAAACCTGGCAGCCTCGACTTCGCCTCGACCGGCGCCGGCTCGGCCTCGCACCTTGCCGGCGAGCTGTTCAACCAGCGCGCGGGGGTGGAGATCGTGCACGTCCCCTACAAGGGCGGCGCGCCGGCCATGGTCGACGTGCTGGGCGGGCGCGTCTCGGCGTACTACGCGGTGCCGGCCACCGCAGCGCCGTACATCGAGACCGGCAAGGTGATCGCGCTGGCGACGACGGGCCTCGCGCGCGCCGCCGCCCTGCCCAACGTGCCGACCATCGCCGAATCGGGCTACCCCGGTTTCAGCGCGACCAACTGGTATGCCTTCGTCGCCCCGGGCAAGACGCCGGTGCCGATCCTCGAGGCCTGGAACCGCGAGATCGTCAAGGTGCTGAAGGAGCCGGAGGTGCGCGAGCAGCTCGACAAGCATGGCCTCGTGCCGCAGCCGGGCACCCGTGCCGAGCTCGCGCGCTACATCGCCAGCGAGACCGCCATGTGGGGCAAGGTGGTGAAGGAACGAAACATCAAGGCCGAGTGAGCCGCTGCGGTGGCCGGCCCGGCACGGCCATTTGTTTCAGCTGCAATGGACGACATGTCATCCGAAGTGCGGTGCGGGCACCGCGCCATCGAGGCGCAACGCGCAACGCCGACATTGGAGACACCGAGCAGGGCTCGCCTTTCGTCCACTACCGGAGTTTTCCATGACCGACCTCGCTGCTGCCAAGAAGCATCGCCTCGCACCGCTGACCACGCCCACGCCCCTGGGCACGGACGCCACCCGCGACATCTCCGCGGAACTCAACGCCCTGCTGGCGGACACCTTCGCGCTGTACTTCAAGACCAAGAACTTCCATTGGCACATGTCGGGCCCGTCGTTCCGCGACTACCACCTGCTGCTCGACGAGCAGTCCGACCAGATCTTCGCCACCGTCGACCCGATCGCCGAGCGCGTGCGCAAGCTGGGCGGCACCACGCTGCGTTCCAGCGGCCACGCCGTGCGCCTGCAGCGCCTGAGCGACAACGACGCCGACTTCGTGACGCCGGCGGACATGCTGGCCGAGCTGAGCCAGGACAACCAGCGCGTGGCCGCCTTCATGCGCGAGACGCACGCCCTGTGCGACCGCTACGGCGACGTGGCGACCGCCAGCCTGCTGGAGGTGTGGATCGACGAAGCCGAGCGCCGCACCTGGTTTCTTTTCGAAGCCGGCCGCCAGAGCTGAACCGGTCCGCCGCTCAGGTGATGCGTCCGAACCAAAGGATGGACAGCGCAGCGGCCGTCATCGCCAGCAAGGCCGAGACCAGCGCGAACACCGCGCTGATCTCGGTCTCGCGCGTGAGCACCTGCACGCGCGACCCCAGGTTCTCGTAGACGCTGCGCAGCGCCTCGGCGGTGCCGGCGTGGTGGTAGTCGCCCCCGGTCATCCGTGCCACTTCGCGCAGCGTGGGCTCGTCGAGCTTCATGTAGATGGCCATGCCGTCGGGCGCGGCGACGTCGCCTTCGACGGTGCCCAGGCCGATCACGTGCACCCGCACGCCGCGGTCGGCCGCCATCTTCGCGGCGGCCAGGGTGTCGACGCCGGTGGTGCGTCGGCCGTCGCTGAGCAGGATGATCGCCGCCGAGTTGTACGAGCCGGGCGCCACCGGCGTGAAAGGTTTGGGCAGTGGCCTGGCCTTGTCGTCCAGGCTGCGCGCACGCGGGTTGCCGTTGCCGGCGACGTTGAGGTCGGCGAGTTCGATGCCCTGCTCCGGGAACAGCTCCGCCAGGCTCAGCACGAGGGCGTTGCCCACGGCGGTGCCCATCTGCATCTGGAAGCCGTCGATCGCCGTGACCAGCGCCTCGCGGTCGAGCGTCGCGCGCTGCGCGACCTGGCTGCTGCCGGCGAAGGTGACGAGCCCGACCTCGATGGTCTTGGGGACCTCCTGCAGGAACAGCTTCGCCGCGTCCTGTGCGGCCACCAGGCGGGTCGGCTTGATGTCGCTCACGCGCATGCTGAGCGACACGTCGATGGCCAGCATGACCGTGGTGCGCGGCCAGGGCAGCGGCACACGCGCCACCGGCCGCGCCGCCGCCACCAGCAGGCCTGCGCAGGCCAGCAGCAGCAATGCCGGTGGCAGGTGGCGCCGCCATTGGCGCCCGGCCACCGCCGCCTGCACCACGCCCAGGCTGCTGTAGCGCAGGGCCGCCTTGTTGCGCCGACGCAGCAGCCACAGGTAGGCGGCGGGCATCAGCGCCAGCAGCGGCAAGAACCAGAGGTACCCAGGCCAGAGGAAGAACATGGCGGCGCGTGTCGGTGAACCTGCAGGATGGCGGCTGCGGGGCACGCCGTGCCGACAGTCGGCGCGGCAATTTCCTGCAGTGCAGCAACATCCTGCCTGGGATGCATTCGACGCGCAACCGCCCGTTGCGTCTTAAAGGCGCGCGGCGGCGCGACGGCGCTTGACCTCGTACATGGCCGCGTCCGCCTGCCGCAGGGCGTGGTCCGCGCTGCAGATGCAGGGGTCGACGGCGACCGTGCCCACGCTCGCGCCGGCGTAGGCGATGCGCTGCGCCCCCAGGTCGAAGTCGCCCACGGTGCAGTCGCCCAGACGCCTGCCCAGGGCCGCGACGGCGGCGCTCGCGTCCTGGCCCAGCGCGGGTCCGGGGCCGACCACCACGAACTCGTCGCCGCCCAGGCGCGCGAGCATGTCGCCGGTGCGCAGCGCCCCCGTCAGCCGCTCGGCGATGGCGCGCAGGAAAGCGTCGCCGCTCTGGTGGCCGTGGGTGTCGTTGATGGCCTTGAAGCCGTCCAGATCGATGAAGGCCACCAGCACCGAGGTCTCGGCGCGCGCGCTGCGGCCGATCAGGCCCTCGAGTTCCTCGATGAGCAGGCGCCGGTTCGGCAGCCCCGTGAGGTGATCGGTCCGCGAGCTGGCTGCCAGCTGCGCATTGACCGCCCGTAATTCAGCCACCAGGCGCTCGCGGTCCATATGCTGGTTGATGAGGCGCGAGAAGAGTTCGAGCACGTGCTGCGACTGGGCCGACATCGGCTGCGCGGCGGCGCTCGCGGCGCACAGGGTGCCGTGGACATGGCCGTCCTCCGAGCGCACCGGCGTGCTCATGTAGGTACGGATGCCGAGTTCGCGGGCGGCACCCGAGTCGCCCCAGCATTCCGCGACGTTGTTGGTGTAGGGGCGCCCTTCTTCGAGCGCGCGCTTGCACAGCGTGTCGGCCCAGGGCACCGACAGGCCTTCGGGAATCTCCAGCGCATCGCGATGGCTGTTGCGCGCGATGCGCACATGCTGCAGGCCGCCCGGCCAGTCGATCGACGTGAGGTAGGTCGATTCGCAGCCGGTCACGGCCTCGAGCATCTCCAGCAGGGGGCGGGTCAGCTCCTCGAGCGTATGGGCGCTGCCTACCGCTTCAGAAAGTTTGGCAAGGATGGGTTGCATCCCCGCATTGTGGTGGCGTCTGGCGTTCCGGCAAGCGGCCGCCCGCTTCTCGCGCGGGAGCACTCGTCAGTCGACTTTCACGTTGGCGGTCTTCACGATCTCGGCGTACTTCTTCAGGTCGGCCTGGATCTCCTTGGCGAACTCGACCGGCGTGTTGCCCGATGCCGAGATACCGAGTGACGCGAGCCGCTCCTTCACCTCGGGCGAGTGCACCACCGCATGGAGTTCTCGCTGCAGCCGGTCGACGATGGGCTGCGGTGTCTTCGCCGGCGCGAGGATGCCGATCCACGAACTCGATTCGAAGCCGGGCACGCCCGATTCGGCCACCGTCGGCACGTCGGGCAGCGACGCGAGGCGTTGCGCGCTCGACACGGCGATGGGCCGGATCTGCCCTTTCTGCACGAACGGGTAGGCGCCGGCCACCGCCGTGTAGAGCATCGGCAGCGAACCGCCGACCACGTCGGTCATCGACTGGCCGCCGCCCTTGTAGGGCACGTGCACGAAGTTCGCGCCGGTGCGGATCTTCAGCAGTTCACCGGCCAGGTGCGGGGTGCTCCCCGTGCCGGCGCTGCCGTACGACACGCCGCCGGGGTGGGTCTTGGAATAGGCCACGAGCTCGGGGAGCGTCTTCACCGGCACCGAGGGGTGCACGACGATGATCAGCACCGCATCACCGATCTTGCTGACGGGCGCGAAGTCCTTCACCGTGTCGAAAGGCACCTTGGAATAGACATGCGGGTTGATGACCAGGGTGCCGTCGAAGCCCAGCAGCAGCGTGTAGCCATCGGGCGCCGCGGCCGCCACCATCTGCGTGCCGATGTTGCCCGACGCGCCGGGCCGGTTGTCGACCACCACGCTCTGACCCAGGCGCGCGCCGAGCTTGTCGGCCACCACGCGCGCGCCGGTGTCGGTCACGCCACCGGGCGTGAAGGGCACGATCAGGCGGATCGGCTTGTTGGGGTAGTCCTGCGCCACCGCGGGTGCGGCGAACGCTCCCACGGTGAGTGCGGCTGCCGTGAGCAGGCGGACGAGCTTGTGTTGCTTCATGTTCATGTCGTGTCTCCGTTGTTGTTGCGTGCCGTGCGGTTCAGCGTTTCAGGCCTTGCCGGACGAGCCATCGGTCCACCTGCTCGGCGATCTGGTCGGAGTTCCGATCCATCATCAGCATGTGCGAGTTGCCGCGCCAGCCGAGCTCCGGCAGCAGCAGGCGGTCGCCGATGCCGCCCGCCGCCACGAGCCGCGTCCGGAAGTTCTCCTGCTGCGCCGTGATGCGGGCCCAAAAGGGATAGCGGTCGAGGTTGTCGCCCCACACCCACAGCATGGGCACGCCCTTGAGGCGGCTGAAGTCGGTGGTCTCGGGGTTGGGCGAGCCCGAGGTCTCGACGGCGACGATGGCCTTCACCTTGTCGGGGTACTTCAGCGCCGCGTTGAAGGCGAAGTTGTCGCCCTGGCTGTGGACCACGATGACGCAGGGGCAGGCCTTCTGCACATACGCGTCGTACGCTGCCTGCGTGGCCACGTCGTTGGTGCTCCAGCGCGGGATCGACTGCCTGGCGAACTGGTCGAAGCTCGTCACCGGGAATTGCGTGCCCGGCAACGCACGGCGCAGCGCCGGGTCGGTGTTGTATGAGCCGGTCTCGCCGATGCGGAACAGCTCCCAGCCTTCCTTCTTTGGCCGGAAGAAGGGCTCGCTCTTGAAGATCTCGGGGTAGCGTGCCCACGACGCCCGCCCGCGCTCGACCGCATCGCTCACGTACACGTCGTAGCCGGCACGCAGGAAGTAGCTCTCCCACCCAGGCTGGCCGTCAGGCTTGGTTTCCCAGGTCACGCCGGAGAGGCCGCCGCCGTGCCACAACAAGAGCGGATAGCGGCCCTTCGGGTTCGCGAGCCGGGTGTAGCGCGCGTAGAGGCTCTCGACCTCGAAGTCGCCGTTGGGGTCGAACTTCAGCGGTGGCGCACCGGGCGTGAAGACCAGCTCCTTCTCGGGCAGGCCGGTGAGCGTCACCGCACGCCCCCCCACGTGGTAGCTGCCGACGTCGGCCACCTGCAGTGCGCCTGTCGAGCAGCCGGCCAGCGCCGCAACCGCGATGCCGAGCATCGCCCATCTCAATCTTGCCGTCATGTCGTCTCCGTTCTTGCAGGGCTACCCGAAACGACCGGCCGCCTGCCGCGCGACCGGCCTCCTTCGTCTGTGTCTCAGCGCGCCCAGCGCTTCTCGAATTCCCAGACTTCCTCGAAGCCGATGCGCCGGCAGAACTCGTTGAAGTCGAACAGCTCGGCACCGGGTGCCTGGCTCGTGCCTTCGGCCTTCAGGTGCTTCAGCGCGCGCTCCATGGCTGCGGCGGCGATCAGGCTGGTCATTGACGGGTAGATGGCCAGCGCATAGCCGATCTCCGCCAGCGTCTTGGCCGGCAGGATCGGCGTCTTTCCGCCATCGGACATGTTGGCCATCATCGGAAGGTCGAAGGCCGCGCAGGCGCGGCGCATCTCGTCCTCGCTCTGCGGTGCCTCGAAGAACAGGATGTCGGCGCCGGCCCGCGCGCAGGCCTCGAGCCGCCGCATTGCCTCGTCCACGCCGAGCTCGGCACGCGCATCGGTGCGCGCGATGATGAGAAAGTTCTGCTTGTCCTCACGCGCCTCTGCGGCGACGCGGATCTTGTCGACCATGTCCTGCACCGGCACGCAGCGCTTGAAGGGCGTGTGGCCGCACTTCTTCGGAAATTCCTGGTCCTCGATCTGGATGGCGGTCACGCCAGCGGCCTCGTAGCCCCGGACCGTGTGGTGCACGTTCAGCAGGCCGCCGTAGCCCGTGTCCGCATCGGCGATGACGGCCGCGCTGCTGCTGCGCACCAGCGTCGCCATGCGGTCGACCATCTGCGTGTAGGTCGCGATGCCCGCGTCGGGCAGCCCGAGGGCCGAGGCCGTGAGCCAGAAGCCCGAGCCATAGACGATGTCGAAACCGACCTTCTCGGCCATGGCCGCAGCGATCATGTCCTGCAGGCCGGGGATGACGATGAACTCGCGGCGCGCGAGCTTCTCGCGGAGGATGGGGTTCGCCATGGTCGTTATTCGGCGGTGATGCCGCCGCGCTGCGCGACCAGCGTCCACTTCTTGGTCTCCGCTGCGAGGAAGCTGCGGAACTCGGCCGGCGGCGTCAGCGTGACGTGCGCGCCCTGCTCTTCCATCTGCTTCTTCACGGCCGGGTCGGCAGCGACCTTCTTCAGGTCGTCGTTGATCTGCGTGACGATGGGGGCCGGGAGGCCGGCCGGGCCGAACAGCCCGTACCAGCTGAGCGACTCGACGCCGTCCAGGCCGGCCTCCTTGAAGGTCATCGCATCGGGGAACAGCGCCATGCGCTTGGTGTCGGCCACGCCCACCACGCGCAGCGCGCCCGAGCGCACGTGCGGCAACGCGGTCAGCACACTGGTCACGCCCATCGGCAGGTGGCCGCCGATGATGTCGACCATGATCGGCGCGCCGCCCTTGTAGGGCACGCCGGTGGTCTGCAGCTTGCCGGCCTGGCGGATCATCTCGCCGGTCAGCCGGGTCTGGCCTTCGGAATAGCCGACGCCCAGCGGTTCCTTGCGGGCCGCGTCGAGCACGTCACGCAGCGTCTTGTAGGGACCGACCGCCTGCACCACCAGCACGGAGGGCGAGTTCGCGATGTTGGTGATGGGCGTGAAGGCCTTGTCGGTGTCGTAGGGCAGGCTCTTCATCAGCACCGGGTTCACGGCGTGCGAGCCGACCACCAGCAGCAGCGTGTGGCCATCGGCCGGCGCGCGCGAGACGAAGTTGGAGCCGATCACGCCGTTGGCGCCGGTGCGGTTGTCCACCACCACCGACTGGCCCCACAGGTCGGACAGCCGCTGCGCCATCAGGCGGCCGACGATGTCGGTGCCGCCACCGGCCGAATACGGGACCACGAGCGTGACCGCCTTCGAGGGGAACTTGCCGGCGGGTGCCTGCGCCCAGGCGCCGGTGGCGGCCAGCGAGGCGAGTGCCGCGAGCGCAGTACGGCGGTTGGGGTGAGCGATGGACGAAGGGGCGTTGAATGTCGTTGTCATGTTTGTCTCCGGGGAATCGTTGTATTCAGGAATTTTTCTTGTCGCGCTGCCGTCGCAACCAGGTGATCGCGCGCCCGCCCAGCGGACGTTGCAACTGCACTTGCGCGAAGTCGATCGTGTCGAGCAGGCCATCGAGCGAGATGCCGGTGGCGAAGCCGCTGCGTTCGGCCATCAGCACCAGGTCTTCGGTGGCGACGTTGCCCGCCGCGCCGGGCGCGAACGGGCAGCCGCCGATGCCACCCACGCTGGCGTCGAAGCGGCGGATGCCGACGTCGAGCGCCGCCCACGCGTTGGCCACTGCCATGCCGCGCGTGTCGTGCAGGTGGATGGCCAGCTGGTCGAGCGCGATCGCTTCGGCCAGCGCGCCCATGCGCTGCTTCACCATGCCCGGCGACGCTGAGCCGATGGTGTCGGCGATGACGATCTCACCCGCGCCCGCGCGCTGCATGCGGTGCGCCAGGCGCAGCACCGCGTCGAGCGGCGTCTCGCCCTCGAAGGGGCAATCGAAGGCCACAGCCACGTAGGCGCGGGTGCGCAGCCCCAACCGATGCGCCTCGGCCAGCGTCTGCTCGCTGACCTCGGTGGCCTGGTCCAGGCCCATGTTGATGTTCTTGCGGTTCATCGTCTCGGTGGCCGAGAGCACCACCGCGACTTCGGTGGCCCCGGCCGCGTGCGCGCGCTCCAGGCCCTTGTGGTTGGGCACCAGCACGGAGGTGCGCAGGTCGGGCAACGCGTGGCGGATCAGCGGCAGCAGCTCGGCCGCATCGGCCATCTGCGGCACCGCCTTGGGCGACACGAAGCTGGTGGCCTCGATGCTGCGCACGCCGGCCTTCGCCAGCAGCTGCGCCAGCCGCAGCTTGGCTGGTGCATCGAGGTGCACCGGCTGGTTCTGCAGGCCGTCGCGCGGCGCGACGTCGGTGATATGGATCGGTTCCATCGCGTCGGGCCTCAGGCGATGATGCCGGCCAGGCGCAGCGCTTCGAGCTTCTCGTCCGAATAGCCCACCAGGTCGCCGAAGACGTGCCGCGTGTGCTCGCCCAGCGCCGGCGGGCAGGTGTAGGTCATGGCGGTTGCCGCCGACAACTTGATGGGGTTGCCGGGCATGCGCACCGTTTCGCCGGTCTTCAGCGGCACCTCGACCACCATGTCGCGCGCCACCACCTGCGTGTCGCTCAGCGCCTGGGCGAAGTTGTTGACCGGGCCGCACGGGATGCGCGCCGCGCGCAGGCGTTCGAGCCAGTGCGCGGTCGGCTGCTTCTTGAGTTCGTCACCGATCAGCGCGTCGATCTCGGCCTTGATCGCGAAGCGCACCGGCTGCTGCCGGTACGTGGGATCGCGCAGCGCGGGCAGGTCGATGAACTCGACGAAGCGTTCGAAGAACGGGTCGCCGATGCAGGCGATGATGATGTGGCCGTCGGCCGTCGGATAGCTGTTGTAGGGCACGTGCACGAAGTGGCCGTTGCCGATGCCTGCGGGCACGTGGCCCGACATCAGGTGCATGGTCGCCATGTAGTTGAGCAGCGAGATCTGCGCGTCGAGCATCGAGATGTCGACATGCTGGCCGCGCCCGGTGCGGTCGCGCTCCACCAGCGCGGCCAGCACGCCCATCGCGCCGAACATGCCGCCGCCGAGGTCGCCGATCGGGATGCCGCTGCGCGTCGGGCCGCTCTCGGGCGTGCCGGTGATCGACATGCCGCCGCCCATCGCCTGCACCACCTGGTCGAAGGCCGGGCGCTGCGTCTCGGGGCCGGTCTGGCCGAAGCCGGTGACCGAGCAGGTCACGATGCGCGGGTTGACCTGCGCGAGCGATGCGTAGTCGATGCCCAGGCGCTGCGTGACGCCGACGCTGAAGTTGTCGAACACCACGTCGGCCTGGCGCACCAGGTCGAGAAAGACCGCCTTGCCTTCGGCGCTCTTCAGGTCGACGCAGACGCTTTCCTTGTTGCGGTTGAGCGTGAGGTAGTACGCGCCCATGCCGTCGCGGGCGTAGTCCGGATCTTTTTCGAGCAGGCGGCGGGTGCCTTCGCCGCTGCCGGGCGGCTCGACCTTGATGGTGCGCGCGCCGAGGTCGGCGAGCAGCATGGTGCCGTAGGGACCCGACAGCATGTGCGTCAGGTCGAGCACCGTGATGTGTTCGAGTGCCAAGTCGTGTGTCTCCTGAAAGAACACGGTGTTGCACGGCATGTGCCAACCTGTCAGGGCATCCGCAAGTGATTGATTCAAAAGCCTTTCGCTTCGGCGTCTGGGTAGTTTCCCGGATGCCATGAAACATCGACGAGACATCGTTTGTGTTGCAATGACACACACGATGGAACGCCTGAACACCCCTTTCAAGACCGCCCCGCCTGCACGCCGCGGCCTGCCGCGCCTGTGCTTCATGAGCTACCGGCAGATCCGCGAATTCGCGCTGCCGGTGGTCGCCGAATACGTCGGCCGCGCCGAGATCGAGGTGGTCGACGGCACCTTCGGCGACGCGCTGGCGACGGCGCGCGACCGCATCGACCGCGGCCTGGTCGACGCCTTCGTCAGCGCCGGTTCCAACGCCAGCATCCTGCGGGCCGGCCTGCAAGCGCCGGTCGCGACCATCCAGCTCGGTGGTTTCGACCTGATGCAGGCGCTCATCAAGGCCCGGCGCGTGTCCAAGCGCGTGGGGGTCGTCATGTACGGCCAGACCATTCCCGAACTCGACGAGGTGAAGGACCTGCTCAACATCGAGGTCAGCCAGTACGCCTACCAGACGCCCGACGACGCACGCCAGCGCTTCGAGCTCCTGCGGCGCGAAGGTTTCGACGTCATCGTCGGGTCGAGCCTGGTGGTCGAACTGGCGCAACAGGCGGGGCTGCACGGGCTGCTGGCGTATTCGCTCACCAGCATCCGGAAAGGCTTCGAGGACGCGATCGAACTGGCGCGGGTCGCGCGGCTCGAGGCGGGCCGCTACGAGCAGCTCAACGGCGTGTTGCACAACCTGCAGGAGGCGGTGCTGGCGGTCGACCGCGACAACCGCATCATCGCGGTCAACCCGCCGATGCAGCAGTTGCTCGGCCACGCGCCGGCCCGCTTGCTGGGCCGCTCGCTCGAGGTCCTGCAGCCCGAGCTGTCGCTGCAGCCCACGCTGGACCACGGCCTGGAGGAACGCGCGCGGGTGCAGCGCTTCGCGCAGCGCGACTGGGTGGTCAACCGCACGCCCATTCGCGAGCACGGCGAGATCGTCGGCGCCGCGCTCACGCTGTACGACGCCCGCGCGATCCAGGAGGCCGACACCAGCCTGCGCATGCAGCACGGCCGCCGCCAGAGCGCTGCGCGCCACCGCTTCGCCCACCTGATCGGGCACAGCCCGGCCTTCGTGCGCGCGGTGCAGACGGCGCAGCGCTTCGCGCGCAACGACCTCACCGTGCTGATCGCCGGCGAGAGCGGCGTGGGCAAGGAACTGTTCGCGCAGTCGATCCACAACGAGAGCGGCCGTGCCGGCCGGCCCTTCGTCGCGGTCAACTGCGCGGCCTTCCCCGAGGCGCTGCTCGAGAGCGAACTGTTCGGCTACGAGGAAGGCGCCTTCACCGGCTCGCGCCGTGGCGGCAAGCGCGGCCTGTTCGAGACGGCGCACACCGGCACCCTGTTTCTCGACGAGATCGGCGACATGCCGCTACACCTGCAGACGCGGCTGCTGCGCGTGCTGCAGGAGCGCGAGATCACGCGGCTGGGGGCCACGGCGCCGATTCCGGTCGACGTGCGCGTGATCGCCGCCACCCACCAGCCGCTGCACGAGATGATCGGCGAGCGCCGCTTCCGCCAGGACCTGTACTACCGCCTCAACACGCTGCGCCTGGCGCTGCCGCCCCTGCGCGAGCGGCGCGAAGACGTGGCGTTGCTCGCGCAGGGGCTGGTCGAGCGCTGTCTGCAGCGGCTCGCGGTCACGATCGATGCCCGACGCGCCCTGGCACCGCTGATGCCGCGGCTGACGGCGTACGGCTGGCCAGGCAACGTGCGCGAGCTCGAGAACCTGGTCGAGCGCATCGCCGTGTTCCTGTCGCAGTTCGACCGGCTCGAGGACATCCGCTACGACGAACTGCGGCACGAGTGCCCCGAGCTGTTCGCCGAACACGCGACCGCACCCGATGTGCCGCGCGCGGCGTCGAAGTCGAACCTGCACGAGGTGCTCGCCACGCAAGGCGGCAATCGGCAGAAGGCGGCGCAGCAGCTGGGCGTGAGCCGCTCGACGCTGTGGCGCTGGATCCGCGAGATGGAAGGCGGCTCCGCACCGGGATGAGCGGCAGCCAGCCGTGACGCCCGTGGCAGCGGCCGCCGGCCTCAGCGCTGCAGTGTCTGGGCCTCTTTCGCCAACGCGACGGCCTGCTCCAGCTCGACCAGGGACAAGGCGCCCTGCAGGTCGACATCACCGGCCCGCACGCTCGCCAGTGCGTCCTGCGCGGCCGGGCCGCTCAGCCACGCGAAGGCCGAGGTGATCGATCCGCTGCCGAACCTGGCACGCAGCGCGGTCGCCGCCGCACGGCTCACGTCGGCGAAGGCCGCCTGGTCCGGTGCCGCGGAAGCGGCGCGAACGAGCAGGCAGAAGGCCTCGAGCTTGTCGGCCTCCACGCGCAGTCGGCGATCGCGTCCGGCGCTCATGGGTGCATCGCCCGGCAAGGGCATGCCGGGGAGAGGAAGGAGGGGGCGTCCAGGGTCATCGGTGTGCTTCGGAAGAAGCCTCTGATTGTCCGCCCGATCGGCCCTGGCTCGGCGCTTCAACCCTGGATGAACGCCAGCAGGTCCGCGTTGAACTTGTCCGCGTGCGTGGTGGCGATGCCGTGCGGCGCGCCAGCGTAGACCTTCAGCGTCGCGCCCTTCACCAGCTTGGCCGACAGCAGGCCGGCGGCGCCGATCGGCACGATCTGGTCGGCGTCGCCGTGCACCACCA
Source organism: Variovorax cryoconiti (assembly GCF_051216395.1). Taxonomy (NCBI): domain Bacteria; kingdom Pseudomonadati; phylum Pseudomonadota; class Betaproteobacteria; order Burkholderiales; family Comamonadaceae; genus Variovorax; species Variovorax cryoconiti. Next base: position 47,808 of record NZ_JBPJZI010000002.1, on the reverse strand, counting down.
GCGTGGGCACGTCGATCTTCCTGAGGTCGGCGGTGAAGTCGGTTTCGGAGAACTGCTTGATGCAGTCGAGCAGGCCCTTGTGCGAGCCGGCCATGCCCTGCAGCCAGAACGAATCGCGCATGCCCTGCGTGACCTTCGAGCCCTCACGGTTGGCGCCGTAGAAGGGCGTGGTGAGGTCCTGGAAGAACTGCGATCGGTCGGCAGCGACGCCGGCGCGGATGCCGTCGAACACCTCGATCGGCAGGCCGCCCGGGTTGCTCGCGGTCTTGAGCATCAGCGGCGGCACGGCGCTCAGCAACACGACCTTGGCCACGCGCTGCGTGCCGTGACGGCCGATGTAGCGCGCGACTTCGCCGCCACCCGTCGAATGCCCGACCATCACGGCATCGCGCAGGTCGAGCTTCTCGAACAGCGCGGCGAGGTCGTCGGCGTAGGTGTCCATGTCGTTGCCGTTCCACGGCTGGCTCGAGCGGCCATGGCCGCGGCGGTCATGGGCGATCACGCGGAAGCCGCGCTCGGCCAGGAAGACCATCTGCGCGTCCCACGCGTCGGCCGACAGCGGCCAGCCATGCGAGAACACGACGGGTTGGCCGCTGCCCCAGTCCTTGTAGTAGATCTGGGTGCCGTCTTGGGTGGTGAGGGTGCTCATGCGAAATGCTCCGGGGATGAACGGCCGAGGCCGCGAAGACCCGATGCTCCGGCGGCGCGGTTGCCGCCCGGTTTCACGCGCGCGCTGCGCAGATTTCAGCTGTAGCGGCCGCCGCCATCGTCGCTGCGGCCGCGCAGTGCCTCGGCCAGCCGCGTGGCCAGTTCGCGCAGCGCGAGCGGCTTGTGCAGCACCGCGTGCACGCCCGCGGCCTGGGCCCGCTCGAGCATGGCCTGGTTCACCTTGCCGCTCATGAGCAGCACCGGCAACGCCGGTCGCCGGGCGCGCAGCAGGCGTGCGAGTTCGGTGCCCGGCATGCCGGGCAGCATCTCGTCGCTGAGCAGGGCGTCGAAGCGCCCGGGGTCGGCCTCGAAGGCCTGCAGGGCACGTTCGGCGGAATCGAAGCCGACCGGCTCGTAGCCCAGGCCGGCCAGCGTTTCCTCCGCCAGCTCGACCAGGGCGTGCTCGTCGTCCACCACCATCACGACCTCGCCCTGCCCGGCCGGCCATCCGCCGGCGTCGGGCACCGTGGCCGGTGCGCACTCACCGCACACCGGCAGCCAGACCGACACCTGTGTGCCTTCGCCAGGGACCGAGGCGACGTCGATGGCGCCGCCGAGGTCGGCCACGATGCCATGCACCACCGCCAGCCCGAGCCCGGTGCCCTCGCCCTGCTTCTTGGTGGTGAAGAAGGGCTCGAAGATGCGCTGCAGCGCGTCGGGCGGGATGCCCACGCCGGTGTCGCGCACCTCCAGGCAGACGTGCGGGCCGACCGCCAGTTCGGTGTGCAGCAACACGCGCGGCGCGCGCACGTCGACGCGCCGCAGCCGGATCGACACCGTGCCCGCGCCCTCGATCGCCTGGACCGCATTGGTGCAGATGTTCATCGCCACCTGGTAGAGCTGCGTGGCGTCGCCCAGCACGGCCGCGTCGCCGGCGTCCAGCTGCGCCTGCAGGTCGACGCCGGCCGGCAGGGTGGACGCGAGCATCGCGACGATCTCTTCCATCAGCGTCTGCACATGCACCGGTGCGCGGTCGGCGACGCCGCTGCGGCTGAAGTCGAGGATGCGGCGCACCAGCAGCCGCGCCCGCGCGCCGCCCTGCAGCACGCGGTCGATGTGGCGCCGCAGCGCGCTGCCGGGCTCGGCCTGCTGCTGGGCCAGTTCGCCGAAGCCGAGGATGGCGCCGAGGATGTTGTTGAAGTCGTGCGCGATGCCGCCGGCCAGCGTGCCCAGCGCTTCGAGCCGCTGCGTCTGCTGCAGCCGCGCCTCGAGGCGACGGCGCTCGCGCTCGGCCTCGGCGTCGCGGCGCAACTGGCGCAGCAGCGCCACGATGGTCAGGCCGACCAGCAGGCACACCACGCCGGTGCGGATGCCGGCGCTCCACATCTCGTCATACCAGGGGCGCAGGGCCTCGTCCTCGTCGCGCGTGATCGCCAACACCAGCGGCAGGCTGCCCACGCCGACGACGGCGATGAGCTTGGGACGGCCATCGACCGAACTGGTGGCGCGGTCGATCAGCGCGCCGCCCTTGAGCGCCGACAGTTCGGGGAAACGGGTGCGCGGTGCGTCGGCCGGCTGCTGCACCACCACGCTGCCGTCGTCCTGCGCCAGCACCAGCGAACTGCCTTCGCCGAACTGGATGGCCGAATAGGCGCTCTGCAGCGCTTGCAAGGTGACGATGGCCGTCACCACGCCGTCGAAGCCGCCGTCGGGCCGGCTCAGGCGGCGCGAGATCACCACCGCCGGCTCGCGCTCGGTGCGGGTGACGATCGGCTCGTTGATGACCAGGCCGGCCGTGTCGGTGTCGCGCTGCTTGAGGAAGTACGCGCGGTCGGATACGTCGGCCAGCGGTTCCCCCGTCGGGCGCGAGCGGAAGCGCTGCATGCCGGTCGCGTCGACGATGGTCAACACGCTCACCTGCGGCACGCCGACCGCGCGTGAATTGAGCGCGGCCACCACGGCCTCGGGCTCGACGCGCCAGGGAAAGTTCTCGTACCAGCTGGCCGTGTCGCGCAGCAGCACATCGACCGACTGCAGGTTGCGGTCGGCCTCGCCGGCCAGGGCGGTCGCGAGGTTGCCCAGTTCGCGCTCGTTGACCGCCATCACCTGCTGGTGCAGCCGCCATCCGTCGTACGCGGCCGAACCGATGAACGCGACGATCAACAGCAGGCCGCCGGCGATGACGCGCTCGCGCAGGTGGGCGGAGGAACGCATGTCAGTGGGCGGTCCGGACAGCGGCGGCCACCGCCGCCAGCAGTTCGCTGGACGTGCAGGGCTTGGACAGCAGCGCGGCCACGCCGAGCGACTTCGCCCGGTCGGAGCCGCCCGGCAGGCTGCGCGCCAGCTGCGCCGACAGGCCGATGACGGGCGCACCGGGGTAGCTCGCCCGCAGCGCGCGCACGTGCGGCGCATCGCCGTCGCGCAGCTTGGGCAGGTCGGCGATGACCAGCGCCACACCGGCCTGGGGCGTGGCCGCGCCACCCCTGGCCGTCTCCACGCCGTAGCCCGCCTGGGTCAGCCACTCGGCGATCAGGGCCTGCATGGCGATGTCTTCTTCGATCAGCACAACTTTCAACATGGAACGCACCCGCGGCATGCGGTCGGCAAGGAGCCGCCACTTCTTCGGATGCCATTGGCGCACGGCCCGATGCCGGGGTGATTTCGGCCCGCACGGCCGTGTTTCATATGAAATATGGGACAGTTGCTGCACGCAACGAATCTACATTACGCTCGCGGCCCATATGGCCAACCGACCTCACATCCTGGTCGTCGACGACGACGCCGCGATCCGCGATCTCGTCAGCACCTACCTCACCGACAACGAGTTCCGCGTGAGCGGCGCTGCCACCGGCGCGCAGATGAAGCAGGCGCTGGAGGACCACGTGATCGACCTGGTGCTGCTCGACCTGCGCCTGAACGGCGAAGACGGCATGCAGCTGGCCCGCGGCCTGCGCGACAGCGGCGAGATCCCGGTGATCATCCTCACCGGCCGCCTCGAGGAAGCCGACCGGGTGATGGGGCTGGAGATGGCCGCCGACGACTACGTGACCAAGCCCTTCAGCAACCGCGAGATGCTGGCCCGCATCCGTGCCGTGCTGCGGCGTTACCAGAAGCGCGGCGACGCGGCGGCCGGCGCGCAGGACACGCAGCGCCGCGCCTACCGCTTCGACGGCTGGGAACTGAACCTGCTGGCCCGCCGGCTGACCGCCCCCGACGGCCGCCGCGTCGACCTGAGCAACGGCGAATTCAACCTGCTGCAGGCGCTGTGCGAAGCCCCGCAGCGCGTGCTGTCGCGCGACCGCCTGCTCGAGCTGTCGCGCCTGCATGGCGCCGAGGTGTACGACCGCTCCATCGACGTGCAGATCCTGCGCCTGCGCCGCAAGATCGAGGGCGACCCGTCGTCGCCGCGCTTCATCCAGACCGAGCGCGGCGCGGGCTACGTCTTCAACACGCCGGTCGACGTGCTGAACTGATCGGGCACCGTTGTCCCAGACGCCAGGAGGGTCGAGGCCGGCTGCCTAAGATGCCGCTCCGCCACCGATCCGCCCCATGACCGCCGTCGCCGCCTCGCCCAACCGCTTTGCCCGCCAGCTCGCGCGGCAGTACGGGCTCGACGAGGTGGAGGCTTCGCGCGCGGGCACGCGTGCGCTGGACATGGCGCGCATGCAGTACGCGCAGCCGCATCTCTTCGTGCTGCCGCCGCTGCCGGCCGACGACGCCTTCGTCGTCAGCGTGGAACTCTCGCGCGCCGGCAGCCGACGCTTCTTCCAGCAGGGCGGTGAGACGCACCTGGGGCTGCTGGAGGCCGGCACGGTGCACATCGCCGACCTCGCGACACGCCCGTCGGCCTACGTCTGCAGCCCGTTCCATTCGGTGCTGTTCCGCATCACGCGGGCGGCGCTGGACGACTTCGCCCAGGAATCGGGCGTGGCTGCGGTCGGCGCGCTGCGGTGCGCGCCGGGCACCGCCGACCCGGTGCTCACGCACCTCGCGGCCGCCCTGCTGCCTTCGCTGCAGCAGCCGACGGAGGCCAGCGCCCTGTTCCTCGACCAGATGGCGCTCGCCCTGTATGCCCACGTCGCGCATGCCTACGGCGGCTCGGCGCCACGAGCGGGCGCGGCAGCGGGCCTGGCGCCCTGGCAGGAACGCCGCGCCCGGGAACTGCTAGGGGCCGACCTGGCACACGATATGTCGCTGACCGAAATCGCCATGGCATGCGGCCTGTCGCGCAGCCACTTCGGCAAGGCCTTCAAGACCACCACCGGCCAGACGCCGCACGCCTGGCGCACGGCGCAGCGCATCGAGGCTGCGCAGAGGATGCTGCGCGACGACACGGCCCCGCTGCCGGAGATCGCCATCGCCTGCGGCTTCGCGGACCAGAGCCACCTGACGCGCGTGTTCGGTGCATGGGTGGGCAGTTCGCCGGCGGCTTGGCGGCGACTGCGGCGACATTGAGCCCGCGATCTTTCGAAGCCGGTGTTTAGCGGCCTACCGTGCGGCGGGGTCCAGGTTGCACCAGAAGATACATTCAAATACACTTTGAAACATTCTTCCTGGCTGATGGTTGTTTCCGATCAGCCAGCGCTCTCTCGAAAAAACACAGGGATTCAGCGTGATCGTGCGCGTGATGGTCTCCTGCTCTGGGCTCGTCCATGAACCGCATCTACCGCATCGTCTTCAATCGCCGCACGAACATGTGGCAAGTGGTCAGCGAGATCGCGCGCGGACCCTGCCAGTCCGCTCGCTCCGACCTGCCAGGGGCCAGGGAAAGGGAGCCGGCGTCGAAGGCGCTGCACGCCGTGCGGCTCACCCTTCGCACGCTGGTGGCGGCATGGGGGTTCGCCTTGGCACAGGCGGCGCTGGCGCAGGTTTCCTCCTCCCAACTGCCTACCGGCGGAAGCATCAACGGGGGCACCGGGACGATCAACGGCCCTGCCGGCGCGACATTGGCGATCGATCAGACCTCGTCGCGCATGTCGAACTCTTGGTCGACCTTCGACATCGGCTCGGGCGCGCGCGTGACGTTCAATCAGCCGACCACGAGCAGCGCAAGTTTCAACGTGGTCACCAGCGGTAATCCCACGCAGATCTTCGGCACCCTCAATGCAAACGGTCAGGTTCTGCTGAGCAACACCTCGGCCATCGTGTTTGGCAGCACCGCATCGGTGAATGTCGGCGGCCTGCTGGCCACGTCGCTGGGCATGCAGACATCCGACTTCATGGCTGGAAACTATGCGCTGGATGCCGGAGGAAACACCGTCGCCCTGGTCGCCAACAGCGGAACCCTGAACGCCGCCTCGGGCTCCGTCATCCTGCTGGGTGGCTCGGTCGTCAACAACGGAACGATCACTGCCACGGACGGCAACATCCAACTGGTCGCCGCCGACAGGGCCACGCTCGTCTACGAATCCGGCGGATTCAACGCCACCGTCACCGGCGCGCTGCAGCTGGCCCTCAACTCGACCGCTGTCACGAACACCAGCGTGCTGTCGGCACCCGGCGGCCGGATCAGCCTGCAGGCCCGTGCAGCACAGGGCCTCTTCAGCGAGCTCATCCGCAACAGCGGCGTCATCACCGCTGCAGGTTTGGGTTCCGGCAGCGATGGCTCGGTGGCCTTCATCGCCACGGGCGCCAGCGGCGCGACCGCCGTCATCGACAGCGGGCAGGTCAACGTGCGAGACGGCTCGATCTCTTTCAGTACCGATGGCAGCGTCCAGCAGACGGGCAGCTATGTCGCCGGGGTGCTGGAGGGCAGCATCGGCGGCAACGCAAGTTTTACCGGCACCAACCAGATCGCGGCGATCGGCACGATGGACGTGTCGGGCAACTTGGTCGTGCGCAACAACAGGAATCTGGCGCAGATCGGTAGCCTGAACGTCGCAGGCACGACATCGATCGACACGGGGGTGAACGCGATCACGCTCGACAACGCAAACAACGTCTTCGGGAGCACGGTGTCACTGGTCGGCGGGAACACGCAGATCGTCGCCAGCAACGCCCTCACGCTGGGCACGCTGGCCACCGGCAACCTCACTGCCAGCAGCAGCGGTGCGCTGAACCTGGGCCGCGGCACGGTGACCGGCACGCTTTCCACGACCAGCAACGGCGGCGCGATCACCCAATCCGCGAGCAATCCGCTCGCGGTCAGCGGCACCAGCAACCTCGACGCCGGTGCCGGCGCGATCACGGTGACCACCAGCGGCAACGACTTCCTTGGGGCTGTGAGCCTGACCGGCGGCAACACCGCGATCGCCGACGCCAACACGCTGACCTTGGGCACGCTCGCCACCGGCAACCTCACCGCGACCAGTACAGGTGCCTTGAACCTGGGCAGCGGCACGGTGACTGGCGCCCTGTCCGCGACCAGCAACAACGGCGCGATCACCCAGTCTGCGAGCAACCCGTTCACGGTCGCCGGCACCAGCACCCTCAATGCCGGCACCGGTGCGATCACGCTGACCACCGCCGGCAACGACTTCGGTCAGGCGATGAGCCTGACCGGCGGCAACACCGCGATCACTGACGCCAACGCACTGACCCTGAGCACGTTGGCCACCGGCAATCTCACCCTGATCAGCAACGGCGTATTGAACCTGGGCACCGGCACCGTGACCGGCACCCTGAATGCGACCAGCAACGGCAGCAACATCCGCCAATCCGCGGTGGACCCGATCACGGTCAGCGGCATCAGCAACTTCAATGCCGGCAGCACGGGGAATGTCAGCCTGACCACCAACGGCAACGACTTCGGGCAAACGGTGAACTTGACTGGCCGCACCGCCGCGATCGTCGACGTCAACGCGCTGACCCTGGGCACGCTGGCTACCGGCAATCTCATCGCCGTCGCCACCGGGGACGTGAACCTGGGCCACGGCACGGTGACTGGCGCGCTGAGCGTGTACAGCAACGGCGGCGCGATCACCCAGTCTGCAAGCAACCCACTCACGGTCACCGCCACCGGCTACCTCAATGCCGTCACCGGGGCGATCACGCTGACCACCGCCGGCAACGACTTCCGCCAACCGCTCACGCTGCTCAGCGGCAACGCCGCGATCACCGACACCAACGCGCTGGCGTTTGACGCGCTGACCACCGGCTCTCTCACCGCCATCAGCAGCGGCGCACTGAACCTGGGCCGCGGCACGGTGACTGGCGCCCTGTCCGCCACCAGCAACGGTGGCGCGATCAGCCAGTCCACGACCAATCCGCTCACGGTCACAGGCACCGGCAACCTCAATGCCGGCGCCGGCTCGATCACGCTGGAACAGGCCGGCAACGATTTCGGCGGCGCCGTATCGCTGATCGGCAGCGGCATTCGCCTGGTCGACAGCAACGACCTGAACGTCGCCGCGTTGACCCTGGGCAGCAACAGCGCGCTGTCCTTGATCGCCGCCGGCACGCTGAGCTTGCCTGCGAGCGCCATCGATACCGGCAGTGCCGACCTGACCCTGCAGAGCGGCAACGCGCTGGCCACGGCTGCAGCCTTGTCTGGCAACAACGTGAGCCTGCGCGGCGACAACGGCATCACGCTGGCCCACAACGTCACCGCCGACGGCGCGCTGACGTTGCGCGCCGTCAACAGCGCGATCGTCCAAAGCGCCGGCGTGCTCGCCGTCAACAACACGAGCAGCATCGACGCCGGCAACGGCGCCATCGCCTTGACTGGTGCCGGCAACGATTTCGGCCAGGTGGTCAGCCTGACCGGCGGCAGCACCGCGATCACCGATGCCAACGCACTGACCTTGGGCACCCTCGCCACCCGCAACCTCACCGTGATCAGCAGCGGCGCCTTGAATCTGGGCAGCGGAACGGTGGACGGCGCGTTGAGCGGGACCAGCAACGGCGGCGCGATCACCCAGACCGGCGCCCTGACCGTCGCCGGTAACGCGTCGCTGAACGCCGGCGCGGGCATCGCGCTCGCGAACGCGGGCAACGACTTTCAGGGGACTCTGTCCTTGACCGGCACCACGGTGCAAGTGGCAGACAGCAGCAACCTCGCGCTCGGCGCCATCAACGCCAGCGGCGCGCTCACGCTGGCGGTCGGCGGCACCGCGACCACGACGGCGGCGCTGACGGCCGCAACGGTGACCATGGATGCAGGCATGTTGCGCATGGATCATGCGCTGACGACGAGCAGCGTCCAAGTGGGTCGAGGCGCCGCGATCGGCGGCACCGGCACCATCAGCGGCGCGGTGGAGGTGGCCGCGGGCGGCACGCTGAAGGGAACGAGCGGCCAGACATTGACCATGGGTTCGCTCACGCTCGACAGCGGCTCGACCTTCGAGGCAACGCTGGGCGCCCCCGGCGGGGCGCAGCTCGTCCAGGTGAACGGCGCCCTGACGCTGGACGGTACGCTGAATGTGAACGACCTGGGCGGCCTCAGCGCAGGCGTGTACCGGCTCATCGACTACACCGGCGCGCTGATCGACAACGGGCTGGAGATCGGCACCACGCCGTCGGGGAGTTCCCTCACCCTGCAAACCGCGACGGCCGGAAAGGTCAATCTGGCGAACACCGGCGGCCAGACCCTGAACTTCTGGGACGGCAACGCCACGGCCTCTGCCGACAATGGCGTGATCGATGGCGGCAACGGGGTCTGGACCGCCACGTCGACCAACTGGACCATCGTCAACGGCAGCGTCAACGCCAGCATGTCACCGACACCCGGCTTCGCGATCTTCCAGGGCACGCCCGGCACGGTGACCGTGAGCGGGGCCCAAGGACAGGTCAGCGTCACCGGCATGCAGTTCGTGAGCAACGGCTACCGGCTGCAAGGCGATGCGATCGCGCTGAGCGGCAGCCGCGCCACCATTCGCGTGGGCGACGGCAGTTCGGCGGGGGCTGGCTACACCGCCACGATTTCCAACGCACTCACAGGCACTGCGCAGCTGGAAAAAACCGACGCCGGCACCCTGGTGCTGACCGGCACCAACACGTATTCGGGCGGCACGCGGGTGAGCGGCGGCACGCTCGTCGGCGGCATCCGCAGCTTCGGCACCGGCGCGATCGAGAACCACGGCGCGCTGGTGATCAACGAGGCCTCGGACGGCGTGTTCTCCAACACGCTATCGGGCGATGGCAGCCTGAGCAAGACCGGCTTGGGCCTGGTGCGCTACGACGGTGACGGCTCAGCCTTCACGGGCAGCCTCGCGGTCGATGGCGGTGCCTTCTCGGTCAATGGGACGCTGGGCGGCCACATGCTCATCGGCAACGGAGGCATCCTGAAAGGAACCGGCACGGTGGGCAGCACCACGCTGGCGGCCGGCGCCACGGCGGCGCCGGGCAATTCGATCGGCACGCTGCGCGTCGCCGGAAACCTGGTGTTCCAGGCCGGCTCGGCCTACGAGGTCGAAGTCGATGCCGCCGGCAACGGCGACCGCATCGACGTGACGGGCACCGCCACGCTGGGCGGCGCCACGGTCAAGGTGCTCGCGGCCAACGGCAGCTGGAATACGGTCACCCGCTACACGATCCTGAGCGCGGCGGGCGGCGTGCTGGGCACGTTCGGCACGCTCACATCAAGCCTCGCCTTCCTCACGCCATCGCTGGCCTACGACGCGCAGAAGGTCACGCTCACCCTCGCACGCAACGACGTGACGTTCCTGCAGGTCGGCACCTCCGCCAACCAGGGCAGCACCGGGCAAGCCATCGAGCAACTGGGCGCAGGGAGCGTCTACGACGCAGTGCTGCAGGCCGACGCCGCGACGGCGCGCACCGCGTTCGATCGGTTGTCCGGCGAAGTCCATGCGACCGTGCGATCAGGCCTGATCGAGGACAGCCGCTTCGTGCGCGACGCGACCCTGGCGCGGCTGCAGCAGGACGGCGACTCCACTCTGGCTGCGAACGATCTGCGCGCCAGCCAGGACGCGGCAGGCAATGGCGTCTGGGCGCGCGCCTACGACGGGCATGGGCGCGCCGCTGGCGACGGCAATGCCGCTCGCGCCGACCGCAGCGCGAGCGGCGTGCTCGTCGGTGCCGACCGTCGCGTAGGCGATTGGCGCGTGGGCGTGATGGGCGGCGCCGGTCACGACAAGACCGACGTCCCGGAACGCGACTCGCACGCCTCGATCGACAGCTACCATGTCGGCGCCTATGGTGGCCGCCGATGGGGCGACCTCGCTCTGCGCACGGGTATCAGCTACACGCGCCACGACATCGACACGCGGCGCAACATCGCATTCAGCGGCTTCACCGACAGCGCACGCGCCGACTACCACGCCGACACTGCGCAGGCCTACGGCGAACTGGGCTGGCAACTGAAGGCCGGCAGCGTCGAGCTCGAGCCTTTCGCCGGCCTGGCCCACGTGCGCCTGCATACCGACAGCTTCGACGAACGCGGCGGTTTTGCGGCACTGCAGGGCCGCAGCGACACCACCGGCACCACCTTCTCGACCCTCGGCCTGCGTGCTGGCCAGCGCTTCGGACTCGGCCCCTTCCAGATGACCGCGCGCGGCATGCTGGGCTGGCAGCGCGCCTACGGCGATGTGACGTCGCAGGCTTCGCTGGCCTTCGACGGCGGCAGCGCCTTCCCGGTGTCCGGCGTTCCGGTCGCACGCAACATGCTTGTGGCCGAAGCCGGCGTCGACGTGCAACTGCAGCGCTTCCTCACGCTGGGCCTTGCGTATGCGGGGCAGCGCGGCGACGGCGTGCACAGCCACAGCGTGAAGGCCGATCTGCGCTGGCGCTTCTGAGCCTGGGCGCTCGAGCCTCAGTGAGGCAGGATCGCCGGCACCAGTTCGCGCTGAAGCCGGGCCCGCCACCACTTGAGCGCCTCGCCCATGGCCGTGGGCTTCCAGGCCAGCCAGAAGGTTTCTTCCGGCCGTGATTCTTCACAAGCCAGTTCGACCAGCGTGCCGCGCGCCAGCGGCTCGCGCACGCAGTCGCGTGGCAGGAAGCCGTGGCCCAGGCCGTCGATCTGGCAGGCGATCTTGGCGGCCATCGACGGCACCGTGAGCCGGCGCTGGCCCGGCAGCAGGCCGATGGTGCGGTCGGACAGGGCCCGCGCGCCGTCGCCCACCACCACCGCCGTGTGCTGCAGCAGGTCGGCCCGCGTGAGCGGGCGGCGCAGCATGGCCAGCGGATGCGTGGGTGCCACGCAGAAGACGAAGGACAGGCTGCCCACGGCCACCGCCTTGTAGCCGCCGCCGGCCGGCCCGTCGCTGGCGGCGACGATGAGGTCGGCACGGCCGTCGCGCAATGCTTCCCACGTGCCGGTCATGGTGTCGCAACCGATGCGCAACCGCGTGCCGCAGTTGAGGTCTTCGAACGCGCGGATGTCGTGGTTGAAGGCACTGGTGGGAATGAGCGAGTCGTGCACCAGCCGCAGCTCCGACTCGAAGCCGGTGGCGATCTGCCGCATGCGCGATTCGAGCTCGCTCGCCGCGGCGATGAGCCATCGCCCTTCCTTGAGCATCTCCTGCCCGGCCGGCGTGAGCGTGACGCGCGGGCCCTGCCGCACGAAGAGCGCCAGGCCGAGCTGCTCTTCGAGCTTGCCGATGGCGTACGAGATGGTGGAGGGCACCTTGTGCAGCCGCTCCGACGCCGCCGCGAAAGAGCCGTGGCGCGCGATGGCGTCGACCAGCTCGATCGCCTCCAGGGTGAGCTTCAGCATCGAAATGCCTCCAAATTAATCATCGAAATCATCGATCGGTCGTCCCTAAACGTTTCAGCATGCGACGGGGCGTCGCGCTCGATACTTTCCTCGCACCACGAACTTCTCCACCTGAACTACTTGCGATCTATCGCAGCCAGGTGCCGAACGAATCGTGAATTTCATCGACAGATCAAAGACAAGGACCGCATCATGCTCGAACTTCGCAAGGCCGACCAGCGCGGCGTCGCCAACCACGGCTGGCTCCGCTCCCGCCACACCTTCTCCTTCGGCCATTACCACGACCCCAAGCAGCAGGGCTTCTCGGACCTGCTGGTGATCAACGACGACCGGGTCGACCCGGCACAGGGTTTCGGCACCCACCCGCACCGCGACATGGAGATCTTTTCGTACGTGCTCGACGGCGCGCTGGCCCACCAGGATTCGATGGGCACCGGCTCGGTCATCCGGCCGGGCGACGTGCAGATGATGAGCGCCGGCACCGGCGTGCGCCACAGCGAGTTCAACCACTCGAAGACCGACGGCGTGCACTTCCTGCAGATCTGGATCGTCCCGTCGGTGAAGGGCGCCGCGCCGCGCTACCAGCAGGTGCATTTCAGCGACGCCGAAAAGCGCGGCAAGCTGCGCCTCATCGCCTCGCCCGAAGGCACCCATGGTTCGCTCGGCGTGCACCAGGACATGCGGATGTACGCCGGCCTCTTCGACGGCGGCGAGCGCACGACCCTCGACGTCGGCCCTGACCGCTACGCTTACGTGCACGTGGCGCGCGGCAGCGTCGAAGTCAACGGCGAGAAGCTGGGCGAAGGCGATGGCGTGCGGATCCGCGATGAACGGCAGCTGCGCTTCGCCAAGGGCGAGCAGGCCGAGGTGCTGGTGTTCGACCTGCGGCCGCACGAACGGCCATCGATGTAAGCAAGGCGCACGACAATGCCAGACCCCACCGCCCGCGTGACGGACAACCCCGCGCAGAACCGCTTCGAGATCACGATCGACGGCCACCGCGCCGTCGCCATCTACGACCTGGCGCCAGGGGTGATCACCTTCCTCCACACGCTGGTGCCGGAAGAACTGCAGGGCCGCGGCCTTGCCAGGGAACTGGTGCTGGCGGGGTTGGCCTCGGCGCGCGAACGCGGGCTGGCGGTCCTTCCGAAGTGCCCGGTGTTCGCGGCGTACATGCGCAAGCACGTCGAGACGCAGGATCTGTTGTCGCCTGAAGGGCGGACGCTGCTGGGCCTGTGAAAACTCAGTCCTCGTGGAACGCCGCGCCGCTCGCCATGTGCAGGGCCGTGCGCACGCCGATCCACACGACCACGCCCGTGGCGACCGTCAGCGCGCACAACGCGATGGCCGCCGAGTAGTGACTCGGCCGCGCCTCGTAGTAGGCCAGCGTGGCACCGGCCCAGCCGTCGGCCGGGAAGGTCATGGCCCACCAGCTCATGAAGAACGCGCCATGCGCCGCATGGTGGATCAGCGTGGCCAGCAGGATGGCGATGAAGAGCGCCAGGCAATAGAAGATGTCGCCCATCGCACCCGCGTGCCCGCCGGTGAAGGCCAGGTACGACGACAGGCCGATGGACGGCGGCGCCAGCAGGATGAACAGCGTGGGCATGCTGCGCTGGCTCATGACGGGCACGAACAGCACGCGGTGCAGCACGATGGTGAAGAAGGCGAGCCACAGGATGAGGCCGACCGAGAAGAAGAACCAGCTGATCTCGACATGGCCCAGCGGCACGCCACCGATGGGAATCAGGATGTTGCCCACCACCGGGATGAACCAGGCCGGGGTCATCACGCCTTCGTCCTGCGCATGCAGGATCCAGCGCCGGATGAGCGTGACGGCCAGCACGAAGTGCAGCACCGCACCGAACCACCACAGCCCTTCGGCCCAGCCGTGCGCATAGGGGCGCAGGCCGATCGACAGCACCACGGCGGCCACCGAAATGGTGGGGAAGAAGCTGGAGCGCACCGGGTGCGCGAATTCCTCCCGCACCGCCGGCAGGTGGAAGCCCAGCTTCAGCAAGTGCGTCACGGCCAGCACGCCGAAGAGCAGCACGGCCACGCCCAGCAGCAGTTCACTCACGATCAACGGCGCACCGAAGACGCGGTGCGCCAGCGCCCAGGCGTTGGCCAGACCGCCGATGCCCATCACCATGCCGAACATCGCGACCGACAGGCGCGCCAGCAAGGGCTGCTCGGGCGCGGCCTGGTGTGCGCTCGCTGGCGCCAGGGTCGAGGCCTCGCTCATGACGGCTCCTCCGCCGCCGGCGCACCCTTGGCCGCCGCACGCGCATGCTTCATGTCCAGCGCGAGGAAGTGGTGCACCACCGGCTGGCCCGGCCCGATGTGGAAGCGGATGGCCTCGTTCTGCAGGTCGGCATCGGCGTTCGACACGCGCTGGTGCTGGCGCAGATGCTCGGCCCAGGACTCGACCAGGAACCACTCCATCAGGCACTCGCGGTCGTTGGTGTGCTCGGTGATGCCCCAGGCATAGGCGCCGTCGCGGCGACGTTCCAGCGACAGCTTCTCGAGCGCCTGCAGGAAGGCCGGCTGGTCTGCGGGGCGGATGCGGTATTCGATCTGCACCATGACCGGCCCGCGGTCGTGCGCCACCGGTGCGCTGAGCAACGGCTCGGGCCAATGGTTCGACGCCTGCAGGTCGGCCTCGCCGGTCGGCAGCCTGACGCGGTGGAAGACGAAGGCCACCACCGCCAGCCCCGCGGCGCCGATGAGCAGCGTCGTGGGCACGCCGAGCTCCTGCGCGATCAAGCCCCAGCCGAGACTGCCGCCCGCCATCGCGCCGTTGAAGACGGTCAGGTAGATCGCCAGGCCGCGGCCACGCACCCAGTTCGGCAGCACCGCCTGCGCCACGCCGTTGAGGGTGGTCAGCGCGATGATCCAGCCCACGCCCAGCAGCAGCATGAGCAGCACCGCGACCCCCTTTGGCGGGGCGAAGGCCAACGCGCACATCACGACCGCCGAGATGAGCGAGGCCGCCAGCACCAAACCGTCGGCATCGAGCTTCTCGCGGATCCTGGGCAGCAAGACCGCACCGAGGATCGCGCCCGCACCCACCGCACCGAGCATCACGCCGTAAAAGCCGGCGGTGCCGCCGAGCATCTGGCGCGTCACCAGCGGCAGCAGCGCCCACACCGAACTGGCGAACAGGAAGAACACCGCGGCGCGCAGCAGCACCACGTGCAGCTCGCGGCTGGCACGGGCATAGCGCAGGCCGGCGCGGAAGGCGCCGAAGAACTGCTCCGACAGGCCGGTGTCGACCGCGGCCGGGCGCTTCCACCACAGCAGCGCGGCGATGACGAACACATAGCTCAGCACGTCGGCACCGTAGGCGAAGGACGCGCCGAAGCTCGCCAGCAGCAGGCCGCCGGCGGCCGGGCCGATCGCGCGGGCGATGTTGATGCCCAGCGAGTTGAGCGCGACCGCGTTCTTCAGGTCGGACCGCGGCACCAGCTCCGGCACGATGGACTGCCAGGTCGGCCCCATCAACGCCGCACCGATGCCGCCGACGAAGGTCAGGGCGACCAGGTACTCGACCGTCAGCGCGTTGGTGCGCGACAGCACCAGCAGCGTGCCGCTGACGCAGGCCAGCATGATCTGGATGAAGATCAGGAAGCGTCGCCGGTCGAGGATGTCCGACAGCACGCCCGCAGGAATCGCGAGCAGGAAGATCGGCAGCGTGGCGGCGGTCTGGATCAGCGCCACCGCGGTCGGGCTGGCCGACAGCTCGGTCACCATCCACGAACTGGCCACGTCGCGCATGAAACTGCCGACGTTGCCCAGCACCGTGGCGGCCCACAGCACGGCGAAGATGGGCTGGCGCAGCGGCGCGAAGCTGCCCTGGGATTTGTTTTTCTCAGTGCTCATCACGTGCCCGCAGGTCGTGCCAGGCGACCAGCAGGAAGCCGCCGACCAGACCCCAGTGTTCGAAGAAGGAATTGGCCACCATGAAGCGCTCGGGCATCGCCATTTCCCAGAAGCGGTTGGCGACAAAGGTCGCCATCAGCGTGAAGCCCGCGAGGCCCAGCGCGCCCAGCCAGCGGTAGAAGCCGGTGAGGATCATCAGCGCCGCGCCGAACTCGAACACCAGGACCGCCACGGCCATTGGCCCGGCGGGCGCGATGCCGAAGTGGTTCATCTCGGCGATGGCCGACGGGAAGTCGGTCGCCTTGTTGAAGCCGCCCTGCAGGTAGGCGGCGCAGAGGAAGAGCAGCGCGAGCCAGTGGATGGCCCGCGTGGTGAAGAGCTTTCGCAGCGTGGTCATCCTCAGACGGCCCAGCAGGCGCAGCCCAAGGCGCCCCAGAAGCTCTTGAGATCGGCGATGGGCAGCTGGCTGCTCCACGCCGTCGCATGCTGATGCCCGTGCACGTTGCAGTCGTTGGCGCAGGCGCAATCGGCGGCCATGCGGCGCATCGCAGCCTGCATCGGCTTGCCCTCCTTGTCGCCCCATCCCCCGTAACCGCCGAAGCTGCGCACCGGCGACCAGTCGGGCATGGCCGGCGGTGGCGCGCCCTCGTCGTGCGACTGCAGCGGGCCGGCCGCGTAGACCACCTTGCCGCCGACCATGGTCAGCAGTGCGGTGGTGTCGGCGATCTCGGACTCGGGGCAGGCGAAGAAGTCGCGGTCGGGCACCACCAGGTCGGCCAGCTGGCCGGCCTCGATGCGGCCCTTCTTGCCGATCTCGTTGGAGAACCAGGTGACGTTCTCGGTCCACATGCGCAGGGCTGCGTCGCGATCGAGGCAGTTGCGCTGCGGTGTCAGCTGCAGCCCGCCGACGGTCTTGCCGGTGACCAGCCACGACAGCGAGACCCACGGGTTGTACGACGCGACGCGCGTGGCGTCGGTGCCCGCAGACACCTTCACGCCCTTCTCCAGCATGCGCTTGACCGGGGGCGTCGCCTCGGCCGCCGCGGCGCCGTAGCGCTCGACGAAGTACTCGCCCTGGTAGGCCATGCGGTGCTGCACCGCGATGCCGCCGCCCAGCGCCGCGATGCGGTCGATGGACTTCTCCGAGATGGTCTCGCAGTGGTCGAAGAACCAGTTCAGGCCGGCCAGCGGCGTGTCGCGGTTCACCTTCTCGAAGACGTCGAGCGCGCGCTCGATGGTCTCGTCATAGGTGGCGTGCATGCGCCACGGCCACTTGTTCTGCACCAGCACGCGCACGACCTCTTCCAGGTCGTCTTCCATCTCGGGCGCCATGTCGGGCCGCGGCTGGCGGAAGTCCTCGAAGTCGGCGGCGGAGAACACCAGCATCTCGCCCGCGCCGTTGTGGCGGAAGTAGTCGTCGCCCTGCTTGTACTTGGACGTGGCGGTCCAGTTCAGGAAGTCTTCCTTCTCCTGCTTGGGCTTCTGCGTGAACAGGTTGTAGGCCAGGCGGATGGTCAGCTGGCCGGCGTCGGCCAGCTGCTGGATCACCTGGTAGTCCTCGGGGAAGTTCTGGAAGCCGCCGCCCGCGTCGATGGCGCCGGTCACGCCCAGGCGGTTCAGCTCGCGCATGAAGTGGCGCGTGGAGTTGATCTGGTATTCGAAGGGCAGCTTGGGCCCCTTGGCCAGCGTCGCGTACAGGATGCTCGCGTTGGGCTTGGCCAGCAGCAGGCCACTGGGGTTGCCGGCAGCGTCGCGCACGATCTCGCCACCGGGCGGCGCGGGCGTGTCTCTGGTGTAGCCCACGGCGCGCAGTGCGGCGCCGTTGAGCAGCGCCCGGTCGTACAGGTGCAGCAGGAAGACGGGCGTGTCGGGCGCCACGGCATTGAGCTCGGCGATGGTCGGCAGACGCTTCTCGATGAACTGGTGTTCGGTGAAGCCGCCCACCACGCGCACCCACTGCGGTGCCGGCGTGATCGCGACCTGGCGCTGGAGCATGGCCATGGCGTCGGCCAGGCTGCGCACGCCGTCCCAGCGCAGTTCGAGGTTGAAGTTGAGCCCGCCGCGGATGATGTGCAGGTGGTTGTCGATGAGGCCGGGCAGCACGGCGCGGCCCTGCAGGTCGATCACGCGGGTGAGGTCGCGGGCCATCGGCAGGATGTCGGCGTCACGCCCCACGTGGGTGAAGCGTCCGCCGCGGATGGCCACGGCCGTGGCCGTGGGGTTGGCACGGTCCAGCGTGGTGAAGCGGCCGTGGTGCAGGATGAGTTCGGGGGGTTGGGCGTCGACCATGTCGGGTTCCTTGGATCAAGACGTGCGGCCGCGGGTCGCGGTGCCGTCGGCGCTGTCGGTAGCGGCCACGTCGGCCGGCTTGGCGCACTGCGGCAGCTCGCCGAACATGTGCGGCTTGACCTGGTGGTCCAGCCAGGAGCTGGCGGTCGGCGTGCTGTCGAACAGGCGCTTGACCAGCGGCGGCAACTGCTCGCCGGCCAGGATGCCGAGCAGCCCGACCAGCGCGATGATCGGCGGCGCCGGCGAGCGCACGCTGAAGAGCGCGTAGATGACGCCGACCAGCACACCCAGTGCGAGAGAAACGATGTACGGCTTCATCACGCGCTCCGCTCAGCCTTCGTGCGCGTTGAACATGGTCTTGGCGTAGGTGATGCCCAGGCCGTAGGCACCCGCGTACTTCTTCGCGATGCCGGTGGTCATGTCGTAGGTGTCGGTGCGGGCCCAGTCGCGCTGCAGCTCGAGCATGTATTGCACCGAGGTCATGGGCTGCGCACCGGCCTGCACCATGCGCTGGATGGCGCGCTCGTGCGCTTCGGTCGACACGTCGCCGCAGGCGTCGGCGATCACGTACACCTCGAAGCCCTGCTCGATGGCCGACAGGGCCGGGCCGACGATGCACACGCCGGTCCACAGGCCCGACAGCACGATGCGCGTCTTGCCGATCTCGTTGATCTTCTTGATCACGGCGGCGTCTTCCCAGGTGTTCATCGAGGTGCGGTCGAGCATGGCCTGGCCGGGGAAGGCGGCCTTGATCTCGTCGAACATCGGGCCGGAGAAGCTCTTCTCGGCCACGGTCGTGAGGATGGTCGACACGCCGAAGCCGGCGGCTGCATGGGCGACCAGCGAAGCGTTGTTGCGCAGCGTGACGGCGTCGATCGAGTGCGTGGCGAAAGCCATCTGCGACTGGAAGTCGATCATGACCAGCGTGTGGTCCTTCGGGGTGAGCAGCTTGGCGCCGGGCGTGGGGGTAGCGGTGATGGGCATGGTGAGGTCCTTCCAAAGGGGTGATGACAGGCGGATCGGGTCGTGCCATAAGTCGGCACACCCCGCGGCGGCCGCAGAGCGCGCGGCTGGCGGGGCATCGAGAAAGCAGTGCGAAGGCTACGGGGGCCGGGCGCTGCTGGCTTGAACAAAGGCGCGGCCTTTTTTCCGTTTGCGCGATCGTCACGCCGCGGTGTTTGAATCGCCCCACCCCTGCAAGGACATCACGGATGAACGCTATGAAATCACCCTCGGGGCCCGGTGCCATCGCGACGGCACACGACACGCTGGGCTGCCAGTCGGCCCAGCTGAGCGACAGCCTGGAGTTCGCCGGCTCGGGCATCCGCTTCTACCGCAAGCGCTCCGACGACGCGCGGCTCGGCCATGTCGCCACGCCCGCCAGCAACCGCGGCTTCCTGGTCGGCGTCTCGCAATCGGCCGGGCACCGGCGGCGCATCCTCCACGGCCGCCGCACCGACGCCTGCGGCTTCGGCCAGAACGCCGTGTACGTGCGCAACTTCGGCGACGACTACCGCGCCGACATGCAGAGCCCCTTCGACTTCCTGCTGCTGGAGATGTCGCATGCCGCGCTGGCGCAGGCCTGCGGCCGGTCGCGGATCGACGGCCTGACGGCCACGGCCGGTGCCGACGATCTGGTGCTGGCGCACCTGGTGGGCGCGCTCACGCCGGCGCTCACGCGGCCGGGCGAGGTCAGCCAGCTCTTCGTCGACCAGCTCTGCCTGGCCATCGGCATCCACCTGAACGACCGCTACGGCGGCACGGCACCGGCGGCGGCGCGCGCCGCCCAGGCCCTGGCGCCGATGCACGAAGCCCGCGCCAAGGAGATGCTGCGCAGCCACCTCGACGGCCGCATTTCCATCGCCGACGTCGCCGACGCCTGCCAGCTGTCGCGCAGCCACTTCACGCGCGCCTTCCGCCTCGCCACCGGCCACACGCCGCACGACTGGCTGCAGGCGCAGCGCCTGGCACGCGCCCGCGACCTGCTGCGCGCGTCGGACCTGCCCCTGGCCGAGGTCGCCACGGCCTGCGGCTTCGCCGACCAGAGCCATTTCACCCGCGTGTTCTCGCGGGCCGAAGGCGCGCCGCCCGGCCACTGGCGCCGTACATTCCACAGCTGAAAAAAGACCACGCCATGAGCAAGCACTGCACCCACACCGACACCATCCACCACGTCACGCCCAGCGCGCGCGGCTGCGAGGAATGCCTCCAGTCCGGCAGCACCTGGCTGCATCTGCGCCTGTGCCGCAGCTGCGGCCACGTCGGCTGCTGCGACGACTCGCCCAACCGCCACGCGCGGGCGCACTACAAGGACACCGGCCACCCGATCATCGAAGGCTACGACCCGCCCGAAGGCTGGGGCTGGTGCTACGCCGACAAGGTGATGGTGGAACTGCCGGACACCACACCGCAGGTCGGTCCCATACCTCAGTACTACTGACCGCGCGCCCTGCAAGCATGTCGACCCCTTCCCTCACCGAAGCACCGTTCGGCCAGTTGGCCGACGGCAGGACGGTCACCCAATACACGCTGGACAACGGCCGCGGCCTGCGCCTGAGCGCCATCAACTTCGGCGGCATCGTGACCGCGCTGGAAGTGCCCGACCGCAACGGCGACAGCGGCAGCGTCGTGCTGGGCCTGCCCACGCTGGACGACTACGTCGCGCGCAACCCGCACTTCGGCACCATCGTCGGCCGCTACGCCAACCGCATCGCGGCGGGCCGCTTCACGCTCGATAGCGAGGCCTTCCAGCTGCTGGTGAACGATGGTCCGAATTCGCTGCACGGCGGCCTGCACGGCTTCGGCGCACGCTGGTGGGACATCGCGCCGGTCGACACCAGAGTGCCGGGCGAAGTCGCCATCGCGCTGCGCCGCGTCAGCCCCGACGGCGAAGAAGGCTACCCGGGCCGTCTGACCGTGGAGCTGCGCTACACGCTCGACGCCGAGCAGGGCTGGCGCATCGACTACAGCGCCGAGACCGACCGGCCCACGGTGCTGAACCTCAGCCACCACGACTACTTCAACCTCGCGGGCAGCGGCTCGGTGCTCGACCATGTGCTGACGCTGCCGGCCAGCCGCTACACGCCGGTCGACGCCACGCTCATTCCTACTGGCCTCGCGGACGTGGCCGGCACGCCCTTCGACTTCCGCATGCCGACGCGCATCGGCGAACGCATCCGCAGCCCGCACGAACAGCTGGTGCGGGCACGTGGCTACGACCACAACTGGGTGCTCGACCGGTCCGCCACCGGCATGGCGCTGGCGGCGCGGCTCGAGCATGCCGGGTCGGGGCGCGTGATGGAGGTCTTCACCACCGAGCCCGGCGTGCAGTTCTATTCGGGCAACTTCCTCGACGGCACGCTCGTGGGCCGGGCCGGCGCGGTGGTGCGCCAGGGCGACGGGCTGTGCCTCGAGACACAGCACTTTCCCGATTCGCCCAACCAGCCGGACTTTCCGTTGACGGTGCTGCGCCCGGGCGAGCGCTTCACCAGCCGCACGCTGCACCGTTTCGGCCTGCTGCGCTGACGCGCAGCGATCGGCTTCAGCCGCCGAACATCGGTGCCGGCAAGCCCGGGCTGTCGATGCGCACCGAGAACAGGCCCCCCGCCAGCGGCTCGGCCGCGCGCTGCGCATCACTCAGGCCGCTGCAGGCGCTGGTGATGAACAGGGTGCAGAAGTCGTCGCCGCCGAAGGCGCAGTTGGTGATGTGCGAGGTCGGCAGCACGATGCGGCACAACTCCGCCGCGCTCACCGGGTCGTGGCAGCTCACGCAGGCGCCGCCCCAATGCGCGATCCACAGCCGGCCGGCGGCATCGGTCGTCATGCCGTCGGGCACGCCGTCGCCGGGCGCGAAGCGCAGCCATTCGCGCTCGCGGGCCAGCGTGCCGGCATCCGCATCGAAGTCGTAGGCCAGCACGCGGCCCTGCACCGTGTCGTTGAAGTACAGCGTGCGGCCATCGGCCGACCAGGTCGGCCCGTTGGTGACGGCGAAGCCGTGCGCATGGCGGGTGCACCGGCCGTCGGGGTCGAAGCGGTAGAGCGCGCCAGTCGGCGCCTCGCAGGCGAAGTCCATCGTGCCGCCCCAGAAGCGACCCAGCGCATCGCACTTGCCGTCGTTGAAGCGGTTGCCCGGCAACGACGGCTCGGGCTGGTGCAGGTACGCTGGCGCCCGCTCCGGCTTGGCCGGGTCGAAGAAGGCGAAGCCGCGGCGCAGCGCGACCAAGAGGCCCGGGGCGTTCGCGCGCTCGGCCACCGCGGAGATCTCTTCGTCGAAATGCCAGCTTCGGCGCATGCCGTCGCCGGCCTGCCAGCAGTGCAGCGTGCGTTCGAGGATGTCGACCCAGTAGAGCGCGCGCTCGCGGGGCGACCACAGCGCGCCCTCCCCCAGGGTGGCCTGCGCCGGCCAGAGACAGCGTGGCTCGCCGAGGGGTCGCGGTGTTTGAAGCGGGAGTGCAGGCGAGGTCATGGATGTCTCCGGTTCGGCAGGCGGACCGCTCCGGGTCCTTGACGCGGCGGATCGTATCAGGGCATATTGATATAGGAAAACACCAATACGCATATTCATAGATATGCAAATTGCAATACATCAGATTGGAGACAACCCATGAACGCATCCGCCCCCGCCTTGCAGAAAACCGCCGTCTTCCCCAGCCTGCGCGACCGCGCGGTCTTCATCACCGGCGGCGGCAGCGGCATCGGTGCCGCGATGGTGTCGGCCTTCGCGGCGCAGGGCGCGCGCGTGGCCTTCGTCGACATCGCCGAAGACGCCAGCCGCACGCTGGCCGAGCAGATCGCCGCCGCCGGCCACACCGCGCCGTGGTGGCGCCGCTGCGACGTGCGCGACATCGCGTCGCTGCAGGGCGCCATCGCCGATGCAGCCGCCGCGCTGGGCGACTTCGCGGTGCTGGTCAACAACGTGGCGAGCGACGACCGCCATTCGCTGGCCTCGGTCACGCCGGACTACTACGACGACCGCATGGCGATCAACGAGCGGCCTGCCCTGTTCGCGATCCAGTCGGTGGTGCCGGGCATGCAGCGCCTGGGCTTCGGCTCGGTCGTCAACCTGGGGTCGACCGGCTGGCGCGGCAAGGGCTCGGGCTACCCCTGCTACGCGATCGCCAAGTCGTCGGTCAACGGCCTGACCCGCGGGCTGGCGGTCGACCTCGGGCGCGACCGCATCCGCATCAACACGGTGTCGCCCGGCTGGGTCATGACCGAGCGGCAGGTCCAGCTGTGGCTGGACGACGAGGGCGAGCAGGCGCTCAAGCGCAACCAGTGCCTGCCCGACAAGCTGATGCCCGAGGACATCGCCCGCATGGTGCTGTTCCTCGCGTCCGACGACGCGGCGATGTGCACCGCGCAGGAATTCACCGTCGACGCCGGCTGGGTGTGATGGCCCACCCCCGATGCGGCGCACTGCGTGTCGCCGCCTCCCCCTCGAGGGGGCGCACCCGGCGGCCTGGCGAAGCCAGTTCCGCGGGTGCCCTGGCCTTGTCCGTGCCGGTTTCATCCGCGCGGTGGCGCAGCGCCATGGGAGCTCAATCCGCCAACGCGAGCTTGCGGTTGTAGACCGGCAGGCTCGCCGCCTGCAGTGCCCGCACCATGACCTTCGCGGCCGGCGAGAGCAGCCGGTCGGTGCGGGTGACGATGCCGAAGTTGTCCATGTGGCAGGGCATCTCCAGCGGCAGCAGCGCCACGATGCCGTGCGCCGCGTAGTAGCGCGCCACGTCGGCCGCGAGCACCGCCAGCATGTCGCTCTGCTGCAGCATGCGCGTGATGAACAGCAACGCGGCGGTCTCCACCGTGTTGATCGGTGGTGCCAGCCCGTCTTCCTGGAACATGAGCTCGAAGCGATGCCGCAGCACGCTGCCGGCCGGCGGCACGATCCAGCCGGCGTCGACCACGTCGCGCAACGCGAGGCCCGCGGTGCCCAGCATCGGATGGCCCGGGCGCACCACGGCGCAGACCAGTTCTTCGGTGAGCGGCTGGTAGTGCAGCTGCGACTTGTTGTGCTCTTCCGAGAGCCGGGCGACCAGGATGTCGAGCTTGCCCTGCTCCAGCCGCTCCAGCAGCACCGGGCTGGTCTCGATCTCGAGCGAGATGCGGAGGTTGGGCTGCTCCCGCTTGACCAAGGCCACCGCGGGCGGCAACAGGGCAAGGGCCGGCGATGTGATCGCCCCCACGTTTACCTGCCCGTAGCTGCCGGCCTTCAGCGCCTGCAGTTCGTCGTGCGCCTGGTTGAGGCTGCCCAGTGCCACGCGCGCATGCCGAATCATCGTTTCGCCGTACCAGGTCGGCCGCATGCCGCGCGGCAGCCGCTCGAAGAGCGGTACCTCGAGCACGTCCTCCAGATCCTTCAGCAGCTTGGACGCGGCCGGCTGCGTCATGTTCAGCACTTGCGCGGCGCGATGAATGTTGCCTTCCTCGGCCAGCGTCACGAGCAGCAGCAGCTGGCGCGTCTTGAGACGGGCGCGAATGAACCAGTGGGGTGTCGTCATGGGGTTTTCCAGAATCCTTCGATCGATATGCATTTTGTCTAAAAAATGATTGGATCGATACCCGAATGATTTTTAGACTGGCCGCCGACTCTGACGACAACAACAGGAGACAGACATGACGATGAACCGACGCAACCTCACCTCCGCCCTGGCCGCCGCCGCCGTGGCGGGCCTGCTGCCTGCCAGCGTGCTGGCCCAGAAGAAGCTCGTGCTGGGCTTCGCCCAGGTCGGCGCCGAGAGCGAATGGCGCACCGCCAACACCGAGTCGATCAAGTCCGCGGCCAAGGACGCGGGCATCGAGCTCAAGTTCTCGGACGCGCAGCAAAAGCAGGAGAACCAGATCAAGGCGATCCGCTCGTACATCGCGCAGAAGGTCGACGTCATCGCCTTCTCGCCGGTGGTCGAGTCCGGCTGGGAGACGGTGCTGCGCGAGGCCAAGGCCGCGAACATCCCGGTGGTGCTGACCGACCGCGCGGTCAACACCAAGGACGACACGCTCTATGTGACCTTCATGGGCTCGGACTTCGTCGAGGAAGGCCGCAAGGCCGGCCGCTGGCTGGTCGACAAGATGAAGGACACGAAGACCGACGTGAACATCGTCGAGCTGCAAGGCACCGTGGGCTCGGCCCCGGCCATCGACCGGAAGAAGGGCTTTGAGGAAATCGTCAAGGCAGACCCCAAGTTCAAGATCATCCGCTCGCAGACCGGCGACTTCACCCGCGCCAAGGGCAAGGAAGTGATGGAAGCCTTCCTCAAGGCCGAGGGCAAGAAGATCAACGTGCTCTTCGCGCACAACGACGACATGGCGATCGGCGCCATCCAGGCCATCGAGGAAGCCGGCCTGAAGCCCGCGAAGGACATCACCATCATCTCGATCGACGGTGTCAAGGGCGCCTTCGAAGCCATGATCGCCGGCAAGCTGAACGTGTCGGTCGAATGCAGCCCGCTGCTCGGCCCGCAGCTGATGAGCGCCGTGAAGGACATCAAGGCCGGCAAGCCGCTGCCCAAGCGCATCGTCACCGTGGAGGGCATCTTCCCGATGGAAGTCGCCGCCAAGGAACTTCCGAACCGCAAGTACTGAGGAATCGCCCCATGAAACGCAACTTCCTCAAGACGCTGCTGGCCATCGCCGTCACGGGCGCGCTCGGCGCCACCTCGCTGGTGCAGGCCCAGGACAAGGGCCCGATCGCCATCTCGATGCCGACCAAATCGTCGGCCCGCTGGATCGCCGACGGCGCCAACATGGTCAAGTACTTCCAGGAGAAGGGCTACAAGACCGACCTGCAGTACGCCGACGACGACATCCCCAACCAGCTCGCGCAGATCGAGAACATGGTGACCAAGGGCTCGAAGGTGCTGGTGATCGCGGCCATCGACGGCACCACGCTGTCCGACGTGCTGCAGAAGGCCGCCGACAAGGGCGTGAAAGTGATCGCGTACGACCGGCTGATCAAGGGCTCGAAGAACGTCGACTACTACGCGACCTTCGACAACTTCCAGGTCGGCGTGCTGCAGGCCGCCTACATCGAGCGCGCGCTCGACCTGAAGGCGGGCAAGGGCCCGTTCAACATTGAAATCTTCGGCGGCTCGCCGGACGACAACAACGCCTTCTTCTTCTACAACGGCACGATGTCGGTCCTGAAGCCCTACATCGACAGCGGCAAGCTGGTGGTGCGCAGCAAGCAGCTGGGCATGGACAAGGTCTCGACGCTGCGCTGGGACGGCGCGGTGGCGCAGGCCCGCATGGACAACCTGCTGTCGGCCTACTACGCGAAGGACAAGGTCGACGCGGTGCTCTCGCCCTACGACGGCATCTCGATCGGCATCATCTCGTCCCTCAAGGGCGTGGGCTACGGCACGCCGAAGCTGCCGATGCCGGTGGTGACGGGGCAAGACGCGGAAGTGCAGTCGGTCAAATCGATCCTGAAGAAGGAACAGACCTCGACCGTCTTCAAGGACACGCGCGAGCTGGCCAAGGTCACGGTCGCGATGGTCGACGCGATGATGGCCGGCAAGCCACCCGAGGTGAACGACACCAAGACCTACAACAACGGCGTGAAGGTGGTGCCTGCGTACCTGCTCAAGCCGGTCAGCGTGGACATCACGAACTGGAAGCCGGTGCTGGTCGACAGCGGCTACTACAAGGAAAGCCAGCTCAAGTGAGCGTGGCTGGCGACACCCTGCTGGAGATGCGGGGCATCACCAAGACCTTCCCCGGCGTGAAGGCGCTGAGCCAGGTCGAACTGGCGGTGCGCGCCGGCGAGATCCATGCGGTGGTGGGCGAGAACGGTGCCGGCAAGTCGACGCTGATGAAGGTGCTCAGCGGCGTCTACCCCTGCGACAGCTACGAGGGCGAGATCCACTTCGACGGTGAGCCGCGCCGCTTTCGCGGCATCGCCGACAGCGAGAAGCTCGGCATCATCATCATCCACCAGGAACTCGCGCTGGTGCCCCTGCTCTCGATCACCGAGAACATCTTCATGGGCAACGAGATCGCGCGCGGCGGCGTGATCGACTGGTTCGCCGCGCATGCAAAGACGCGCGCGCTGCTGGCCAAGGTCGGCCTGGCCGAGTCACCCACCACCCTGGTCACCGACCTGGGCGTGGGCAAGCAGCAGCTGGTGGAGATCGCCAAGGCGCTGTCGAAGGACGTGAGGCTCTTGATCCTCGACGAGCCGACCGCGAGCCTGAACGAACGCGACAGCGATGCACTGCTCATGCTGCTGCTCGAGCTCAAGCGCCAGGGCATCGCGTCGATCCTCATCTCGCACAAGCTGGGCGAGATCGCCAAGGTGGCCGACGCGATCACGGTGCTGCGCGACGGCACCACGGTCGAGACCATGGACTGCCGCGCCGCGCCGATCAGCGAAGACCGGATCATCCGCGGCATGGTCGGGCGCGACATGGAACACCGCTACCCGCAGCGCACGCCGCGCATCGGCGAGACGGTGTTCGAGGTCAGCGACTGGTACGTGCACCACGCGGTGCATGCCGAGCGCGAGATGATCAAGGGCATCGCGCTGAACGTGCGGCGCGGCGAGATCGTCGGCATCGCCGGCCTGATGGGCGCCGGCCGCACCGAGTTCGCGATGAGCGTTTTCGGCCGCTCCTGGGGCCAGCGCATCCGCGGCACGGTGCGCATGAACGGCCAGCCGGTGGACGTGAGCACGGTGCGCAAGGCCATCGACCACGGCATCGCCTACGTGACCGAAGACCGCAAGGGCTACGGCCTGGTGCTCGAGGAAGACATCCGCAAGAACATCACGCTGGCGAACCTGGAAGCGGTGTCGACCGGCGCCGTCATCGACGAGGGCCGCGAATGGAAAGTGGCGGGCGACTACCGCCAGGCACTGCGCATCCGCTGTGCCGGCACCGACCAGCTGGTGGTGAACCTGTCGGGCGGCAACCAGCAGAAGGTGGTGCTCAGCAAATGGCTGTTCGCCAAGCCGGAGCTGCTGATCCTCGACGAGCCGACGCGCGGCATCGACGTCGGCGCCAAGTACGAGATCTACACCATCATCGACCAGCTCGCCCAGGAGGGCAAAGGCATCCTGATGATCTCGTCGGAACTGCCCGAGCTGCTCGGCATGTGCGACCGGATCTATGTGATGAACGAAGGCCGCTTCGTCGCCGAATACCCGGTGGCCGAGGCCTCGCAGGAGCGCATCATGCGCGCGATCGTGAATTCAGGGAGCGCTGCCCATGTCCCCCGGTGACACCGAAGCGGCACAGCCCGCCGTCCCATTGACACCTGCCGCCAGCGGCAAGCTGCACGCGGGTTTCCTCAAGAACAACCTGCGCGAATACGGCATGCTGATCTCGCTGGTCGCGATCATGGTGCTGTTCCAGGTGCTGACCGACGGCACGCTGCTGCGGCCGCTCAACCTGACCAATCTGGTGCTGCAGAACAGCTACGTGGTGATCATGGCGCTGGGCATGCTGCTGGTGATCGTGGCGGGCCACATCGACCTGTCGGTCGGCTCGGTCTGCGGCTTCATCGGTGCGCTCGCGGCAGTGCTGATGGTGCAGTACGACTGGGGCTACGTGCCGACCGCCATCGTGAGCATCCTGGCGGGCGCAATCATCGGCGCGGCACAGGGCTGGTTCGTGGCCTACGGCAAGATACCGTCGTTCATCGTCACGCTCGCGGGCATGCTGGTCTTCAAGGGCCTGACGCTCGCGCTGCTGCAGGGCCAGTCGCTCGGGCCGTTTCCCGAGACCTTCCAGAAACTCAGTTCGGGCTTCATTCCCGACCCGCTCGGCGGTGACACCCTGCGCACCACGTCGCTGATCGTCGGCGCGCTGGCGGCCGCGGCCCTGGTGTTCTTCAAGCTGCGCGGCCGCGCCAAGCTGGCGGCGCACGGCATGGAGCAGGAACCCTACGCCTTCTTCCTAGTGAAGAACGTGTTCTTCGCACTGGTCATCCTGTTCTTCAGCTGGCTGCTCGCGTCGTACAAAGGCCTGCCGAACGTGCTGGTGGTGATGGCGGTGCTGATCGTGGTCTACGACTTCGTGACGAACCGCACCACGCTCGGCCGGCGCATCTACGCACTCGGCGGCAACGAGAAGGCGGCGCGGCTGTCGGGCATCAAGACGCAGCGGCTGGCCTTCCTCACCTTCGTGAACATGGGCGCGCTGGCGGCACTGGCCGGGCTGGTGTTCGCGGCGCGGCTCAACACCGCCACGCCCAAGGCTGGCCTGGGCTTCGAGCTGGACGTGATCGCGGCCTGCTTCATCGGCGGCGCCTCGGCTTCGGGTGGCGTGGGCAAGGTCATGGGCGCGGTCATCGGCGCCTTCATCATGGGCGTGATGAACAACGGCATGTCGATCCTCGGGATCGGCATCGACTACCAGCAGGTCATCAAAGGCCTGGTGCTGCTGGCCGCGGTGTTCATCGACGTCTACAACAAGAACAAGTGATGAGCACCCCCAGCGCCACCGCGCCCGTGCTGGAACTCGCCGGCATCGGCAAGTCCTTCGCCGGCATCCCGGTGCTGGAAGATGTGCAACTGCGCCTCTACCCGGGCGAGATCCATGCGCTCATGGGCCAGAACGGCGCCGGCAAATCGACGCTGATCAAGGTGCTGACGGGCGTGCTGGCCTCCAACGGTGGCGAGATGCGCCTGGCCGGCGAACTCATCCGGCCCGGCTCGCCGCTGGAGGCGCAGCAGCTGGGCATCAGCACCGTCTACCAGGAGGTTAACCTCTGTCCCAACCTGTCGGTGGCCGAGAACATCTTCGCGGGGCGCTACCCGCGCTGCGGCATCGCGCAGGGCTTTCGCATCGACTGGCGCACGGTGAACGAGCATGCCCGCGCGCTGCTGGCCCGCATCGGACTCGACATCGACGTGACGCGGCTGCTCGCGAGGTACCCGGTGGCGGTGCAGCAGATGGTGGCCATCGCGCGCGCGCTCGGCGTGTCGTCGAAGGTGCTGATCCTCGACGAGCCCACATCGAGCCTCGACGACGAAGAGGTGAACAAACTCTTCCACGTGCTGCGCCGGTTGCGCGACGAGGGCCTGGCGATCGTCTTCGTCACCCACTTCATGAACCAGGTGTACGCCGTGTCGGACCGCATCACGGTGCTGCGCAACGGCCACTGGGTCGGCGAATGGCGCGCGGCCGATCTGGGCCCGCAGGCGCTGATCGCCGCCATGCTGGGGCGCGAACTCGCGGCCCAATCGGCGCGCCCAGACGTGCTGCCATCGTTCGACGACACCGCCGCCGCGCTGCTGCAGACCGAAGGCCTGGCGCAGGCCACGCAGCTGCAACCACTCGACCTGCGCGTGCGCGCCGGCGAGATCGTCGGTCTGGCCGGGCTGCTGGGCGCAGGCCGCACCGAACTCGCGCGCCTGCTCTTCGGCATGGAGACGCCCGACCGCGGCGTGATCCGCATCGACGGCCAGGTGGTGAGCTTCGCCAACCCCGCAGACGCGATCCGCCACGGCCTGGCGCTGTGCCCGGAAGAACGCAAGACCGACGGCATCGTGGCCGAGCTGTCCGTGCGCGAGAACATCGCGCTGGCGTTGCAGGCGCGCATGGGCACCACGAAGTTCCTGTCGCATGCCGAACAGACGGCCTTGGCCGAACGCTTCGTCGCCGTGCTGGGCATCAAGACCGCGAGCATCGAAACGCCGATCGGTCTGCTCTCCGGCGGCAACCAGCAGAAGGCCATGATCGCGCGCTGGCTCGCCACCGAGCCGCGCCTGTTGATCCTCGACGAGCCCACGCGCGGCATCGACGTGGCGGCCAAGCAGGAAATCATGGAGCAGATTCTGAAGCTGGCCGAGGCCGGCATGGCGGTGATCTTCATCTCGTCGGAAATGAGTGAGGTGGTGCGCGTGGCGCATCGCATCGTGGTGCTGCGCGACCGGAAGAAGGTCGGTGAGCTGCCGGGCGGGTCGACCGAGGATGAGGTGTACGAAATGATTGCGGCGGCATGACGAACGCTTTTCTTTCACTGCGATGCGTTGTGTGCGACGTGCCTTGTTCGGGGCGGGATCACGCCGACGGCGTACTCTGCTCCGCGAATGTCCCCCGGCCTGCGGCCTCCTCCTTGATTTCGCTGCGCAGAGCACACCATCGACGCGATCCGGACGCGCCGTGGTTGGTCGATGGCGGCAGCAGCACGCCTCCGTCGCGTCCACGTGCGCAGGGTATCGGGTGCTCCCCGCAGCGAAATAAAGGAGGAGCCGAAGGCGGGGGACATTCGCGGGAGGGGAGTACCCGGTGGCCTGCGCACGCCGCACAACGTGTCCGCGAGCAACCCAACATGACTCAACCCAACAACAGCGCCGAGAACCCCATGGCCAAGGCACTGCGCCACCGCCTCGCCTGGCCCCTCATCACGCTGCTGCTCCTGCTCGCGCTCAACACCGCGTTCAACCCAAGCTTCCTGCACCTCGAATGGCGCGACAGCCATCTCTACGGCAGCCTGATCGACATCCTCAACCGCGCGGCTCCGCTGGTGCTCGTGTCCCTCGGCATGACGCTGGTGATCGCGACACGCGGCATCGACATCTCGGTCGGCGCGGTGGTCGCCATCTCGGCAGCCACCGCAGCGTGGATGATCGGCGGCGCGATGGGTGGTAACGTCAGCCGCTTCCCGCTGCCACTGGCCATCGGCGCAGCGCTGGCAATGGCGCTGGTCTGCGGGCTGTGGAACGGCCTGCTCGTGGCGCGCGTGGGCATGCAGCCGATCATCGCGACGCTGATCCTGATGGTGGCTGGGCGCGGCATCGCGCAGCTCATCACCAACGGCCAGATCATCACGATCTACTACAAGCCCTACTTCTTCCTCGGCGGCGGCTACCTGCTGGGCCTGCCCTTCTCGGTCTTCGTGGCGGCAGCGGTGTTCGCGCTGCTCTACCTCGCGATCACCCGCACCGCGCTCGGCCTCTTCATCCAGGCGGTGGGCATCAACCCCACGGCCGCGCGCGTCGCCGGCGTGCAGTCGCGCCGGCTGCTGGTCGGTGCCTACGCCTTCTGCGGCCTGTGCGCCGGCATCGCGGGCCTGTTGATCAGCTCCAACGTGAAGAGCGCCGACGGCAACAACGCGGGGCAGCTGCTGGAGCTCGACGCCATCCTGGCGGTCACGCTGGGTGGCACGGCGCTCACCGGCGGGCGCTTCAGCCTGGTGGGCAGCGCGATCGGGGCGCTCATCATCCAGACGCTGACGTACGCGATCTATTCGCTCGGCGTGCCGCCGGAGATCAACCTGGTGGTGAAGGCGGTGGTGGTGTTCATCGTGATGCTGCTGCAGTCGCCTGAATTTCGGACCACGGTGCGCGGCTGGGCGCTGCGCCCGGCGTTGGGTGAGGCGCGTCGATGAGCGCGGTGATCGAGTCGACGCCCTCACCCCAACCCTCCCCCGCGATCGGGAGAGGGGGCAGGAAGCTCAACCCGAAATACCTGCCGCTGACCGCGACCATCTCGCTGTTCGTGCTGATGGCGAGCTTCGGCTCCTTCGCCTACGACAGCTTCTTCTCGGCGCAGGTCTTCCTCAACCTGCTGATCGACAACGCCTTCCTGATCGTGGTGGCGGTCGGCATGACCTTCGTGATCCTCTCGGGCGGCATCGACCTGTCGGTGGGCGCGGTGATCGCGCTCACCACCATGGTGTCGGCCGCGCTGGTCGAGCGGCACGGCTGGAGCCCGCTGGCGGTGATCCCGCTGGTGCTGGCGATGGGCACGGTGTTCGGCGCCTTCATGGGCTTTCTCATCGAACGCTTCCGACTGCAGCCTTTCATCGTGACGCTGGCCGGCATGTTCCTGGCGCGGGGCCTCTGCTACCTGATCAGCATCGACTCGATCAGCATCACCAATGATTTCTACACACAGGTGTCGCAGATCCGCATTCCGGTCTGGGGCGACGCGTCGCTGTCGATCA
Organism: Variovorax cryoconiti; assembly: GCF_051216395.1. NCBI lineage: Bacteria > Pseudomonadati > Pseudomonadota > Betaproteobacteria > Burkholderiales > Comamonadaceae > Variovorax > Variovorax cryoconiti. The sequence goes on along the minus strand of NZ_JBPJZI010000002.1, from coordinate 14,492 downwards.
GCGCGGTGATCGCCATCGTGGTGGTGCTGGCAGCCGTCTTCATCGCGCACTGCACCGCCTTCGGCCGCGCGGTGTATGCGGTGGGCGGCAGCGAGCATTCGGCGATGCTGATGGGCCTGCCGGTGCGCCGCACGCTCATCGGCGTGTACACGCTGTCGGGCTTCTGCTCGGCGTTGGCCGGCGTGATCTTCACCTTCTACATGCTGTCGGGCTACGGCCTGCATGCGGTCGGGCTGGAACTCGACGCGATCGCCGCGGTCGTCATCGGCGGCACGCTGCTCACCGGCGGCGTGGGCTACGTGGCCGGCACGCTGTTCGGCGCGCTGATGCTCGGGATCATCCAGACGCTGATCTCCTTCGACGGCTCGCTGAGTTCGTGGTGGACGCGCATCGTGGTCGGTGCGCTGCTCTTCGTCTTCTGCCTGCTGCAACGCTTCTTCACCTCGCGCGCCCCGCTGCGCTGACCCCCTCCTACCTCTCGCGCCACAGGACACCCCCAGCATGTCGGACACCCCCAAGAAAAAACTGCGCTCGACCGCATGGTTCGGCACCGCCGACAAGAACGGCTTCATGTACCGAAGCTGGATGAAGAACCAGGGCATCCCCGACCACGAGTTCGACGGCCGGCCGATCGTCGGCATCTGCAACACCTGGTCGGAACTCACGCCCTGCAATGCGCACTTCCGCAAGATCGCCGAGCACGTGAAGCGCGGCATCTCCGAAGCCGGCGGCTTCCCGGTCGAGTTCCCGGTGTTCTCCAACGGCGAGTCGAACCTGCGCCCGACCGCGATGCTCACGCGCAACCTCGCGAGCATGGACGTGGAAGAGGCCATCCGTGGCAACCCGATCGACGCGGTGGTGCTGCTCACCGGCTGCGACAAGACCACGCCGGCCCTGCTGATGGGCGCGGCGAGCTGCGACATCCCGGCCATCGTGGTGACCGGCGGGCCGATGCTCAATGGCAAGCTCGACGGCAAGAACATCGGCTCGGGCACGGCCGTGTGGCAGTTGCACGAGTCGCTCAAGGCCGGCGAGATCAACGAGCACCAGTTCTTTGCCGCCGAGGCCGGCATGTCGCGCTCGGCCGGCACCTGCAACACGATGGGCACCGCGTCCACCATGGCCTGCATGGCCGAGGCGCTGGGCACTTCTCTGCCGCACAACGCGGCCATTCCCGCGGTCGATGCGCGGCGCTATGTGCTCGCGCAGATGTCGGGCATGCGCGCGGTCGAGATGGCCAGGGAAGGCCTCACGCTGTCGAAGATCCTCACGCGCGAGGCTTTCGAGAACGCGATCCGCGTGAACGCGGCCATCGGCGGCTCGACCAACGCGGTGATCCACCTGAAGGCGATCGCCGGGCGCATCGGCGTCGACCTCGAACTGGAAGACTGGACGCGCATCGGCCGCGGCACGCCGACGCTGGTCGACCTGCAGCCCTCGGGCCGCTTCCTGATGGAAGAGTTCTATGACGCCGGCGGTCTGCCCGCGGTGCTGCGCCGCCTGGGCGAGCACGACCTGCTGCCGCACCCCGGCGCGCTCACCGTCAACGGCCGCTCGCTGTGGGACAACGTGCGCGAGGCGCCGAGCTACAACGACGAGGTGATCCGCCCGCTGGACAACCCGCTGATCGCCGACGGCGGCATCTGCATCCTGCGCGGCAACCTGTCACCGCGCGGCGCGGTGCTCAAGCCCTCGGCGGCCTCACCCGCGCTGCTGCAGCACCGCGGGCGCGCGGTGGTGTTCGAGAACTTGGAGCACTACAAGGCCCGCATCGTCGACGAAGACCTCGACATCGACGCGAGCTGCGTGATGGTGCTGAAGAACTGCGGCCCCAAGGGCTACCCCGGCATGGCCGAGGTCGGCAACATGGGCCTGCCGCCGAAGCTGCTGCGGCGCGGCATCAAGGACATGGTGCGCATCTCCGACGCGCGCATGAGCGGCACCGCCTACGGCACCGTCGTGCTGCACGTGGCGCCCGAAGCGGCCGATGGTGGCCCGCTGGCCGCGGTACGCGATGGCGACTTCATCGAGCTGGACTGCGCGGGCGGCCGCCTGCACCTGGACATCAGCGACGAGGAACTCGCCGAGCGTCTGCAGTCGCTGGTCGCACAGCCCCAGGGCATGGCCGGTGGCTACCAGCGCCTGTACGTCGATCATGTCCTGCAGGCCGACGACGGCTGCGACTTCGATTTTCTGGTCGGCTGCCGCGGCGCCGAAGTCCCCCGTCATTCGCATTGAGCCACGCCATGAACCACACGCTCTCGAACCCACGCTACCGCGGCATCTTCCCGGTCGCGCCCACCACCTTCACCGAATCGGGCGCGCTCGATCTGGCCAGTCAGAAGCGCTGCCTCGACTTCATGATCGACTCCGGCGTCGACGGCCTCTGCATCCTGGCGAACTTCTCCGAGCAGTTCCTGCTGTCCGACGACGAGCGCGAAGTGCTCACGCGCACCGCCCTCGAACACATCGCCGGCCGCGTGCCGGTGATCGTCACCACCACCCACTTCAGTACCACCGTGTGCATCGAGCGCAGCCGCCGCGCGCAGGACATGGGCGCCGCCATGCTGATGGTGATGCCGCCCTACCACGGCGCCACCTTCCGCGTGCCCGAAGCAAAGACCTTCGAGTTCTATGCGCAGCTGTCGGACGCGGTGTCGATTCCGATCATGGTGCAGGACGCGCCCGCCAGCGGCACCGTGCTGTCGGCGCCCTTCCTCGCGAAGATGGCTACCGAGATCAAGCAGGTCAGCTACTTCAAGATCGAGACGCCCGGCGCCGCGAGCAAGCTGCGCGAACTCATCCGCCTGGGTGGCGAAGCGATCGAAGGCCCGTGGGACGGCGAGGAAGCCATCACCCTGCTGGCCGACCTGGACGCCGGCGCCACTGGCGCCATGACCGGCGGCGGCTTCGCCGATGGCATCCGCCCGATCATCGAGGCGCACCGTACGGGCGATGCCGACCTTGCCTTCACGCTCTACCAGCGCTGGCTGCCGCTGATCAACCACGAGAACCGGCAGGCCGGCTTCCTGGCGGCCAAGGCGCTGATGAAGGAAGGCGGCGTGATCGCCTGCGACGCGCCGCGCCACCCGTGGCCGGCGATGCATCCCGAGGTGCGCCGCGGACTGCTCGACGTCGCCCGGCGGCTCGACCCGCTGGTGCTGCGCTGGGGTCGTTGAGAACGCCGCCGGCCAGGGTCAGACCCAGCCGGCCTTCCGGAAGCGGTAGTAGAGGTAGCCGCACACGCACGCGATGAGCCCCAGCGCCATCGCATAGCCGTAGCGCCACTTCAGTTCGGGCATGTGCTCGAAGTTCATGCCCCAGACGCCGACGAAGGCGGTGCACACCGCGAAGATCGCGGCCCAGGCCGCCAGCCGCTTGGTGACCTCGCCGTCGCTGATGGTCACCATCGACAGGTTGGCCTGGATGGCGGTGCCGATGGTGTCGCGCATCGAGTCGATGGTGCCGTTGATGCGGCTCAAGTGGTCGAGCACGTCGCGGAAATACTCCTGCGTGCCCATGCAGACCTGCGGCACCCGCCCGCCGTGCAGCCGGTTGGTGCCCTCCAGCAGCGGTGCCACGGCGTGCTTCAACACCGTCAGCCGTTGCTTCAGTCCGTAGAGCCGCTGGATGTTCTCGCGCGCGCCGCCCAGGGTGAAGATGCGTTCCTCGATGGCTTCGAGCTCGACGTCGAAGGCGTCGATGGCGGGAAAGTAGCGGTCGACGACCGCGTCCATCAAGGCATACAGCACGAAGCCGGAGCCGTTCTTCAGCAGCTCGGGCTCACGCTGGCAGCGCTCCCGCACTTCGACGAAACCGTGCGTGCTGCGGTTGCGCACCGACACCACGTAGTTACGGCCGACGAACACGTCGACCTCGCCCACTTCCATGCTGTGGCGCGCTTCGGCCGTGTCGGCATCGATCAGGTGCATCACCACGAAGAGCGAATCGCCGTACTCCTCGACCTTCGGGCGCTGGTGGCCGTTCTGCGCGTCTTCCACGGCCAGCGGATGCAGGTCGAAGGCCTGCTGCACCTCGTCCATCTCCTCGGGCGTCGGGTCGTGCAGCGCCACCCAGACGAAGCAGTTGGGCAGGGCGATGTACTCGTTGATGCGGCCGACCGGAATGTCGGCCAGCTTGGTGCCGTTCTCGTAGACAACGCAATTGATCAGCATGCGGCGGGCGTGTGGCGATGAAGCAGCCATCTTGCCACGGCGCCATGGGCACGTCACGGCACGCACCGCCGCTTAATGTCCGCTTAATCGGCAGGCGCGAGCATCCGCTTCATCTACCTGAGCCACCTTCGGCACGGGACCCGAAGGAGAGTGAATGTTCATGGCTGTGTCCCCCCACGATGGCGATCCGTCGCCACCGGCCGGCGTCGCGTCGGAGCGGCCCGCCCTCGTCGTGCACGGGCGCGACGACCTGCGGCGCGCCGAGGTCGAAGCTTTCGTTCTCGGCATCTTCGCGCAGCGCTACGGCGCCCAGGTGCAGCAGTTCGCGCCGGTGCTGGTGAGCCTGCAGGACCACGGCGAGATCGTCGCGGCCGCCGGCTATCGCTGCGCCGCCGATGCGCCGCTGTTCCTCGAGCGCTACCTGTCATCACCGATCGAGACGCTGCTGGCGACTCAGGCTGCGACGCAGCCAGCGCGCCGCAGCGTGGTGGAGGTCGGACACCTGGCCGCGTCGCGCGCCGGCGAGGGGCGACGCCTGATCGCACTGCTCGGTCCGCACCTGGCCGCACAAGGCTTCCAGTGGGTGGTGAGCACCCTCACGACCGAGCTGCGCCAGCTCTTCGTGCGCATCGGCGTCACGCCGCTGGCGCTGGGCACCGCAGACCCGGCCGCCCTCGGCGCGGAGGCGGCGCATTGGGGCAGCTACTACGACCACCGGCCCGTCGTGCTGGCGGGCCACCTCGGCCAGGCCCTGCACCACATGGCGCGCCGGGCCGGCGCGGCCAAGGGCACGCGATGACGGCGCTGCCCCTGGGCGCCGACGCGGCGCTGGACGACGGCGAGCGCACCTGGCAGCGTGACGCGCTGCAGGCCGAGATCGGTGCGCTGCGCGATCGGCTCGTGGCCCAGCGCACGCGGGTGCTGGCGACGCTGATGGACAACGGTGCCGCCTGGGTCGTGGCAGACCTCGCAGCCGCTGCGGCCGGCATCGTGCACGTGCCGCTGCCGGTGTTCTTCACGCCCGAGCAGATCGGCCATGCCCTGCAGGCCGCGGGCGTCGACACGCTGCTGACCCTGCCCGCGCTGGCCGCCCGCTGGGCCGGCGCGCCGACGGTGGACATCACCGTCGCGGCGCAGCCCCTGGCGTTGCTGCGTCTGCCCGGCACCCCCGTGCCGATGCCCGCGGGCACCGCCAAGATCACTTTCACCTCAGGCACCACCGGCGCCCCGAAGGGCGTGTGCCTGTCGGGCGAAGCGATGCATCAGGTGGCCCAGGGGCTGGTCGCGGCCATGGCCTCGCTCGACATCCGGCGCCACCTGTGTGCCCTGCCCTTCGCGGTGCTGCTGGAGAACATCGCGGGTCTGATGGCGCCGCTGATGCGCGGCGCCACCTGCGTGGTGCTGCCGCTCGGCCAACTGGGCCTGCGCGGGTCGTCGAGTTTCGATGCCACACGCTTCCAGGACGTGGTGACGGCCCAGCAGCCGCACAGCCTCATCCTGCTGCCGCAGATGCTGCGCGCCTGGGTCGGCCACCTGATGCAGAGCGGCCAACGCGCGCCTGCATCGCTGCGCATGGTGGCGGTCGGCGGTGCGGCCGTGGGCGCCAAGCTGCTGCAGGCGGCGCAAGCCGTCGGCATTCCGGCACACGAGGGCTACGGGCTGTCCGAGGGCGCCTCGGTGCAGACGCTGAACCTGCCCGGGGCGGCGCGTGCCGGCAGTGCCGGGCGCGCGCTGCCGCATGCACGGCTGCGCATCGCCGCGGACGGTGAAGTGGAAGTCGCCGGCAGCCTCTTCAACGGCTACCTCGGCAGCACGGAGGCGCCACCGGCCTGGTGGCCCACCGGCGACCTGGGCACGATCGACGCCGACGGCTTCCTGCACATCCAGGGCCGCAAGAAGCATGTGCTCATCACCGCCTTCGGTCGCAACGTGTCGCCCGAGTGGGTCGAGACCGCCCTGCGCGGCGAGCACGCCATCGCGCAGGCGGTCGTGTTCGGCGATGGCGAACCGTCCCTGAGCGCAGTCCTGTGGCCGACGCGGCCCGACCTGCCCGACGCCGCCCTGCAGGCCGCGGTCGATGCGGCCAACGACACCCTGCCCGACTACGCCCGCATCGAGCGCTGGGTGCGCGGCCGGGCCGACTTCAGTGCCGCGTCCGGGCTGGCCACTGCCAACGGCCGCCCGCAGCGCGTGGCCATCCTTCAACTGCACGCGGACGCCCTCGAGACGGCACCGCGCCCCACCCTTTGAACCTGGAGCCTTCATGACTTTCTACGCACGCCTGGTCGCAGAGACCGCCGACGCCCGCATGGGCCTGCTGGGCACGCCCATCATCCAGGGCTGCCTGCGCGGCGAGGTTTCGCTGCCCAGCTACGTCGCCTTCCTGCGCGAGGCCTCCCACCACGTGCGCCACACGGTGCCGCTGCTGCACGCCTGCCAGGCCGCACTGCCGCCCGCCAACCAGTGGCTGCGCGGCCCGCTGGACGAATACATCGAAGAAGAAGAGGGCCACGACCTGTGGATCCTCGACGACATCCGCGCGTGCGGCGCCGATGCCGACGCCGTGCGCGACGGCCCGCCCGGCCACGCGACCGAGGTGATGGTGGCCTATGCCTACGACACCATCGCGCGGCGCAACCCGCTCGGCTTCTTCGGCATGGTGCATGTGCTGGAGGGCACCAGCGTCTCGCTGGCGCTGATGGCCGCCGACCAGATCCAGCAGCCGCTCGGCCTGCCCGATGCGGCCTTCAGCTACCTGCGTTCGCACGGCACGCTCGATTTGGAGCACACGGCGCATTTCGAGCTGCTGATGGACCGGGTCGAGTCCCCGGCGGACCAGGCCGACATCGTGCATGCGGCACGGGCGTTCTACCGGCTCTACGGCGACGTGTTCCGCAGCCTGCCGATGCCCGTGCCTGCGTCGGCCTCGACACCAGCCCAGGCGGTTGCGGCATGAAGGCGAAGGACGCACGGGTGCTGCTGACCGGCGCCACCGGTGGGATCGGCCAGGCGGCTGCGTCCGCGCTGGTCGGCGCGGGGGCTTCCGTCATGCTGCTCGGCCGCTCGCCGGCGCGGCTGGCCGCCCAGGCGCGGGCGCTGGCGCGCACCGGCACGACGCCGCCCAGCATCGAGTGGTATGCCGCCGACCTCATGCGCACCTCGAGCCTCGGCGGCATCAGCGATGTCGCGGCCGGCTGGGGCTGCAACGTGCTCGTCCACAACGCCGGCGTGCCCGCCTTCGGCCGCATCGAGGCCTTCGGCGCGACCGAGATGGCGCAGGTGCTGCACCTCAACCTGTTCGCGCCGATGCTGCTGACCCAGGCGCTGCTGCCGCACCTGCGCACGCGCCCCGAGGCGCGCGTCGTCTTCGTCGGCTCGGTGCTGGGCCGCCTCGGCCTGCCGGGCTTCAGCGTCTACAGCGCCAGCAAGTTCGGCCTGCGCGGCTTCGCGGAGTCCTTGCGACGCGAGCTGGGCGACGGCCCGGTCGGCGTGCAGTACCTCGGCCCGCGCAGCACGCGCACGGCCTTCAACAGCGATGCCGTCGACGGCTACAACAAGGCCACCGGCACCGCCATGGACGCGCCGGAGGTCGCCGCGCAGGCGCTGCTGCAACTGATCGAGAGCGGCGCGGCCGAGCGCTTCGTCGGCTTTCCGGAAAGCCTCGCGGTGCGCCTCAACGGCATCGCACCGGGGCTGCTCGACGGATCGTTCCGCAAGCATCGCGAGAACCTGCCGCCCATGACGACGCCCCCAGCGGCGGACCTGGACTGCACGCTGCCGACCGACACCCCGGCCGAAGCCGACAGCCATTCGCTGATGCGCGCCGCCCACTGAACCTCCACCCGAAAGACACCATGACCGATTTCCGAACCGCCTCGTCCCGCACCCGCCGATGGCTGACCGGCTGCCTCGTCGCCAGCCTCGCCACGCTGGCGCTGCTGCCCGCACTGCCCGCCCGCGCCGCCACCGTCACCGAGGCGGTCAGCGAGTTGCAGCACGACTGGGAGGCGATCCGCTACCAGAGCCCCGCGACCGAACGCGAGAAGGGCTTCGAGGCGCTCGCGGCCAAGGCGCACCAGGTCAGCGAGGCCTTCCCCGGCCGCGCCGAGCCGCTGGTGTGGGAGGGCATCGTCGTGAGCTCGTGGGCCGGCGAGAAGGGCGGGCTCGGCGCGCTCGGCCTGGTCAAGCAGGCCAAGGCGCTGTACGAATCCGCCATCGCCATCGACGGCAGCGTGCTCGAAGGCTCGGCCTACAACAGCCTGGGCGTTCTCTATTACAAGGTGCCGGGCTGGCCGGTCGGCTTCGGCGACAAGGCCAAGGCGAAGGAGCTGCTGACCAAGGCGCTCACGCTCAACCCCAAGGGCATCGACCCGAACTTCTTCTACGGCGAATACCTGGTCGAGACCAAGCAGGCGCAGGAAGCCATCGCCTACCTGGAACGCGCGCTGCAGGCGCCGCCGCGACCCGGCCGCCAGGTGGCCGACACCGGCCGCCGCGAAGAGGCCCGCGCGCTGCTCGACAAGGCCAAGGCCGCCCGGTAGGGGCGTGTCAGCGGTGTGCGCTGTCGAATTGCAGCAGCACCCGCACCCCGGTGCCGTCGGGGCGTGCCCCGAACACCAGCCCCAGCCCATGCAGTTCCGCGATGCGGCGCACGATCGACACGCCCAGGCCGCTGCCGACCTCCTGCTGACCGTCGGGCCGGTAGAAGCGCTCGCCCAGGCGGGCCATCTGCTCGGGTGACAGCGGCTCGCCCGCGTTCTCGACCTCGATGCAGTCCTGCCCGATGCGCAGCGTCACGGCGCTGCCGGCCGGCGCATAGCGCACCGCGTTGTCCAGCAGGTTGCGCAGCAGCACGGCCAGGAGGTGCTCATCGCCCAGCAACGGCATCGGGTGCCGGCCGGCCGGCGGCCAGTCGCAGGCCAGCTCGATGCCGCGGCGCTCGGCCAGGACCAGGCAGTCGCTCATGGCCTGCTCGACGACAGGCGTCCACCGCACGTCGTCGAAGACCGGTACGGTGCCGGATTCGACCCGCGACAACGCCAGCATCTGCGTGACCAGCCGGTCCATCCGGTCGAGGCCGATGCCGAGCTTGGTCTCGGCCGCCGCGCGCTCGGCCGGGCTGCCGGCGCGCTGCACCACGTCCCACTGCGCGCGCAGCACGGCCAGCGGCGTGCGCAGTTCGTGCGCGGCATCGGCGGTGAAGCGGCGCTCGCGCACCAGCATCTGCTCGATGCGCGCGAAGAGCCCGTTCATGGCGCCGATCAAGGGTTTGAGCTCGGCGGGCGCGCGGCTCTCGGCCAGCGGTTGCAGGTCGTCGGCCGGACGGCGCTGCAATTGGCGCGTCAGCTTGACCATGGGCGACAGCGCACGGCGCACGGCCCAGGCCATCACCCCCAGCAGGATGGGCAGCACCAGCAGCCAGGGCACGACCTGGCTGACCGTCAGGCCGTAGACCAGTTCGTCCCGTTCGTAGATGCGCTGGCCCGAAGCCACCAGCCAGCGCCCGTCGAAGGACTGCAGGTAGTACACGCGCCAGGCGCGGCCGCCCAGCTGCTCGTCGACGAAGCCGCCGCGCTCGGGGCGGTAGGGCAGCTGGACGCCTTCGCGGTCCGAAATCATCAGCTGACCGCTGCGGTCCCACACGGCCACCGCCAGGTCGCGCACGTCGGCATCGCCGGTCTCGACGGCGCCCTCGTGCGGCACGGGTGGCGCGGGCGGCAGCGGTGCCGCCTCGGCCGGCAGGCCGCGGCCGAGCGTGGCCTGCACCTGGCGCGCCAGCCGGATCAGCTCCGCATCGAAGAGCTCGTTGACCTCGATCCGCGCGCGGCTGAGGGAAAAGTACAGCGCCACGCCCCAGACCAGTGGCGCGCAGATGAGCAGGTACAGCAGAAGCCGGCGCTGCAGGCTCACGGTGCCGCCTCGCCGGAGCCCAGCGCATAGCCCACGCCACGCACGGTGCGCACGATGTTCGGGTCGATCTTGCGACGCAGGTGATGGATGTGCACTTCGAGCGCGTTGCTCTCGGGCTCGGCACCGCTCCAGTCGTAGAGCTTTTCGAGCAGGTGCGCCTTCGAGAGCACCCGCTGCGACTGGGTCAGCAGGGCTTCGAGCAGCGCCAGCTCGCGACCGGTGAGGTCGACCTGCGCCCCCTTCCATCGCACCACTTTGGTAGCCGGGTCGTATTCCAGCGCGCCATGCTGCCAGGAGGCCTGCGCCTGGCCGGCCGATCGGCGGACCAGGGCGCGCAGCCGCGCCGCGAGTTCGTCGATGGTGATGGGCTTGACCAGGTAGTCGTCGGCGCCGGCGTCCAGCCCTTCGATGCGCTGCTCGATGCCGTCGCGTGCGGTGAGGATCAGCAACGGCAGCTTGAGCCCGCGTTCGCGCCAGCGCCGCAGCCACACCATGCCATCGCCGCGCGGCAGGCCGAGGTCGAGCACGACGGCGTCGAACGCAGCGCCCGCGAGCGCCGCGTCGGCCTTCGCACCGTCGCCGAACCAGTCGACCGCGTGCCCCCGCTGGCGCAGGCCCGTGGCCAGCGCATCGCCCAGCAGGACGTCGTCTTCAACGATCAGCAAACGCATGGCCGGTCTCTCCGCGCGGTTCGATCGCGCGTTCGACGCATTGTGGACGACCGCTCACGCGACGCCGGAGAACAGCGAGCCCGCGGCCGCCGTGACGCCCATCGCAAGCGCGCCCCACAGCGTGACGCGCCAGGCCGATGGCAGGACCTTCGCGCCGCCGACGCGGGCGGCCAGCGCGCCGAGCGCGGCCAGGAAGACGATCGACAGCGCAGCGACCCAGGTGACCAGCTGCGGCCCGTCCACGAGCCAGGCCACGGCGAGCGGCAACGCCGCACCGACCGTGAAGCTGGCCGCCGAGGCCATCGCGGCCTGCAGGGGTCGCGCACTGAGGACCTCCGAAATGCCCAGCTCGTCGCGCGCATGGGCACCGAGGGCGTCGTGCGCCATCAGCGCCTGCGCAACCTGGCTGGCCAAGGGGTACGGCAGGCCGCGGCCCACGTAGATGGCCGTCAGCTCGCGCACCTCCGCCGCGAGGTCTTCGTCGAGCTCGGTGCGTTCGCGCGCCAGGTCGGCCTTCTCGGTGTCGGCCTGCGAATGCACCGACACGTACTCGCCGGCGGCCATCGACATGGCACCGGCGGCCAGGCCGGCCACACCGGTCATGACGATGCTGCCGTGGCTGGCGTGGGCCGCCGCCACGCCGACGATCAGGCTGGCGGTGGAGACGATGCCGTCGTTGGCACCGAGCACCGCGGCACGCAGCCAGCCGATGCGCGAGGTGCGATGGCGCTCGATGTGGCGTCGGGCGGCGCCTCTCACCGGGCGTTTCTCGGGCTGAACGCAGCGGCCGCAGGGCCGGTGTCGGGGGTCATCGTCGGTCTCCAGACAGCAGAGGACAAGGTGGCATGCATCGGTGCAGTGTGCCGCGATGATCGGTGCGCAAGATTTGTTTTTGCTTAAGCACGGCGCCGACGCGGCCCACGTGCCTGCCGATAATGGTCGGATGGTCCGCCCCACCCAGCTCATCCACCCGCAACGCGCGCCTGCGTCCGTGCGACCGGCCGCCACTCTCCTCCTGCTGCGCGACACGCCGGCAGGGCCGGAGCTGCTGATGACCCGCCGGTCCGACAAGGCCAGCTTCGGCGCGGGTGCCTACGTGTTCCCGGGCGGACGCATCGACGACAGCGACGCCCAGGCCCACGCCATCGCCAAGCGCCGCGTCACCCAGAGCGACGTGCAGCTCACGCAGGCCATCGCGGCGCTGCGCGAGACCTTCGAGGAACTGGGCGTGCTGCTGGCCCACCACGCCGACGACGGGCGCCCGGTGCAGGCCGCGGCCGTGGCGGCCATGGACCGCGGCACGGCGGACGGCACGACGCCCTTTGCCGCGCAGTGCGCCAGGCGTGGCCTGCTGCTGGCCACGGACCAGGTCTTCACCTTCGCGCACTGGGTGACCGACCGCGACCTGCCCAAGCGTTTCGACGTGCCCTTCCTGGTGGCGCGCATGCCCGACGGCCAGGTGCCGGTGGCCGACGAGACCGAGCAGTTCGAGCCGGTCTGGGTGCGCCCCGCCGAGGCGCTGGAGCGCCACAAGGCGCAGCGCTTCCGGATGATGTTCCCGACGGTGCGCACGCTCGAGCGCCTGGCCGCCTACGCCTCGGTCGACGCGATCCTGGAGGACTGCGACGAAGAACAGCCGCTCTTCACCAGCTGCCCGCGCGCCGGCCTGCTCGACGGCCAGGAGGCACGCTATATGGAGCACGAGCCGCCCTACGGCGAGCTCGCCCTGGTCTGCCCCGACGGCCAGATCGTGCATGCGCTCGACTGGCGAAGCGACGCGCCGGTCGCCCTGCTGCGCAACCTGCGCCGCCTGACCGCCCCCAACGCCGGCGCCATGACCGGGCCCGGCACCAACAGCTACCTCGTCGGCGACGAAACCACGGGCTACATCGTGATCGACCCGGGCCCGCTGGACCCCGGCCACATCCGGCGGTTGCACGACGCGACGGCCGGCGACATCCGCATGATCGTCTGCACCCATTCGCACGCCGACCACTCGCCCGCCGCACGGCCGCTGCAGGCGCTGTGCGAGCCGCGCCCGCCGATCCTCGGCCTGCCCTCGGCCGCCACCGCCAGGCCGAACGCGCGCTTCACGCCCGACCGCGCCCTGGTCGACGGTGAACGCCTGATGCTCGAAGGGCCCACGCCCGAGGCCACCCACACGCTGCGCGTGGTGCACACGCCCGGCCATGCCGCCAACCACGTCTGCCTGGTGCTGCAGGAAGACGGCCTGCTGTTTTCGGGCGACCACATCCTCAACGGCAGCACCACCGTGGTCGACCCGCCGGACGGCAACATGACCGCCTACCTCGACTCGCTCGACCTGCTCGACGACATCTGCCGCGTCGGCGGCGTCGACTTCATCCTGCCCGCGCACGGCTACGTGATCGCCTCGGCGCGCGATGCCATCGCCGCGCTCAAGATGCACCGTTTCCGGCGCGAGGCACGCATCCTCGAAGCCATGCGCGAACACCCCGACGGCACGCCCGAAGACTGGCTGCCGATCGCCTACGCCGACGTGCCGCAGCGCATGTGGCCGATGGCCGCACGCTCGCTGGCGGCGCATGTCGCACGCATCCGTGAAAGATCCCTCGCATGAACATCCTCCAGACCCGGGACGAGGGCATCCGCCTCGCCAAGCGCGTCGCGGCCGACATGAACTGCTCGCGCCGCGAGGCCGAACTGCTGATCGAGAACGGCGCGGTGCGCGTCGACGGCGCGGTGGTCGAGGTGCCGCAGGCGCGCGTCCTGCCACAGCAGGCCGTGACGGTCGACAAGAGCGCCAGGCCCGAGCCGGTGCAGGTCGTGACGATCCTGCTGAACAAGCCTGCCGGCCTGGCCTTCGACGCGCCGATCCCGAAGCTGCTGGTGCCAGGGCAGCGCAGCGAGGCCGACGACTCGCAGCGGCCCACGCTGCAACGGCACTTTGCCAACCAGCATTGCTTCACGCCGCTGGAAAAGGGTGCGAGCGGGCTCATCGTCTTCACGCAGGACCCGCGCATCGAACGCAAGCTGGTCGAAGACGCCGGGTTGATGGAGTACGAGGTGATGGTCGACGTGCACGGCGAGGTGAGCCCGCAGGCGCTGCACCGCCTGAACCAGTCGCCCGTGGTCGACGGCCGCGCCATGCTGCCGGCCAAGGTCAGCGTCAACCGCCAGAACGAGGGCGTGACCGGCCTGCGCTTCGCGATGAAGGGTGCCTGGCCGGGGCAGATCGCGCAGATGTGCGACAGCGTCGATCTGAGCATCCTCGCGATGAAGCGCCTGCGCGTCGGCCGCGTGCCGCTCGCGGGGCTGGCGCCGGGAGAGTGGCGCTACCTGCTGCCGCACGAGAAGTTCTAGTCCGTTTTTTTCGCGCGCACTAAACCTGCGATTTCGATCACACAACCAGGGTGAATTTCCCCGCCTCACGCTTACTCCACATTCATTGACATTTGAGGCACTGACCCGCCACCAGAATCCGCGCCTTACAAGTAGATACAGGGCGGACGATGTCGATCAAGAAGGCTGCGGGGCGCGGTGTTCGTGGAGGGGTGCCTGGGCGATTCGGGGCTTTGCGCCCGTGCATTGTTGGCGCGATGGGGCTGTGCGCAGCCACTGGCGCCTGGGCGCAGGCCAACCCCTCGGCCCCCCAGCCCTTCATCGAAGAACTGCGCCAGCAGGACCGCGAACGCGCCCTGCGCGAGCAGCAGGAGCGCGCCGTCGATGTGCGGCTGCCCACGACGCCTGAGCGCGC